>JAYUJN010000029.1:0-29575 GCA_043765195.1 Bacteroidota bacterium | reverse complement strand
CATCCAAGACAATAGGTAAAATGAATTCATACTTACTAATAAAAGTATTTTCATTGCTTTATAGTCTTCATTTCCAAATCTAAATTTATTAACTCTTACTAAATAAATATTTATAATTATGGGTATAAAAAAATAAAGTGATATATAAAATAAAAGGTCTAATACTGAATGTAAAAAACAAGAAATCGAGTTGAAGTTAAATTCTTCTTTTGAATATATACTATAGTCAAATGGATTTCCAAGTGGAGTGATGATAACAATGAAAAATAAAAACAGTTGGATAAAAAAATCTTTATAGTATAGTAATATTTTTTTGGATAAATTCATCTGAAAAAGATTTAAAATTTGAATAAATAAAATAATCAATGCAAGAGTTGGGGATTTTTTTTGATAGTGCTTCTTTTAGTTTTTGAAAATCAGAATTCTGTAAGCAAATTGTAACTCCATCAGGTTTATGAATTTTGGTGTAATGCGGCAATTTCGGTTTATCTATTTCAGTATGCCAACAACCTAAATCTTGACTACGCCAAGATAATGGTTTATCCCATTTGAAGTTATCATTAAAACTAAACTCATCAAAAAACCTACATAGCACTTCTTCAACGCTCAAAATCCACTTTCCGTTAGTTGTGTTTTTCTCTAAAAATCCTCTAAAATAACAAGCCTGTCGGTACATACCTATTGCAACACCCAAATCATCTAAATCTCCTGTTGCAGAACCAATTGAAAATGCCTGAAAGTAATTTTCCATCAACGCTTCTTTAAGTAGTTTGGTATCAAGTTCTCCATTCGGTTTTTTTAGTTTATTCCATTCCCTTATTTCATTAATTAATTTTTCATTACCCCCAACTGCTCCATTTTCGGTGCGTTTTTCTAAATTTTCATTAAATTTTTCCAACGCAATTTTAACACTACTAATGTCATCATTGTACAAAAACAAATTCTCTACATCGGGGTTGTTTGGCATATATCCGAGGTTAGTAAGCGATAAGTAACGCAGTTTTTCAAAATATTCTTCTAAATTTTTCCCGTCAATTTCTTTCACTCTTCCTTCACTCATAAAAAACTCGTAAGGAAATTTTAGTGAATCAGACGTACCCTCCAGCCAGTGTATTTGGCACAAGGCACCGTATATAAAATTGAGTTTAGTCATTATTACGGGTAAATTCAGAATGAGCTTGCCTTCGGTGGTAAGGTTTTCGTAAATATTTTTCGGAATTTTCTTTACAAAATCCTCCTGCCGCTCTATAATTTCATTGCCAAACACTTTAACCTCCAAATCGGGTAATGGGGTTTTGGTTTTGTCGGCATTTATTTTAAACTGTGGCTTCAAAATTAAGATGTAATTGTTCCTCTCTGTTTTGTCAATTAACTCTTTAATGCTAAGTTCAATTTCAGAAATTGCTGTTTCTTTATACTTATTTGTTGCCTGAATCCTAATTTTAATTTTATCGCTAATATTCTGATTATCAAGTATTTTATTATCTGTGCAGTCCCATTCTATTGTGTATTTGCCTGCTGCATAGTCATTGGGTTTTGGGGTTGTATTCGTTTTATTTGAAACAACGAGTTCCTGCAAATAGGTTTGTTTGTAAATTTCATTACCCGCTTTAAAAACATAAATGCTGTAACTGGTTGCAGACTGGTTCATTAACTCAAAATCAACTTTTATATACTTTTTTTGTCCTACTTTTACCCTTCTTTTATGGTTGTCGGAGGGTTCTGAGGTGTATGCCCTCACAGAATTAATGCGAACCTTTAAAACCGTGGCATTGTGTTTTTTTTCAAGGTCAATTTCTAATAATTTGCCCACATACGCCAATACCTTATAGTGAGAGTACTCTTCTTTGAAAAAAGATTGAAAACTACTCAACGATGCTGAAAAAACTTTGTCGTTAATGTTTGAGGAAATATCGGCTACTTTTTTGGATTTAGCCATTGATTGCAAAACACTTTTGAAATTATCACCAGCCTTTAAAAAAATGGCAATATTGTCGTTCGTGTCAAGTTCAAAAAACACGCATAGTTCAAATTTTTCGGGCTGTACCGTCAGTTTTTTTTGTTGGGCTTTTGTCCCTTTTGGATAAGAAAATAGTGTTAAACTTATCAGTTTGCTATCGGGGGTTAATTGCAAAAAATATCTCAAAAATTTATTGTCAGTTGGCAATATTTCTGCTCCATCATAAAATTCTATGGCTTTCCCATTTATTATGCCAACTTTTGGGAGCATTATGTCTGCAAAGTCTCTCGAATAATAATGCGACCAGTCACTACTAAAAACTTGGTGCGGTTGGCAATTTGCCGTTAATTGTTGAAATAATTCGTCTGTCATCGTATAAATTTAAAAAAATTATGGGCGAACTTACAACATTAACCCCGCCATAAAAACCTAGCCTAAAATCCGTTAAAAAAATTATTTCATACCACAAAGATACAATTTAAGCCCAAAGTTGGGTGTAAAATAAAAGAGATGAAAAAAAATGGGCGGTATTAAACCAAAGCGATTTTGGTTTCTCTATAAAAAAAAGGTGGCATAAAAAATGACAAAAATGTGCTTTCTGATGTATAAATTGTGGATTTGCTGTATAAAAAATAAAAGGTTAAACAGATTTTCCATCAAAAACACGCACTAAATTTGCAGAATACGGCGCAAAATCAGGTTTTTTCAAAAAAACCCTTAAAAGGTTGTACTTTTGTGTTTCATTTACTAAATGTGCGTTTTATGTGGAACAACTTAGCGGAGTGGATACTAAAAAATCGTTTCGGACTGCTTATAGCCTTGCTTTTGGGTACAATATACATGGGCTACCGAGCCTCGGAGCTGACCATGAGCTACAACCAGGGCGCACTCGTACCCGTTACCGACACCGACTATGTGGCTTACCAGCAGTTTAGGCAGCAGTTTGGGGTAGATGGCACGGTACTCGTAGCAGGTTTCAGGAGCAAAGATTTGTTTACCCTCGAGGTTTTCAACGATTGGCGCAGCTTGGGCATTGAGCTGGGCAAAGACAAAGCCGTAAAACAAGTGCTTTCGGTGGCAAATATGCCTTTTTTGTACAAAGACACGGCTCGCCAGCAGTTTGTAATTCAGCCGATTATAAGCAAGCCGTTTTTGCAAAACCAAGCCGAGCTCGATAGCGCACGAGAGCGCATTGTTACCAATAAATTTTTTGAGGGTTTGATGCTCAATACCCAAACCAACGCCACGCTCATGGGCATCGCCATACACCCCGATACCCTCAACTCGAAAAACAGGATAAATACTGTAAATCGGATTATAAAAAAAGTAAATCAGTTTGCCGCCCAGCACGACGTGGAAATGCACTACTCGGGGCTGCCACAAATACGCACTGCGTACAACACAAGCGTAAAATCGGAGCTAAAACTGTTTTCGGGGCTATCTGTGCTGGTGTGCGCCACCATGCTTTGGTTTTTGTTTCGGAGCGTTTATATGGTGTTTTTTCCAGTACTCGGCGTGCTTATAGGTGCCGTGTGGAGCATGGGTTTTATAGCCTGTTTGGGCTACCAAATAACCATACTTTCGGGGCTGATACCCGCACTTATGGTGGTTATCGGCATTTCTTGTTGCGTGTATTTGCTCAACAGATACCACATCGAGTACCAGCTTGTGCCAAACAAAAACCAAGCCCTAAAAAACATGGTAAAACGCATCGGCGTGGCTGCGCTCGTAACCAACGCCACCACCGCCATCGGGTTTTTTGTGTTTTATTTTACCGATACCAAGCTGCTCGTAGAGTTTGGTTTGGTATGCAGTTTGGGCGTGGTGTTTGTGTTTAGCCTTGCGCTCATTTATATTCCTGTGGTGTTTAGCTACTTGCCCGCACCCAACGCCAAACAAACAAAACACCTAAACAACAAGCTGCTAACCAGCGTATTACACAAGTTCAACGACTGGGCGGTGGTACACCCAAAGTACATTTTTATGACCTTTGGTGGCATCGTGTTGTTTTCGGCTTACGGCGTTTCTAAAATAAATGCGGTGGGCTACATTGTAGATGACATACCCAAAACCTCGAAACTTTTTACGGATTTACAGTTTTTCCAAACCAATTTTAGGGGCGTGATGCCCTTAGATGTGGTGATAGATACGGGCAAAAAAGGCGGTGCCCAAAAGCCCTCGAACATAGAAAAAATACAAGAAATCCAGCAAATTTTTGCGCTGCACCCAGAGTTTAGCAAGCCCATTTCGCTGGTAGAAATGTTTAAAATGGCGAACCAAGCCTACTACAACGGTTCGGTAGAAAACTACCGCTTGCCTACCGCCGAGGAGCGCACCTTTGTAATACCTTATGCCATCAGGGCATTAAAAGGCTCAAAAAGTGCCATGACCACCGCCCTAACCGACAGCACTCGGCGCACTGCCCGCATTTCGTACAGTATGTCCGATGTGGGTACAAAAGAAATAAGGCGCATTATGCAAGAAATCACGCCCAAAATAGACAGCATCACCCAAAATACCGACCTAAAAGTGCGCTACACAGGCACTACACTTTTGTTTTTGAAGGGCAATCAATACCTCATAGACAGCCTTATAGAAAGCCTTTTGCTCGGGTATTTGTTCGTTATTTTGGCTATGTTGCCGCTGTTTCGCAGCATAAAACTACTTGCATTGTCGTTTTTGGCTAACTTAGTGCCGCAGCTATTTACGGCGGGCATTATGGGCTATTTCGACATACACGTAAAACCCTCCACGGTACTCATTTTTAGCATCGCTTTTTGTATAAGCATAGATGCCAGCATACACCTGCTAAACCGCTACGCCCAAGTAATAAAAAACGGCGGCGACGTGCGCCAAGCCGCCAGCACCACCATTTTAGAAACAGGCAGCAGCATCATATACGCCGCACTCATTTTGTCGTTTGGTTTTGCCATTTTTGCCGCATCGGAGTTTCAGGGAACCGTAGCCTTGGGCGTGCTTATAGCCATTACGCTGCTCATGGGGCTGTTTTCTACCTTGCTTTTGCTGCCCGCACTTTTGGTTCGGTTTGGGGGCAATAAAAAACAATAGTGCCGCTGCAAAGCCATGAAAATCCTTCTTGTAAACAACTCCCAAATTCCAGTAACACGCTATGGCGGCACCGAAAGGGTGATTTGGTACCTCGGTAAGGAGCTAACCAAGCTCGGGCATGAGGTTACTTACCTCGTAAAAAGCGGCTCTACCTGCCCCTTTGCCCACGTGATAGCCATAGACCCCCAAAGGTCAATTGTGGCGCAAATCCCCGATAAAATAGACGTGGTGCATTTTCATTTTTGCCCAAAAGACCTGCACCTGCTCAAAAAACCCTACCTTATAACCATGCACGGCAACTCGAACGATGCAGCAGAACTGGACATAAACACGGTGTTTGTATCGCAGAACCACGCCAATAGGTACGGCTCTAACGCATTTATATACAATGGCTTAGACTGGAACGACTACCAAAAGCCAGTACTGAATGCGCCACGCAACCATTTTCATTTTTTGGGCAATGCAGCCTGGAAAGTAAAAAATATAAAAGGAAGCATCGCCCTGATACAAGCCGCAAAAAACGAACGACTTAAAGTATTGGGGGGTGTTCGTTTTAATTTTAAAATGGGTTTGCGGTTTACTTTTTCGCCCAAAATTGATTTTTTGGGTATGGTGGGCGGCAGCCAAAAATACGAGGTTTTAAACGGTTCAAAAGGCTTGGTTTTTCCAGTTTTGTGGCACGAGCCGTTCGGGTTAGCCATCATAGAGAGTTTGTACTACGGTTGCCCCGTTTTTGGTACGCCCTACGGCTCGCTGCCCGAGCTTGTGGGTGCGGAGTACGGCTATTTATCCAACCAAAAAAAGGACTTGGTAGCCGCCCTGCAAACCGCCCCGAGTTTTAGCGCAAACCGCTGCCACGAGTACGCCCGCACCCAGTTCAACAGCCAAAAAATGTGCCTCGCCTACCTACAAAAGTACGAGCAAGTATGCGCCAATCAACCGATGAATGCCCAAAAACCGAGGCTGCTACAAATCCAAGACCAGAAACTTTTGGATTGGGTGTAAGCCCAAAATTAATAAAAAAAACGGCTGATATTTTGGGTATAAAACCATTTTTTTTCGTAAAAAAGATTTAACTTTGTGCTTTTATAAAGAACAAAAAATGACCGAAAAAGCACACGCATTCATACAAAAATATGCCAACCACCCGCACTATACAGCCCCAAGAGGCACGGAACTAAACTGCAAAAGCTGGCAAACGGAGGCGGCTTTGCGTATGTTTTTGAACAATTTAGATGCCGAAGTAGCCGAAGACCCCGAAAATTTGGTGGTTTATGGCGGCACAGGGCAAGCCGCCCGAAGTGTGGAGGCAGCCCAAAAAATAATTGAGGTTCTATTGGACTTGGACGACAACCACAGCCTGCTGGTGCAAAGTGGCAAGCCCGTGGGTTTGGTGCGCACGCACCCACAAGCGCCCAGGGTGCTGATAGCCAACAGTAATTTGGTGCCAGCGTGGGCAAATTGGGCGCATTTTCAGGAGCTAAAAGACAAAGGACTGATGATGTACGGGCAAATGACCGCAGGCTCGTGGATATACATAGGCACGCAAGGCATATTGCAGGGCACTTACGAAACTTTTGCGGAGTGCGCCCGCCAGCATTTTGGTGGCACGCTTAGTGGCAGGCTGCTGGTTACGGGCGGCATAGGAGGCATGGGCGGCGCACAACCGCTGGCAGCCACGCTGTGCGGCGCAGCTTTTTTGGGCGTGGATATAGACGAAACCCGCCTGAAAAAACGCTTGGAAACCCGCTACATCGACCTAATAGCCACCGATTACGACCACGCCATGGAGCTGGTTTTGCAGGCAAAAAAGGATAAAAAAGCCCTTTCAGTCGGTTTGGTAGCCAACATAGGCGATGTGCTGCAAAAACTCTCGGAGCAAAACATTGTACCCGACGTACTCACCGACCAAACCAGCGCACACGACCCCATTTATGGCTATGTGCCGCACCAGCTCACGCTGGAACAAGCCCAAGAAATGCGCCAAACCGACCCCAGCGGCTACCAAGAATTGTCGTACAAAAGCATGGCGAGGCACGTGGAATTGATGGTAGAAATGCAAGAAAAAGGCAGCATTGTGTTCGATTATGGCAATAATATTAGGGAGTTTGCACGCATGGGCGGTGCTACCAACGCTTATAATTTCAAGGGATTTGTACCCGAGTACATACGCCCGCAGTTTTGCGAGGGCAAAGGTCCGTTTCGCTGGGTGGCACTTTCGGGCGACCCGCAAGACATACACACCACCGACCAGGCGTTGATAGAGGCGTTTCCCGAGAACGAACAAATGATTTATTGGCTAAAAAATGCGGCGCACAAAATTAGTTTTCAGGGCTTGCCCGCACGTATATGCTGGCTGGGCTTGGGCGAAAGAGAAAAAGCAGGCTTGTTATTTAACGAGCTGGTGCGCAGCGACAAACTAAAAGCACCCATCGCCATCGGCAGAGACCACCTGGATTGTGGCTCGGTAGCCAGCCCCAACCGAGAAACCGAAGCCATGCTCGACGGCAGCGATGCGGTTTCGGACTGGGCGTTGCTGAACCTACTGAGCAATGCGAGCGGCGGCGCTACGTGGGTGAGTTTTCACCACGGTGGGGGCGTGGGCATGGGCTACAGCCAGCACGCAGGCATGGTGGTGGTAGCCGACGGTACCGCCCAAGCCGACGAATGCCTAAGACGGGTGCTCCACAACGACCCCGCAATGGGCGTTTTTAGGCACGCCGACGCAGGCTACCAAATAGCCATAGACACACGCAAAAAATTTGGGTTGGAAATTTAATTTAGGCACAGCCCAAACCATCGTTATCCAGCTTTTTTACGTAATAAAAATAAAAAGTATTTCGAGCGAAAATTCGCCCAAAATCCGTAATTTTGTACACAAACACATATTCAATACATTGCACGGCACACGCACTTAAAATGAAAAAATACCTGATTTATTTGCTTTTGGCTTACACCAGCACAGCCTGCGACAATACCTTTGATGTAACCGACAATTGGAAGGAGTTTACGACCGTGGTAGCCCTGCTCGAAAGAAACGATACCACGCACTACCTGCGCATAGGCAAAGCCTTTTTGGATAAAAATACCAGCGCACTTACCATCGCCAAAATAGAAGATTCGCTGTACTACCGAAATGTGCAAGTGGTTGTAAATGAGGTAATAAACAACAATGTAGCCCGCAGTTTTGTAGCCACACCCAATACAAGTGTACCCAAAGATACGGGCATTTTTGCAGCACCCAACCAAGTGTTGTACAGTTTTTCGGCGATACTAAACCCCGATGCCACCTACAAATTAGTGGTTACACCGCCCTCGGGCAATGTGGTAACGGGAACGACCCAAATCGTAGATGGTACGTTTATGCGCCGCCCGCTGGCTACTACTTTGCTCAATTGGAGTAATCCCACGGGTTCGCAAATAGACTTTTATTCGCCCAAAAATGGCAAAATTTACGAGGTATCTGCCCGAGTACACTACTACGATTTTCGTAAAAGCGACGGCGCATTGCTCGGAAAACGCTTTGTTACCACCAAGCTGACCCAAACCAGCACCTATAAAAACACCGAAGGCTACCAAGAATACACCCTATCGGTGTACGGCAGGCAGCTATTTCAGGCATTGCACGTGCAAATAGTACCCGACCCTGCGGTGGGGCGCACATTTGTGGGCGTGGAGTTCATTTTTTCTTCGGGCGACCAAAATTTATCCAATTACATAGAAGTAAACAGCCCCTCGAGTACCGTGGTGCAGGTAAAACCTACGTACAGCACGCTGGTAAATGGGCTGGGTATTTTCGCCAGCCGTTATACCTATCCCAACCTCAGCCTCGAGCAATCCAAGGCTACTTACCCGCAAAGCTCGCCCACTTTTCGCTATTCGTCCATCGCCGAGGGACATATAGATAGCTTGGTAATAAAATACCCAGAACTAAATTTTACACGATAAAATGAACCTGAAACCCGCATTTTTGTGCATACTTTGCTTGTGTTTTTTCGCCGCTGGCTGTACCCGAAAAGGCTGCACCGACCCCAGCTCTTTGACCTACGATGCCAAAGCCACCCTCGACGATGGCTCTTGCGTTTATTCAGCCGACCAAGTTTTGGGCAATTTTGTAGCCCGAGATACCACTTATACCTACAACCAAGATGGCACGCTTGCCCAATCGGTGAGCCAAAACGGTTTTGTGATAAGCAAAATATCGAAGGATAAACTGCTGCTCCAAAATTATAATACCTGCTCCGAAGTGTATGCCACCGCCAGCAAAACTTCTATGGTAATTACTGGCTCAAAAGACGGGTGCTTTAACGGAACAAATTTTATTTGTACCATAAAAGACGGCGGAACTGTGCTTGTTTATGCTTACAATGTCAATAATTTTAATCCTTTTGGTGCGGATTATGTAAAAGGCGTAGCCACCAAACAACCCTAAAACAACGCTGTTTACCTTAACCAAAACCGAAAATGAGAGTTTCTAAAATGGCTGACACCTTAATTGGGTCGGAAATTATACGCCTTGCTGGCGAAATAAACCAAAGAATAGCGGCTGGCGCAAAAATTTATAATTTTACAATCGGGGATTTTAACCCGCAATATTTTCCGATACCAGAGCTGCTAAAAACGGAGATTAACCATTTTTATGCCCAAAATAAAACCAACTACCCCGAAGCCAACGGTATGCAGGTGCTGCGGGAAGCCGCAGCCGATTTTGTGGAGCGCAAGCAAAATTTGAGTTACTCGCCCAACGATTATTTGATTAGTTCGGGGTCTCGCCCCATTATTTATGCCACATTTGCTACCTTGTTAGATGCGGGCGATAAGGTGGTTTTTCCTACGCCATCGTGGAACAACAACCATTATGCGCACTTATTTGGGGCGCAAAAGGTGGAGGTAGAAACCCTGCCCGAGCAAAATTTTATGCCCACCGCCCAAATGATTGCGCCACACCTCGAGGGCGCTACGCTTTTGGCGCTTTGTTCGCCACTAAACCCCACGGGAACGGTGTTTGAAAAACAACAACTTTTGGACATTTGCCAGCTTGTAATAGACGAAAACAAACGCCGCAGCCCCGACCAAAAGCCGCTGTATTTGCTCTACGACCAAATTTATTGGGCATTGACCTACGGCGACACGGTGCATTACAACCCTGTGGCACTTTTGCCCGAAATGCGCCCCTACACCATTTTTGTAGATGGTATTTCGAAGGCTTTTGCGGCTACGGGCGTGCGTGTGGGCTGGACTTTTGGACCGAGCGATATTATAGCCAAAATGAAAAGTATTTTGTCGCACATGGGGGCGTGGGCTCCCAAGGCGGAGCAGCTCGCCACAGCCAGCTTTTTGAACGACCACAAAGCCACCGACGACTATTTGGCATGGATTAAAAACGAGTTGGAGTTGCGTTTAAACGGCTTTTATCAGGAGTTTGTGCAGCTAAAAGCGGCGGGTTTTTTGGTAGATGTGGTAGCACCCCAAGCGGCTCTTTACCTCACGGTGCAGTTTCGTTTGGTGGGAAAAACCACGCCAAGTGGCTACACGCTGGCAAATACCGCCGACATTACCAAGTATTTGCTGGACGAAGCCGGGCTGGCTATCATGCCGTTTTATGCCTTTGGTGCCGACAAAGACTCGAGCTGGTACAGGCTCTCGGTGGGTACGTGCAGCCTCGAAGATGTGCAAGCCGCCTGCCAAAACTTGCGTGTGGCTCTGAAAAATTTAAGCTAAATATTTTTAAATACCTCAATTACTTGTTGAGTTCCGCCGACATTTTGGCGTGTAAACGCCAAAATGTCGGCAGCAGTTTGTGTGTAAAGCTCCGAGTTGCCCTCCAGCTCCAAAATTGCTTGGCATAAGTCCGCCGAGTTTTTTATCTCGGAGGGTTGGTGTATTTTTTTGAGCTTTTGCGCTTCGTTAAAGTTCTGATTTTTAGGTCCAAAAAAAACGGGCTTGCCATAAGCCGCCGCTTCCAATGTGTTGTGAATGCCCGCCCCAAAACCGCCGCCTATGTATGCGTATTTTCCAAAACGATACAAATAGCGCAGCAAACCCACAGAGTTTACGATTAAAATTCGGGCATCGGGCGCAAGCTCGTTTTCGGATAAAAGTATGGCTTTGTAGGGCGCATTTTTTTGTAAATTGCTTATATGCAAACCATCAATTTCGTGCGGTGCTACAATTAGCACAAAGTTTTCGGGTAGTTTTTGCATTGTTTTGTAGAGCAGTTCTTCGTCGGGCTGCCAGGTGCTGCCCGCCACTATTACAGTTTTATTTTTTATAAACTGCTCAATAAAAGCGTGTTCAAAGCTGGTATTTGCCACCTCGCACACACGGTCGAAGCGGGTATCGGGGCATTGCCTTACGTGCAAAATCCCCAATTTGCCCAGTATTTCCACCGATTCATTATCTTGAACCAAAATTTTTGTGGCGAGGCTTAGCGTTTTTTTGGTAAAGGCACTGAACAAAGGACTAAAAAGCCATTTGTTTTCATTGAAAATAGCCGAAAATAAAACGAGCGGTATGTTTTTGTTTTTGAGTTCGGCAAAATGGCAAGCCCAAAGTTCGTATTTTATAAAAAAAGCGGCGGTCGGGCTTATTAATTCGATAAAATCTTGGGCGTTTTTGGGTGTATCCAAGGGCAGGTAGCAAACCAAATCTGCGATGGGGTCGTTTTTTTTGGCTTCGAAGCCCGATGGCGAAAAAAAACTCAGTATTATTTGGCAGTTTGGGTATTGTTTTTTTAAGCCCTGTATCACTGGCAGCCCTTGCTCAAACTCACCCAACGAAGCTGCGTGTACCCAAAAACGGTGTTCGTTTGCAGCCAGTTTTTGTGTTTTGAGCAGCAGGGTTTCACGCCAATTTTTGCGTCCGTTTACCCACAATGCAGCCTTGGGGTAAAACAATGCGGCTATTTTGAGCAGCAGACCATAGGTTTTTATGAGTAAAAAATACATTAATTTTGGTGGTAAACCGCAAAGATAAACAATAAAAAGCCCTTACTCAAAATTAATTGGGTAAGGGCTTAATGCTCTGTTGTTGTTTATTTGGTAATGATGAACGGGTGGTTTATCGAGTCGTCGTCCAAAATAATGTGCATATAATACAAGCCGCTTGGTAGGTTTTCGAGCGGAATGTTAATAACATTGCTACCTTCGGTGAGCGTGCTTAGGGTTATGGCATTGTTTATGGGTTTGCCCAGCAGGTCGGTTATTTGTATTATAGGCAGTATAGAGGTGTTGCGCACCTGTATTTCTATGTTAATGTTGTTTTTACTTGGGTTGGGGTACAGGTGTACGTAGTTTAGCAGGTGTTTGTCTATGTCCACCGAGCGTTCTGCCGAGTACTCAAACCTACCGTCGTAGTCGTATTGTTTTAGGCGATAAAATACCTTGCCATTTTTCACTTCGGTCAAATCGTCTATAAAATTATAGTCGGTTTTGGTTTGGGTGTTGCCTGCGCCTTTGGTTTTGCCTATTTTTTTATAACCCGACTCGGTTTGTAGGCGGCGTTCTATTTCAAAATAGTCGTTGTTTATTTCCGATACCGTAACCCAGTGTAGTAGGGCTTGGTCGCCGTTTTTATTGAGTTTGGCTTCAAATTTGGAGAGCGTTACGGGCGTTGGGTTATAAAACCTGGACTCGACCAAATAGGCTATGTCAAACTCATTGTTGGGCAAAATAAGCTCCCTTTGCAAGTTGCTGGGCAGCACATCTACCGATAGCGCATTGCGCCCGCCAAAGCCCAAGGTTGGGTATTGCATACTAAGTATGCGCTCTTCGTTGGGTGCAAAACCAGATAGGTTTTCTAATTTGGCTGTTACTTTTGTGCCGTCATTTTTGGTTATTATAAACTTGGCATTTAGCGGGTCGGTGGCTGTATTGCTGGTGTTTTTAAATTTAAACACCACTTTTAGGCTGTCGCCTTGGCGTATGCTATCTATCCTGCCGTTCATCTCAAAACTTGCGTCTATCACTATGCTTGTTTCGGGTATTGGTTCGTAGAGTACCTGCCAGTATTTTAGTTGTGGCGGCGTGCGGTTGGTGGCATCGCTTACGCTTGCCCTAAGTTTTAGGTATGGATAGGTAGCCGCACTTACGCTGGATAGCGAGGTAGAGCCGTTGGTTAGGTCACGGAACAGTACGGTTTCTTGTCCGAACATATCTATGCCTATTACATCTACTTTGGCTACGTCAGCGCCTGTGTTTGCAAAAGAAAAGTCCAACGAAGTCCAGTTTTGTGCTGCGCCTATTACCTCGGATATAATGCTACCCGAGCTCCACACGCCTTTTATAGATGCGCCCACGCTTGCCAAACGGTCGCTGGCTACGCTCATGCTTTGGGCTGTATCTTGTACCGCAAAGCCTAAGTTTCCTTTTTGGGCAATGAGTACATAAGGTGTATTTATATTTGGGTTTTGCCCCAAAAACAGTGGATTTGCTACAAAATTGGCGAATTTTGCGGGTAAAGTACCGTTCTGTAAATATTTTGCGCCGTCTGCTAAGGTTTGCACGGCTATGTAGCTACCTACGGGCAGGGTATCGAGTAGCATTTCTAAGCGAGCTATGTCGGCGGCATTGCTCAAATTTAGGCGAAGGGTAGATGCCAAGTTTCCAGTACAATCCGTGTATTTTGTGGGTTTTAATGAATTGGAGGTAAATACCGATATGTTTAAGTTGGCACCGCAATCGTTGCCGCCTGTGAGCAAGGCTCTGTTCTGACGAAGTGCCATATAGGAGCTATTTGATGAGGCGTATCCGTCGGCACGAGCGGTAATGTTGGCTAAGTTTTCAGAAAAAGTGAGTGCCGGTCCGCTGCTGTTGTAGGTTATTTGGTCATACGTATTGTTGCTGTATTGCCCCGTATGCGCCTGCGACCAGCCAGTTCCTGTGCCTTGTTTGCGTATAAATGAGCTACTTACGTCCCAAACCGTGCTGTTTGATAGCCTTGCACGCCAGTAATACACTTTTTGGTCAAAGGGCAAATTTATTGCTGCGGTACTTACCAAAGAACCAGCACTATTTACATTTAGGCTGTTGGTGTAAGGGCTATTGAAGGTAGGCAGCGTATCTATTTCAAATACATAGCCTTCGTTGTTGCTCAACAAATTGGTGTTTTGTACCATTAGAGCCACGCTCTGGCTACCCACAATGCTGTATTTTTGGGGCGAAACCGCCACCAAGCTACTGCCTCTCACGTTGGCATTAAACACAAATGAGTTGTTGGTTTCGTTGCTTTCGCTTACCACATTTTGGGCATCTATTAGCACGCTAAACTGGTTGTTGCCAGCGGTGTTGTAGAGTACTTCTTCTACGATGGTGTAGTTTACTTTTTCGGCATTTGTGGGTGCAAGTATTTTTTTGAACGGATAATTTATTACAGTTCCATTTGGTAGCGTGCGGCTTACGGCTACGCTGATGCTATCGCCGTATCCTTTGCCAAAGTTGTCTATGTCCAACGACAGTACCAGCGTATCGGCTTGCGTGTTGTGGGGTAGCAACGAAACACTTTGCAGTTTTAGGTCGGCTTGCGCATAAGAGGCAAGTTTTATGGCAGGGTCGCCGTGCAGGGTGTATTGTTGTGCGTGAATGAGGTTTAAATCACTGCTGGTTACGTATTCGGTAAGCGTATTTTTCATTACATCGCCCAAGGTTCCGCCATAGTTGTCGGCGGCTATTCGGCGGCTAAATATGTCGCCCAAGTTTTTTAGGTAGCTCTCAAAACCCCAGCTCGATTGTGCCAAAATGGCTATTGCGCCTTTGTTTGGTTCTAAGGTAAACTCTTCGGCAAAGCCACGTGCGGCTATGTAGCTATCGCCTACGTTGCAGCCGCTGATGTACATAAATGGAAACTTTCCGTTGGTGGAGGCATCGGGGTAGTCGGAGGCAGCACCAAGGTCGGGCGTTAAACCACCGAAAGTTCCGTGTCCATAATAGTCCAAAATGAGTTTGCCTTTTGCAATTTCGTTTATCGTAAATTGTTTTATATCCGTGGTCGTAGCTGCTTCAAAGTTCGTACCTACCGATACTGCATTTGCGCCCAAGCCTGCTTTTGCCAAGTTGCCCTCAAATAGGTTTAGGTAGCTATCAAACCTCGATTTTTCGCTGCTCGTAGTTCCACCCGAAATTTGAAGCACGTCTTTTTGCCAAGTGGCATCGTTGCCTGGGCGGCTTTCATATACTTGTACTTTGTTTAAATAGGCTTGCAAATCTGCATTGCTGCGGGCATCTATGCGCCCTGTGGCTATGGCGGGTGCGTAGCTGTTGCCAGTTAGGTTGTAGGTAAGCAGGTTGTCGCTGGCAAGGTCGCCTACTGTGGGTACGAGGTTGTCGTTGAGTTTGCTGTTTTTTACCAGCCGTACGTTGTATGCTTTGCCTGCCAGGAGCAAAAATTTGGGGTCTTGCGCTGCGCCGTCTATCATGTATTTGGCAAAATTGCGGATAGCCGCTGGGTTTTGTGTGCCGTAGCTAAACTGGTCGTATAGCTGCTGTGTGGTAACCAACAGCGTGCTGTAACTGCCACCCGCAGCCGATTGGCGGTAGTTTTTGTAGTTGGTAGCAGCAGGCAGCAGTTTGCCGTGCGTTACTATTAGGTATTGGTAGTTGCTTGCGGGGTTTATATTTACAAAACTCACGGGGCTAAGTGTGGCACTGCGGGCATCGGTTTTATCGAAAAGATAAAGGCGTTTTGTGCTACCTCCGTTGGCTACCATCATTTCGGCGGCACTGCCATTTTTTGCGCCCACAATGCGTTTTTTGTTCGTAAAATCGTATAAAATTGGCTCGCTTTTACCAAAGTTTTGTACTTTCAAAAAGCTACTGCCTGCGCTGCCCACCAGTGTAAACGGATTTATAACGCTGCCGCCCGACAGGTCGGGCTGGCGTGGGTATTTTAATTTAATATAAGCTATTGCGTTGTTGTCTTTTTGTAGGTTCATGTCGTTTGGCACGCTTATATTTACTTGGGTAGTGCCATTGCCTATGTTGCCTATGTTCAAATTGCTGTTTATTGCCGAAAAACGGTTGTACCCTGAAAATTTAAGGTCGGCAAATGGTTGTATGGTTGCTGCCGTTTGCCCTATGCCCAACGTTACGTGGTGGTTTAGCGGCGAAATGTAAAGTGCCGTGGCATCGTCGCTCTCACCAAAACCCATTACCTCTATGCTCGGCGCTGGCGCTGCGCCCGTGTAGGGCATTTCGGTTACAAGGCTCAGGTTGGTACTGCTCGAGCGTGTGTATGCGCTGCTAAAAAACCCTTCGCCCATCGTAAAATCCGAAAAGAAAGCCTGCGTAGTAATCGCCAAACCTTGGTGGTAGGTATTGTTATATACTTGTAGTTTTTCGTCTATAAAATAATTTTCGGGCGTTCCGCTTACACTTGTGCCATTTACCTCACCAAAACGCTTGGCAGAAGCCACACTTGACCAAGTTAAATAATACACATTTGTATCCGTGTATAAACTGGTGTACGAGTGCGGGTAGCTGTTTTGGGTAATGTACCAAGTGCTATCCAGCGTGCCGTCGTTGGGTTTGCCCCAAAACTCCACATAATCCGCCGCATCTATGCTGTTGTCGGCTTCGCCGCTCACATAAATGTGCTGCTCCACGCCCTTGTTAAATATTTGTAGGTTTTTTGGGTTAATGCCTGCAATCGGAATGCCCGCATTCGCCAAATCGGAGCTACTGAGCCTGTATATTCCTTTGTCTATTACTTTTATTTTAAAGTAAGTTTGGTTAAAATTTATCCATTCGTTGCCGTATTGCTGGGCATACGAATTTAGGCTAAATAAAAATAAAGCGGTGGTAATAAAAAATTTATTCATGGTGTGTAAATGTAAATAAACGGGCTGGGCTGTGTTTCGGTTTTGTTTGACAAAAATTATACCAAGTATTTGGTATTGAGCATTTTGTTTCTGAACTGCTAATTTACAATTGAATATGCAGCGCAAAAGTTGGGATTTTGTCTTTTTATTACAATGTTTAGTATTGCCCATAAAAATACATAGCCCCAATGCGCATACTTGCAAAATACCCGACATTTTGGGCTGCAAGGTACTAAAACAGTCAAAAATGGTACTAAAACACCGAAAAACTCTATTTTGGGACAAAAAGCTACTGCAAATAATTAAAAAATTAGGTGCTTTATATAACTAAAACCGCTTGTTAAGTACACGAAATATGCGCCTTTGCCACAAAAAAAACCGCCTACATACATTGCTAAATAAATGTGTGTAGGCAGTTTTGGCTTTTTTTTCTGAACTTAGTCCAAAATTGTTTTTTCTTCTTCTTGCAAACCCGAGGCTCGTTTATAAATAATTTTGCCCTTAAAGTCGCCCGATAGTACCTTGAAAGTAGTGCGGCGGTTTATGGCGTGTGCGGCTTCGTCGCATATTACGTCGTTTCCGCAGTTGTTTAGCAGTTGGGTTTCGCCCAGTCCTTTGCCTTCCAAGCGTTCTTTTTCTATGCCTTTCGAGGTTAGGTAGTTCACCGCCGATTGCGCCCTGCGCTGCGATAGCTCGAGGTTAAAGGCATCGCTACCACGTGCGTCGGTGTGCGAGTACAAGCCCACTTTTAGGTCGGGCGAGTCTTTTAGTAGTTTTATCAGCCTATCCAATGATGGAAATGACTCCGATTTTAGTTGGTCGCTGTTTAGGTCGTAGAGTATGTCGGCGAGCGGAATTTCTTCTACTGGTATTGGTTTTAGAAAAATATCCACCGAAAAATCTTCGGCGAGTTCCAGTCCTTGCGTGGTTAGGCTTTTTTCGGAAGAGCCGAAGTACTGTTTTTTGTTTACCAAAAACTTATAGTCGTTGTTTTCGGTAATAATGCCTTTTTCAAATTTGTAGTTGCCTTGTTTGTCGGTAAGTGCCTCGAGGTAGGTGCTATCTGGCAAAACGAGTTTTACAGCCGCATTTTCGAGTGGTTTTTGGGTTACTTCGTCCCGTACTACGCCCGAAAGCGTAAAGTTTAGCGGCAGCAGCTCCCATTCGTAAATGTCGTCGTTGCCCCTGCCGCCCGAGCGGTTTGAGCTTAAAAATCCCTTGTTCTTTTTCACGTTTGTAATGTACGCAAAATCGTCCGCACCCGAGTTCAGCGGCGCACGCAGGTTGCGGGGTTTGTTCCAGTTCGAGCCTGTGCCAGTGCTTTCGTATATATCCAGCCCGCCCATGCCGCTGTGTCCGTTCGACGAAAAGTAAAGCTGCTCTTTGTTCAGCGACGGAAACATTTCGTCTTTTGCCGTATTCACGTTTTCGCCCAAGTTTATGGGTTCGCTCCACGAGCTTCCCTCCTTGGTAGTAAGCCAAATGTCACGTCCGCCGTAGCCTTGGGGGGCTTTGTCGGCACTAAAATAGAGTAGTTTTTCGTTGGGGCTGAGGGCGGGCTGCCCTACGGTAATGCTGTCGCCGAAGAGCGAAATGAGTTCGGGGTTGCCCCAGTTTGCGCCTTCTTTTCGGGCTACATAGAGCTTGCAACCGCCTTTTTTGCCGTCGCAGCGTGTAAAGTACATGAGCGTACCGTTTTTGTTAAAGCAGCACGCACCGTCGTTGTAGTTGGTGTTTATGTCGCCAGCCAGCGGAGCGGCGGCGCTCCATTTGCCTTTTTTGTCTATAAAAGTTTCGTACAAATCTACGTACTTTTCGTTGGTGCGCATATAGGCTTTTTTGCCCTTCGATTCGTCTCTTGCCGACGTAAAAACCACGCCATTTTGCTTGTACAGTGCCAAGCCGAAGTCCGAGTTTTTGGTGTTGAACTCACGTTTGTTGCTCACCACAAACCTTGTGCGGGCGGCAGCCCAGGCTTTCGATTGGGTGCAGTCCTTTATTTGGGCGTTGGCGTAGGCATTGCCAGGCATCAAACCGAGGTAGTTGGTGTATTGCTGCACGGCTTCATCAAATTTTTCGCTTTGGCGAAGCACATCGGCGTAGTTCAAGAAGAAATTGGCATCGGCGTTGTAGCCGCCTTGCAGGGCTTTTAGGTAGTAATCGGCGGCTCGGGTGGGTTCGGCAGCCAAGCGATAGCAATCCCCAATTTTTACATTCACAGGGTTTTTGTCGCCTTTTACCTTGCCAATATTTTTTTTGTATAGCTCTGCCGCTTGCATATAGCTCTCGAGTTTGTAGGCTTGGTCGGCTTCTACGATGGCTTTTAGTTGCGCTTTGGCAAGGGGTTGCATCACAAAAAGGGTTATTGTGAGTGCAAAAATCATTTTAAGGTTGCTTTTCATCTGTATTTGATACAATTTTTATACAAAAGGTTTTAGGATATAAAGGTAAGTAAACTACCGTAATTTTTATAACTTTTTTTTAATACGGAAATATTTCGTCGTTCGTTTGTTTTTTTTGGCACAGGATTTAAGATGGATAATGTTTTTTGGGCTATATTTAATTCTTGTGATTTTATATTCACCGAATGCAGATACCAAACGTTTATGAGTCATTTTTTAATGTTGGCGAAGGTAACTAAATTTGGCTTCGCTTGATATTTGGTATAATCTGTTGGTTGTTAAAATTTTACCTCGAAAGAAAAATAAAGAAAAATAAGAAAAAAAAGGCTCGAAAGGAAAATAAGATTTCCTTTATTTTCCTTTCGAGCCTTAAAAGGAAAATAAGAATTGCTTTTATCCCTTTTTTAACCGTGAAATGTTATTATTATACATTTTCAAACAAATTAAGATATTGCTCATATATAAATATTCGGTTTCTAAATTGTCCCGTAAGTTCGGTCAAAATATTTTTTTCTTCAAAAATCTTTACAAGCTCCCCAGCATATTTTGGGCTTAGTTTACAAATTTCTTGTACCTCTTTTATTGTTACTACTGGTTGTTTTAGCAAATAATTGTGCAATGTTAACCCTGTTTTTATTTGTTTCCCAAATTCATTTTGTATTAGTTTTTCTGTTTTCGATTTAAGTTCAATGATATTGCTCAATGTTTTTACGGCTTGGCTAGCAGTTTGGGCTATGCCCACCAAAAAATATTTTATCCATTGTAGCATATCATTGTGGGTGCGTACTCTGGTGAGGTTGTCGTAATATAGGTTCTTATTTTTTTCGAAATAACTCGATAAGTATAGCAATGGCTTGGAGAGTGCTTGTTTTTCTATCAAAAATAGCGTTATCAAAAGCCTACCTATCCTGCCATTTCCATCTAAAAAAGGGTGTATTGTTTCAAATTGGTAGTGGATAATGGCGGCTTTTATCAGTAGCGGAGTGTCTATTGTTTCATTGTGAATAAAATTTTCGAGGTCGCCAATCAATGTATTCAGATGCTCGTGGTGTGGTGGAATAAATACTGCATCGCCAAGGCTGTTGCCTCCAATCCAGTTTTGACTTCTGCGATATTCGCCAGGTGTTTTTTTTTCGCCTCTTACGCCCTGCATCAATATTTCATGCGTTTTTAGTAAAAGCCTCGATGAAATGGGTAGTGTATTTAATAGCTCCACCGCTTCATTTAAGGCTTGTGTGTAATTTTGTACTTCTTGCCAATCGTCTTTCCTCTCAGGGTTTATATTCTCTTTTTGTATAAATGCCTCATCAAAATGCGTTTGAGTGCCTTCTATTTTGCTCGATACCACGGCTTCTTTGGTAATGTGCAAGTGAATAAATAAATCGATATTGGGTACTAACTTGGCGTAAGAGTTAAGCTCACCAAGCTGTAACGAGGCGTTTTCTAACAATTTATTTATTTTGGTATCTGCCCAAATCCAGTCAGTATTTATCAATTCGGGCATAAAGTACTTGTAACCATCACTTCTAATTGGGTAGCCTGCCTTAAAGTTTTCTATTTGTATCATGCAGTTGTTTTTTACAACAAAGATAAAACAAGTTTTACCATTTTGTCTCTCGCTTTGGCTGCCTTGGGCGCAAAACACAAAAAAACGACAATCTTCCATATTTTTTATATCTTTACGTCCTTAACCTAAAAACACAATATGCTTCGCCAAAACAAATACTTTAGCTTGCTCTCGGGCGAACGTGTGCAGCCATACAAGCTCGAAAAAATAAGCGATGTGTATTCTAATATCTTGAATAGAAAGGTGGATATAGACGTTTTTTTGCCCCCTGGCTACGAAACTACCCGCCAAAACTACCCTTTGCTGCTGCTCAACGACGGGCAAGACAGCACCGCCGTGCAGCTCAAAGACACCCTTGAAAAACTCACGGCAAAAGGGCAAATGTGCGAAATAATAGTGGTGGGCGTGTATGCCAACCACGACCGATTGCTGGAATACGGCGTAGCCAACCAGCCCGACTACAAAGACCGTGGCAGCCGAGCCGCCGACTACACCGCCTTTCTCACCACGGAGCTGCTGCCCTATATATTTTACAAATACAGAGCCAACAAAGTAGGCAATGCCATTGCTGGCTACTCGCTGGGCGGGCTTTCTGCCTTTGATATTGGGTGGAACCACGCCCAAAATTTTTCGAAAATAGGCGTTTTTTCGGGTGCATTTTGGTGGCGCAGCAAGGCATACCACGAGGGCTACGACGACACCCACCGCATTGCACACAACATGGTGGAGGGCTACGAGTCGCTGCCGAAGCTCAAATTTTGGTTTCAAACGGGCAGCCACGACGAAACCGAAGACCGCAACCAAAACGGCATCATAGACAGCATAGACGACACCTTGGACATGATAACCACGCTGGTAAAAAAGGGCTATCGGGCTTTTTACGACATTTATTACACCGAAATAAAAAATGGCAAGCACGAGCCAGCCACTTGGGCGGTGGCAATGCCCCAGTTTTTAACCTGGGCTTTTGGCAAGTAAGCGCAGCTTTATTCGGGTAAATGCGCCCGATGGTACCCAAAATTGGTTTTTTTAAAAACAGATACAAACACAATACTCCTCACTTGCAAATGCAAATTTCCGTCGTAATACCCTTATTCAACGAAGCCGAATCGCTGCCCGAGCTACATACTTGGATAGCCTCCGTGATGCAAAAAAATCAGTTTAGCTACGAAATCATTTTTATAGATGACGGTAGCACCGATGCCTCTTGGCAAACAATTGAGGCATTAAAAATCCAAAATGACTGTGTAAAAGGCATAAAATTTAGGCGAAACTATGGCAAATCTGCCGCTTTGCAAAAAGGATTTGAGGCTGCCCAAGGCGAAGTGGTAATAACCATGGATGCCGACCTGCAAGACAGCCCCGACGAAATACCTACGCTCTACCACCGCATCGTTTCTGAAAATTTAGATGTGCTTTCGGGCTGGAAAAAGAAGCGCTACGACCCCCTCACCAAAACCATACCCACAAAAATATTTAACTGGGCTACCCAGCAAATGAGCGGCATATACAACCTACACGATTTTAATTGTGGGCTAAAAGCCTACCGCAGCCAAGTAGTAAAAGGCATAGAGGTTTATGGCGAAATGCACCGTTACATACCATTTATAGCCAAAAGAGCGGGTTTTTCTAAGATAGATGAGCAAATAGTGCAGCATCAGGCACGCAAGTACGGCACTACCAAGTTTGGTTGGGAGCGTTTTTTGTATGGTTTTTTGGATTTGCTCTCCATTGCGTTTATCAGTAAGTTTGGCAAGCGACCCATGCACTTTTTTGGTGGCGTGGGCGTGCTTATGTTTGTGGTGGGGCTGGGGGCGGCGGCGTACATGGGCATACACAAAGCCTACTGTTTGTATGCGCACCTGCCTGCCCGACTGATTACCGACCAGCCGCAGTTTTACATAGCCCTCACGGCTATGGTGCTGGGTACGCAGTTGTTTTTGGCGGGTTTTTTGGCGGAGCTTGTAGCCCGCAACTCGCACGAGCGCAACACGTATTTGGTAGAGAAACAGATTTAGGTTCAGCCATTTAGTGCCATTTCGGCTATCGTTTCGCCGATACTTAGCGATGAGGTAGCCGCTGGCGAGGGCGCATTAAGTACGTGTACTTGGTTTTTTGTGCGTACAATGCTAAAATCGTCGAGCAACCCGCCGCTGCGGTCGCAGGCTTGCGCCCGCACGCCCGCACCGCCCACCACTAGGTCGTTTTGGGTTATTTCGGGCAGTAGCCGCTGCAATGCTTTGGTAAATGCCGCCTTGGAGTAAGACCTATAAAACTCGCCCAAACCCGTGCGCCAGTATTTTGCGGCTACCACATGAAACCCCGACCACGTAACGGTTTCGAACAAATCTTTGAGGTTTACGTCCGTTTTTTTGTAGCCCTCACGGGCGTATGCCAGCACGGCGTTGGGTCCGGCTTCTACGCCGCCGCCTATCATTCGGGTAAAATGCACGCCCAAAAACGGAAAATTAGCGTCGGGTACGGGGTAAATCAGGTTTTTTACCAAGTATTCCTTTTCTGGTTTTAGCGTATAATATTCGCCCCTAAACGGCAAAATGCGTATGTTCAGTTTGGGTGTGGTAAGCCCAGCCACCCTATCGCAGTGCAGCCCAGCGCAGTTTATCAGCATTTTTGTTTCCAGCGTTTGGTCTTGGGTAATGAGTTCTAAACCGTCTGTTTTTTCTACAACCTTATCCAGTTTTTGGTTAAAAAAGATGCGTGCGCCCAAGTTTTGAGCTAACTCGGCGTATTTTTCGGCTATTTTTTTATAGTCCACAATGCCCGTTTGGGGTACACGCAGTCCCGCTACGCCAGTTATATGTGGCTCTATATCACGCATTTGGGTGGCGTTTAGGTTTTGTATGCCCGTTAGCCCGTTTTGCATTCCTCGCTCCAAAATCGTTTTTAGTGCAGGTATTTCGCTGGCGTGGGTAGCCACTATTATTTTGCCGCAGAGGTCGTAGCTTATTTCGTTTTTATCGCAAAAGGCAATGAGCTGGTGGTAGCCTTTTATGCAGTTAATGGCTTTTAGGCTGTTGGGTTTGTAGTATATCCCCGAGTGAATTACGCCGCTGTTGTTGCCCGTTTGGTGTTTGGCTATGGAGGCTTCTTTTTCGAGTATGGCGATGCGTAGTTTGGGGTTTTGTTCCAGTATTTTTAGGGCTGTAGCCAAGCCTACTATGCCTGCGCCTATTACTATTATGTCGTATTTCATCGGCTTGTATTTTGTTTCCAGTTGCTTTTTTGGGTCGTTTGTGCGCTGTTATTTTGTGCGTGCATTGGGCTTTTTTGTGCCATTACTTGGGTGGCTACAATGGCTGCCAAAGTGGCTTCTATCTCAGTTTTTGGGGTGTTTAGAGCCTCTGGGGTAAAGTATTTTTGTATAAAATTGGTATCGAAGTTGCCGCTTACAAAGGCTGGGTGCTGCATCGCAAATTTACCAAAAGCCAGGGTATTGGCTACGCCCGAAATCTCAAATTCGTCGATGGCACGCACCATTCGGCTGATGGCTTCTTGCCTATCTTTGCCGTAAGTGATGAGTTTGGCTATCATGGGGTCGTAGTATATGGGTATGGTCATGCCTTGCTCGTAGCCGTCGTCGATGCGCACGCCTATGCCTTGGGGGCGGGTGTAGGTGTGCAGCGTGCCTATGTCGGGCAAAAAATTATTGCACGGGTCTTCGGCGTAAATGCGCAATTCCACGGCGTGTGCCTGTATTTTTAGGTCGTTTTGTGCAAAGCTCAGTGGCTTGCCCATGGCTACGTTTATTTGTTCTTTTACAAGGTCGATGCCCGTAATGAGTTCGGTTACTGGGTGTTCTACTTGCAGGCGTGTGTTCATTTCCAAAAAATAAAAATTTTGGTCGTCGTCCGCCAAAAACTCCACCGTGCCTGCGCCCACGTACTGGCAGGCTTGGGCTACCCGCACGGCTGCCTCGCCCATTTTTTTGCGGGTTTCGGGCGTGAGTAGGCTGCTCGGCGCTTCCTCTATCACTTTTTGGTGGCGGCGTTGTATGCTGCATTCCCGCTCAAACAAATACACAATGTTGCCGTGGGTATCGCCCATTATTTGTATTTCGATGTGGCGTGGGCTGCCTATGTATTTTTCTATAAATACCGCACCATCGCCAAACGCTGATATGGCTTCGCTTACGGCGAGCTGCATTTGCTCTTCAAATTCCTGTGGGTTTTCTACAATGCGCATACCTTTGCCGCCGCCGCCTGCGGCGGCTTTTATCAGTATCGGAAAACCGATTTCCGCCGATATTTTCTTGGCTTCGGCTACGTCGTCAATAGCGCCCTCCGTGCCAGGCACCATGGGTATGTTGTGGTTTTTTACGGCTTCTTTTGCGCTCAGTTTGTTGCCCATAAGCCGCATACTTTGCGCCGAAGGTCCAATAAGTACAATGTTTTCGGCTGCCAGCGCATCGGCAAAGTCGGCGTTTTCGCTCAAAAAACCATAGCCAGGGTGTACCGCATCGGCACCAGTTTGCTTGCAAGCGGCTATTATTTTTTCGATGCTCAAATACGAACTTTTGGCTGCCGCCTCGCCTATGTGTACCGCCTCGTGGGCGTAGCGTGTGTGCAGGGCGTTGCGGTCGGCGGTAGAGTACACCGCCACCGTTTTTATGCCCAGTTCGTGCGCCGTGCGCATCACCCTTATGGCTATTTCGCCACGGTTGGCTACCAGTATTTTTTTCAAGTATTTTTTATTTTAAAGGACAAAAATACAAAAATTTACCTAAAAAACCACGTTTAAACAACGATAAAACTTAGGGTCTGCGCTCCTTAATTTTTTTCAACACCTCCATGTTAAATTCCCTTTCCGCCACATACAATTTAAGCACTTTTTTGGGCGGCAGCACACGCTTAAACTCCTTGTGGTAACGCTCCTCAATCATCAGTTCCTCACGGCGCACGTCCATAAATCCGTCGGCGAGTTCCGTAGCATCTTTGTCGCTTAGGTTGTCAAAATTATTTAGGTTTGCGCTGCGCAGTTTCTCTCGTTTTTCTTTGCCCGCCGCTTGTTTTTCGTTCTGAAACTGGTTGTATATCGGAAAAAAACGCTCCGCCTCTTGTGGTGTAAGTTGCAGTTTTTGGGTCAAAAACCCGATTTTTGCCGCACGGATTCTATCGCCAGGCTTGGGTGGTTGCGCACCCAAAACGTGTGCAAAAAACAAAATACTACTCAATAATAAAAGCTGTTTCATCGTTAAAATTGTTAAATTCGTGGTTAAAAATATATGCGTTTAGTTCGTCGTTGTGCAGTTCTTTAAAAAGAAATGTGGTTTTTGTATCTGTATTTTGTGCCAAAAAATCCAGCGTTTCATCGTCCATTTCGGTTTGCGCCATGTAGCCCATAAGTTCGGTTTGCGTGGTGTTTTCGAGGCTGGCTTGGGGGCTATCCCAGTTTTTTGTATGCAAAAAATACCCAACAGCCACCAGCAGAGCTGCGCTGGCAGCCACGGCACTGGTGGTTTTCCACGCCCTGATGGCAAAGCTGTTCGGAGCTTTTTTCTGTTTTATTTTCAAAAAAACCTTTTCCTCCAAAGTCTCAAAATAGTTTTCGGGTACTTTGTGTTCAATCAAAATCTTGTTTTTCATAGCTCTAAACTGGTTAAAATTTGACGCTCTATTTTTTTTACAGCGTGGTGGTAGCTCGCTTTTAGTGCGCCTTCGCTCAGGTCTAAAATTTCGGCTATTTGGTTGTAGGGCAAATCTTGGTGGTATTTTAGCCCAAAAATGAGCTTTTGTTTTGTCGGCAATTTTTCTACTGCGGCTTCCAACCGTTGGGCTATTTCTTCGGTGTTGAAATAGGTTTGGGTGTCGGTTTTTTGCACAAAAAAATGCTGCATATCCAACCGCTTTCGGTTCTTTTTTTGGTTCAAAAAACCAATACATTCGTTTGTAGCAATGCGGTAAGCCCACGTAAAAAGCTGCGATTCGGCTTTGAACTGCGGTAGCGCCTTCCAAATTTTTACAAACACATTTTGCAAAATATCGTCGGCATCTTCGTGGTTTTGCACCATGTAGCGTATGTGCGCATAGAGCCGCCGCTGGTAGCTGCGCATTATTTCTTTGAGTACCAAGTCGGCATCGGCGGTTTTGTGCAGCAAATCCACAATTTCTACGTCAGAAAGTACGTTTTTGCCCTTTTGTGTCATTTTTTATGGTGCGTTCTCTTTTATAGACAAACCGAAACCGATTTGGTTTAATTCCGCCCCAAAAAAAAACGTGCATTTCTTTTATTTTATGTCCAATTTTGGGGTTAAATTGTATCTTTGTGGAGTAAAATAATTTTTTTAATAAATTTTAGCTAAGGTTTTTATGGCGGGGTTAGTGTTGTAAGTTCGCCCATAAATTTTTTAAATTTATACAATGACAGACCAAGCATTTCAACAATTAACGGCAAATTGCCAACCGCACCAAGTTTTTAAAACAGATTGGTTTACATACAGCAGCTTAAAGTTTGCCGACACCTTTTTACCCAAAGTAGCGGAGTATAGGGGCAAAGCATTTTATTTTTTTGATGGTGCCGAAATTTTACTCAACGCCGAAAAAGTGGTCAGAAAACTAATGCAACTTACGCAAAGTAAAGAGCTTATAATACCCGTTTTTTACAGCTACCCCAAGGGTGTTTTAGCCGAAAATCGGAAGGCACGTGTTGAAGTAGAAAGTAATGCTATTGGTTGTTTTTTAGAGGTTTATCAAAACGAAAATGTAGATGTGAGCTTTAAATTTGGTGGTATGTTTGGTGATTTTTTGGAGAACCACATCAAAGAAAATAAACTACAAGGAAGCGTTGCAGGGTTTCAATGGCAGACATACAATACAACTATTTCAAAAATACAAGGTAGTTTTAACAACGAAATTTCGCATTTTAATATGCTGAATTTTGTGGGCGAAGTATTGGGTATGGATTTTAAAAAAGTGCATGAAAGCGTACAATTAAAGGTACAGTTTATAAAAAATGAGCAGGCGTATTTTACACCGTTTGGGCTTTTGAACCCCGTGAAAAAAGACAGTAGTATGCGTCATTTTAGTTTTGATTTTGAAATTTTAAATCAAGAGGCACTGGAATACCACATACACATTTTTAGTGGAAACCAAAGCATTTATAGCAGAGTTTTTTTACCCAAAATAAATATATTACCCGAAGACAAACGAACAACAAACAGTACAAAACCGCAGTATTATAAACCAGGAAAATACACCATAGAATGGGACGGATTTGACAACAGTGGCATTTTAGATAGCAAATGGTTTTTGGACAAACTAAAAGTACAAATTGAAGTAATTAGGTTGGATAAAAAAGGTGTAATAATTGAGCAAGAAGTAGCGTTTAAAAAAGCCATAGAAAACGCAAATTGGCTCGATGTTAGGATTAGCAAACCCCTCAAAAAAGTAGATATTCTATTGAGGCTAAACCTAACCAACGGTGGTGCTAATGGCGTAGGCGAATGTGAAGAAATTCCGATTGGTGCCGATGAAACCATCACCAAATGCCCTTGGGACGATGTACCACAAACGGTAATAGACGCAAAACAAAAAGCAGTGTTAAAAGCCCGAAACAGAAGTTTTGAAGATTTGGTAAAACTTGCAGTAGAGGGATTTAAAAAACACTGGAGTAGAAACGAAAATAATATAGGCAAAGGCATAATGATAGATGGTATTATGTATCAGGTAAATGTAGATGCTGCGCTTTTGCAAAACGAAAATGAAGCCCTAAACAGCGTACCAATTATTTACAACACCAATAAAAGTCCAATAAGATCTGGTAATACGGGCGGTTCGTACAAAGATGATAGTATAATGGACAATGTTTTAGAAAAAATACCCGATGGAATTATACAACGCATAGCTTATAATGTAGGGTATATAAAATATAGTGATGGTTGGGGATACAAGGAAGCAGTAGCCGAGGATCTAAAGTTTATGCAAACTGCCGCCCATGAAATTGGGCATGAGTTACTACAAGCGTATGCAGGTACTGTTTACTCATGGCAGCATAAAGGGAGTTCCTACTTTTTTCCGCAAGACACAAAACCCGTAATACCAAATTGGTTAAATAACATAGTCCATAAAGATTATATGCCATATATAAATGGAGAAAATTGCCCTGCTGGAGAAATAGATGTAATGAAATATTACAATGATTATTCAAGTTATTACGAAAGAATTGTAGCATCTAATAGTGATATTTTAGGTTTATTGTGGCTCTTAAAATGTAAAATAGCATGAAAAAATTTCTAAAAGTATTATTTATATCTTTTGTTGCCTTGGTATTGGTTTGTATATTATTGCTAACTGGCCTTGTGTATATTTTAGACCATCCCTCTATTAGGCATAAAAACAATGATTACTCTGCTTATTTTATAGATGATTCTACTAAATTACCCATTAAAGATTTAATCATTAGAGGCGTTTTCCCAAAAATCTCCTCAGTTACTGATAGTAATGGATATTTTATAATTACAAAGCCTAAAGAAGGGATACATGAATTAATTATTACGGGTTCGTTTTATAGCGATACATTAGAAACTATATGTTTGCACCCTGAGGGTGGGGGTGTAAGACGTTTTTTAGGAGAAAAAATATATCTAAAATCAAAATGAGTACTCCATATCTAAAAGCCCATGAAATTGGACATGAGCTGCTACAAGCGTATGCAGGCACAGTTTACTCATGGCAGCACAAAGGGAGTTCCTACTTTTTTCCGCAAGATGAAAAACCAGTAAATCCAAAAGACAAGCCTCTTTTTTGTTT
>JAYUJN010000028.1:0-100176 GCA_043765195.1 Bacteroidota bacterium | reverse complement strand
ACACTTTCTCGCTTTGCCAATGCGCCCAACTTCTTGCAAGTGCGCCGTGGTCAGTTGGTGAGCAACGTTACGTTTAAAGTAAACATGAGCAACGAAGGCGCAGTAAGCCCCAACGGCGTACACATGGCTGGCGATATGAACACCTGGACACCATCGTCGCCCGCACTCGTGGCAGGCGCAGGCAACGTTCACTCGGTTACCTACACCCTAAATGTGCAAGATACCGTAGAATACAAATACCTAAACGGCAACGCTTGGGGAGCGGAGGAAGTAGTGCCAGCAGGTTGCTCTTTGCCAGGTTTTGGCAACAGATATTACATTGTACCCGTACAAGACAACGCAACCATCGCCACCGTTTGTTTTGCTCGCTGCACCAATTGCGCAGTAGCCACCAACGATGTAGGCTTCGGTAATGCCATAAGCCTGTACCCGAACCCAACGAGCGGCAACACCACACTCGCCTTTAACCTCGCAGAAGCCAACAACCTGACCATAACGCTGTACAACGCCATGGGAGAAACCTTGCAGGTGCAAACCGAAAGAGGCATTCAGGCTGCCAACATAGCATTGAATACCAACAATTTGGCAAGCGGTGTGTATTTTGTGCAGATAAACAACGGCAACCAATATGCAGTAAAACAACTCATTATTCAGAAGTAAGTTGGTTGTAACCATCAATCTAAACCCCCGACGAAGTTATCTTCGTCGGGGGTTTTTTGTGGCAATGTATGTGAAACAGTTTTTAAACCTCAATTATTTCATTGGTTTTTTCATTTGCCTACGTGTTGGTTTTTTGTGGCAATGTGTTTGAAACGGTTTTTAAACCTTAATCGTTTTATTGGTATTTTTTTGTTTGCCTACGTGTTGGTTTTTTGTGGTAATGTGTTAGAAACAGTTTTTAAACCTCAACTATTTCGCCAATGGTTTTGTTGGTTGGTTTTCCTTTATAAAAAAACACGATGAGTACAGGCAGCAGCAACAAATCGCCAATAAGACCAACCGCCAGCGTGATGCTCACCAGCAAACCCATGTAATAAATGCTGTTGAAATCCGAAAAAATGAGTGCCAAAAAGCCCGAACAAAGTATAAACGACAGCACAATTACAGCTTTGCCCTCGGCTATATAGGTGGTTTTTAGGGCATAAAGCAACGATTTATTTTTATTAAGCTCGAGTTTGAGCATACTCAAAAAGTGAATCGTATCATCTACCGCAATGCCCAGGGCAATGTTAAATATAATAGAGGTAGAAACTTTTAAATCTATGCCCGCATAGCCCATAATGCCCGCCACCACCAAACTGGGCAGCAAGTTGGGTATAAGTGCGATGAGTATCATGGAGAAAGAGCGGTAAAGCAAGCCCATAATCAGCGCAATAATAAGCACCGAAATAGCCAAACTCTCCACCATATCTATGGCTAAATAGCTGTTGTTTACATCTATGAGGTGGGCTGCGCCCGTAAGTTTGTGGCTTATGGGTTGCTTGCTAAAACTACGAACCATAAAACTATCCAGCTTGGAGTTGTATTGGCGCATTTTGTAGCCGCCGTGGTCGGTGAGCCTGCCCGCTATGCGAGCCCAAGCGCCATCTTTGGTTGCCACGCCTTTTAGGGCTTTTTGCTTGCGTATTTGTTTTATGAGCGGAGCTATGGTTTGGTATTCGTCTTCGTTTTTGGGCAAGCGGTAGTTTTCTATGCTGCCGCTGTTTGCGCTCTGAAAAGCCGATTTAGCCACTGTTACGGGCGAGAGCAGCGAGCCTACTTGGTAGGTTTGCTTGCAAAAGTTCTCTATTTTCTCTAACTTTTGAAGGTTTTGGAGTTGCCAGCAGTCTTGGGTGGTATCCGAAAAATGTACAGAAAGCTCAAACGGGCGCACGCCAGCAAAATGCTCTTCGAAAAACAGCACGTTTTGCTTTGTAGGGTCGTTTTGAGCAAGGTCTTCGAGCAGGTAATTGTTTATTTTTATGTTAAAAACCCCGATGAGCGAACACGGAATGAGCAGCATGGAAACCCAAAAAATGGGCGTTTTGTAGCGCAGCACCCAAGCAAATAAATTGCGCAGCGAATTGTCCCAAAAAACGGCGTTGCCCTTGCCTTTTTCGGCAATGGAGGGCGCTGGCGACAGCACCAGTATGGCGGGCAAAAACGTAAACGACAATATATAAGCAATAAGTACGCCCAAGCCAGTGTATAGCCCAAAGGCTCTGATTGGCTCGATGCTCGCCGTGTTTAGGGTAAGAAAACCCGCTGCGGTGGTGATTAGGGTCAGGAAGGTAGCCCAGCCTACCTCTTTTAGCGTAATTTTTATTGCCGCCATTTTGGGTAAACCCTTGCGTAGCTCGTGCAGGTATTTTTCGGTGATGTGTACCACATCGCTCATGCCCACAATAAAAAGTATGGCGGGTAGTATAATGGTGAGTATGTTCAGCAGCTTGCCCCACAAAATGAGCAGCCCCATGAGCCACACAGCTGTGAGTACCACAATGCTTATGGGCACCCACACGCCCCAAAAAGACCGAAACGAAATGTACAAAAACAGTATCGCCAGCAGTGCCGAAATAACGGTAAACGTTATCATTTCGGTGGTCATTTTTTTTATGTAGTAATCTTGCCCCTGCGCCTTGCCCGAAATGTGCGTTTCACTAAAAGAAAAATGCGTAAAAATACGGTTTATTTGGCTTACTATGCTGTCGCTTTGGGCTTTGTTTGGCTCGCCGATGGTGCGCACCACAATGCTTACGCTCGGGTGCGTGGCACTAAAAATATTGCCCCGCAGCGTTTCGGTGGTCATTACCTTGGCGGAATCTTGCGCCAAAAGTGCCACAGAATCGGGGTGCAAATAAGGTATGGATACTGGAAAACCCAGTGGCGAAAGCACATAGCTACTCACGTTGGTGGGCGAAAGCACCTCCCGCACCAAGCTCATGGACTGCAAACTGTCGGTGAGTGCGGCTATTTTGCCCAAAAATGTTGGGTTAAAAATGCCCCCTTTGTCCGAAATGCCTATGAGTATAAAATCGTTGTCGGAGCCGAAACGCTGGCGGTGCGCATCGTAAAAACCCAAGTTATCGGCATCATCTGGAAAAAAGCTCTCAAAATTATAATCGAAGCGCAATTTAGGGATTAAAAAACCGCAAAAAATAGAAATAAGAACAGCTATAATTACTACGAGTTTGGCTATTTTGGGGTATTGGTCTGGTTTTATCAAAGTTTGTTTTTATTAAATAACGGTATGCAGCAATAACGATATTTACAAAGGTTTGGTTTTTGTTTTGGGTAAAATTACCTTTTGTTTTTGGGCAATGAGCTATTTATACAAAAAAGGCACATTTGTGTAAATGCGCCTTTTCAAAAATAAGGAGTTTTGTTTAATGCCCGCCCGACATTTTTCCGTCAAAATCAATGCCTTGCAGTTTTAGGGCATGACCCGCCGCTATGGCAAAATAAGCCAAAAATGCAAAACACGCCACGGGAATAAAGTAGGAGGCGTGTATGCCTATTTGGGTATCGGCTAATGCGCCTTGCAGCGGCGGAATAATGGCTCCGCCGAGTATCATCATAATCAAAAATGCCGAGCCTTGGCTCGTATATTTGCCCAAGCCAGCTATGGATAGGCTAAAAATGCAAGGCCACATTACCGAGCAAAACAACCCAGCACTCAAAAAAGAGTAAATAGCCAGCGTGCCAGTGCTAAATACGCCCAAAAGCATAGCCAATGCGCCCAAAATACCGAAGGTTAGTAGGGTTTTGATGGGTTTTTCTTGCCCATAAAAAAACGCAGCTATCAGTACAAAAACGGGTATAAGGTAGGTATAAAAATTGCTCACGTCGTTTCCGCTAAGTACATTTACGAGCATTATCACCCCAAAAGCAACCAACGGCACTACCACGGTAAGTATTTGGTTTGTTTGTTTTTTGAACCCAAAAACCGCCAGTGCGCCCGTGAGCCTGCCTATCATGAGCCCGCCCCAATACAAAGAAATAAAACTCGAAATCTGAGATTCCGCCAAGCCGCCAAACTCGGGCTTTTTGAGCAATGTACCCATGTTGCTTTGCACCGTAACCTCCACGCCCACATACACAAATATGGCTACCATGCCCAGTATAAGCTGCGGGTACGCCATAGCGCCCCAGCCCGTTTTGTCTTTTTGGGAGGATAAATAAGCATATACCAAAATGGCTAAAATAACAATAAGGCAGCCCAGCGATAGGTAAAACCTATCGAACATTTCGTTGAAAAACAACAGAACGATGGTGGGAACTGCTATCAACAGCAAGGCTGTGAGCGCTTTGTTGCTGGGTTCTATTTTTTCGTTGCTGGTTACACGTGGTAGGTTCGATACCCAAAAAAAGCCTGCTACCAGTGCAAAAAGTGCCGCTAAAACGATGTAAAGCGTTTTTATGGAGCTGATGTCGGTGGTTTTTCCTGCGGCACTTACGCCCCCAAAAAGCACCAAGCTAACCACAATCGGACCCAAGAGCGTGCCTATGGAATTGATGCCGCCCGCCATGTTTAGGCGGTGCGAGCTGGTTTCGGGCGGACCCAACGAAACAGCAAACGGCTGCGCCGATGTTTGCTGCAACGAAAAACCCAAGGCAATTAAAAAGAAAGATGCCAAAACTACCGCAAAGCCCGCACCCTCGGCAGTAGCCAAAAATGCCAAACCAAGCGCACCCAAAACCGACAAAAGCAAACCAAAAACAATGCCTTTTTTATACCCAATTTGGTTCAAAATGTCTATTTTGGTTGCCTGTGAGGCAATAAACAACAACAAAGAACCAAAAAAATACGCTCCATAAAAAGCAGTATCTATCAGTTGGCTCTGAAATTGGTTGAGGTTAAAATGCGTTTTGCAAAAAGGAATAAAAATACCGTTGGAGGCTGCTACAAAGCCCCAAAAAAAGAATACGGTAATCAGCGTGGGAAACGCCGATTTGTTTGTTTGTGGTTGTTCCATTGAAATTTTAAGGTTATTGGGTTAATTAAAGCCCAAACCTACACATTTTTAATGAAATATTGGAATAAATAAAAAAAAAGGGCTTGGTTTTAAAAAAAATTAACTAATTTCACGGCTCAAAATACCTTAAAATTCAAATTGTTTCAAAAAATGACAAAAAAATTACTTTCTACTTTGTCCCTCATTTTTTTTGTATGGGCAAGCGTGTTTGCACAAGAGTTTAGCACTTTTGGCAAAGTTACCAGTGAAAATGGCGACCCAATAGCGGGCGCAAACGTGGTGGTAAAAGGCACTACCATGGGTACTATTACGGGTGCAGATGGCAAATACACCATAAAATACCCCAAACCCAACGTTACGTTGGTGGTAAGTATGGTGGGCTACCAAAACTTGGAGGTGTCGGCTTTTGGTAAAAAAGAGCTGGATATAACCCTGCTCGACGGCGTGGCGATGCGTGGCGTGGAGGTGGTAGGCTCTCGTAGCCTAAACCGCTCGGCTACCCAAACCGCAGTACCCATAGACATTATACCCATAGCCACCGTAACCAACCAAGTGGGGCAAATAGACCTAAATCAGTTGCTGCAATTTGTAGCGCCATCGTTTAACAGCAACCGCCAGAGCGGCAGCGACGGCAGCGACCACATAGACCCCGCCACCTTGCGTGGCTTAAGCCCCGACCAAACCTTGGTGCTTATAAATGGCAAACGCCGCCATCAATCGTCGCTCGTGAACCTATATGGCACAAGAGGCAGGGGCAGCACAGGCACCGACCTAAACACCATACCCGCCTCCGCCATAGAGCGCATAGAAATACTAAGAGACGGCGCAGCGGCGCAATACGGCTCCGATGCCATAGCAGGTGTGATAAACATCGTGCTAAAATCGGACGTGAACCAAATATCGACCAACATAAACACGGGCATTTATAAAGCTGGCGACGGGCTAACCACGGGCTTAAATGCCAACTACGGTTTTGCGGTGGGCGATGGCGGCTATGTAAACGTAACTGCTGATTACCAAAACCGAGATAGAACCAACAGAGCAGTAGATAGCTTGTACCGCCGCCAGTTTGGCGATGCAGCCGTAGAAAACTACTCGGCGGTGCTAAATGCCAAAATACCACTTAGAGGCAATGCAGAAATATACGCTTTTGGCGGTATGAACCACCGATTTGGCGATGCTTTTGCGTGGAGCAGAGATGCCGACAGCAAGCGCAACATACCGAGCATTTACCCCAAGGGCTTCGACCCGCACATTCAGTCGGTGATAGACGATAAATCTATGTCGGTGGGCGTGCGTGGCGCAATAGGCAAATGGAACACCGATTTTAACAATACATTTGGTGTAAACCGCTTTCATTATTATGTAGATGGTACGCTCAATGCCTCCATGCTCGAAAAATCGCCGACTCGTTTTGATGCTGGCGGTTTTGCTGCCTCACAAAACAGCACGGGTTTTGGGCTTTCTCGTTATTTTGGCGAAGTAATGAGCGGTTTAAACGTTGCTTTTGGCTCCGAATACCGCATAGATAACTACCTAATATTTGCGGGCGAAGAAGCCTCTTGGCAAAACTACGGCGGCAAGTGGATAGGCGATGACGATGGCGATGGCATCACCGATACCTTAGCCAGGTCTGGCGGCGCACAGGGTTTCCCTGGTTTTCGCCCCTCAAACGAACTAAACGAAAGCCGCACCAACTTGGCAGCCTACGGCGATGTAGAGCTCGATGTAAACAAAAATTTTATGATAAATGCGGCATTGAGAGCCGAAAAATACAGCGATTTTGGCAATACGCTCAACTGGAAACTTGCTACACGCTACAAAATAAACGAAAAATTCTTGGTTAGAGCCTCGGCAAGTACAGGATTTCGTGCACCCTCGCTGGCGCAGCGGTACTTCAACGCTCTGTTCACCAATTTTGTGAGTGGCGTAGCCATAGAGCAATATTTGGCAAACAACAGCAGCAACATTGCTCGGGCATTAAAAATAGACCCTTTGCGCCAAGAAACTTCTCAAAACCTCAGCTTGGGTATTACCCTAAAACCCATAGACAACCTAAGCATTACCGTAGATGCCTACCAAGTAGCCATAAAAGACAAAATAGTGCTTACGGGCTTGTTCGATAGCGAAGACACGGCGTTGCCTGCTGGCGCACGCACCGAGCTGGCTAAGTTGGGCGTGGGTTCGGCGCAGTTTTTTGCAAATGCGCTAAACACAAATACCCGTGGCATAGATGCCATAATTAGCTACAACACGCTTTTGGGCAAAGGCGTATTTACCACTTCGTTGGCAGCCAATTTTAATAAAATGACGCTTGGCGCTATCAAAACCTCGAGCCTGCTACCAGGCACCGAAAACTATTATTTTGGCGAAAGAGAAAAACGGTTTTTGCTTGCCTCTGCGCCAAACAGCAAAATTAACCTTACGCTAAATTATAAAATTGGTAAAATAAATACCAATGTGCGTTTTGTGCGCTTTGATAGCGTGCTGCTGCAAGACTGGTTGGGCAGAGACGATTTTTACAAGGCGAATTACACCACGGACTTGTCGTTGGGCTACGAAATTTGTAAGGGATTTAATTTTGTGTTGGGCGGCAGCAATTTGTTCAACGCTTTCCCCACGGGACAAGACATAGAAACCGAAGGCGGCGGGCTATACGACTCGGTGCAAATGGGCATCGGCGGTGCGTACTTTTTTGGTCGCTTGGCTATGAAGTTTTAATTTTTATAGCACAAAAGCAAACTGCCCCGAAGCAATTCGGGGCAGTTTTTTTATGGAAATTAAATTTGTTGTAGCAGCACAAATTTTTGGTACAGCCCGTTGGGTATTTGTAGCAATTGCTGGTGCGTGCCTTGCTCCACAATGTTGCCTTGCTGCATCACCAAAATGTGGTGGGCGTTTTGAATGGTGCTAAGGCGGTGCGCCACCACAATGCAGGTGCGGTTTTGCATATAACCTTGCAGGGCTTGCTGTATGTACTGCTCCGATTCGGAGTCGAGGGCGGAGGTGGCTTCGTCCAAAATAAGAATGGGCGCATTGCGCAAAATGGCTCGGGCAATGCAAATGCGCTGCCGCTGCCCGCCGCTGAGTTTGCTGCCGCCCTCGCCCACGTCGGTTTGGTAGCCGCTGGGCAGGCTTTGTATAAAATCGTGGGCGAAAGCGGCTTTGGCGGCGGCTTCTACCTGCGCCTGCGTGGTGTGGGGCAAGCCAAAAATGATGTTGTTTTCGATGGTATCGTGGAACAAAACGCTGTGCTGCGGCACCAAGGCAAATAGCTGGCGCAGGCTACTAAGCTCGAGCTGGGCTATGTCCGCTCCATCTATAAAAATGCCGCCCGAGGTAGGCGCTATAAACCGAGGTAGTAGGTCGGTGAGCGTGCTTTTGCCGCTGCCCGATGCGCCCACAAGGGCGATGGTTTGTCCTTTTTTTAGGGTAAAACTGATGTTTTCCAGCGCATTTTCGGTGTTTTCGGGGTAAGAAAACGTGGTGTTTCGAAACTCAATTTGCTGGGTAAATGCCGTTATTTTGGAGGCATTGGCGTTGTTGTTTATGCTCGAGGGCGTATCTAAAACCTCAAAAATGCGCTGGCACGAAGCCAAGCCACGCTGTATTTGGTTGTACACCGTAGCCACCGATTTGGCGGGCGGCATTATTTGCGAAAAAATGACCAAATACGTAATAAATGTGTGCGGTGCCAGCTCCGAACCGCCAAAAACCATTTTGCCGCCCACCCAAATAATAACGGCTATGACGATAGAACCCAAAAACTCCGAAATGGGCGAGGCTAACTCGGTGCGGATTAGGGTGTTTTTGTTTAGTTTACTAAGCTGCTCGGTAAGTGCCAAAAACCGACCGTTGGTGTAACCTGATGCGCTAAATCCTTGTATTACACGCATTCCGCCGATGGTTTCTTCTACCGTAGATAGCACTTCGCCAAATTTTTGCTGCCCAAGTGCCGAGCGTTTTTTTAGGCTCTGCCCTATTTTACCTATGATAAAACCCGAAACGGGCAGGAGCAAAAAAACAAAAAAAGTTAGCTTGTAACTCATTGAAAACAAAGCTACTAAAAACACAATTACGTTCAGCGGGTCTCGTATCAGGGCTTCTATCGAACCCAAAATTTGGTTGTTTACCTCTTGTATATCTACGCTGATGCGTGCCAAAATGTCGCCTTTTCGCTGTTGGGTAAAGTAGCCCAAGTCCAGGGTATTTATTTTTTTATAGAGGTCGTTTTGTAGGTTTTTTATTGCCTGAATGCGCACGCTGCTTATAAAATAAAGGGCTAAGTAGCGGCAAATGTTTTTTGCAAAAAACATAAAAATAACCAGCAAACAAACGTAAAAAAGTGCGGTTTCTCGCCCTTTTTCGGCAATAAATGTGGTGATGTAGTACCCAAAATTGTGGCTTAGGCTCTCTTTGCTCCACGCCCAGGTTTGTAGCTGGGTAATGGATTTTTGGGTGTTGAACAAAATGGACAGCACGGGCATGAGCAGCGTGAGCGAAAAAAGGGAGAATACCACGTAAAACACGTTAAAAAGTATGTTTAGCCCGATGTTTTTTTTGTAGCAAAAAATATAACTTAGCACACGCCTAAAATTTTTCATGGCACAAAGTTAGTGATTATGTTTTTATTTGCACAAAAAAACCCCACCCAGCGCCGAAGGCGCTGGGTGGGGTTCTCGATAAACAGTTTTTTTCAAAAACCTGAAAACACGGCGGTTTTAAGCCGCTTCTTTCTCTTTTATTTTTTGCACTTGCTTGCGCAGGCTTTCTATGGCGAGGTCGGCGGCTTGCTCAAAGGTATCGCATTGCTCTTTGGCAAAAAGCGTATGCCCTGGTATGTGCAGCCTGATTTCGGTAATTTTGTTGGTATGCTCCTCGGCTTTGTCCAATTTTAGATACACGTCCGTATCCAAAATTTTGGAGTGAAAGACCGATAGTTTTTCTAATTTTTTCTTTAAAAATTCCACCAATTTTATATCGGCGGTAAAATGAATGGCATGAATGTTGATTTCCATTTGTGGTTCTCTCTCGTTTTAGTGTAAAAATAAGGATTAATGGCAGCGCACTTAGGCGATGTTGTGCTACAAAAGTAAGTAAAAAATCAAGTAATCAAACTAATTTTTTTATTTATTTTTATTTAAAATATATCTGTTTTATTAGCAATGAGTTATGTGAAAAATAATTGTGTTTTGGTTTAAAATCAACTCGTATGCTCGGCAAATAATCCAATAATGCGATGGCTAAAGCCATCGGCTATTGAAAAACCAAATTCGCTAATTGTCGGCGGTTGAAAATCAAATTTTCCAATAACCTCCAATAATCCGATGGCTTTAGCCATCGGCTGTTGAAAAACCAAATTCGCTAATTGTCGGCAGTTGAAAATAGAAAATCAAATTATCCGATAATCTCCAATAATCCAATGGCTAAAGCCATCGGCTATTGAAAAAACCAAATTCGCTAATTGTCGGTGTTTGAAAATCAAATTATTCAATGGTTCTAATCAATAGCCAACAGCTTTAGCTGTTGGTTAAAAAAAGCCCCCTGCTGCCCCGAAGGGGCAGCAGGGGGCACTATGGTTTTTAAATATTCGGCGGTACGCCGAATATTTAATCTATTGCTTCATCATTCTAAACGTTTGGCTGGTGCCGTTCACGCTTATTTTCACCAAATACAAACCCGTAGATAGGCTGCTCACATCTTGTTGCAAGCGGTACTCGCCACGGTCGAGGTTGCGCAGTTCGCTGTTCACCCTTTTACCCAGTACATCTACAAACGAAACCTCCACAGCACTTGCTTGTTTCAAAATAAGGCTGATGTTCAGGTTTTGGCTGCTTGGGTTCGGGTAAATTTGCTCTATTTCAAACATATTTTTGGTTAGCTCATTGGTACTCGAGCTTGCCGCCGAACATATATAAGTGCTATAAAAGCCCTGTATATCTTTTAGGTTGCGGGGCAGTATTTTCCAGTTACCAAAGCTAAAATACATAATACCTCTTATGTAGCCCAGTGCCAAGCCAGTACTTAGCGAGTCTATGTTAAAGGTAGGTATAATTTCGTTCGACAAATCGTCGGCACGGATACCATCGTTTGTGGCATCTTTATAAAAAGAAAACTCACCATTGTTCAACGCAGGCGCATCGGCATTTACTTTGCGCACTTGCACATTGTTAAACTCCACCAACATTCCCTCAAACGCCTCTGTTACATTTGGTCTGCGAGCCAGTACCGAGTCTATGTTTGGTTTTACAGTTGGGTAAACGCAGCCCGTACTCGCCAAAATCAGCGAAGCCGTTACATTGATTAGTCTGGTTACACCAAAATCTTCTATCACTTTGGCAGATGTAATAAGCACCGAGTCGCCACGAACCGCCGTATCAAAGGCAGGGCTAGTAGCGCTTGATAGTGCAAAAATGCCCGAGTACGCACCCACGCCGTCTTGCAAAGTAATCAAGCCCAAGTCGTTGCTTGCGCTCGTAGATACGATTTTTGCACGTATATTCATGTTAGACGAAATCGTTTTGTCCGCATAAGCCGAAATGCCAGCAGTATTTGGCGTTTCCTGAATTTCACTTATTTTCGTAATGCCCGCATTTAATATACGGTAATAAGAGTTGGTAGCCAGCGTATCCGGCGTGTTCGATACATTGCCTTGGTTGTCCACGGCACGTATGTAGTAGCGCACCCAAGTGTTGTTTGCTTGCGCTGGTATAGATGCGGTATAAACACTACCTGCCGCAGTCATGGGCAAGCTCATAAAAGTATTGTTGGTTAAGCCCACAGCATATTTTAGGGTAGCTGATGCTACCGTGCCATCGAGGTCGGTAATATTCGCACTTATGTCCACAGTATTGGTGCTGGTAGGTACGGTTGGCGTGTTGGTTACGCCTATGGTTACAGGGGGAGATGCAGTTACTGGACCCAAGTCGGAGGCAGTAAGCGGTACTATTTGGTATTCGTAAGAGCCAGAGGCAGTTATGTATAATTTTGTAATTGTACCACGCACATAAGCAAAACTTTTACCCTGTTGCAAAAAAACCGCTGCGTTTGGGTTGGGTGTAGTGGCAGTACTTGCCGAAATATTATTTGGTTGTGTGGCAGAGTTACGGTAGTTCGCCGATACATCTCTCACGCCTATTTTGTTGCCAGCGGCATCTATCACGTTCCAGCGGAAACGAAAAGTTCCGTTTTGGGTTACGTCCACCACCGTTACGTTCTGAAACTCCACATACATACCTTCGTAGGGTTCGCCCGTGGTGTATTGTATGGCAGAAACGCCCGCCGTAGTAACCGCAAAATCGCTGATGTTTTTTGCAATCGGCGCATTGGGTGCAGCCAAACCCACAACTGAGGTAGGCACGCCTATCAGGTCTATCTGCGTTTCGCCATTGATGCCAGCCGGGAACTGACTTATTTTACCCGTAATTTCTACAATGTTTCCTACTTGCACATTGTCAAAAAATTGTGTAACCGTGCTATCGGCGAGCGTAGCCAAGCGCACGTTCAAGCCTTTGAAACCAGTGGTAGCACCAGGTACGGCTAAGTATGTATTTTTAAAGTTGGTACTCAACACACTCCTGCGAGGGTTAAACATTACAACGCCACGCACACGCACGGTATCGCCCGTAAAGCTGGGAGACGACGTAACAACAGGCGAGGCAGTTAGCAGCGCATTGCTCACATACTGTACACTATCTATGGGTACAAGTGGGTAAGTAACTTGGGCATTGGCACCACTTATGGCTACAAGACCTAAAATGGTTAGTAAAATTTTTTTCATCTTTTATGTTTTGATGGGTTTTGGCTGCAAAATTAAGCAAAGTTTTTAAAAATACGCCTAATTAAATAGCCTATTTTTAAAAATAATCAATCCTTAACATTAAAAATACATCGTTTCTACGAAATAAAGTGCTAATGCCATATTAATCTCTGCAAAAGGATTGGTATTTTTGCACCAAAAAATACTTTATTGCGTTATGTTCGTAACTTAATACTACACGCCAAAATGCCGCATTAAAAATGCAGGCTGCAATGGCATAAACAACCCAACCAACTTTATCTTTAAAAACCAATGAAATTTCTTCCTTTTTTCTTACTCGTTTTAAACCTGAACCTTGGCTGCGCCCAAACGCCACCCAAAAGCCCAAAAACCAATGCCATAGCCACAACCATGAGCGCAACCAATGCGCCCACCGACACCGCTTGGACGACCAAAATAACCAAAACCGATGCCGAGTGGAAGGCGATTTTAACGCCCGACCAATATTACATCACCCGAGAGCAAGGCACAGAAAAACCGTTTAGCAAGGGCAATTACCAAGACAACCACGAGGCGGGTTTTTATTACTGCATTTCGTGCAAAAATCCGCTTTTTAGCTCCGACCATAAATTTGAGTCTGGCACGGGCTGGCCCAGCTTTTTTATGCCTTACGCCCAAAAAAGTATCAGCGTAGGCACCGACAATTCGGCGGGCATGACCCGTGATGAGGTGAGCTGCCAGCGTTGCGATGCGCACTTGGGTCATGTGTTCAACGATGGTCCGCAGCCCACGGGTTTGCGCTATTGCATCGATGGTTTTGCCACGTCGTTTGTGCCTGCCAGTGCGCCCAAGCTCAGTACCGCCACGTTTGCAGCGGGTTGTTTTTGGTGCGAGGAAGCCGTTTTTGAGAGCGTGATAGGCGTAAAAGAAGTGGTTTCGGGCTACTCGGGCGGCAAAGAACGCAACCCCACTTACGAGCAAGTAGGCGGAGGGCGCACCACGCACGCCGAAGCCATACAAGTAAGCTACGACCCAGCTTTGGTTCGGTTTGAAGACTTGGTAACCGTTTTCTTTGCCTCACAAGACCCCACGCAAGTAAACGGACAAGGACCCGACAACGGCGCACAGTACCGCAGCATCGCTTTTTATAGAAACGAAGCCGAAAAAACCACCATAGAAAAAGCCATAGCCGCCCTAAGCAAGCAATACACCAAACCGATAGCGGCGCAGGTAGTACCGTTCGAAAAGTTTTGGGACGCAGAAGCCTACCACCAAAACTACGTAGTAAACCACCCCGAAAACCCCTACGTGCAGAACGAAAGCATTCCTCGCCTGATGCGCACCCAAAAACAGGTAAAAAACCTCATACGAAAAGACAAGTTCATAGCCCAATAATGCACACCGTAATTATAGGCAACGGCATAGCGGGCATTACGGCGGCTCGGCATTTGCGCAAGCAAAATGCCGAGTGCGCCATTACCGTAATATCAAGGGAAACGCCCTATTTTTTTTCTCGCACGGCATTGATGTACGTTTTTATGGGGCATTTACCCTTTAAAAATACGGAGGTTTATCCACGGAGTTTTTGGGCAAAAAACCGCATTACTTGCCTTCAAGCCAGTGTAAACAGCATCAATTTTGAGGCGCAAACCGTGCATTTAGCCGAAATAAAAAGCCCCGAACCTACGGGATTTGTACAAAAACTTGTGCAGCGATTTTGGAAAAAAAACGAACAAACGCCCGCATTTACCAATGCCATAAACTACCAAAAACTGGTGCTGGCTACTGGCTCTAAACCCGTGAAATACGGCTGGGACGGCGAAAACTTGGCGGGCGTGCAGGGTTTGTACAGCTACCAAGATTTGGAGCTGCTTTACAAAAATACCGTAGCCACAAAAGACGCCGTGGTAGTAGGCGGCGGACTGATAGGCATAGAACTTGCGGAAATGCTGGTTTCGAGGGGCATAAAAGTACATTTTTTGGTGCGGGAAGCCTCCTTTTGGAACAATATTTTGCCCAAAGAAGAAAGCCAACTCATAAACGAACACATTGCAGAACACCACATAGACCTAAGGCTTGGCACGGAGCTTAAAGCCGTTTTGCCCGATGCGCAGGGCAACGCCCGAGCCATAGAAACGACTACTGGCGAAGAAATAGCGTGCCAACTGGTGGGCATAACCGTGGGCGTAATGCCCAACATTGGGTTTTTGAAAAACACCGATTTGGACATAAACAGGGGCATTTTGGTAGATGAATACCTGCAAACCAACCAGCCAAATGTGTACGCCATAGGCGATTGCGCCGAGCTGCGGCAGCACCTGCCGCACCGCCGTGCCATAGAGCAGGTTTGGTACACGGGCAAAATGATGGGCGAAACCCTGGCGCAAACGCTGGCTGGCACGCCGACCAAATACAAGCCTGGCGTTTGGTTTAATTCGGCTAAGTTTTTTGACATCGAGTACCAAACCTACGGCAATGTAAGCCCGAATTTGAAGCAGGGCGAGGCGTGGTTTTTGTGGCAAGATGTAGAAAAAAAGCAACTTTTTAGGGTCGTTTATGCCCAAGAAACTGGGGCTGTGCTGGGCATAAATGTGCTTAACATACGCATCAGCCACAGCCATAGCAACGACTGGATAGCCAACCAAATTTCGATAGATCAAGTAATAAACACGCATTTGGCGGAGGCTAATTTCAACCCTGAGTTTTTTCGGGATTGGGTAAAAGATGTACAAAAAGCATATAACAACCAGTTTAAACACCATAAAAATGGATAACACAATAAATATAAGCCAAAAAATGGCTTTGGTTTTGGTGGCTGCGGGCATACTGAGCCTGGTGGCTGCCACCGCAGGCGCTGCGCCTCTGCTGCCGAAGGCAGCAGAGGGCGCTTTTTTTTGGATAGCCATGCTTGGCTTGGGCTTGGGTAGCGTGTGGTACGCCCTGGCGCAGTACCGCCACCAGCCCTTGGGCATAAAAAACAACCACAATTTTAGCGGCGGCATCACCCACCGAGGCGCATTGGCGTGGCTGCTGGCACTGGTGCTCACGGGCTTTTACACCCTGCTCTACTGGTATCCAGAGCTGCTGGGCTTGGGGCAAAACGGCGGCGCAAACACAGGCTTGGTACACGCATTCGACCCGTTGAGCAAGCTACTAAAAAACCAGCCCGCAAGCCAATGGTTCGTTTACGGCACGCTTTACACGCTGCTTATTGCGGTGCTGGGCTTCAAATTTATACTCAAATACAGGCACAACAAATACCAAGTTTGGCGCACGGTGTCGGTCATTTTTTTTCAAACCATATTCGCATTTTTGCTGCCCGAGTTTCTTTTAAAACTCAACTTGCCCTACAACGATTTTAAAAATGCGTTTCCGCTAAACTACTACTTTTTTTTCGACTGGCACTTAAACGAACTACTAAAAAGCGGCAACATCGGCATATTTATGTTGGTTTGGGGCGTGGCACTTACCCTCATCGTTACGCCCGTACTCACTTATTTTTATGGCAAACGCTGGTATTGTAGCTGGGTGTGTGGTTGCGGCGGACTTGCCGAAACAGCGGGCGACTCGTTCAGGCATTTGTCCGACAAGTCGGTAAGCTCTTGGAAATTAGAGCGTTGGCTCGTACACACCATTTTGGGTTTGGTGCTGCTAACCACCGCAGCGGTGCTTTACACTTACTTCACGGGCAACAGCCAGCTTTTGGGCTTTATCGATAGCTACGTGCTGCGAGAATGGTACGGTTTTGGCGTGGGCGCAGCTTTTTCGGGCGTGGTGGGCGTGGGCTTTTACCCCATTTTGGGCAGCAGGGTTTGGTGCAGGTTTGGCTGCCCCATGGCGGCTTATTTGGGCGTGTTGCAAAAATATTTTAGTCGTTTTCGCATCACCACCAACGGCGCACAGTGCATTTCTTGCGGCAATTGTAGCACCTACTGCGAAATGGGCATAGACGTAAAAAGTTACGCCCAAAAAGGACAAAACATTGTGCGGGCGAGCTGCGTGGGCTGCGGAATATGCTCGGCGGTATGCCCAAGAGGCGTGCTAAAATTAGAAAATGGCAAAAACACCGACTACCAAAGCCGCACCGAATACAGCCCCATAAGTTTGGGAAACGACGGCATTACCGTAAAAAACATTGGCTAAAAAGCGAAAAATTTCAACACAAACGTCCTTTTAAACCAAAACGATACCGCATATAAATGACCTTTTTAATTTCTGTAATTGCATTGCTGGCTATTGCTATTTTTGTTTTTTTGCAGCACCCAAAGTTTGGCAAATATTCCTCGGGCGAAAGGCTGCTCAAAATAAAGCAATCGCCGAACTACAAAAACGGTTCGTTCCAAAACCTGAGCCATACCCCAGCCCTAACCGAGGGCATGAGCTATTGGGCGGTGGGCAAGGAGTTTCTTTTTGAAAAAAAACCCAATATGCGCCCAGCCCAAAAAATCCCGTCCGTAAAAACCGACTTGTTGCATCTCCCCGAGGACAAAGACATTTTGGTTTGGTTTGGGCATTCGTCGTATTTTATGCAAATAGACGGAAAAAAGATGTTGGTCGACCCCGTTTTTAGTGGCTCGGTGTCGCCGCTGCCCGTTGGCTCTAAATCTTTTGAAGGCACTGATGTGTACAGTACCGACGATTTGCCCGAGATAGATTTTTTGTTTATTTCGCACGACCACTGGGACCACCTCGATTACGAAACGATTAAAAAACTCCGCCCCAAGATAAAAAAAGTGATTTGCGGGCTGGGCGTGGGCGCACATTTGGCGCATTGGGGCTACACCAACGAGCAAATTATAGAAAAAGATTGGAACGAAGAAATAGCCTTAGCCCCAAATTTTAGGGCGCACACCGTTAGCGCAAGGCATTTTTCGGGCAGGGGCTTGCTCAGAAACAGGTCGCTGTGGGTTTCGTATGTGCTACAAACGCCAACCATGCAAATTTTTATAGGCGGCGACAGCGGCTATGACAGCCATTTTGTGGAAATAGGCAAAAAGTTCGGTACTTTCGACCTCGTGATACTCGAAAATGGGCAATACGACAAAAAATGGCGTTACATACATTTGCTGCCCGAAGAAATTTTGGAGGTTGCCAAACAACTCAATGCAAAGCGCATTTTGCCCGTTCACCACTCAAAGTTTGTGCTGGGCAACCATGCTTGGAGCGAGCCTCTGGAGCTTATTACCCAACACAACGAAACCCAAAACCTGCACATCATTACGCCCATAATTGGCGAGCAAGTGCGCCTGCACGACCACACGCAGGTTTTTGGTAAATGGTGGCAAAGCGTGGTGTAAAAGGCTTTTTTATAAAAATCATTTGACCAAAACCCCAAAATTACGGCTGCTATTCTGGGTCCACATCTACCATAAACTGGGTATTTTTGTGCGCCGTTAGGCTTTGTAGCAATACGAGCTGCTGGGCTATGTGCTGTTTAATTTTGGGGAGCGAGTGCTGGTTTGGGTTTATTTTTAGCAGTATTTCTTGGTAATAAAGGTTGCGAATGCGCCCAATTGGAGGCACGGCGGGACCCAAAACAATGTTGCCCAAGCCTGGCTGCAAGGCGGCTACCAACGCCCGAGCCGACAGTTGTGCGGCATCAAAATGTAGGTGGCGCACCGTTATTTTTATGAGCTTTGTATAAGGCGGATAGCCAAACTCGAGCCTTTGGCGCAGCTCATTTTCGGCAAACTTTGGGTAGTCCGCCTCCACAATAACCGCAAAAATGGGCAGCTCCACCCGTTTGGTTTGCACTATTACCTTGCCCTGCACACTGCGCCTGCCCGCCCGCCCGCTCACCTGCGAGAGCAACTGAAAACACCGCTCATTTGCCCGAAAATCGGGGTAAGTAAGGGCTTGGTCGGCATCTAAAACGCCCACCAAAGTTACATTGTCAAAATCCAAACCCTTCGCCACCATTTGCGTGCCGATGAGTATGTCGGTTTTATTTTGCTCAAAATCGGTGATTATCCGAGAAAAAGCGTGCTTGGTTTTGGTTACATCTTGGTCTAAGCGTGCGGTTTTTTTGTCGGGGAAAAACTGCCCAATTTCCTCCTCTATTTTTTCTGTACCAAAACCACGTGTTTTTACATCGGGGCTGCCGCAAGCACCACAAACGGCTATGGGCGGCGTAGCATATCCGCAATAATGGCAGCGTAACTGGTGCGTAGCCTTGTGGTAGGTAAGCGAAATGTCGCAGTTGATGCAATCGGGCACCCAGCCGCACACCCTACACTCGTGCACAGGCACGTAGCCACGCCTATTTTGCAGCAAAATCACCTGCTCGTTTTTAGCCAAAGCCGAGTGTATGTGGTCTATCAGTTTCGACGAAAAACTCTGGCGCATGGTTTTTCGCATGGTTTCATCTTTTATGTCCACAAGCATTATTTGCGGCATCTGAATGCCCCCAAAGCGTTCGTTTAGCACCACCAAACCGTACTTGCCGCTGGTGGCGTGGTGGTAGCTCTCGAGGCTGGGCGTAGCCGAACCGAGCAGGGTTTTAGCCCCGTGCCTATCCGCCAGCAGCATGGCACAACTGCGGGCGTGGTAGCGTGGCGTGGGTTCTTGCTGTTTGTAGCTCGCCTCATGCTCCTCGTCTATGACCACCAAACCCAGCTTTACAAACGGCAAAAAAACCGACGAGCGCACGCCCAAAACCACACGCACCTCGCCCGAAGCCACTTTGTACCAAAGCTCCGCCCGCTCGTTGTCGCTAAAACGGGAGTGGTAAATGCCCACCAAATCGCCGAAATACTGGCGCAAACGGTTGATTAGCTGCGCCGTGAGCGCAATTTCGGGTACCAAATACAGCACTTGTGCCTCGGTTTGCAGCACTTCATGTATGAGTTTGGTGTAAATGAGCGTTTTTCCGCTACCAGTTACGCCCCGCAAAAGGGTTACATTTTTGGTTTGCCAGCTATGCTTTATTTCCTCAAAAGCCGTATTTTGTGCATCACTTAGCGTTATTTCTGCGGCATTTTTTAGCGGCACATCGTCGTATTGCAGGCGGCTCACGTCTCTGTCTTGTAGCTCAAAAATGCCTTTTTCTACCAATTTAAGCACCGTTTCGGCGTTGGTTTTTGCCTGTTTTGCCAGGCTACTCACCGACATAAAATCGTGGTTTGGCAGTGCGCTTAGGTACATCATTAAAATGTCGGCTTGCTTGGGGCTGCGCTTTTCGAGCAGCACAAACGCTTGGTCGAGCAGTTGCCTATGCCGATATTCCGCAGTAAGTCGTACTATTTTTTCTTTTTTTTGCTTGTATTTTTGCAAAACCTCCTCCGAAATAACCGCCACTTTTTTTTGTATCAAAGTTTTTATGGTCGGAAAAACCGTTTTTTGCCCTAAAATAGCGCCTACTTCCGCCACCGAAATCCTGTTTTGAAGGCTCAATGCCTCGGCTATCAGGTATTCTTTTTCATTCAGCGCAAGGTTTTTTTCGTTGCGTTCGTCGTAGTCGGGGTGCAGCACTATGTAGGTTTCGCTGCCCAGTTTTAGTGCCGCTGGTAGGGCAGCCTGCATTACATCGCCCAAATAAGCCGAATAATAATCGGCGACCCATTGCCAAAAATTCAGGTGTTGCGGCTGTAATATGGGCGCATCGTCCAGCAAATCTTCTACGTATTTTACCTGATAAGCCGTGGGCGGCACATCGTGGATACGCTGCACCACACCCGTAAAAAATTTCTTTTTTATCGGTATAATCACTCTTTTGCCCACCAAATCATTGTTTTTCAAATAATTAGGTATGGCGTAAGTAAGCGTAGCGGGTATGTGCAGCGGCAAAATTACATCGACAAAGTTCATCGGCTTGGTGGTTTTATAAAAAACAAAATTAATGCTTTTAAAGGCATCTCTCACTAATTTTTTGTGCCTTGGTACGCAGCGTTTGGTTTTTTGCCCAAAAACGCCGAACAATTGTAATAAAAGGGCTAACCGACCTACTAATTTGCCTATAAAAATATAATATACAACACAATGAGGAGTTTTTTTAAAACCGTGCTTGCCGTAATTTTGGGCTTTTTTTTATTGGTCGTAATTGGCGTGGGCATCGTAGCAGTGGTAGCCGTAGCAAGCAATAAATCGGAACCAATAGCCGAAAAATCATTTTTGAAAATTGATTTTAACTATGCCATCACCGAGCGTTCCGAAAACAACAATTCGCCCTTTGCTATGTTTGGCAAGGCACAAGGCTTGGGCATAAACCAAATAGAAGAGGCACTTACCGCCGCCAAAAAAGACCCAAAAATAAAAGGCATTTTGCTCGAGCTATCTGGCTTTGGGGCGGGGCTAACCAAAGCCGAACTGGTGCGCAATGCGCTGTTGGACTTTAAAAAATCGGGCAAACCGATTTATGCTTACGCCGAATATTACGACCAAAAAACTTACTATGTAGCCTCGGTAGCCAACAAAATTTATTTGAACCCCGCAGGCACGTTTTTGTTTCAGGGTTTGAGCATAGAAAACGCATTTTTAAAGGGAATGTTCGATAAATTGGGTATAGAAATGCAGCTCGTTCGGGGCAAAAACAACTTATACAAAGGCGCAGGCGAAACATACATAAAAGACGCTTACAGCCCCGAAAACAAGCAGCAACTAAGCGAGCTTTTGGGCGGCATTTATAGCAGTTATTTGAGCGATGTGGCGGCGGCTCGCCAGTTGGAAAAAGATGCGGTGTTTCAAATGGCGGACGATTTGCTGATAAATGTGCCAGAAGATGCCTTAAAATACAAACTGATAGACAAATTAGCGTACAAAGATGAGGTTTTGGAGCAGATAGCCAAAGTGTGTGGCGTGGAAAAAACGAAGGACCAAAAAATGGTAACGCTCATGCGCTATGTAAAAAGTGTAGAGCCGAACACCGATTTTGCGAGCGATAAAATAGCCGTAATTTATGCCAACGGCGGCATTATGGGCGGCGAGGGCGACGACGAAACCATTGGTTCTGAGCGCATATCGATGGCGGTGCGCAAAGCCCGCCAAGACGAAAAAGTAAAGGCACTTGTAATTCGCATTAATTCGCCTGGCGGTAGCGCCTTGGCATCAGATGTGATTTGGCGTGAAATATACCTCGCCAAATACGTGGATAAAAAACCCGTGGTGGTATCCATGGGCGACTATGCAGCCTCTGGCGGGTATTATATAGCCGCACCAGCCGACAGTATTTTTGCCCAAAGAAACACCATAACGGGTAGCATTGGCGTTTTTGCCCTAATACCCAACGCAAAAAAACTGTTTAACGAAAAATTTGGCATTACCTTCGATGGCGTAAATACCACCAAAAATGCCGACTTGCTCAACCCAAGCTCCAACATTTCGCCCGTGGAGATGCGCTACATACAAACCAGCATAGATAAGGTGTATAGCGATTTTATAAGCCGTGTGGCGCAAGGGCGCAAGCGTGATACCAGCTATGTACTTGGCATTGCGGGCGGGCGGGTTTATACTGGCGAGGCAGCCAAAAAACTTGGTTTGGTGGACAAAATAGGCACGCTACAAAACGCCATAACTTGCGCCGCAGGCATGGCAAAGCTAAAAGAATACCGCACCGTAAACCTACCAGCGATGGTGGACCCGTTTGAGCAGTTTCAAAAACAACTAAGCGGCGATGTGCGCAGTTATTTTGTAAAACAAGCCTTGGGTAGCGAGTTTAAGTACGTAAAACAAGCCGAAGAACTCCTAAAAAACGACCGCATACAAGCCAGAATATCGTTGGAAGTATCGGTAAAATAAGCGAATTTCTGCATAAAAAAAGCCCCAAGTTTTCAACTTGGGGCTTTTTGTCGTTTTTTCTTAAAAAGGAAGTGGCTCCATGGGCAGGTTTCCCTCTTCGGCATTGCTCGATGTGGGTACGCTGGCGGGGTGGTGGTCGTAGGTGCTGGCACTGCGCTGGGTGTCGCCTGTGCGCACCAGTATCACCAAATTATCGCCTACTATCTCCGTTATCGACCTGCGGTTTCCCTCCTTATCCTCCCAGTTGCGGTTGCTCAATTTCCCCTCTATAAACACTTTTGCGCCCTTGCGCAGGTGGTTTTTGGCTACTTCTGCCAGCCCACGCCACAGTACTATATTATGCCACTCGGTGCGCTCCACTTTATTGCCTTCTTTGTCGCGATATACTTCGGTGGTAGCCAACGAAAAAGTAGCCACGGGTACGCCAGTCTCGAGGTAACGCACATCAGGGTCTTTGCCTAAGTTACCAATCAACATTACTTTGTTTAATCCAGACATCTTTTTTAATTTTGTTTTTTAATGTGTATTGCTTTCGTTTATACTATTTTTATGTTCTATCAAAAATACTTCGACCAGTCTCGAAACGGGTAATTTAATAATGGCTTGCAAGTTACAAATTTCTAACAAATTTGTGGCTTTTATTTTAAAAAAAACTTCAAAAACCCAAAAAACAGCAAAAATATTTTGGTGCGTGAGTATGTGTTTGTATTTTTCGGAAACTACTTTTAATGCAAACGAGCCTTGCGGCACCTCGAGCTTTTGGTGCAAGTAATCCTCTATTTCGGCTTGGTTTAATAGCTGCTCGGTACTTTCTACGAGCAAAAAATCGTATAAGCCCTGCCAAATGTCGCCTGCTGCTCGGGGCGTAAAAAAGGTATTGTTCTCCGTATCTTTTAGCACCAAATAATTAAAGTAGCGGTTTTTCTTAGGTGCTTTTTTTAGTTTTTGGGGCAATATTTCCACCGCATTTTGAACAAACGCTTGGCAGTTTGCAGCCAGCGGACAGCGGTGGCACAGCGGTTTTTGGGGCGTACAGTGCAGTGCGCCAAACTCCATAATGGCTTGGTTGTGTAGGTCGGGCTGGTTTTTGTCGAGGAGTTGCTGCGCCCACTGCTCGAACTCCTGCTTGGCTTCGGGCGCATTTATGGGCGTATAAATGCCCAAATAGCGGCTCAAAACCCGATACACATTGCCATCTAACACCGCATGAGGCAGCCCGTAGGCAAAAGATGCGATGGCAGCGGCGGTGTAGCTGCCCACGCCTTTGAGCTTTTGTAGCTCGGTGTAGCTGCGGGGGAACACGCCGCCCAGCTCCTGTGTTACATATTGCGCCGTAAAAACCAAGTTCCTCGCCCTCGAGTAATAGCCCAAACCCTGCCAAAGTTTGAGTACCTCCGTTTCGGGAGCTTGCGCCAAGTGCTGCACCGTGGGGTAATGCGCCACAAATTTTTGGTAGTACGCCGTGCCTTGCGCCACACGGGTTTGTTGCAAAATAACCTCCGAAAGCCATATAAAATACGGATTTCGGGTGTTTCGCCACGGCAAATCCCGTTTGTTTTCGGCAAACCAGCCGATAATTTCTTTGCTAAAATTCATGCCCCAAAAGTACTATTATTTTCGTATTTCTTTGTACCTTTACAAAAAACTGGGCAAAATACAATATTTACACACCCTTTTGTGTTTTAATAAATACCCAAATTACACCTCGAACCCAACATGAAATATAACCCCTTACACTATGCTTTTACTGCTTATTTTATCTGTTTGGGCTATGGTACGCAAGCGCAAAATGTAGCCAAATACAGCAACAATTTTTTGACCATAGGCGCAGGCGCACGCAACCTGGGCATGGGCAATGCCGTAACGGCGTACATAAGTGGTGCAGAGGCGGGCTACTGGAACCCCGCAGGGCTGGTAAACAGCATAGATAGCCGCCAAATATCGGTGATGCACGCCGCTTATTTTGGCAACATAGCCAACTACGATTTTGCAGCTATAGCCCAACGCATAGACCAGCGCACGGCGGTAGCCGTATCCTTGGTGCGCCTCGGGGTAGATGACATACCCAATACCTTAGACTTGGTAGATGCCAGCGGCAACATAGACTACAAAAACCTAACTACTTTTTCGGCAGCCGACTATGGCTTGCTTGCCTCGTATGCCCGCCAAAGCCGCAATGCCAAAACAAAAATAGGTATAAATTCTAAAATAATACGGCGAACCGTAGGTCCGTTTGCCACCGCTTGGGGTTTTGGGTTGGATATAGGCTTGCAGCACCAGCTCGGCAAATGGCAAATAGGCGCAGTAGCCCGAGACATTACAGGCACTTACAACGCATGGAGCTACAACCAAGCCCTGCTGGCAGACGTTTTTTTAGCCACAGGAAACGTAGTACCCGAAAAAAGTGTGGAAATTACCGCCCCAAGGCTCATGCTGGGCATAGGCAGAATTTTTACCCTAAAAAAATACCTTACCCTCCAAACCGAGCTCGACTTTGACATAACCACCGACGGCAGGCGCAACACGCTCATTAGCCAACCCAAATTTAGCATAGACCCCTACGCTGGTGCGGAGCTGGCATACTCCAACACTTTCTTTTTGCGCACTGGTGTAAACAATATACAAAAACAAACCGATTTTGACCAAAAAGAATACATAAAGTTTCAGCCCAATGCAGGCGTGGGCATTCGGCTAAACCAAAAATTTAAGATAGATTATGCCCTTACCGACATCGGTTCGGCGCAAAACTCGTATTACTCGCACGTAATTTCGCTGCTGATAGATTTTGGAAAAAAACAATAAAATCAATTTTTTTTCATGTAATTTCCTAAATTAAAATGCACATTTAATATGAAATAAATATGCTTACTTTGTAGGTAGAATATACCAATTTAATGAAAAAAATATTTTTAGTAGCAGCCAGCGTATTCACCGCACATTGCGCCAATGCCCAAAATTTTAGTAAATACAGCAATGAGTTTATGAACCTTGGCATAAGCGCACGCAATTTGGCTATGGCGAACGCCAATGTGGCGAGCATAAACGATGCCACGGCGGGCTACTACAACCCCGCAGGCTTGGCAAGCAACTACAACGCACGCCAAATATCCATGATGCACGCCAACTATTTTTCGGGCTTGGCTACCTACAACCACGCCTCGGTGGGTTTTCGGTTCAACCACGAAAACGCCTGTGGGCTTACCTTTTTGCGCTTTGGCGTGCAGGGCATACCCAATACGCTGGAACTGATAGACAATACGGGAAACATAAACTACGAAAAAATACGGGCATTCAACGATGCTTCCACTGGCTTGCTTTTTAGCTATGGCAGGCAAACGAAAAACGAATCGTTTAAAATGGGCTTTAATGGCAAAATTATCCATAGAAAAGTGGGCAAGTTCGCCACCGCTTGGGGTTTTGGGGTGGACATAGGCATACAAAAACACATAAAAACCTGGCACATAGGGCTTATGGCAAGAGACGTAACCACCACCGTAAACACCTGGCGGTACAATGCCGATGCGCTGCGCACGGGCTTTACCCTAAGCGACAATACCATACCCCAAAAAAGCGTGGAAATTACCTTACCCCGCTACACCATAGGCGTGGGCAAGGAGCAGCAGATAAAAAACTTGCTCTCGATGCTCATAGAACTCAATGTGGACATAACCACCGATGGCAGGCGCAACACCGTTTACAGCTACAAAAAATACAGCATAGACCCCAAACTGGGCGTGGAATTTAACTACGCAAACCGTTTTTATGTGCGCATGGGCGTAAACAACATACAAACCGACACCGACGTTACGGGCGCAACTCGGCGCATTATGCAGCCCTGTGTGGGTGCGGGCATTAGCCTAAAAAACCTGACGTTCGACTACGCACTGATGAACGCTGGCAACCTATCGCAGACTTATTACTCCAATATTGTGTCCGTGAAACTGGATTTTGGTAAAATAAGGTAAGCCAGATAGTTGAGAATTTGGGTTGTTTTTCAGGTCGTAATTCGTTTTTTAAGCCCGAATTTGTGGGCGTAAAATGCGATATTTCTGAAAAAATTGGGTTGTTTTGAGTATCTTTGCAACCGAAAATGCCTTAGTTTAGGGCATAAACAGCGTGTTTTTGGGGTAAATTAATTTTGTGCGAACAAGTAAGCCCAAGTTTGCGTTGTTATTAGCGAATATATTTTACGATGATTAAAGAAAACCAAGACTTAGACGAAGTTACCATACGTTTTGCGGGCGATAGTGGCGATGGTATGCAGCTTACAGGCACACAATTTACGCACACTACTGCGCTTTTTGGCAACGATTTGAGCACTTTCCCCGATTACCCAGCAGAAATACGTGCGCCCCAAGGCACAGTGCCTGGCGTTTCGGGCTTTCAAATACATTTTGGTAGCAAACCAATATACAACCCTGGCGATTTTAGCGATGTGCTGGTGGTAATGAATGCGGCGGCTCTGAAAGCAAACATCAGAAACCTGAAAAAAGGCGGCTTAATTATAGCCAACATCGAGGGTTTTGATGTAAAAAACCTGCGGCTGGCTAAGGTGGCACAAAACCCCTTGGAAGACGATAGCCTCAATGATTATCAGGTAATAAAAGTGGATATAACCGACCTTACTACCGAATGCCTAAAAGACAGCGGACTGACGACCAAAGAGATAGAGCGGTGCAAAAATATGTTTGTGCTGGGCTTGCTCTACTGGCTATACCACCGCCCCACCGAGGCAACCATCAGGCGGCTGCGGGCGCAGTTTGCCTCCAAGCCACACATAGCCGAAGCCAATATTCAGGTGCTAAAAGCGGGCTGGAACTACGGCGAAACCACCGAAGTATTTACCACCCAATATACCGTGCAGCCCGCCAAAATGCGTGCTGGTACGTACCGAAATATTATGGGAAATCCTGCTACTTCTTACGGATTGATAGCGGGCGCAACGAAGGCAAATTTGCCGCTTTTTTACGGTTCTTACCCCATTACGCCAGCCTCCGACATACTGCATGAGCTGAGTAAATACAAAAATTTTAATGTAAAAACCTTTCAGGCGGAAGACGAAATAGCCGCCGTAACCGCCAGCATAGGTGCCGCCTACGGCGGCGCATTGGCTATTACTGGCTCATCGGGTCCGGGCATAGCCCTAAAAGCAGAGGCACTCGGTTTGGCATTTATGATAGAGCTACCCTTGGTGGTGGTAAACGTACAACGTGGCGGACCCAGCACTGGTATGCCCACCAAAACGGAGCAAGCCGACCTTTTGCAGGCATTGTACGGGCGAAACGGCGAAGCGCCAATTCCCGTGGTTGCGCCACAAACGCCCTCCGACTGTTTCAATATGGCTTTTGAAGCCTGCCGAATAGCCATAGAACACATGACCCCCGTGTTCTTTTTGAGCGATGCCTCGCTGGCAAATGGCTCCGAGCCGTGGTGTTTCCCCGACGAAAAAGACCTGCCTCAAATCAAGGTAGCCTTTGCGCAACACGACCCCGAAAAACCGTTTTTGCCCTACCAAAGAAATGAAAAAGGCGTAAGACCCTGGGCAATACCTGGCACGCCGCAACTGGAACACCGAGTGGGCGGTTTGGAAAAAGAAAACGAAACGGGCAACATCAGCTACGACCCAATAAACCACGAGCTAATGACCCAACTCAGGGCAAAAAAAGTAGCCAACATAGCCCACCACATACCGCTGCAACACATAGAAGTGGGCAAAGACACAGGCAAAATATTGGTGCTGGGCTGGGGCGGAACTTACGGCGCAATAAAAGCCGCCACCACCGAACTCATAGCACAAAACTACGACGTAGCCCACGCACATTTGCGCTACCTCAACCCTTTTCCGCTGAACTTAGAGGAAATACTGCGCAACTTCGATACCGTACTCATACCCGAACTCAACTGCGGGCAGCTCGTAAAAGTAATACGAGACAAATACAACATAAACGCCTTGGCGTACAACAAAATACAAGGATTGCCCTTTACAAAAGCCGAGATAATAACCGAAATTTTGCGCATCATCGAGCCTCAATGAAAGTAACGGGATTTACATTTGTACGCAATGCCCTCACATTTGAGTACCCAATTGTAGCCGCAATTACGTCTATTCTACCAATTTGCGATACATTTGTGGTAGCCGTAGGCGACTCCGCCGACCAAACGCTGGAACTCATAAAGAGCATAAACTCGCCAAAAATACAAATAGTACAAACCCAATGGGACGACAGCCTGCGCCAAGGCGGCAGGGTACTCGCCCAAGAAACCGACAAGGCGTACAGTTTTATTCCGCCCGATACCACGTGGGCTTTTTACATTCAGGCAGATGAGGTAGTACACGAAAAGTACTTAGAAACCATAAAAGCCGCCATGCTGCGCTACCAAAACGACCAGCACGTGGAGGGTTTTTTGTTCAAATACCTGCACTTTTATGGCGCATACAGCTACGTAGCCAACGCCCGCCGATTTTATAGGCAAGAAATACGCATTGTGCGCTATTTGCCCAGTATTTTTTCGTACAAAGATGCGCAGGGTTTTAGAAAAAAGCCCAACGAAAAACTGAAAGTAAAAGCCATAAACGCCTATATGTACCACTATGGCTGGGTAAAAGAACCGCTAAAACAACTGGAAAAGCAACGCTCGTCGGGGCGGTTTTGGCACAACGACCAAAAAATAGACCAAGATTTTGGTACAATGCAAACCTACGATTACACAAAAAGCATAGAGAGCCTAAGTAATTTTGAGGGAACGCACCCCGAAACCATGCAAAGTTTTGTAGAAAAACAACACTGGGCATTTGACTTTGATACCACAAAGCAACGCTACAACTTAAAATATAAGTTTTTGCTTTGGATAGAAAAACGCACGGGCTGGCGCATAGGCGAATACAAAAATTATAGAAAAATTTAGCCGCTATTCCATGCTGTCTTTTACGGATTCCAGCAGCTTTTTGGCGATGTTGGTGGTTATTTCGCTCATTTCTGGCTCGGATAGCGTTTCGTAGTAGCGCTTGGCAAAAGCAGGCTCTATGCCTGGGCTATATACTTGGTAGTCAAACCGTTGGAAGATGACAAACAGCGTAGTGTTGTGGTTTACCACTTGCTTTTTGTTGTGTTTAAAAACCACGAGGCGGTACTCTATCATAATAGAGCCTACGCCGTCTTCTATGTGTTCCAAAATTATTTTTTCAAATTCCTTGGCACTGTTTAGGTAATGCGTGCTTACAAAATCGCCGAATTGCAGGCGCATTTCTATTTTGCGCTCGGCGTACATTTCGTCGAAGGGCTTAATTTTATCTATAAAAAGCCGCACCAACGGGCTGATGGAAGCCGTAATGTGCTGCTCGGCAATGTCGGCGGTAACCCGTGTGATGGTGCTGGGCGTTTTTTGGTCGAGCATTTGCTTAAATAAATTCACCTCTTCATCTACGTTGGTTACACGCTCCACGCTAAAACCCTGCGCACCTTTTATGTTGAGCTTCAACGAATCGCAGAGGCGCTGTTGGAGCAGTAAATACAGGTAATTTTTGTTGTCTTTTTCTGCCTCTTGCAGGGCGTAGGTGTACGCCTCACGGTCTTGTGGGCGCACAATGAGCGGCGGGTAGCCCTCACGCATCAGCAAAAAGTTGAGCAATAGCTGCGCCACCCTGTAATTCCCCTGCGAAAAAGGGCTAACATTCAAAAACCGCTGGTGTACCGTTATGGCTAAATCCACGGTATCGGTTGTTTCGGTAATGAGCGCATCTTTATACCACAAAACCAGCTCCGAAAGCGCATTTTCAGCCTCTGGGCTTATTTTTTCTTCGTTTTGGCAGGCGATAAGGTGCATTTCTTTTATAAAAAGCACATCGAAAAAGCGGGCATCGTGCGCATATTCTGCCAATTTATTTACGGCTCTAAAAAAGTTTTTTACGTCAAAATGGTGCTGCAACGATTTTCCTTGCGCCGTAATGTCGTGCAAAATCAGCATTTTGGTTTCGCCGTGCGTGAGGCTTTTGGCGGTTTTATAGTTTACGGCATAGCACCACTCTATCCACAGTTTTTGGTTTATGGTTTGCGCTTGGCTCGCCGCAATGGGCAAAAGCGCATCGAGCTGTTGTTTTAACTGTATTAATTGGCTTTGTGTGGCTATGATTTGCATACGCTGTTTTTTATTGTGCAATATTCGCTATATTTTTTGTTCTTTTTTCCACAAGTTATAGGCTTTTTGTAAACCTGCGCCATTTATGCCATTTTTTTGTGGGCAATAAATCATATTACTAAAATTATTGTGTACATTTGTTTTTAGGTAAATAAAAAATACATGATAGCTGAAACATTACACCCAAAAAGTTTGGAACTCGAGGTACAAGATTTGCGCAGTAAACTGCACTTGGAGCAGCTAAAAGTGGCTACGATGCTCAACCTGACGCAGTCGTTTAACCTGAATTTTTCGAGCAATGCGATTTTAGAAATCTACCGCTCGGCTATTTCGGAGGAGCTGCGGATACCCGATTTTTTGCTTTACCTAACCGATGAGCAGAACCAGTTTTATGTGGCTACGCAGAGCCAGTACCATGAAACAACCCAAATATACGAGCAAAGTGCCGCCGAATTGCTACAAGATTATACCAAAACCACGCCGCTGGCTGCCGAACACAAGCTGGTTTTCAAGCGTTTTAATACCGTAATTCCTGTTTTGCACAAAAACCAGTTGCTCGGTTGCTTGCTTGTGGGCAAGTTGCCTTGGGCGCAAGATGCCTTGATAGGCGATATGCTCGTTTACCTACAATCCATCACCAACATTGTGGTGATGGGCAACGAAAACAAAAAGCTATTTAAAACCAAACTCACCCAAGAAACCTTAGAAAAAGAGCTGAAAGTAGCCCGTGCCGTGCAAGATTTGTTGGTACCCAAAGAGCTGCCAGATACAAATTACTTTAAAGCCTCCGCCATTTATATGCCCAACAGTGCCGTGGGCGGCGATTATTTCGACTGCCAGCAGCTCAACGAACACGAGTGGATTTTTTGTATCGCCGACGTGGTGGGCAAGGGCGTGCCAGCCGCACTTTTTATGGCAAATGTGCAAGCCAATATGCGGCTACTGATAGACAACCACATAAGCCTGAAAAATTTGGTGGAGCAGCTCGCCGAAAAAGTGTATAAAAACACCCAAGGCGAAAAGTACGTTACCATGTTTTTGGGCAAAATAAATACGCAGAGCGGCGTGCTGGAGTACGTAAATGCGGGTCATGTGCAGCCGTTTATTTGCAAAAGCAATGGCGAAATAGAGCGGCTTGTGTGTGGTACCATTCCGCTGGGGATAGAGGCAAAGCTACCTTTTTTGAACATCGGAAAAACGCAACTCGCCACAGGCTCGTTGTTTTTGGGCTTTACCGATGGCGTAAGCGAAATAATGGATTTTAGAGGCAATATGTACGATACCGAAGTGCTGGAACAGTTTGTGAAACAATACTATAGCCTCGAGCCACGCCCGTTTAACGAAGCCTTGCTCGGCAGCATGAAAAAATTTAGCGCACAAAATGAGTTTCAGGACGATGTAACGGTGCTTACTCTGCGCCGTGGTGCAGTATAATTGGTTGGTATAAAATAATACCCAAAACCTGTGCGTAGCATGGTTTCACTACCTGAAAAAGGCTTGGCTACTGAATTGGTTTTAGAAGTAGTAAGTAAATGGTAGCCATTGTATTGCTGGTAAATAATAATATTTAGATAATCTAAAATTAACACCTGTGGGCTAAAAATGGGTTAATTTTATAAATGTACACACATCTAAATAAACCATAAACATAGCAATACATTGGAAAAAAACACAAAAAGAACGGTAGAAATATTGGTGCTGTCGGATATTCATCTGGGAACTTATGGTTGCCATGCCAAAGATTTGTTGCATTACCTAAGAAGCATTCAACCAAAAGTGGTGGTACTAAACGGCGATATAGTAGATATATGGCAGTTTAGTAAGCGATATTGGCCCAACAGCCACATGAAGGTAATTAAGCACATACTTGGTTGGATTACTAAAAACGTAAAAGTGCATTACATTACGGGCAACCACGACGAAATGCTAAGAAAATTTGTGGGGTTCAAATTGGGTTCGTTTACCATAGCCAACAAATTGCTACTGCCCATGGAAAACAATACGGCACTGGCTTGGTTTTTTCATGGCGATGTATTTGATGTAACCATGCAGCACAGCAAATGGCTAACCAAACTTGGTGCCATAGGGTATGATACCCTGATAATTATAAACAGAATGGCGAATTATGTGAGTGAAAAAATATTGGGGAGGGGAAAATTGTCGTTGTCAAAAAAAATAAAAAATAGCGTAAAATCCGCCGTATCCTTCATCAATGATTTTGAACAAACGGCAGCCGATATAGCCATAACCAACCATTACGACTACGTAATATGCGGGCATATACACCAACCCGAAAACAAGGTGATTGCAACCGAACACGGCAAAACCAGATACCTTAATAGCGGAGATTGGATAGAGAACCTGACCGCACTTGAATATAACAATGGCAATTGGAGCATTTATAAACACGATACGGCACTTTACAAAAATGAAGAGGAAATAGAAAGTGCTAAAAAAGAAAAAAGCGAATTGGATACAGGAGAATTGTTTGGAAAAATGTTAGCTGAATTTAATAGTTTAAAAAAATGATAAAAATACTATATGGCATACAAGGAACTGGAAACGGACATATAAGTAGGGCATTGGTTATAATACCGCTGCTCAAAAAACTTGGTACGGTAGATGTGCTATTGAGTGGTACACAAAGCGAACTGAAAATACCCTTTGATATTGAATACCTATGCAAAGGTTTATCGATTGTAGCAAACAAAAACGGTGGAATAAACCTATTGGAAACCTATAAAAAAAGTAGCTTGAAACAATTATATGCAGATATAAAAAAAATACCAGTAGCGGATTACGATTTGGTTATAAGCGACTTTGAGCCTGTAACAGCCTGGGCTTGCAAATTGCATAAAAAAGACTGCATAGGACTTAGCCACCAAGCGGCGGTAATGCACAAAAATGCTCCAAAACCCAAATACAAAGATTTAATTGGTACGCTTATACTCAACCAATATGCACCAGTAACGATGGCTTATGGGTTTCATTTTCAAAATTACGCCAATAATATATACACACCTGTAATAAGTAATGCCATATTAGAGTGTACGCCAACCAACGACGGAACAGTGGTGGTTTACTTGCCTGCGTATGATGCCCAAAATATAATAAAAGTGTTAAAATTAATAAAGCAAACCAAGTGGGTTGTGTTTACCAAAAATTGCACAAAAAAATATGCAGAGGCTAACCTCGAAATTAACCCTATAAGCACCCTAAAATTTACACAAGCATTGATAAATTGCGATGGCGTACTTACAGGTGCAGGGTTTGAAACCCCAGCGGAGGTATTGTACCTCAAAAAAAAATTGATGGTTATACCAATGAAAGGACAATTTGAACAGCAATGCAATGCAGTTTGCTTAAATAAACTCGGTGTGCCAGTACTTAAAAAGTTAAATAAAAAACAACTACCAAAAATAGAAGCATGGCTCAACACCGCCCAACACATAAAAGTAGATTACCCCAACGACATAGAAAACATACTTACTACAATTGTTAAAAAACACAGCAACGCAAAGCCCTTGATTGTGGCGCACAACGTATGACGGAAAAAAGGCGTACCTCGGTGCTGTGGGGGAACTAACCTTAGAGCTAATTTGCCCACAATGCCGTGAGGGAAAAGCAAATAAAAATCTGCATTGGCGCATTGAGTTATTTGTACGGCGAACTACCTGTTTTTGTAAAGAAGCTAAGTGCCACGAAGCCGCCGTTAAAATCATGTTTTAGCAACAAACTCGTGGCTATTGTATATTTTGAATGATAATAATTTTTTTTATAATAAATCCATTAATTGTTTGTAGTTTTACTGCGTATAACTAAGCATCATAAAACTATAAAAAAGAAAAAAATGAAAAAAGTACTTTTACCCTTTTTATGTCTATTATTAGGCAGCATGGTAGCCTCAGCGCAAGCTACCATAACCAGCGCAGTGTTTACCTCACCCGCAACGCTCACACCAGGCAACAACACCATAGTTATAACCGTAACTTGGGACCCCGACAACGCAGACTTTGGTGCAGAATGGTTAGACCAATTTAGGGTTAATTTCCCTGCTGGTTTTGTGGTGCAAGCCACAGGCAACTCGAATACTGGAGGTACTCCTGTGCCTGCAATGACACCAAGCGGCTCTTCTATGATAGTAGGTATAGCTAGTCCAGTTGCGGGCGGCAGTAACCTTGGACCTATTGAAACTGGACCTTTTACCATTACCGTAAATGTAGCAGTACCCGCTGGATTTACGGGTGCGCTTACAGCCACTTATAGTGCCATAGGCGATGGCTATGATGGTAATAACTTTAGACGGTACAAGAACCCCTACGGTTACGCCACCCACACCAATAGGCGGTACAGCACCATTGCCCGTGGATTTGGTTGCTTTTTCGGGCTACCACAGCACACAAGGCGTGGCATTGAGCTGGGCTACAGCATCGGAGCAAAACAGTGCCATGTTCGAGGTGCAGCACAGCCTAAACGGAACAGATTTTGAAACCGTGGGTAGCATAAAAGCCATGGGTTTTTCTACCCAAAAGAAAGAATACCACTTTACACACACCGAACCCAAGAGCAACGCAAACTTTTATCGTTTGGCACAAACCGACATAGATGGCAAGGTGTTTTATTCGAACATACTGATGGTGCGTTGTTTTATCCAAAACTTGGAAGTAAAACAAGTACGAAGCCAGCCCAATTTGAGTGCCAATATCATAGCTAAAAACAGCGGCTCGGCTACCCTAACGCTCACCGATGTGCAGGGGCGTGTAAAATACACCGAAAACCTAACGCTAAACATCGGCGACAACAAAGTAGAAGTGCCGCAGTATTTGGGTGCAGGCATTTACTTTTTGGGTGTAAATACCCAAAATGCTGTCGTAAACCAAAAAATGATCGTTCAATAATTAACCAACCGCTTAGTTATACACAGCCAAAAGCTGGATTTTGAAACTCAAAATCCAGCTTTTTAAATACCCAAAACAACAGCGTAAACCAAAAAACAATTGGCTTGTATTGCAGCTACACAAACGCTGGCGGCAATTGTAAACAGACATTTCTCAAACATTGACACAATTGATTTTTCACAGAAAGGACAAAAAATGAGTAATATTGAAATTAAAATGGCTACGCTCAACAGCATTGAACAACTACAAATAATTGGCAGACAGACATTTTTTGAAACCTTTTCATCGGGTAACACAAAAGAAAACATGACCAAATATTTGGAAGAAGGATTTGCTTTTGACAAACTGACTGCTGAACTAAACGACAAAAACGCTGAATTTTACTTTGCGATATTGGATAATAAAGCAATTGGGTACTTAAAACTAAATTTTGGACAATCACAAACTGAACTAAAAGACGACAAAGGGCTTGAAATAGAACGGATTTATGTACTTAAAGAATTTCACGGAAAAAGTGTAGGGCAAATTTTATATGACAAAGCACTTGAAATTGCAAAACTGAAAAACGCCTACTATGTTTGGTTGGGCGTTTGGGAAAAAAATCTGAGGGCAATAAGTTTCTATACGAAAAACGGCTTTGTACAATTTGACAAACACATTTTCAAATTAGGAGACGATGAACAAACAGACATAATGATGAAACTAAAATTGAACAACGGGTAACAAACACAACCACCAACACCGTGTTGGCAAAAAAGAGGCAGGCGGAATGAATTGAACATTTCGATTCCATTTTCCTTCTTCGCCAAAATATAGTTTTGTGTTTGTTACTGTTTTGGTTTAGGCTGGCATCAAGTCGTACTCAAAAAACTCCATAATTGGGTTGGCGAGCAGCTCCGAGCAGGCTTTTTGGGTGTGGGCGTGCGCCTCTGCCTCGCTGCCAGCGGTTATATGCAGCACCACATTTTTACCGATGCGCACGTCGGTGATGGTAGAAACGCCGAGGTTTTGTAGCCCAAGCAAAACCGCTTTGCCCTGTGGGTCTAGCAGTACTTTGTGGGGCATAATACGCACATTTGCTATAAAATTCATGATTTATTAGGGTTAAAATGATTCCACTCGTTTTGTTTTCGGTTCAAAAATCGGTTGCACATTGCACCAAAACAGTGCGCAAAACCCGCATTTTAGGCTTTTATGTATGGGTTGTGCTGCATTTCGTAGCCAATGCTCGTTGGGTTTCCGTGTCCGCTATACACTTTGGTTTGGGGCGGCAGGCTGTACATTTTTTGGGTTATGGTTTCCTTCAAAACCATAAAACTACCTCCTGGCAGGTCGGTGCGCCCTATGCTCTCGAAAAAAAGCACATCACCCGAAATAACAAAGTTTTGGGCGGCGCAATACAAAGATACGCTACCCGCCGAATGCCCTGGCGTAAAAATAACCTGCAACTCATCTGTGCCGAGTACAATCGTATCCTGGGCAGTTAGGTAGCTGGTGGGCGTGGGCTGTGGCGCAACCACCAAACCAAACATTTCGCCGTAAGGCACGGTTTTCTCTAAGTTTTCGGTTTCCAGCTCGTGTATTTCCAAGCCCAAACCGTAGGTATTGGCTATAAAATTATTGCCCAAAACATGGTCTATGTGGCAATGGGTATTGATGAGGCGAACGGGCGTAAGCCCATTTTGCGTTATAAAACCCACAACGGTTTGTTGCTCGGCGGCGCTATGGCAGCCAGGGTCTATAACCACGGCTTGTTTTTGTTCGTTGTATAAAATATAGGTATTTTCCTGAAACGGATTGAAACAAAAAACCTCTACAGTAAGCATCTAATTTTCTAAGTTTTGTTTGATAAGCCCCATTTTATTAAAGCCGCTGCTCTGCTCTATTGCGTCCATTATCTGCGCCAAAATAACGTCGGACGGTTGGTCGTAGTCTATTTTTAACGGCTCTTTTATGGTTACGCTCAGTTGCGTACCACGTTTTTTTAGTATCAATCCTTTTTTATCAAAAGCCCTACGGAAGCCATCAATCACCACTGGCACCACCACGGGGCGGGTTTCTTTGATGATATGCACGGTGCCACGCCTGCCTGGCGCATACGGGCGGGTAGTTCCCTGCGGAAAAGTAATGACCCAGCCGTCGTCTATCGCATTTTTTATTTTTGTAATGTCCTTCATGTCCACTTGCCTGTTTACGTCTTGCCCTTTGGCTCGCCAGGTGCGTTTTACCGTAACAGCGCCCCCAAGCGCAAATATTTTGGGAATGATGCCCTCCTTCATGGTTTCTTCGGCGGCTACAAAATAACAATTGATGCGTGGACTAACCAAATAAATCGGGTTGTCGAGCGAGTGATACAAACCCCATTTGCAACTAAAAATGGTGTGCAATATGGCTATTACATCGGCAAAATAAGTTTGGTGGTTGCTCACAAAAAGAACGCCGTTTTGTGGTAGCGTATCCAAAATCTTGCCATTTTTAATGGTCAAATTGTTTATTTTTGTAAGCCTACGCCACGTGAGCGCACCCAAAAGTACGTATAAAAAACCCTTGATGGCATACGATTGGTCAAACGGATTTTTGCGAAACAGGCGTGATTGCTTGCCAAACGGGTTTCGCCAGAGCAATATAGGGTTTTTCATGGGTTGGGTTGGTCAGGGTTTAAGCATCATACATTTTCATAAATACTATATTACTTGCCAACTAACGCCGTCTTTGCCGTCTTTTATCAAAAATCCAGCCGCTTGCAGGTCGTTGCGTATTTTATCCGAGGTCGCAAAGTCTTTGTTTTCCCGTGCATTTGCCCTAATGTCTATAATAAGCTGCATGAGGTCGTCGGTTGCTTTGGCGTTGCCTTGGTTTTGTTCGTCTATCAATCCCAAAATATCAAAAACGAGCAACTGCATTTTTTGTTTAAAAACCAATAAATCGCTTGCGTTTATTTGGGCTTTTTGGTCGGCTATCAAATGCCCAAAATGTATGAGTTCGTACAAATTAGCGATGGTAATCGGCGTATTTAGGTCGTCGTTTAGGGCATCAAAGCAGTTTTGTAGCAGCGTGTGCAGCTCAAAGTTGGTCGTTTCGGCGTTTGGCTCTAAACCCTCTATTGTTTTTAGCCCTTGCATCAGCCTTTTGTAGCCTTTTGCCGAGGCTTGAAGTGCAGCATTCGAAAAATCTACGGTGCTGCGGTAGTGTGCTTGTAGCGTAAAAAACCGTAGGGTCATGGGGCTATAAGCCATTTCGAGCTGCTCGTGTTCGCCCGAAAAAAAGGCATCTAACGTAATAAAATTGCCCAAAGAACGAGCCATTTTTTGCCCATTAATGGTTATCATATTGTTGTGCATCCAGTACTTGGCTGGGTGCTTGCCCAAGCCAGCCTCCGATTGCGCTATTTCGCACTCGTGGTGCGGAAACTGCAAATCCATACCGCCGCCGTGTATGTCAAACTCTGCACCTAAGTATTTGGTACTCATGGCTGTACACTCTATGTGCCAGCCCGGGAAACCCTCGCCCCAGGGCGAGTTCCAGCGCATGATGTGGCTCGGCTCGGCACGTTTCCAAAGCGCAAAATCGGCGGCAAACTGCTTTTCGTCTTGGGCTTCTAAGCCTTCTCTGCTGCCCGATAGCAGCTCGTCCAGCACTCGCCCCGATAGCTTGCCGTAGGGGAAGTGCGCAGCGTACTTTTTTACATCAAAATACACCGAACCGTTTGTATGGTAGGCGTAGCCCGCCGCTATTATTTTTTGGGTAAGTTCTATTTGCTCCATAATATGCCCCGATGCCTGCGGCTCTATGCTGGGCGGCAGCACATTGAGCTGGGCTATGGCTTGGCGGTAAGTGTTGGTGTAGTGCTGGGCTACTTCCATTGGTTCTTTGCGCTCTAATCTGGCTTTTTTCGAAATGCGGTCTTCGCCCGTGCCTGCTTGCTCATCTTCCAAATGCCCCACGTCGGTAATGTTGCGCACAAAACGCACCTGATACCCCAAATGCACGAGGTAGCGGCGCAGCACATCGAAGGTAATGGGTCCACGACCATGCCCCAAATGTGCGTGGCTATACACCGTAGGTCCGCAAAGGTAAATGCCCACAAATGGCGGATTGATAGGCTCAAAAACTTGTTTGCTACGTGTGTAGCTGTTGTATATATGCAGCAAAATTAAAAAAGATGGTTAAAATTTGGGCTGTGTTATTCCTTTTTTTTGCGCTCAATAAGCGAAAATTGGACATAGCGTTTGGGGTTTTGTTTAAAATCGGCGAGCAAACTATTTAGGCTTTCGGTGGCGTTTTGCACGTTGTTGTAAACGGTTTTGTCTTTGAGCAGCATTCCCAGTGAGCCTTCGCCGCTGTTTATTTGTGTGCTAATGCCCGAGAGCTGCTTCGAGGTAGCCGCCAAACTATTGATTGTTTCGGTAATTTTGGCTTTTGCCAGCGTGTCGGTAATGTTGTGTATGTTTTGGGCTATTGCCGAAAAATTTTCTTTGTTTTGTTCCAGTTCTTTGGTTATCGTTTTCACATTGCCAACTATCGCCGACAGTTGGCTGGCTTCGCTGTTCGCCAGCCCATTAATGGTTTTCGAGGTGGTTTCTAAGTTGCCCATTGTGGTTCGAAAAGAAACCAAAGTCGCTTCTATTTGCCCTTTGCTCAACGTTTTATTGAGTTCATTCACGAGGCTATCCAGCGAAACAACCAGCTTTTTGGCTTTTTCTTTCACGGGCAATACCTCCTTGCTTATGGCATCGGTTAGCGAGGCTTGCACGCTGCCCGCCAAATAATCGCCCGACTCGTGCTTGGCGCTGGCTTGGCTCAGTACCAGCTCCACGGCTTTGGAACCCAGCAGGTCGGAACTTACTATTTTGGCTATTGTGCCTTTGGGCAGGCTTATTTTTTCGGTAATGTCTAAGGTGGCTATTATTTCGTTTGGGTTGTCGGGGTTTAGTTTTAGGTTTTTTACCGAGCCTACCCTAAATCCATTTATAATTACGGGGCTTGATTTGAGCAAACCCGTAGTTTGTGCGTATTTTACATAGTAAGTATCGTCGAATGCAAATATGTTTTTGCCCTTTAAAAAATTAAAACCCATATAAAAAACCATTAAAGTAATAAAAACGAATGCGCCTACTTTTACTTCGTTGGTTATATGGCTAAAAAATTTAAACATTGTCGTGCTTTTGAAAAGATTTATTGCGCCACAAAGGTACAAAACAAATGTACGAATATGTACAAGTTTGTGGATTGCTGCGGTGTTTTTATTGTAAAATTAGCTAATTAAGTTTGTGAGTTGTGAAAACCTACGGTCTGCCCACAAAAAAGCAAGCCCGAACTTGCGTTCGGGCTTGCTTTTTTATGTTTTACAGTATTATTGTGGCAATACATGAAACTCCACACGGCGGTTCATTGAGTGTCCACGTTCGTTTTTCGGTCTTTTCACCAAGTTTTTTTGCTCACCTTCGTAGCGCATTACCAAACGATTTGGGTCTATACCACAATCTTTCACAAGGCATTCAAATACATTTTTTGCCCTACGCTCTGATAGTTTTTCGTTGTAGCTATCGCCAGCACGTACGTCGGTGTAGCCTACTATTTCTACCTTCATGTTGGGGTAGCGGCGCATTACGGTACAAACGTGTTTTAGTTTGTCCATCATATCTGAGCGTATGTACGATTTGTCTAAGTCAAAGAACATCATAGGCAACCACCAGTCTGCCATGTTGGCACCACCAGCGGCTATTTTAGCGTCCAATGCGTTACCGTTTCTGTCCACCAACGCACCTGCGGGCGAGTTTGGCTCACGGTCACGGAAATCGGGTACACCGTCGCCATCAGCATCAAGCGATACACCATCTTTGTCCACGGTAGCTCCTGGGGGCGAAAAAGGCTCTTTGTCTTTGCAGTCGGCTACGCCGTCACGGTCTAAGTCTAAGGTTCTACCGTGTGTATCTACCATACAGTCGGCGGGTGTGTCAGGCTCTAAGTCAAACACGTCGGCTACGCCGTCGCCATCGGTATCAGTTGTGGCATCTTTTACTTTTTTGTCCAATTCAGCCAATTTATCGTAAGTTGGAGCAAGTGGATTTACCCACCAAAAAGACTCTTCGCCTTTTCCTGGGCGGAACTCAATGTAAGCCGTTTGTAGGTTGTGCCAGTCAAAATCGGTAGAGTTGGTTAGGTTGTCGTTTTGGTTTATGGTAAGTTGGCGGTTGTCCAAAAGGTCGTCGCAAACCCTACCAACGTTGTACTCATAACCTATGGCAAAGCGTTTGTTTAGGCGATATTGCACGCCTGCGCCACCGTTCCACATCCAAGTGGTGCGGTATTTTTTAAAGCCAGTACCGAACATTTCACCTCCTGTTTCGTAGGTTTTGTCAAATTTGGCGTTGGCAGCTTTTTTCATGCTTTTTTCGCTCTGAAAAAAGTCAAAGCCCGTAAAATCGTATTTGTTGCCGCTTGCATCAAGTGCGTTGGTCATTACACGGTAAGTATTAAAGCCAGGACCGCCAAAAAGGTAGAAATTGGCTTTGTTTTGGCGGTGGTAAAAGTTTATGTTGTTTAAATTAAACATAAAGTGCATTTTACCCTGAAAATGCGTGTTTTTGTAGGTCATAAGCACGGGCGACGAGCCATAGTTGGCACGTGCATCGTTTACACCGTTGTAAGCATCGTTGCGGGTTACAATAAGTGGTTGCGCACCAGCCGTACCTAAGTTCCAGCCTTTTGCTACGCCGTAGTTACCAAACAAGCGCACCGACATTACATGACCCAAAGATTTGCGCACGCCCAAACCAATGGCTGGACCAATGTGGCGGGCGTTTTCGTCGCCTGTAATCCAGGTATCGCCCAAGTGTAGGGTGATGCCTATGTTATCTCGTTTTTTTTCTGGAAAAGCCGTATCTTTCGGCTCTTCTACCTTGGCTTTCTTTTCGGCTCTTTTGCCCATTTTGGAGGCTACCGCCGTGCTATCTTGAGCATTTGCCAAAAAGCTCACTGCCAAACAGCAGAGCATAGCGATGTTAAACTTGTACGTTTTAAGCATAATTATAATTGATTTAAAGTCTAATTTTGTAATGGATTTGGAATTAACACCCAAAAGTACTGCATTTTTTTAGATTTGCAAACTTTTTGGTAAATTATTTTAATAAATATGTCGTTGGTGTAGCATTTTTCGTGCCATTCTTATAATCATAGAACCCCATTTTGGTTTTTATGCCCAAATTGCCTGCATTTACCATATTTACGAGCAGCGGGCAGGGCGCATATTTTGGGTTGCCAAAACCCGTATAAAGTACGTGGAGTATGGCAAGGCAAACGTCCAAACCGATGAAGTCGGCGAGTTGCAGCGGACCCATAGGGTGCGCCATGCCCAGCTTCATTATTTGGTCTATTTCGGTGATGCCAGCCACGCCTTCGTGTAGGGTATAAATGGCTTCGTTTATCATGGGCATTAGTATTCTGTTGGCTACAAAACCTGGGTAATCGTTGGCTATGAGCGGTGTTTTTTGTATAAACGCCGAAAGTTCCACGATGGTTTGGGTGGTTTCTGCCGAAGTTTTATAACCGTTTATCACCTCCACGAGCTGCATCACAGGCACGGGGTTCATAAAGTGCATACCTATTACTTGCTCGGGGCGTTGGGTGGCGGCGGCTATTTTGGTAATGGATATGGACGAGGTGTTGCTGGCTAAAATGCAACTGGGCTTGGTTAGGGCATCTAAATTTTTAAATATACTTAGTTTTATATCCAAGTTTTCGGTGGCGGCTTCTACCACAAGGTCGGCGTGCTGCACGCCCAGTTTTAGGTCGCTATATGTTGTTAAATTCGTTTTTGTGGCTTGCTTTTGTGCCTCGGTTATTGTACCTTTGTTGAGCATTCTATCCAAGTTGGCATCTATAACCAAAAGTGCTTTTTTCAGGGCTACCTCCGATACATCTACCAACGATACCTCATAGCCGTGCAGCGCAAAACTGTGTGCAATGCCGTTGCCCATTGTGCCACAACCGATTATACTTATGTTTTTCATTAATATCTTACTTTATTAAAACTTTGTGCAAAAATAGTACTAAAAAACCAACTCTCAAAAAATGTTATTAAGTTGTATATAAATACCTTTTAACTAATTAAAAACAAAGCATTTGCAGCGTTTATATAAAGCACTACTACAACAACTGTGTAAAAATATTTTGCGTTTGTTTACAACCTCTACCAAAAAATTAAGTGCTTTGTAGTGTTATTTCTAAGCTGGTATAGTAAAGCAAAAGTACCTATTTGTATTTAAAAAAAATCCTAAACAAACCTATAACATGACAGCGATTACCGAGCCAATTTTGGCAGAAAACAACAGCAGATTTGTCCTTTTTCCGATAGAACACGCCGATATTTGGGCTATGTATAAGCAAGCCGAAGCCAGTTTTTGGACGGCAGAAGAACTCGACCTCGCCGCCGACTTGGTGGATTGGCAAACGAAGCTAAACGACGACGAGCGGCACTTTATAAAACACATTTTGGCATTTTTTGCCGCCAGCGATGGCATTGTAAACGAAAACTTAGCCATCAATTTTTTGAACGAAGTGCAGTACCCCGAGGCACGCTGTTTTTACGGCTTTCAAATCATGGGTGAAAACATACACTCCGAAACCTACTCGCTGCTCATAGATACGTATATAAAAGACCCCAAGGAAAAAGATTATTTGCTCAACGCCATAGATACCGTGCCCTGCGTGCAAAAAAAGGCGGATTGGGCGCTGCGCTGGATAGGCAACGGCTCGTTTGCCGAGCGGCTTATTGCTTTTGCGGCGGTGGAGGGCATCTTTTTTTCGGGTTCATTTTGCTCCATTTTTTGGCTAAAAAAACGTGGTTTGATGCCAGGTTTGTCGTTTAGCAACGAACTAATAAGCCGAGACGAAGGCTTGCACTGCGATTTTGCTTGCTTGCTTTATACAAAACACATCATAAACCAGCTACCACAAAGCACTGTGCAGCAAGTAATTAGAGATGCAGTAGAGATAGAAAAAGAGTTTGTGAGCGATGCCCTGCCAGTGCGCCTCATAGGCATGAACTCCGACCTTATGTGCCAGTACATAGAGTTTGTGGCAGATAGGTTGCTGCTGGCTTTGGGCTGCCCCAAGCTGTACAACGCCACCAATCCGTTTGATTTTATGGAGCTAATATCCCTGCAAGGCAAAACCAATTTCTTTGAAAAAAGGGTGGGCGAATACCAAAAAGCAGGCGTAATGGACAGCACGAAAACCAAAGAAATAAACGCCCCAGCCACGCTCAAATTTGCGATGGACGAGGATTTTTGAGCCTGACTACATTTTAGTTACAAACACCGAATATTTTAATGTATTGGCGAGCAGCGTATATGAATTATTACGCAATGCTTGGCGGCAAGCCATTTAAAATACGCTCATTTACCCACCCAAAACAACCTAACAAACCTATCATTAATTATATAAATCCCTGAATACTATGTATGTTATAAAAAGAGACGGACGTACCGAACCTGTGAAATTTGACAAAGTTACGGCACGCATAGAGCGGCTGTGCTACGGACTAAACAACGATTATGTGCAGCCTGTGGAGGTAGCCATGAAGGTGATAAGTGGCATTTATGAGGGCGTAACCACCGCCGAGCTGGATAGCCTCGCCGCCGAAGTGTCGGCTTCGCTTACTACAAAACACCCCGACTACGCCACTTTGGCGGCACGCATTGCGGTATCGAACTTGCACAAAGACACCAAAAAGTCTTTTAGCGAAACCATGACCGATTTATACAACTACATCGATACCAAAAGCAACCAAAAAGCTGCCCTCATAGCCGACGATGTAATGGAGGTGATACAAAAACACGCCGATTTGCTGGATAGCAGCATTATTTATAGCCGAGATTATGAGTACGATTATTTTGGGTTTAAAACCCTGGAACGCTCCTACCTCCTAAAAATACACGGAAAAATAGTAGAACGCCCCCAGCAAATGCTGATGCGGGTGGCAGTAGGCATACACAAAACCGACGTGGAAGCCGCCATAGAAACCTACAACCTAATGAGCGAGCGCTGGTACACGCACGCCACGCCCACACTGTTCAATGCTGGCACGCCCAAGCCACAAATGTCGTCGTGCTTTTTATTAACCATGAAAGACGACAGCATACAAGGCATATACGATACGCTGAAACAATGCGCCCAAATTTCGCAATCGGCGGGCGGCATAGGTTTGAGCATACACAACATACGGGCTACTGGCTCTTATATAAAAGGCACAAACGGCGTTTCGAACGGCATTATACCCATGCTGCGGGTGTTTAACGATACGGCTCGCTATGTGGACCAAGGCGGCAACAAGCGCAAAGGCTCTTTTGCCATTTATTTGGAGCCGTGGCACGCCGATATTTTTGAGTTTTTAGACCTTAAAAAAAACCACGGCAAGGAAGAACTAAGAGCCAGAGACTTGTTTTTTGCGGTTTGGATGTGCGACCTGTTTATGAAAAGAGTAGAAGCTGACGGCACTTGGAGCCTTTTTTGCCCTAACGAATGCCCAGGGCTGTGCGATGTGTATGGCGATGAGTTTGATGCGCTGTACACCGAATACGAAACCCAAGGCAAGGCACGCAAAACCATTAAGGCGCAAGACCTTTGGTTTAAAATACTGGAAAGCCAAATAGAAACTGGCACGCCCTACATACTTTATAAAGATGCGGCTAACATAAAATCGAACCAAAAAAACCTCGGCACAATAAGAAGTAGCAACCTGTGTACCGAAATAATGGAGTACACCAGCCCCGACGAAGTAGCCGTGTGCAACCTGGCGAGCATCGCCCTGCCACGCTTTGTAGATGTGAAAAACCAGACTTTTGACTTCGAAAAGCTGTACCAAATAGCCTACAAAGCCACACTGAACCTAAACAAGGTAATAGACGCCAACTATTACCCCGTGGAGGAAGCCCGCCGAAGCAATATGCGCCACCGCCCCATTGGTATAGGCGTGCAGGGTTTGGCAGATGCCTTTATACTGCTGCGCCACCCGTTTGAGAGCGACGAAGCCCGCCAGTTGAACAAAGATATTTTTGAAACGGTGTATTTTGCAGCCATGACCGCCAGCAAAGATTTAGCCAAAAAAGAAGGTGCTTATGAAACCTACAAAGGCTCGCCTGTGAGCAAGGGCATTTTTCAGTATGATTTTTGGGACGTGATACCCAGCAGCCGCTGGAACTGGAGCGAACTAAAAGCCGAAGTAAAAAAGCACGGCGTGCGCAACTCGCTGCTGCTGGCACCCATGCCCACCGCCAGTACCTCGCAGATACTGGGCAACAACGAATGTTTTGAGCCTTATACCAGCAATATTTATAGCCGCAGGGTGCTGTCGGGGGAGTTTGCGGTGGTGAACAAACACTTGCTCCGAGACCTCATAGAAATAGGTATGTGGAACGATAAAATGAAAAACCAGCTCATAGCCGAAAACGGCTCGGTGCAAAACCTGCCCATACCCGACCAGCTAAAAGAACTGTACAAAACAGCCTGGGAAATAAAACAACGCACCATTATAGACATGGCTGCCGACCGAGGCGCATACATTTGCCAAAGCCAGAGCATGAATATATTTATGGAAAATGCGAACTTTGGTAAGCTAACCAGTATGCACTTTTACGCCTGGAAAAAAGGGCTAAAAACAGGCATTTACTACCTGCGCACAAAAGCCGCCGCCGATGCCATAAAATTTACGATAGACAAAGCCGCCCTGCAAGAAAACGCCGCCGCCGCCCTGCCGCACACCAACCTGCTAAGTACACAAGCCGAAGTAGCCATAGACAAAACCACCGCCGACGCACAAATAGCTTGCAGCCTCGACAACCCCGAAAACTGTGAAATGTGTGGGAGTTAAAATATGAGGCAGTGTTGAAGAAAGCCCTGAGTTTCTAACTTAAACAAAAAAATAGCGATGGATTTATTTAAAACCTTACTTTTCGTACATATAGTATGTGGAGGAGTTAGTTTGTTGCTCGGGCTTTATGTGCTACTTGCCAAAAAAGGCACTGCAATCCATAAAAAAGTTGGGCGCACATATTTTTATTGTATGCTAACAGCCGCACTGGTTTCATTTCCTTTGAGCTACCTGCACCCAAATTATTTTTTGTTTATAATTGGGGTATTCACCTCCTATATGCTATTCACGGGAAAAAGATACTTGACCAAGAAAAAAATAACAGATGTAAAGCAAATTGATTGGGTTTTAGCCTTTATCATGCTAATTTTTGGGATAGCATTTATCGTTTTCGGAATGTATAAATTGATGCTATCAAATAGTTTTGGAATAGTGTTTTTGGTATTTGGAGGTGTTAGTATCCTTTTTGTGTGCCAAGATAATGGGAATTTTAGAGGAAGGGCGAGGTATCAGAATTATTGGCTTACAACCCACATACAAAGAATGATAGGAAGTTATATTGCGACGGTAACAGCGTTTTTGGTGGTGAATAATAAAATTTTGCCAGATGTAGTTGCTTGGCTTTTACCTACTTTTCTTTTGGTGCCGCTAATAATAAAGTGGCTAAAAAAATACAGTGTTAAGGCATTAAAAACAGAACAAAATGGCGCATAGTATAAACGTTGCAAAAATCCGATAAATTTCTTTACTTTTGCAAATAATTTCTACAAAAAAACCCATAACCACAAACCAATAAAACCCAGTACAAATGAATTTAAAAACCGCAAAAATTATTTTTTGGACCACAACCGTGCTTATCTTTTTGCTCGAGGGCGTAGTGCCCGCCCTCACCTCACAGAGCGGCATGGCAAAAGAAGGCTTGAAACACCTCGGCTACCCCGAGTATTTGGGTATGCTTTTACTGCCGTTTAAGGTATTGGGCGCATTGGCACTGGTGCTGCCGCAGGTTTCGGGGCGCATAAAAGAATGGGCTTACGCAGGTTTCGCCATCGATTTTTTGGGTGCATTCGGTAGCCACTTAGCCGTAGATGGCTTGGGCGGCGATGCCGTAGCTCCATTGGTAGCCTTGGCGGTATTGGTGGCTTCGTATATAAGCTACCACAAAATAAAAACGTTCCAGTTACCCACCTAACAAACTAAAATGCGCCAAATTTGTTGTTAAACCATGATTACAGAAGCCCAAATTTGGCGCATTTTACAAGAAGTGCCCGACCCCGAAATTCCGATACTATCCGTACTGGACTTGGGCATCGTGCGCCACGTGCAACCCAGCCCCCAGCCCAACCGCTGGCTAATAACCATTACCCCAACCTACTCGGGCTGCCCCGCCATGTACGCCATAGAGCAAAACATAGGCGAAGTAATGCAAAGCCACGGCGTGGAGTACAGCATAGAAACGGTGCTTTCGCCGCCCTGGACCACCGAGTGGCTCACGCCCGAAGGCAAAGAAAAGCTGCTGGCTTACGGCATCGCACCACCCGAAGCTGAATCGCCGCAAAAAGGCGTACTATTCGCCGAACAAAAACCCATAACTTGCCCCCGCTGCGCCTCTCAAACCACCAAAATGATAAGTCAGTTTGGCTCTACCGCCTGCAAAGCGCTACACCAGTGCCTTAGCTGCAAAGAACCCTTCGATTATTTCAAGTGCTTTTAGGCTAACTCAGCTTTTGGGCGAGCAGGTGCATCTCTAAATTGGGCGAAACTTTGTCGTATAAGATGCGATATACGGCATTGCAAATCGGCAAATCCACATTCAGTTTTTGGCTGTACTCATAAATGCACTTGGCGGCATAATAGCCTTCGGCGACCATGTTCATTTCCAATTGCGCCGATTTTACGGAGTAGCCCTTGCCTATCATGCTGCCAAAAGTGCGGTTGCGGCTGAACTGCGAGTACGCCGTAACCAACAAATCGCCCAAATACGCCGAGTCGTTTACGTCTCGTTCGGCGGGCGAAAGCAAGCTAAGGCACAGCTCCATTTCTTGGCTGGCGTTGGCTATAAGTGCGGCTATAAAATTGTCGCCATAGCCCGCACCGTGCGCAATGCCGCACGCCAGCGCAAAAATATTTTTCATCACCGTGGCGTACTCTATGCCACGCACATCGGCACAAGATTTTGCCCTGATGTAGCGGCAACGCAGCATATCGGCGAGTTTTTCGGCAAACGGCGCATCGGCACTGGCGGTGGTGAGGTACGATAGTTTTTCTTGGGCTACCTCTTCGGCGTGGCACGGACCACTTATAATGCCTAAATTTGAGGGCAGCACACCAAATTTTTCCTCCAAAAAATCGGCGATTACCTGGTTTTTATTCGGTATCATACCCTTTATTGCCGACACAATGTACTTGTTTTGGAGCTGTTTTGGGGTTACTTCTGCCAAGGCATCGGCTAAAAATGCGGCTGGAACGGCTAAAATTATGATGTCTGCTTTTTTTAGCACAAAGGACAAATCACTGCTTATTTGGTTTTTTTTGATGCCCAAATTCGCACTTTGCAAGTAGCGAGGGTTGTTTTTATGCACCACTATGTGGTTTATCACCGCTTCGTTGCGCATCCACCAATACACATTTTGCTTGGTTTCCAGCAGTATTTTTACCAAAGCAGTAGCCCAGCTACCGCCGCCTATTACGGCTATATTGTGTATGTGTTGCATGATTTTAAGTATCCATTTTGAATTGTAAAGATATTCAAAAAAATGATTTGTTTGGTTTTTTCTGGCAATTTGCATCGTAATTATGTGTATCTTTGCTTGTAAAAACAGCTTAAAACCGTGATTAAATTCGAAAAATATACCCTCGACAACGGGCTAACGCTCATTGTACACCCCGACCCCAGCACCACATTGGCTACGCTTAATATTTTGTACAATGTGGGTGCCAGAGACGAAAACCCAACGCAAACAGGCTTTGCGCACCTTTTTGAGCATTTGATGTTTGGGGGCAGCGAGCATATACCCAACTACGATGGCGTGGCACAAAGCATTGGTGCTGAGAACAATGCGTTTACCAGCAACGACATAACGAACTATTACCTTAGCTTTCCGAGCAATAATTTGGAAACCGCTCTTTGGTTGGAGGCGGATAGAATGCACCAGCTTAGTTTTTCGCAAAAAAGCCTGGAAGTGCAGCAAGGCGTGGTGGTGGAGGAGTTTAAACAACGCTACCTAAACCAACCCTACGGCGACGCTTGGCTCAAACTGCGCCCGCTCGCCTACAAAAAGCACCCGTACAAATGGGCGACCATCGGCAAAAACATAGCCCACATACAAGACGCACGGCTGCAAGATGTAGAGGACTTTTTTTATACCCATTACCGCCCAAACAACGCCATAATGGTGGTGGCGGGCAATGTAAATACCCCAGAAGTGGTGGAATTGGTGAAAAAATGGTTTGGCGACATACCCCAGGGCGCACCCCGCCCAGCGGCTACCCAAAAACAATTGCCCCAAGAAACCGCACAAAAAGCCCCAAGGCGCAAAATTATAAAAACCAAACTGCCCTCGGCGATGCTCTACAAAGCCTACCACATAGTGGCGCGCTACCACCCAAATTTTTATGCCACCGACCTTATTTCCGATGTGCTGGGGCGAGGAAAATCCAGTAGGCTGCACCAAAGTTTGGTGAAAAACCAAAAACTTTTTGCAAACATAAGTGCCTATATCAGCGGCGACATAGATGCTGGCTTGCTCATTATACAAGGGCAAATAGCCAACGGAATACCCACGGAGCAGGCAGAGGCTGCGCTGGAAGCCGAAATAAACGGCATGAAACAGCAAATTATTTCGGACAAAGAACTCCAAAAAATTAAAAATCAGGCGGAGGCAAGCACCACTTTTAACGAATCGAATACCTTAAATGTAGCCATACAACTGGCTTACCACGAGCTTTTGGGCGATGCCGAGGGCATAAACACCGAGCTACAACACTACCAAAAGGTAACAAGCAAAGACATTTATGATGCGGCACAAGCGATTTTGCAACCTACAAACAGCAGCACGTTAATTTACGAACCCGTTTTAAAATAGCGATTGTTATAAAATATTTGGATTTTTATAGTAGCTTTGTAGCTCATCATCTTCGAGACAAGAAGCCTGCCTTACGCTGCGAAGCCTTGCAGGCTTCATTTTTTTGAAACCGTATTTTAAAATCAATCATTACTACATAAAAGCCATGAATATAAAAGAATTTATACAAAATTTTTCCGACCAATTCGAGGATTTGGGCGATGTAAAACTCATGCCTACCACTGTATTTCGGGAGTTGGAAGAATGGGGTTCGCTCGAAGCCATGATGGTAATAGCCATGATTGACGAGCAATATGGCGTAACCATATCGGGCGAGGACATTAAAAAAAGCCAAACGATACAAGACATTTTTGATGCCGTTAGCCGCAAGCTCTAATGCCGACCACACTGCGCCAGCTTTTTTTGCAGCACGTAGCGCAAACCTCTGATGCGCCGCTGGGTATAGAAGTGGCGCACGCCCAAGGTGTGTACATAACCGATATTTCGGGTAAAAAATACATAGATTTAATAGCGGGAATTGGGGTGAGTACCGTGGGGCATAGGCACCCGCTGGTGCTGCAAAACATAGAAAACCAACTGCAAAAATACATGCACCTGATGGTGTATGGCGAGTATGTGCAAACGCCGCAGGTGATGCTTTCGCAAAAAATAGCGGCGCTCATGCCGCCCGAGCTGAACAATGTGTATTTGGTAAACTCTGGCACAGAAGCCACCGAAGGCGCTATAAAACTTGCCAAACGCTATACCCAACGCACCCAAATTATTTCTTTTGAAAATGCCTACCACGGCAGCACCAACGGTGCGTTGAGTATTATGGGCAGTGAGTTTTTTAAAACCGAATACCGCCCATTGCTACCAGATACAATGGCTCTGCGGTACAACCAAACCATTGATTTAGAACACATTACCACAAAAACTGCCGCTGTATTTGTGGAGGGCGTGCAGGGCGAAGCGGGCTACCAAGTGCCGTGTACGGCGTATATGCAGGCGTTGCGCAGGCGGTGTACCGACGTGGGTGCGCTGCTGGTTTTTGACGAAATACAAACGGGCTTGGGGCGCACGGGCGCATGGTTTTCGTTTATGCACTACGGCATTGCGCCCGACGTGGTGCTGCTCGCCAAGGGGCTGGGCGGCGGGCTGCCCATCGGCGCATTTGTAGCAAGCCAAAGGGTAATGCAGGTATTTAAAACCAATCCTTTTTTGGGTCATATAACCACTTTTGGGGGCAATGCGGTGTGCTGCGCCTCGGCACTGGGCGTGCTACAAGCCATCGAAAACGAAAACCTGATAGCACAAATACCCGAAAAAGAAGCCCTTTTTCGCAGCTTGCTCAAACACAAAAAAATACTGCGCCTCACGGGCAGAGGCTTGATGCTGGGCTTAGACGTGGGCAGTTTTGAGGCGGTACAATCGGTGATAAGCCACTGCCTAACGCTCGGACTAATCACCGATTGGTTTTTGTTCAACAACCAAAGCCTGCGCATTTGCCCGCCACTGACCATAACCCACGAAGAAATAAGGCACTCGTGCCAGATGCTTTTGGAGGGATTGGATAGCCTTTAAAATTCAAAAATAAACCCAAGGCTCGGCACTACAAAAGTACCCGCATCGGCATCTACACGTGGCACGCCGTTGGAGCCGTCGTTGCGTAGGTTTAGCCCGTCGGTGGTCAAAAAACCCGTGTTGTCGGCATTGCGCTCAAACACATAGCTGGGCAGCGTTTGGTTTTGTAGCAGCAATGCGTTGGTTACATCTAAGTAAATATCGAGGCTGGCTCGTTTAAAGTTCAGCTTTTTATCCATACGAAAGTCGAACTGCTGGAATGCCTTTAAGCGTTCGGTGTTAATTTTTGTGTAGTCCAGCACGCCCTGCCCCGTGGTTACGTAGTTCAGGCGTGAAGCCACCAAATCAAAGGGCGTGTAAGGTGTGCCGCCCGCATAGCGGTATTTTAGTCCCATTTCCCAGCCCTTATTGAATTTTTTGCCCAAAGTTGCCGAAACCAAATGCCTATTGTCCCAGGCGGAGGGTATTAGTTTGCCATCTGCCCCCGAAAACTTGCTTACCACGTAGGTATAAGACATGAAACCGAATAGGTTTTTGGTCAGTTTTTGCTGCAAAAACACTTCTATGCCCATCGCATTTCCTTTGCCCGAACTAACGATGTCCTCGTTGCCTATTGCGCCAAAATCGCTGCCAAGGTTCGCCAACGAAATGCCGTCGGCTACCGATACTGGGTAGTTTTTGTAGCTTTTGTAAAAACCCTCGAGCGTAATGCGGCTGCTCTCTCGGGGTATGTACTCGGTGCCCAGCACGTAGTGGGTGCTGGTAATGTACTTTGCATCGGTGTTGGTGAAGTTGCCCAAATTGTTTTTGTAGCCCAAAACGGTGTAGGCGGGTAGCTTGGCGTAGCTGCCCACGGAGGCACTTATTTTCCATTTTTCCGACAAATCGTAGGCTAACGATGCCCGTGGCGAAAGTGCTGGAATTGGGTTGCCGCCTGTGTTTGTAAAAGTATTTACATCGGTGCGCAAACCCGCCGAAAAGCCCAAGCGGCTATCCAAAAACTTGCGTGAAACCTGCGCAAATGCGCCAAAACGCCAAAAAGCAATGTCGGTATTGAAGAGCGCATTTAGGGCTGGCTGCACCACCACGCCTGCGCTATCACGTATTTCTTTGCGCAAAATGGCATTAAAGTCATTGTTGTATTTTACGTATTGAGCCATGCCGCCGTAGCCAATCGTCCATTTGCCCGCAAAGTTTTTTACGTCTATGCGCAGTTTATTTTCTATTTCTTGCGAGGTAGAGCTTAGTAGCCTTTTGGTTACGTCTTCACGCAAACCATCTTCGAACCTCGAAAAATTGTTGTCGGACATATTTCGGCTCAACGCCACATTTAAGATGCCTTTATCGAGCAAGCGCCTAAATGCCACGCCAGTGGTGTAGTTCCACTGCTTTATTACGGGCGTATTTTTTATAATGTAAGCGTTGGTGGTGCTGGTGTTTCGAGTAAGGTCGGTATAAAAATCGTCTATTGCGCCCACGCCAATGGCGGTAAGGCTGGTTTTGTTGTTGAATTTGTGGGTAACTTTGTACTGAAAATCCCAGTAGTTGGGGCGGATAGCCAAATCAATGGCTTGAAACAAATACTGCAAGTACGAGCGGCGCACCGAACTCAAAAAAGTGGTTTTGGGACCCAGCGGACCCTCGAGCGTGGCGGCAAGCTCCGAAGAACTAAGGCGCAAGTTGCCTTGCATACGCTGGCTGTTGCCGTCTCGCTGCACAAACTGAAACACCGAAGACAGCGCATTGTCGTACTGCGCCCCAAAGGCACTCGTGTTTAGGGTAAGCTCCTGCACAAACGAAACATTTAAAATACCGTTAGAGCCGCCCGATGCGCCTTGGGTAGCAAAGTGGTTGATGGCGGGTATTTCTATGCCATCGAGGTAGTAAATATTTTCGCCAGGTGCGCCGCCACGCACTATTATGTCGTTTCTGTTGCCCACATTTGCCGTGTTGCCTATGCCTGGCAGGGTTTGCACCACCTTAAACACATCGAAGTTTCCGCCTGGGTTCGACTTTATTTCTTGCGCACCCAGCCGCTGCAACGAGTTGGGCGTTTCCACGGTACTCGCCCTAATGGTGCGGTTGGCATCTATTACCAGCTCTTTGAGTTGGGCGTTTTCTGCCATTTCAAAGTTCACAATGTTGATGTTTCCTGTGCTTGCCTCTATGTTAAACCTGGTTTCGGGCTTAAAACCCACAAAACTCGCTTGTAAATTATACGTTCCAATAGGTACTTTTAGCAAAAAAACGCCCTCCGCATTGGTGGTAGCCGCCACTATTGGGTTGGTATTTTGCACCACCACATTTGCGCCCACTATTGGCTCTTGGGTGGTTTTGTTTTTTATTGTGCCTTGCACCAAGCCCAGTTTTTGGGCAAACAATCCTTGCGCCACGGCGAGCATTGCGCATATTGTAACTAATTTTTTCATTCGTAAAGTTTAATGTTTGTAGCCCCCATAACAAATAGAAACTGGTTTTGGTTTGATGTGCTGGTTCAAATTAAGTGGCTTTGGTCGCTATAAAATCAAAAAAGATAACTACCTTTGCACGGTAATTTTAATAAAAACAAAATGTTAAACGGAAAATCCATATTGGTAACAGGTGGCACGGGTTCTTTTGGGCGCAAATTTATAGATGTGGTTTTAAAACGCTACCCAGACGTAAAACGCCTCGTTATTTTTTCGAGAGATGAGCTAAAACAATACGAAATGGCGCAAGTGTATTCGCCCGAAAAAATAAATGCCCTGCGGTATTTTATAGGCGATGTGCGAGATGCCGAACGCATGAAACGTGCCTGCGAAGGCGTGGATATAATTATACACGCCGCCGCCCTAAAACAAGTGCCAGCCGCCGAATACAACCCGATGGAGTGCATAAAAACCAACATTATGGGTGCCGAAAATGTGATAAATGCCGCCTTGGATTGTGGCGTAAAGTCGGTGGTGGCGCTCTCTACAGACAAAGCTGCTGCACCCGTAAACCTGTATGGTGCTACCAAACTATGCTCCGATAAGCTGTTTGTAGCCGCCAACAATATGCGTGGCGGGCGAGACATTCAGTTTTCGGTGGTGCGCTATGGCAATGTAATGGGCTCTCGAGGCTCGGTAATTCCGTTCTTTTTGGAGCAACGCAAAAATGGCGTGTTGCCCATAACCAGCAACGACATGACCCGTTTCAACATTACCTTAGATGAAGGCGTAGAAATGGTGCTGCACGCCATAGAACACGCTTGGGGCGGCGAAATATTTGTACCCAAAATACCGAGTTACCGCATTACCGATGTAGCCCAAGCCATAGCGCCCAACTGCCAGCAGGTGCTGGTGGGCATACGCCCAGGCGAAAAAATACACGAGGAAATGATTACGGAATCCGATGCGTTTTTGACGTATGACGTAGGCAAATACTACGTAATACTGCCGCCCACGCCGCCTCGCTGGCAGGTCGCCGATTTTTTAACGCACTTTCAAGCCAAAGAGGTAGCACCGCTGTTTACCTACAACTCCAACAACAACACCGACTGGCTCGATGTGGCGCAAATCCGTGCGCTCATTACCCAGCACGTGGACGCAAATTTTAGTTACTAAACCCCACTGGTGGTGGTGCGCTGCTCTATGCGTTTTTCGTAGTTTTTGCCCTCGAATATGCGCTGCACATAAACCCCTGGCGTGTGTATATGCTCGGGGTGCAGCGTGCCTACGGGCACCAGTTCTTCTACTTCGGCGATGGTTATTTTGCCTGCGGCTGCCATCATTGGGTTGAAGTTTTGGGCTGTTCCCTTATACACCAAGTTGCCGTGGGCATCGCCACGCCATGCCTTTACGATGGCAAAGTCGGCTTTTAGCCAGGTTTCGAGCAGGTACATTTTTCCGTCGTAGGCTCGGGTTTCTTTGTTGTGGGCTACCTCCGTGCCGTAGCCCGCTGGCGTAAAAAAAGCAGGAATGCCCGCCCCGCCCGCCCGCACACGCTCCGCCAAAGTGCCTTGTGGTATCAGTTCTACCTCCAATTCGCCGCTGAGGAGCTGCCGCTCAAACTCGGCATTTTCGCCCACATAGCTCGAAATCATTTTGCGCACTTGCCTGTTTTGTAGCAGTAGTCCGATGCCAAAATCATCTACGCCCGCATTGTTCGAAATGCAGGTAAGCCCCGAAATGCCGCTTGCCACCAGCGCCGCAATGCAGTTTTCGGGTATGCCGCACAGCCCAAAACCGCCCAGCATTAGGGTTGCTCCGTGCGTGATGTCTTGTATGGCGGCGTTGGCGTTGGGTACTATTTTATTCATTTTTTTGCCTAAAAGATTTAAAACTTGGTTTCGTTTTGGTTTACGGTAGCTACGCCACGCAGGTTTACGATGCGGTAATGGGTAAATTCTTGGTTGGATTCCAGCCCGTCGCCAAAAAATATTTTTGTAGGCGTGGTTATGCGCACAAATTTATTGGTGTAAATGCGTTTTTCTTTTTCTTTCCAAAAAAGCTGCTCTGTGTTCAAAGTATCGCCTTTTACGTTGGTAATCACCACTTTATTTCGGGCTTCTATCACGCCGCCGCCTTGCTTGCGCACGGCGTACTGCGCCGAAATAGAACTCGCCAAGCCACCATCGAGGTAGTAGGTGTAGGCTTTTATGCCCTGCGGCATTTCTTGGTAGGGGTCGTTGCCGCTATAATTGTTCACAACTGGTGCGGTAATTTTGGCTTTTAGGTAGCCCGAATCGGTGTATAGCACCTCCACCTGATGCGATACCTCGAGCTGCATATTTATCTTGTTGGCAAAAGGCGCAAGGTCTTTGCTGCTGTTGGCTTGGCAGCCCAGCAGTGTTGTTAGCCAAAAAAAATGGCGCATATCGCTCAATTGCTTGCTCAAAATTAATCGTATTTGCGTTTTATAAACCATTTATCGCTTAGTGTAAAACCAACGGTTAGCCGCACAAAACGCTCGAGTATTAGGCTGTTTTGTAGCGTGCCACGCTGCCCAGCGTCTATGGTTAGGTTGCATTGCGAAAAAGCCACCCTATCTGTAATCGGCAAGCCCATGCCTGCACTTACCCCAAACTCACGTATTTGCAGGTTGTTCACCACTATTTGCGATTGGGTGTAGTAGCCGCCCAAGCGGTAGCTCACCACCTTAAAGTATTGCCCACGCAGGGCGGTTTTCGAGGGCGTATATTGCATACCCAAGGCGATGCTTTGGCGGGTAGTTAGGCTGTCTAAGCTGGCTATAATCTTGGCATTTTGCCAGTTTTGGCGGGAGTAATCGGCAGATAGCAGCAGTTTTGCGTTGGGTTCGTAGCATACACCGATGCCAAATGTGCTGGGAACAACCGTTTTTGTTTTGGTGTTTTGGCTCAAAATGGTATCTTTTATGATGTATTGCCCTTCTCTACCCAAGCGAAATCGGTCGGTGGTTCGTATAAATAGGGTGTTTACATTTTGCTGGTGCTGGTAGGTAGCGCCTATGGTCAGGTTGCTGTTTTCTTTTAATTTGGCTTTGTATTGCAATCCGCCCGAAAACAACAAGCCGTTTGGCTCGGTGGCTTTGGTGGTGCGCTGGTTGTAGTATGCGCCCGTGTCGGGGAAAACGATGAATATTTCTTCTCTTATAGAGCCATCGAGGTAGTTTGCAGTAGCACCCACATAAAAGTTTTTGTTGATTTTTGCGCCCAAAGCCAAAAAGTATTTGTTTGCGCCGCCCGTGCCTTTGTATATTTCGTTGCGGGCTATGGGTACGTTTCGTATGGCATTTACGATGTTGTAATCCACCCGAGAGTAAGGCATTAGCCCAAAACTTGTACCAAAATGCTTGCCCACAGGAAAACCTAAGGCGATGTACGACAGGTTTTGGTAGTTTTTTGTGAGCGATTGGTTGTTGGTTTGTAGTTTTAGCCCCCGACCCTCTGCGCCTATTTCGAGCGAAGTTATTTTTAGGGCGGCAAGGCTGGCTGGGTTTCCGAGGTTTATTTGGGTCACGTTTTGTAAGCCTAAGTTTGCGCCGCCCATCGAGCGTGTGAGCGCAAAGTCGGTGCCACGCAGGTCGCCTATTCCGTACTTGCTGTATGGCGAGCCGCCGCTGGTATTTTGGGCTAAAACGGGTGCGCTACCCAAGAGTATGGCGTATAAAAGGAACTTAATTTTTGGCAAAGGCATGGTTGGGTTATAGGTTGTGTTTTAGTATAAAATACAAACCCATCAACAAAAAATGAGGCATTAAGGTTGTATTTTGGGTTAATTGATTTGCGAACAAGTGGGCATCGCCTCCTGTGAGTACGGTTTCGAGGTTTGGGTATTGGGTATTAAGCGCAGCTATGTAGCCTTGCATTTCGAACAAAATGCCGTTTTCCACGCCCGATTGAAGGTTTTGTAGGGTGGTAGTGGCTACCAACGGCGTGTGCGGGCTGTGGCTGGCGAGCGGTAGTTTTTGGGTGTAGTGGTGCAGCGCGTGGTAGCGCATGGTAAGCCCCAAGGATATGGCACCACCCAAAAACTGCTTTTGGGTATCCACCAAATTGTAGGTAATGCAAGTGCCTGCGCATATTACCAAGACGTTTTTTTGCTCAAAAAGTTGCACGGCGGCGGCGGCTATGGCTCGGCGGTCGTTGCCGAGGCTGGGTGAGGCGTATCGGTTGGTGTAGGGCAGCGGCGTTAGGGGCGTTAGGGCTATAAATGGTATGTGGTTTTGGGTCAAAAAGTCGGCTATATCTTGCTCGGGTATGCTCACGGTAGAAAAAATGGCTTTGTCTATTTTTTGCTCAAATGGCAAATGCAACGCCTCGCCGATGGGTGCATGGTGTAGGTTTAGTAGCCTGCCGTCCGCATCAAAGAGCGCATATTTTGCACGTGTATTGCCAAAATCCAAGATAAGATACAATTTTTGGTATTTAGTGAGCGATGAGGTATTCGGCGATTTGTATGGCGTTGGTGGCTGCGCCTTTTCGTAGGTTGTCGGCTACTATCCACATATTTAGGGTGTTTTTTTGGCTTTCGTCTCGGCGCAGCCTACCCACAAACACGTCGTTGCTACCTTGTGCGTGCAGCAGCGGCATGGGGTATATTTGCTGGGCTGGCTCGTCTTTTAGCACAATGCCTGGCGTGTGCTCGAGTATCTGCCTTACTTCGTTTAGTTCAAAATCACGCTCAAACTCCACATTTACCGCCTCCGAATGCCCGCCCATTACGGGTATGCGCACCGTGGTGGCGGTTATGCCCATTGGGCTGCCCATTATTTTTTGGGTTTCCAGCACCATTTTCATTTCTTCTTTGGTGTAGCCATTTTCCAAAAAACTGTCTATTTGCGGTATTACGTTCATATCTATGGGGTATTTGTACGCCATTTCACCGTCAAAAACGCCATTTCTTTCGTTTTGTAGCTGCGCTACGGCTTTTATGCCCGTACCCGTTACGCTTTGGTAAGTGCTTACCACAATGCGTTTTATGCCGTATTTTAGGTGCAATGGGTTGATAGCCAGCACCATTTGTATGGTAGAGCAGTTGGGGTTGGCTATAATTTTATCGGCTTTTGTGAGCGTATGCCCGTTTATTTCGGGTACTATCAGTTTTATGTCGGGGTGCATTCGCCATGCCGACGAATTATCTATAACCGTAGTGCCTACGGCGGCAAACTGTGGTGCGAGCTCAAGCGAGGTAGCGCCGCCAGCCGAAAAAATGGCGAAATCGGGGCGTGCCGCTATGGCTTGGGCTGCGCTCACAATGGTGTGCATTTGGTCGCCAAAGCGCAGTTGTTTGCCCACCGACTTGGGCGAAGCCACCAAAATCAGCTCCGAAACCTCAAAATTTCTTTCCTCCAATACTTTGAGCATCACCGAGCCCACCAAGCCCGTAGCTCCCACAAGTGCTATCTTCATTTTATGCGTTTTTTAAGAGGCATCGGCAATAATGCCGCTGGCTTCTTGTACTAATATTTGGTTTTGGGTGCAGGCGTATCCAGCCGCTTCAAAGGTTTGAACCACCATATTTTGCATTTCGGGGTTTATGTCGTAATAAAAATCGTGGTTTTCGTCGTATTTCAGCTCGCCTATGTTGTCCATGAGGTCGTCGGGCAGCCAAGCTATAATTTCTTGCTCCAAAATGGGCATATAATCGCCTTGCTCAAAATCGGGCAAAATGTCGGTGGTAAACGCATCGCTGGGCTGCGGCAGGTACAAATCTGGCACGTAGGTACTTAGGTCTTCGCCTTGCAGGTAGTTGGTGTACAGTTTTTCGTAGCCCAAAACCTCCAAAATTTCAAACATCAGGTCGTCAAAAACCTCCTGTGAGGTAAAATCAATAAAGTCTTGCCAGGTTTTGGAGCGCAAAATGGCACGCCACTTTTGAGCCAAGGCTTGGGCGTGTTCCTCGGGTACAAAAACCAAGGTATCGTTCAGTTGCCCATAAATGAGTTTTTTTGTGTCCATTGCCCTAAAATTGTATGCCAAAATGTGTGTAAACGAACCGCTCTTCGCCATCGGCGGGGCGAGACACAATGCCCCCCAGTTTTTTTATGTACATACAAGATGAGCCGCCTTGGTCGCACGCCATGGCGTTTTTTGCGCCCAAATACAACAAAATTTTGGCTGCTTCGGCGTAGCTAATGCCCAAACTGTACTGCGGCTGCCTGCCGTCGGCTACCAGCAAATACAGTTTGCGCCCCACGGAGTCGATGCCCATTACGGTTCTGGGGTAATTTTTTTGCTCCTCATCTTGCTTCACCACGCCGTTTACCAGCACATCAAACCTGCCCCAAATTAGGTTGTAGTTTTTTTCGGAGGCGGTGGTATCTATCGTTTTTTCGGGGTAATAAGTGGCTTGGCTCGTGGCACTAAACCCCAAACTGGGGCGTTTTTCGCTGTCTTTTTTCAAAATCACATTGCCGTTTACCACGTAGCTACCTATCCACTCGCCAAAACCGCACCCCTGCATGGGCGTGCGCCCCGCCTCGCCGTTTATGGCTATGTCGCAGTTGTATTTTTTGGCAAAATCGGAGGTCATCCATTTTTCGGCTATTTGGGGCGTAAGCACCACTTTGGCTTTATCCAGGTTTATAACCGCCACAAAGACCGATGCCAGCGGTTTAAAGCTGCGCAAAACCAGCAAATCGGCGGCTGGGCTTAGGCTCTGTTGGCTGATGAGGTAAGGGGTTTCTATGTTTTTTTGCAGGTTTTTTAGGTCGTACAGCCCCGATTTATAGGTGCTATCCGTGTTTAGCCCAAGTTTATTTTGTGCCGTTTTTAGGTTAAAATTAATTGTACCCACTTCATTTATGAGGCTAAACATTTTATAATCCACCGCCTCTATGCCCGTGCTTATGGCACTCAATTTTTTGTCTATAACCAAGCCCACCAGCAGCAGCAATGCCGCCAAACCAAGTGCAGGTATGAGGTTGGTGGTTTTTTTTTGCCACCCAAATTTTTTGCTTACAAGCTGCAAAACAGCCCAAAGCACCGCCAGCCCAAGTACCAAAAGCAGCATCAAAAAAACCACGGGCAGGCTTATCATGCGCTGCAAAACAGCCTGCAAATTGTCTAAAATTATATTTATAGCGTCTCCCACGTGTGTTATTTGGTTTTTTTGTTGTTGTTTTGCCTGTTTCTATTGTTGTTGCTTCTGCCCCTGCGTTTCAGGTTTTCTGTTGGCTGCTGGTTTTGTTTGTTGGTGGGTATTGTAATTTTTCGGCTTCTCAAATTTTCGGGTATGTCGTATATCAGCCTGCCCTTGGATAGCAAGTGTAAGTTGTCGGCTAAATCTTCTTCGCTTATGGTGTTTTTTCCGTTCCAGTTTGCGTTGCAAAGCCGCATAAAATGCACAATATAAGCTATTGTTTCTTGTTTTTTGGTGGCATTGGTTTCTATTACGGCACTTTCTATAATCACTTCCAGTGCCTTGCCGTAGTGTTTGTGGTTTATTTTATTTTTCGGATAATCTATTTTTATCGGTCTGTTTTCAAACAAATTTTGCTTGTACACCGTCGTATCAAAAGGCGTATCTATGTCCAAGTCCGTGCCTGCCATCACAAAAAAATGATGCCACAGTTTTTGTTTGTATTCGCCTATTTCACGTGTTTGCGGGTTAAAAAATCCCATCATTTGTACCACTTCCTTTGCCATTTTCGAGCGTTGTTCACGGTTCTCCAATGTTTTTAGGTGCAGTATCATGTTTTCTACATTTCTGCCATATTCGGCTATAATAAGTGGCTCTTGCGTGGTATTATAGCTAAGTGGCTTGGGGTGCATGGTGTTCATTTTGCGTGTTGCGGTCTAATTTTTTTCGTATTTTGCTTTAAATTTTTCGTAAAGCTCTGTTTGTTTATTTTGTAGGCTTATGGCTCTGCCTTGTATGTACGCCTGCGTTATTTGGTTGGTTTGCATATCCAGGGCATCGCCCTTGGATACAAAAAAATTGGCATCTTTGCCCACTTTCAAGCTGCCCGTTTGGGCATCTATGCCCAGTATTTTGGCGGCATTTAGGGTAATGGCTTGCAGGGCTTGTTCTTTTGTAACGCCGTAAGCCGCCGCCGTGCCAGCCTCAAACGGCAGATTTCTTATTTTCCAGCTATCGTTTATGGTTATGGTGTAGTTTATGCCTGCGTCTTGCAGTATTTTTGGTGTTTTGTAGGGTTGTTTTATGTCGCTGTCGTCGGTTTGGGGTAGGCTGTGCGTGCCGTTTAGCATCACCGATACCTTGTTTTTTTGCAGTATTTCTATGGTTTTATAGCATTCGGTAGCGCCTACCAAGCATAGTTTTAGGTTTTGGGTTTGTGCAAAAAGCACGGCTGCCATTATTTCTTTGGCGTTGTTGGCGTTTATGTACAAGGTTTGGCTTCGGTCAAACAAGCCTTTCATGGCTGCAAAACGGCTGTTGTAGCTTGCGCTTTGGTCGGCTTCTTGGTAGGTGCGGGCTTGGTCGAAGTAGTGGTTTAGCTCGGTTATTTCGGCTTCAAAATTCTTGTTTGGCTTGGTGGCTCTGGCTTCCCAGTCGTAGCTAAAACTGCTGGGGAAGTTCAGCCAAATGCCCTCATCGGCTTTGTAGGCGGCATCTTGCCAGTTCCAAGCATCGAGCTGCACCACGCTCGAGCTGCCCGTAATTATATTGCCTTGCGGTACTATTTGCGCCAGTAAAATGCCGTTGGTGCGCACCGTGGGCGTAATTCTCGAGTCGGTATTATATGCTATTAGGCTGCGGGCGTTTGGGTTGTAGTCGCCCGTTTCGTAGTAGTCTCGGGTGGGGCGGGCGGCATCTATTTCGTTTAGTCCCAGTATGGTGTTGCAAGCTATTAGGCTCGGGTAAATGTGTTGGTTGGTTGCGTCTATGATGTTTTTAAACTCGTAGTTAGAGGTATTTAGGCTGTCGGCGGGCTGCAGCAGCACTATTTTTCCCTTGTCAAAACCCAAAATTCCTTTTTCTATGGTAGTGCCGTCGCCTATGTGTATGGTGGCGTTTACGATTAAAATTGGTTCGGGCTGGGCGGGTGCGGGCGTGGGTACATCTTGGGCTTGGGCGGTGTGTAGCGCAAGGCAGGCAAGGCACAGTAGTATGTTTTTTATGATATACATCGGCACTTTTTTTTGCAAATATACAAAAAAAAATCTACATTGCCCCCGCTAATTTAGCCTAAGTGCGATGCTTTGCGCTTGGTTCAGTTGCGTACCTGCTGGCACCGACTGGCTCACCACCTTGCCCTTACCCGAAACCGTGGCTCTTATGCCTCGGCTCTGCATCAGGTACAGGGCATCTTGCAAACCCATACCCAGCACATTTGGCACTTTTTGGGTGTGTGTAGCTGTGGGGGTGAGGTGCAGGTCGCCGTTTTGCATCGTAGGTTTTATCCACTCGGCATCTTCGGGGCTTTTGTAGCCATAATGCAGGTTTTCCAGCGTTTTTTCGGTGTTTTCTCGGTTGCCAGCTTTTATTTGCAAAGTCGTTTTATGCCCATCGCCAGGCGTTACAAACTCCGTCAGACTTAGGTTGGAGGCGTATATTCGGTCCGCAATCGCCTTAAACACGGGCGCAGAAACCTCCGCACCGTGCGTACCCGCTTGGCGGGCGTTTTCTACCACCACTATGCAGCTATATTTTGGGTTGTTTATCGGGAAAAAACCCACAAAAAGCGCACGCAGTTTGCCGCTTTCATACGTACCATTTTCAAAAATCTTAGCCGTTCCAGTTTTGCCCCCGATGCGGCAGGCGTTGTTTTGCAGCCTTTTGGCTGTGCCTCTTAGCACCACGCCCTCCAAAAGTGGTTTCACCGCATCTATCGTGCTTTGGCTGCATATACTTTGGTTCAAAACCGTGGGTTCAAACTGCGTTACTACCTTGCCATATTCCAAAATGGACTCTATAATATACGGTTGCATTAGTTTTCCGTTGTTGGCTACGGCGTTGTAAAAACTCAACATTTGCAGCGGCGTAAATTTTACGGCATAGCCTATGCTCATAAACGGCAGCGAAACGGTTCTGCTCCAATTCGCCTCGTTGGGGTTGTTTATATACGGTTTTCCCTCGCCCAAAACCGAAATATCGGTGGCTTTGTGCAGCCCAAACTTTTTTAGTTGCTCGTAATATTCTTCTGGGCGGTCTTTAAATGCCTGCACCACCGCCTGCGAAATGCCCACATTCGACGACGTTTCAAAAGCGTGGCTTATCGATTTAAGTCTATTGTTGTGCGGTTCGGAGTCCGTCATTCTTTTGCCGCCATAATACATTTCGCCGTTGTGTTCATCTACCAAATCGGTGGTTTTAAAATAGCCTTTTTCCACGCCAGCCATCACCGATGCCAGCTTAAAGGTAGAGCCAGGCTCTATGCTCGCACCTATGGCGTAGTTGTACCGCTCCGAGTAGCCGCCGCCAGGCTCTCTTCCGAGGTTGGCTATGGCTTTTATTTTTCCTGTGCTTACCTCCATTACCACCACGCAACCGTAGTCGGCGTTGTGGTTTTCTAAGGAAATTAGCAGCGCATCTTCGGCTACATCTTGCAGCCCCACGTCTATGGTCGTGAGCAAATCTTTGCCATTGTGCGGGTCTATAATGTTGTCGGCATCGGCGGGCATCCACACCCCGCCCGAAATGCGGCGTTTTATCACCTTGCCCTGCGTGCCAGCCAGCTCATTTTCAAAACTACCCTCCAAACCCACCAGCACGGGCGTATTTCCGTTGCGGTTTACGTAGCCAATGGTGCGTGCCGCCAGGTTTTTAAACGGAAATTCCCTGCGGCTCTCCTCTATTATTATCAGCGGGCTTTTGCCTGGCAGCCGCACCAGTTTACCGTCTTTGTCCGTGCGCACCATTCTAAATAGCGGAAGCTCCCTCGCCAGTTTCAATTGCTTAAACGTTACCTTGTCTTTCAGCATTTTGTAGCGGCTTTTTTGTTGCCTTGCAGTGGTGAGCATATTCATAAAATCTGCCGCCGATTGGTTGCCAAAAATATTCGCCAAACCCTGCGCCGTGTTCGCCACCTTGTTTTGGTAATCTATATGTAGTTTGTTTTTAGGGTTGTAAATGTCGGCGGCGGCATCTATTCTAAGCTCGTATATAGGCACGGAAACCGCCAGCAAACTGCCATCGCTCGCCAGTATATTGCCCCGTATCGAGGCTACATCAAAGGTATCCACATCTCGGGTAAGCGCTATTTTTTTGTAATACGCACCCTTGGCAAACTGGGTATATGCCGCCTGTGAAAAAACCAACACAGCCAGCACTACCACAAATAAAAACACAAGGCGCACACGCCAGAGTATATCGTTTCGAGTATTCATATCACGGATTTACAATTATTTTTTTGGGTGCTACCGTCAGCTCCTCTATGCCATAAGGTGCCAGCTTTTTGGCTATTTCGCTTTGTTTGCTGCTGTGCATCAGTTGGGCTTTTAGGCTCAAATACTCGCCCCGTTGCTCTTTTATTTCCAGTTCTAAGGCGTTTATTTGGCGGGCTTTTCCTTCTATTTGGCGGGTAGCGTATATATACAGCATGATTAAAGCCATTAAAAAACCCAAAAAGTTGAGGTTTTCCAGCACAAACTGCTTGCTCAGATACTTTTCAATATCAAAAATACCTAAAATGTTGATGCGCTGCGGCTGCGTTTTGGGCTTATTGTTTTGAGGCTTTGCTGTATTTTTTAACTGGTTTGCCATGCCACAAAGTTAATTTGGTTTTTTTGTTCAAGATGCACAAACTGTACACATTTGTGCGTACAAAACTACAAACAGGTACAAAAACCTAAAAAACAAACCAAAAAACGCATTTACAACCACATTTTTGGCTTAAAACTGAAAATAGATAAATGTTTGCTCCGAACCCGAAAAGTAAAAAATGGCAAAAACCAAGGCGTAATAAAAACCCCATTGTAGGTAGCGGGGTAGTTTAAATTCGTTTTTTTCTATGGCGTAGTGCTGCGCCCGCCCCGCCCACTCTACTATTAGAAAAAAAACAATAAACAACAGCACACGCCTCGGAATGTCGGTGGGCATGGTGAGCAAAGACCTCGAAAAAATGCTGGAAATCAAACCAAAAGCGTGGCGAATGTTATCCGCCCGAAAAAATATCCAGGCAAAAACCGTTAGCCCAAAAGTAACAAGAATTTGGCTCAATTCTTTTAAATTGGGCAGCCATTTGCCTTGCGCCACCGTGTTTAGGTTGGTGCGGTTGGTGCCAAACACAATGGAGGGCATGATGTACAGGGCGTTCAAAAAGCCCCAAACGATAAACGTCCAGTTTGCGCCGTGCCAAAAGCCGCTGACCAAAAAGATGATAAACGTGTTTCGAACTTTGTGCCAAGTGCCGCCTTGGCTGCCGCCCAGCGGTATGTACAAATAATCTCTGAACCAAGTAGAGAGCGAAATGTGCCACCTGCGCCAAAACTCGGCTATGTCTCTGGAAAAATAAGGAAACGCAAAGTTCCGCAACAAATCGATGCCGAAGAGCTTGGCAGTGCCTATGGCAATGTCGGAGTAGCCCGAAAAATCGCCGTAAATCTGAAACGCAAACAGCACGGCGCACACCAAAATGGTGCTGCCCGAATAATCGGTGGAGTGGCTCAAAATCGGATTTATCACGTCGGCGCATTGGTCGGCTATCACTATTTTTTTAAAAAAGCCCCACAGTATTTGCCTTAGCCCATCTACCGATTTTTGGTAGCTAAATGCTCTTTTTTGTTTTATTTGTGGCAGCAGGTGCGTGGCTCGCTCTATGGGTCCGGCGACCAAGAGCGGAAAAAAACTGACAAAAAGCGCATAGTCTATGAAGTTTTTTTCGGCGTTTATGCGGTTTTTGTATATATCTATAATGTACGACAAGCCGTGAAAGGTGTAAAACGAAATGCCTACGGGCAGTATCACTTTCAGTGTCCACGGATTTACCTGCAAACCCAAGTTGGCTATGGCATCGGCAAACGATTGTGCAAAAAAGTTGTAGTACTTAAATACGCCCAAAAAACCGATATTGATGGAAATACTGAGCCAAAACCAAAATTTCTTGGCTGTTTGGTTTGGGGCGTTGTGCATTTTTAAACCCGTAAAATAATCTAAGAAGGTAGAAAAAACGAGCAGAAACAAAAAACGGTAATCCCAACTGGCATAAAAGAAGTAACTTGCCACGAGCAACAGCACGTTTTGTACTTTTAGCCACCGCTGGGCAAAAAACCAATACAGCACAAAAACGATGGGTAAAAATACGGCGAAGTTTATGGAGTTAAAAAGCATCTTTTTCAGTAGGTTGGTTGCCGCAGGTTTGGGCAAAGCGCAAAGTTAGGCAAAATATATGTTTTCCTCGTAATTTTTAAAATGCCTTATGCGCTTAAAATGAGGCATTTAATGGATTTGTTTACAACGGATTTTATTTTATTTTTTTAAAATAAAACCAAAGTGCAGTTTGATGTCGTAGGTATGGCTGAAACTTTTTAAAAAACTAAAAACAATGAAAAAATTCAGTTCAATTTTGTTCGTAGCCATCGCTACCCTAATCTCAACATTTGCCAGTGCGCAAGAAAAAACAGTAATGGTAGGTGGCGCAGCCATGTATCCAAGCAAAGACATTGTGTCGAATGCCGTAAATAGCAAAGACCACACTACTTTGGTAGCCGCCGTAAAAGCCGCTGGTTTGGTAGAAACGCTACAAAGCGCTGGTCCATTTACAGTGTTTGCACCTGTAAATGCAGCTTTTGACAAATTGCCAAAAGGTACCGTAGGTACTTTGTTGGAGCCAGGCAACAAAGCGTTGCTTACAAAAATCCTTACTTACCACGTAGTAGCTGGAAAATTCAGCTCAAAAAGCATTGCGGCTGCCATTAAAGCAGGCAAAGGAACAGCGGTATTTACAACCGTAGCAGGAGGAAAACTAAAAGGTACGATGAAAGGCAAAAAATTGATTTTGACCGACGAAAAAGGCGGTACTTCGGTAGTTACTATTGCCGATGTAAACCAAAGCAATGGCGTAATACACGTGATAGACACGGTGTTGATGCCTAACTAATTTATTTGGTTTGTTGGTTCAAAGGGGCTGATGGCGTAATGCTGTCAGCCCTTTTGGCGTTTTAGCCTGCGTATTGAGGCGAAATGCCCAAAAAGTACAATGGGAACGATGAAGGTAGGCAACCAGCAAAAAGGGAAAATGAAAATGGCTAAGTTGGGCTGCTCAAATGCAAACTGCTGCACGCTGGTAGGTGCGGACAAAAAAGCGTTTGCCACAATGTTTATGAGCAATAAAAGGCTCGCCACGTTCCAAATCAAGATGGTTTTTGTAGCCAGTTTGCGGTTTGTAAAACCAAAATAAGCCACAAAGGGCGCAGAAATGCCCGCCAAAATATCGAAGTTGCGCCCTGCAAAAGTCATTAGTTCGGGTATGGCTTTGTTCAAAAACAGGTAGTACAGCACTATTTCTACTGGAACTCTAACTATGTTTAAATAGGTCAGGTCTTTTATAGGCAAACTGTCTATGAAAGATTTGCCTTTTTTGGTATTAAACAGCAAAATGATGGCTAAGATTGCGGGCAAAATGCCGAACAAAAACAGCTTGGGCGGAAACGCATTTTTGTCGGGGGTATAAATGCCGCTTTGGGCTAATGTAGCCTGAATGCCAAGCCAAGCCAGCAAACCTAAAAGTATGAGGCGATGGCTGGCGGTGGCTTTTTTTGTGGCGAGCCAAAATAAAATGAGCGTAGTTAGGGTTGTAAGCCCAAAAGCAATGGAGATATAAGCGGGCAAGTTAGGCATTTTGGTTCGGTTAAAATAGGTTTTGGTTGGCGTTGGGTTTAGTTGATTACGGCATTTATTTTTTGCCACAGGGCATCGTCAAAGCCCGAAAGCGCAAAATTTGGGTTGTTGGGGTCGGAGGCATCGCCCATTCTTACCACCACCATGTTTCGGCTGGGTACGATGTATATGCGCTGGTCGGCTGCACCCATGGCGGCGTACATATCGGCGGGTGCGCTGGGCACCAATGCGCCCGAAAAAATGGTTTGTGCGCCCGGCACCATGTAGCTGCTTTTGCCATTGAGCCACCACAAATAGCCGTAAGATGGATTGATGTTCTGCGAGCTGGCGATGCTTTCGCCAAAAAAGTTTTGGTTTAGTATTTGTTCGTCGTTCCACTTGCCTTTGTTGAGTGCCAGCAGCCCAAAGCGAGCCATGCTGCGTGTGTTGCTGTGGTAAATTTTATAAACTAAGCCAAAATTCCAGTAGCCCTCCATGCCTATTTTCAGTTTTAATTTGGCATTAAAATAGGTTTCAAAATCTTGGTTTGTAGCCGCCGCCAGCACATCTATGAGCCGCTGCCACACATTGTGGTACGACCAGCGGCTGCCCGCATCTGCCACGTAGGTTAGGTTTTGGCGGGTTACGAGTTCGTTTGCGTCGTTTGTACCCGAGGTCATGGTTAGCAGGTTTCTGACCGTAATCAGGTTTTCTTTCGCAAGCGGTTCGCTGGTCCAGCCCGTGGCCAAATACTGCGAAACCTTGCTATTTATGTCCAGCGAGCCTTCTTGTTGGGCGATGCCCGTGGTGGCGCAAACCAGCGTTTTGCCCGCACTATTCCACTGCCAAGTGTCGGTTTGGGTGTGTCCGTTAAAATATTCTTCCATCACTATTCTGCCATTGACCAAAATCATAAACGATTTTGTGTTTTTGGTTTGCAAATAATCTTTTAGTGGCTGCACGCCGCTTTGTTTCCAGCCCAAATCTGCGAGCGGTTTGGTTTGCCAGGTCGCTGTGGTATTGGGCGGAAAGTACATGGTTTCGGCTGGCGTGGGCTGCGGCTCTGGCTCTTTTGTTTTGCAGCCGAACAGCGGAATAAGTAGCAGTATGAGTATATTTAGGTTTTTCATGGCTTGGTTTTGGGTGCAATGTACTACAAGTTTCGGGTTTTTGGGGCAATAAAAATGCTTGGTTTTGGGTTAAAAGCGAATGCCTATGCCTATGCCTGTGCGAATGCTGGCGGTGCTAAACCATTTTTGGGCATCTAACACTCGGTCGGTATCAAAATTTTCTATTCTGGTGATGTTTCGGCGCACAATGCCCGTGTTTAAAATGTCGTAGGTTTGGTATTTTCGTAGCTCTGCTACCAAAAATTGCTTGTCTATTTGCGCATTAAACTTAGCCCCGATGGTTTGGCGGCTTATTTTGGGTCCGATGCCAAACCAATCGATGGTAAGGCGCTTGCCGATGTGCCACTGGTAGCCGAACTGCAAGCCAGCGGAGTAGCTGTGTAAGTAAATTTTGCCCTGCACGGTGGTGGGCAGCAGCCCGTTGGAGCTAAAATCCAACGGGATTTTGTAGCCAGAATACCGCATAAACGGTGCAATATAAAAGCCGCTGTTGGTCTTGGGGCTGCTGCGCCTGTGGGTATAAAACCTGATTTCGGGCGTGATGGAAATGCCCGAAATGCGCCCTACCTCTAAGTTGCTCAGTAGCGGGCGGCTAAAAAGTTTGGGCGTAGCCATGAGCGCAAAGCCCAAGCCCGCACTGAGTTTGGGCGACAACACACGCTCGTAGCTGCACGAGGCATTTAGGGCAATGAGGCTGGCGGCGTGCAGGCGCACCACGTTTTTTTGGGCGGGGCTGTTTTGTATTTCGGGGCTATTGGGTAGCATCCGAAGCATATTTTTTTGGGCGAGGCTGCCGTGGGCAATAAGTAAACAGAAGCCGAAAAAAAAGATTTTTTTTATATAAGGTTGCATATTTCTTCGCTTTTTTGGTGTGCAAATGTAGGGTTTTATCCGCTATTTTGCAATGGTATATTTTTTGTAAATTAATTTTTGGTGCATTTTTTATTTTTAAGTAATTGATACTGTTTTTATTACAAAAAAACAAAGAGGCAAATAATTTTTTGGCACAGCCTTTGCATTGTTAAGTTTGTAATTTGATTTAAAAACCAAAAACATACTCATTCACAATCTAAATACCTAAGTCATGAAAAAATTCTTACTCTCTGCTGCTGTTGTTTGTTTGGCTTTTGCCACCCAAGCCTTTTGTAATGCGCCTTATGCCGAAGCCAGTTTTACGCTGCGTGGTGCCGATGCCATGGTTGTGTACATAGATGGCTACCAACTAAACGACCGTGCGCAGTCGGTGGTTTGGATGCGGGAAATACCTGCGGGCTGCCATCAGGTGGAGGTTGTGGTTTTTCGCAACCGAAAAACACGCAGGCATTTGAGCCAAATTAACCTAAAACGCAATTTTAGAACCAATTATACCATCGGTGTTTTGCCCAACGGAGCTATTGTGCTGAACAAAACGGGCGGCAACCCCACGCAAAACTGCGGAAACTACAACCAAAACAACTGTACGTATTGCCAAGGCACGTGCCGAAACGACGATAGGCATAGCTACCAAAACCATTGCAACGACCAACACGACAACGACGGACACAACGGCAATGGCGGCGGCTGGGGAAACGGTGGATACAATGGAAACGATGGTTGGGGCGACGGTGGAAATTACGGCAACAATGGAAATAACGGAAACAATGGAAACAACGGAAACGGCGGAGGTTGGGGAAACAACGGAAACAATGGAAACAACGGCAACGGCGGAGGCTGGGGAAATGGTGGAAATAATGGAAACAACGGCGGTAACGGACAGTTTCAGAACAAGCTGGATATAAACGACCTCACGAGCAGAATGCGCAGTTCGGGCTTTGATAGCGATAGGCTAACTTTGGCTAAAAGGGCGGTGGTAAATTCGGGCATTTTGTCGCAAGAGGTGGCGTTGCTCCTAAAACAGTTTTCTTTTGAGAGCAGCCGATTGGATTTTGCCAAATATGCTTATGCCTACACCCAAGACCAAAATAATTACTTTAAGGTTTACGACAGTTTTGATTTTAGCAGTAGCAGCCAGGAACTGGATAAGTTTATAGGTAGGTAACAGTGTCGTCTAAAACAGACCACAAGCTATGACAGAACTTGAAAAATACATACAAACTTATTTCGGAGTTGGCAATGACGATTTATCGAAAATTAGCACTTTTTTCAAACAAACAACATTGAAAAAAGGCGACTATTTTTTGAAAAGCGGAAGATATTGCGACAAACTTGGTTTTGTTCAAACAGGAATTATAAGAGAATTTGTAAACACTAACGACAAAGAAGTTACCAAATGGATTTCTACAAATGGTTATTTTGTAGTGGACTTGTCAAGTTTTGTATTTCAACAGACAGCTCGTTGGAATATTCAAGCATTGACAGACTGCGAATTATTTATAATTGACCAAAAAGACTATCTTCAAATTGGCACAGTTGTTACTCGTTGGGCAGAGTTAGAAAAATTATTCATAGCAAAGTGTTTTACAGTTTTAGAAGATAGGATTTTACAACACCTTTCAATGTCGGCAGAAGAACGATACAATCAACTTTTCAATTTTAATAAAGAATTATTTAATCAAGTGCCATTGCAATACTTGGCTTCAATGCTTGGAATGACACCAGAAACTTTGAGTAGATTAAGAAAAAAAGCCAGTCTTTAAACTTCTTGATTTTTATCAAGAGCAGACTTTGGTTTTGTATTGACCTTTGTAGTGTTATCTTAAAACAACAATTCAATGGTTACAAAATCAAAATTCTTAATCGCAGTTTGCTTGATTATTTCAACAAGTTTAGCTGCACAAAACAATTCAAAAATGAAAATTATCAACACCAACGCACCAGTAAAGTGTAGCAAGACAATCACTATTAATGCAAGTAGCGAAAAAGTATGGACAGTGATGACCAACATCGATAAGTGGGCAACTTGGCAGACAGAAATTAGTAATTCAAAATTAAACGGAGAACTAAAACCTGAAACAACATTTGATTGGAAAACAGGTGGAGCAAAAATTCATTCTGCTTTACACACAGTTGAGCCGTTCAGACAATTTGGTTGGACAGGAAAAACTTTTGGTATGCTTGCCATTCATAATTGGACACTTACTCAAATTAATGGACAGACAACCGTAAGGGTTGAAGAGAGTATGGAAGGTTTTTTTGCAAAACTACTGAAAAAATCCTTCAACAAAAATCTTGAGAAGGGAATACAAAATTGGCTTGATTTGTTGAAAGTAGAATGTGAAAAACAACCCAAAAAAAACGGCATATAACGTGGGGTTTTGTGGAAGTGGGGCATTTATACCAAATACCCACTTTTTAAATCGTTAAATGCTAATACCCGACGACCAACTAACTCGAAAACGACCGGCTGCCCCTTCGGGGCAGGCGGTCTTGTGTTTGTTTGGATTTGGCTAATTTTGGTTACAAAGCCGTTTTTTCGTTTTAATTTTATGAGCCAATTTTAGCTATCAGGTCGGCGGTGCGGTTGGAGTAGCCGTATTCGTTGTCGTACCAGCCTATTACTTTTACAAGGTTTCCGTTGGCGCTCGTTAGTTTCGAGTCGAATATACACGAGTATGGGTTGCCCACAATGTCTGCCGATACGATTTCGTCCTCGGTGTATTCCAAAATGCCTTTTAGGTAGCTGTCGGCGGCTGCTTTTACGGCATCGTTTATTTGTTGTGCGGTTACATCTTGTTTTAGTATGGCTACCAAGTCGGTTACCGAGCCGTCGGTTACGGGTACTCGCATGGCTATTCCGTCCAATTTTCCTTTTAGTTCGGGCAAAACCAAGCCCACGGCTTTGGCTGCGCCAGTGGAGGTAGGCACTATGGAGGCTGCTGCGGCTCTGGCACGGCGTAGGTCGCTGTGCGGACCGTCTTGCAGTAGTTGGTCTTGGGTGTAGGCGTGTACGGTGGTTATGTAGCCTTTTTCGATGCCAAATGCATCGTTTAGTACCTTAGCCATGGGTGCAAGGCAGTTTGTGGTACAAGATGCGTTGGACAAAATGCGCTCCTTGCCCGTAAGCGTGTGGTCGTTTACGCCCAGCACTACGGTGGGTATGTTGCCCTTTGCGGGTGCCGAAATAACTACTTTGCCTGCGCCTGCGCTCAGGTGTTTGCCTGCGCCCTCTTCATCTACAAAACGCCCCGTGGACTCGAGTACCACGTCTATTTTTAGGTCTGCCCAAGGCAAAAGAGCGGGGTCTTTTTCGGCAAAAACCATAAAACGGTCGCCATTGGCGGTAATCGTTTTTTCGCCAGCAGTTACCTCACCCGCAAAACGCCCGTGCACCGAGTCGTATTTAAGTAAATGAGCCAAGGTAGCCGTATTTGTTAGGTCGTTTATAGCCACAATTTCAATATTGGGGTTTCGTAATAGGTTGCGAAAAGTAATGCGCCCAATGCGCCCAAAGCCATTTATTGCTACTCGGATTTTTGCCATAATTACAAGAATTATTTGGTGAATGATAGGTTTTAGTTGTAATACAAGCTGCAAATATACTGCAAATAACCAGTAGATAAAAACTTAAAATATTTTTTTAAAATATTTTTGAAAAATCAAAAAAATGCAGTACCTTTGCACCCACAAAACTACCAAAGAGGTATGCTCCATTCGTCTATCGGTTAGGACTTCAGATTTTCATTCTGGCAAGAGGGGTTCGACTCCCCTATGGAGTACAAAAGAGGCATTGTAAAAAAAATAGCTGCCTCGAAAATTTCAGATGCCCCCCACCGCCCCAAAGGGGCGGTGGGGGGTTTTTCTTTTTTAAAACAAGTCAAATACAACAGCAAATTTTTTCCCCTACAAAACCCTAGTAATTTATACGTTTTATATTTACTACCGTTTCGTTTGTTGGTTCGTTATATTTACCAAATCTTAAAGATTGGGTAAATCTTGTAATTTATACGTTTTATATTTACTACCGTTTTCGTTTGTTAGTTCGTTATATTTACCAAATCTTAAAGATTGGGTAAATCTTTGCACCTTAAAAATGAGATATTGGGATAAATTTTCAGAAAATTACGCCGTTATAGGGCTAAAAATTTTAGTGCGTAAACCCTATAAAACCATTGACAATTACTAAAAACCCAAACTTTATTTGTAAATTTGAACAGAATTTATAATGAGCATTTTAACCTAACAAACTTATTATATGAGCCAAAATTTTCAATGCCCTAATAAAATTTATTGTAGAGAATGTAGTAAAGAAGTTGATGTTTTAAATTCAAGAAAAAAAATCATTTTAAAATGATACAAAACAGGCTTAACAACAACGGACATATCGATGATAGTTACAGGCTTGATTTCATTAAACAAAAGACTACTACTGAAATAAAAAAAGAACAAGCCACCGCACTAAATTTGTTTGAGTAGATGAACCCTAAGAAACTACGATACCACCCATTTCTCACCCACAAACAAAATGCGCAAATTAAAACTACAAGTACAAACAACCATAGACGGTTATATTTCGGGTAAAAACGGCGAAATGGACTGGATGAAATTTCCGTGGACCGAAGACCTGATAGACTACGTAAGGCAAATTACCCAGCCCGTGGACACCATACTGCTGGGCAGAAAGCTCGCCGAAGGATTTATACCGCACTGGGAAAATGTGGTGAAAAACCCCGACGACCCCGAATATGAAGGCGGCGTGAAATACACCACAACACCAAAAATTGTTTTTTCGAAAACACTCGAAAATCGTATTTGGGACAATACAAAAATAGAAAATGGCGACCTACTAACGGAAATCACAAAACTTAAAAGCGAAAAAGGCGGCGACCTAATCGTTTATGGCGGCGGCACATTTGTATCGGCACTCATAAAAAACCAGCTCATAGACGAGTTTCACCTGTTCATAAACCCAGCCGCCATCGGCGACGGAATGCGAATATTCAATGACCTTGAAGCCATGCAAAGCCTACGTTTGATAAAAGCCACAAGTTTTGAGTGCGGCATCGTGGTTTTGAACTATGCGCTTGACCAAAAATAATAGCCGATTTTTAAAGATAAAATTTGGATTTTATCCAAAAAAACGAGCAAAAAAACGAGCCGCCCTTTTTCAAAGCAGCTCGTTAAACCCATAAAAAACCAAAACTATCTATTGAACTATTAACTTTTGAACTGTTTTGTTGCTCTCGTCAAACACATCGCTCACACCTACAAAGTAAATGCCCGCTTTTAGGTTAAGGTTGAGCTGTTTTGTGCCGTTGGGCAACACATCGCTATACACCACGCTGCCATAAATATTAGTAATAACCATATTTGCTTGCTCTTGGCAATTCTGAATGTTTATAAACATCGAGCCGTTGCTGGTGGCAGGGTTGGGGTACACCGCCATTTCTACGGCAGCCAAGCGGCTGTCTTTGCCAAAAATCACTTTTTGTATGGGCGTAACCTCACGCTTGCCCGAAAACTCTACGACAACCAAGCGGTAGTAATTTGTACCCACAATTGGGGTGAGGTGCGTGCTGGTGTAGGTGGTGGCGGTGCTGGAGTTTCCTTTTCCCAAAAGATTGTCTATCACCTCAAAATTCTTGCCGTCGGTAGAGTATTCCAAGTCGAAGTGGTCGTTGTTGGTCTCGGAGGCGGTAGTCCATTGTAATTTCGTTTTTGGGGTGGCACTGGTTTTGTCTTTTTCGGCATTAAACTGTACCAAATTCACCGACAGCGCACGCCAAGTGCTTTCGCCCTCCACCAAAAGTTCATATACATCTAATTTTCCGTAGCCCCAGTTTGCGTTGGGTATGGCTGCACCCGTGCCTGTAAATGCGTCGGTAGTCGCACTGTTTTTTATGTGCATTTGTATTTCGGCTTGGGTAGCATCGGGGTTGGTTTCTAAGTATAGTGCCAGCGCACCCGTTACAAAAGGTGCAGCATACGATGTACCAGCGGCGTATCTATGCAAACCACCTTGGGTAGTTAGGTTGGCATTGCCAGGTAGTGTAGCCACTTTCGGACCTACCACAAGCGCACCAGGAGCCATTATTTCGGGTTTTACACGCTCATCACGGGTAATGCCGCTGCTCGAGTCTTTGTAGCGAGCGCCTTTTATGCCCGTTACCGTTTGCCCCGCAAAAGTAAAGGCATTCGTGTTTACATATCCACCCACGGTAATGGCATTTTTTGCGCAATTAAAACCGCCAGCGATGCTTATGTTGTTGTCGGGGCGTGTGTAAGTAGCCGCCAGTTCCGAGCTATTGATGCTATCGGTGTTATAGTTCATTTTGAGTGCCTCCCTATTCCAAATGTCCACCAAGCCATTGCCCTTTGTGCTAAAACGCCACATAGCCGAGGCATAACCAGCCGCAGGGCGTATGCTATACGATACGTGCGTGGTGTTGGCGTTGTATTGGTAGCTGTACAAAAAAGCCGTACCCAATACCTGACCCGCCGCATTGCGTATGGTATCGTAGGTGGTGGCGGGCAAGTTTTTTATGTTTTTGTAGCTAAGGCTTACGTTTGCTTTTTGGTAAATGCCCTGTGCGTTGCGCACATCTACGTCTATGCGGTATTTCATGTTTTCAAATTCGCCATTATCTGCATATAGCTGGTAATAAATGTCGCCCATGTTTGCGGCTTTTTGAAACCAAGTGCTTTGCTCTTGTGTGGCGTTGGTGCTTTGGTGGCGCAGGTGCATAAATTTGTTGCCATCGTTGCCAGCAGCAAACACAAGTGCCTTGCCTGTTTCGTTTTGTAGCATTTGGTCTATGGTCGTAGAGTAAACGTCAGAGCCATCGTGCGGACCAAAAGATGAACCAAAGCTCACATTAATGGCGATGGGTTTGCCAAGTTCGTTTGAGCGGCGAATTAAATATTCAATTCCAGTAATAATGTCGTTGCTATAAAAATAAGGCGTGAGGTCCACCACCAAAAACTGCGCTTGGTGCGCTATGCCCGCAAACTTACGGTCGGTTGTAGAAAAACCATTGCCTGCTGCCAAACCTGCTATGCAAGTGCCGTGTCCGTATTCGTCGGGGGTGATGGTGCTGCTGCCGCTGGTTATGGCTGCGTTTATTTGTTGTTGGTTGTACAGCGAGCCGTTGGCGTAGCCCGTGGGGGGCGTGCAGCCGCTCACACAGTTCAAGTCCCAATATTCTACCAAACGAGTAGTGCCGTTGGCGTTTCTAAAATCGGCGTGTTTAAAATCCACGCCGCTGTCTATAATTCCGATGAGCGTTCCGTTGCCTTTATAAGCCCGAGATAAGCTACCGCCGCCCGAGTAAACCAACAAAGCGTTGATGTTGGCGTGGGCATAAGCCGTATCCGCCAAAGCATTTTGGGGCATATTTCCTTTTTCTACATTAAACACAAGTGGGTGCGCCGCCAAGCTATCCAGCATATTGGCACTAATTACGCCACGCAATATGCCTTCAGTGGGCTTGCCCTCTACCACGCCGCCCAGTTGCTCAAAATAAGGTCTTACCACTTTTACATCGCAGCGCACAAACACATTAGAGCTTATTACGCCCTCTGGCTCTTGCCCCAAGGCTTTTACTTGCGCCTCATAAGCCGCCACACTTGTATATGCCTGATACACCTCTTGGCTCATTTTAGATACATTTTTTTGCGCCATCAATACATTGGCACATAGTATAAGAAAAAATGTAGTGGTAAAAATATTTTTCATGACCTTGTTTTTTGTTGATTTCTTTTGCCGTTTTACATACAGCATTTGCTCGCTGGTTGGTGTTAGAAAGATGCCACCTAATTTGGTTCCAAAAATTGTTTTTGCGCCACTATCCTCACACGTGTACTATTTTGGGCAAAAAAGCAAAGAACTACCATTTTTATGGCTGAATTTGCCTAAATCGTTTTTTATTTGTCAGAAACCCGACTTTTGTTGTTGAAAACTGTCGGCAAGTTGTCATTTTGAAAACAGGTAGTTTTTGCAAACCTTTTATAAACCCACTTTTCCTTACGCAGGCTGTTGGAGAAAAAAGTCGTAAATCCAAATTTTTAAAAAAATAAGCACCCAAAAATTGTCGTAATTTGACGGTTTGCTTACAAATAAAATGGCGTTTTGCAGTCAGTTTGTAAATATTTCGTTTTTTTGTCCCTCTTTTTTTTAAGTAATAACCAAATAACGTACCTTTGTTTTTATGTACAAAAGCCATCAATCCGTTTTAGATTTAGTAAGTTTGCTTGCGCTTCATGGCGTAAAAACCGCCGTGCTATGCCCAGGTTCTCGGTGTGCGCCGCTTAGTTTGGCTCTGGCTCGCCACCCGAGCATGGTTTGCTACACCATCACCGACGAAAGAAGTGCAGGCTACGTGGCACTGGGCATGGCGCAGCAGCTCGGCACGCCCGTAGTGCTGGTGTGTACCAGCGGCACGGCGGCACTTAATTTTGCGCCCGCCGTAGCCGAGGCTTTTTACCAAAACATTCCGCTGCTGGTACTCACCGCCGACCGACCACCCGAGTGGCTGCACCAAGAAGATGGGCAAGCCATAAACCAAACCGATATTTACAAAAATTTTGTGGCAAAAAGCTACACATTGCCCATTGTGCAGCAAGCGGCAGAAGCCAATTTTGCGCAGCGGCTCGCCAACGAAGCCATAAATACCTGCATCGCCCAGCAGCAGCCCGTACACATAAATGTGCCGCTGCGTGAGCCGCTCTACGACATTGCGCCCGAGGTAGTACAGCCCAATGTGCGGTTTATAAAAAGCCAAATGCCCCAGATAGCAAGCTGCGAACCCATTTCTTTTTCTGAAAAAACGCTTTTTATCCTCGGGCAACAAAACCCAAATGCCGAGTTTAGCGCATTGTTACAGCAGGTTTTACAAAAAAACCACCAAATTACGGCTTATGCCGAGCCTTGCTCCAATGTTTTTTTGGAAGAAGTACAGTATAATGTAAGCCACATAAAAAACCAAAAATACCACAGCATTGTGTGCTTTGGCGGCTCTGTGGTGAGCAAAGAGCTAAAACTGCTCTTGCGCCAAAACCCGCCCAACGAGCTATTTAATGTAGGCAAGCGGTTTGCGCACGCCGACGCTTTTTCGGCACTTAGCACCATCATACCCAGCAGCGGCGTGGATTTTTTGCGGGCGGTAAACGAGCTGCTGCCTGCACAAACGCCCGAGCCAAAGCCACAACAAACAACCGATGCGCCACATAGCGATGCGCTTGTTGCCCAAATTTTTGGGGCGTTGCCCAGCCATTGTATTTTGCACTTGGCGAACAGTATGTCGGTGCGGTATGCGGGGCAGCACGCAGGGGCATTGCTGCACAAAAACCTGAGCGTGTATAGCAACCGAGGCACGAGCGGCATCGATGGCTGTACTTCCACCGCCTTGGGTGCGGCGTTGGTAAGTGCGCAAACCAACGCGCTGGTTACGGGCGACCTCGCTTTTTTGTACGACAGCAATGCACTTTGGAACAAATACAAGCCCGCAAACCTAAAAATTATTGTGCTAAACGATGGCGGCGGCGGTATTTTTGGTAAAATAGCCGGACCTAAAGACCAGCCAGAGTTCGACGAGTACTTTTTTACGCCGCAAAATGTAGGTATTTCGCAGCTTTGCGCCGCCTACAATGCCAGCCACTTTTTACTGGATAGCAGCATGAATTTTGAGGCTGTTTTTTCATCTTTTATAAACCAAAAACAAAACAATACGAGCGTACTCGAGGTTGTTTTGTAGCAAAAATAAACGTTTTCATTGTATCTTTACAGCACAATAGTTATGCAAAAATGAACATACGAGTAGGCTTCGGTTTTGATATTCACCAGCTTGTGGCGGGGCGTGCGCTGTGGCTGGGCGGCGTACACATACCGCACCCCAAGGGTGCGCTGGGGCACTCCGATGCCGACGTACTGATACACGCTATATGCGATGCCATACTGGGCGCAGCCAATTTGAGGGACATTGGCTACCATTTTTCGAACAACGACCCCAAGTATGCGGGCATAGATAGCAAAATTTTATTGCAAGAGGTAATGGTTCTATTGCGCAGCCACGGCTACGAACTGGGCAACATAGATGCAAGCCTCACGCTGGAAAACCCCAAAATAAATCCGCACATACCCGCCATGGTGCAGGTACTCGCCCAAGCCATGCAGGTAGCACCCGACCAAGTATCGATAAAAGCCACAACCAACGAAACCCTGGGCTACATAGGCAGGGAAGAAGGCGTGGAAGCGCAAGCCGTGGCACTTATTTATAAAAAAGACACAACCATTTTACAAAATCCTTAGAACAAACCCATGAGCGAAAAATTAATTATGCGCCTGATAATAGGCATTACTGCCTTTGTATTTTTAGTCGTAATTGCCCTAAAACTACTGCCGCCGCTGGGTACTGTACCCAGTTTTACGCCGCTTTTACCCAAGTTTAATGCGGTTATAAATGCCATTTGCTCGGTGTTGCTGGTGATTTCTTTTATTCAAATAAAACGAAAAAACGTGGATTTGCACAAAAAGCTAAACATAACTACGTTTGGGCTGTCGTCTCTTTTTTTGGTGTCGTACATTATATACCATTATATAGGTGTGGAAACCAAGTTTCCGACCCAAAACCCGCTGCGCCCCGTTTACCTATTTATTTTGGCATCGCACATTATACTCGCAGCAGCCGTGTTTCCGCTTATATTGCTTTCGTTTTATAGGGGGCTTACGGGCGACATACCTGCGCACCGCCGCCTAACTCGGTTTACCATGCCTATGTGGCTCTACGTTACGGTTACGGGCGTGATTGTTTACCTCATGATTTCGCCTTATTATATTTTTTAAGTTTTGGGGTCAATGATATTTTTTGGTAAAAAACAGCCCAAAACAACCCATTGTACGCCCACACCGTTTCGTTAAAACAACTGGCATCATTTGTGCATTTGCTCTCAAAACAGAATAAAATACAACCATTAATTAAAATTTATACCGCATGAAAAAAATCTTTTTTGCCCTAATTATGCTGTTTTCTATATCAGCCCAAGCTGTACCGCCAAGCGCTGCGCCTCAAAAAGGCTCAAAAAACCTAAAACGCATGATAGACTGGTACCTCGGCGACTACAACAACACGCTGCAAGCAAGCCGAGATACGGCATTTGACAAGCGTGAGCTGCACGTGCGCCGCATTTGGGACAAATACCGCACCGAAGGCACGTGGGTTTATGCCGAAGTTACCGCCAAAATGCCCGAGGGCGATGTGTTCGTTTCGGGGCGTTTTTACGAGTTTTTGGACGTGAGCGATGAGCAGTTTGAAGCCAATGTGTATATGCTCGAGAACAATAAGGGCGGCAACTGGAACCAAGACCGCCCCTTCGACGACGTTACGCCCGACGACCTTACGCCGTTTACGGACTGCGCTATGGTTTTTCAGCCCAAGGGCGAAACCAAGTTTTTGGGTTTTACCTCGGGCAAAGAATGCCAGCTTTTTCACAAGGGCGCAAGCAGCGTTACCACCGACATTACGATATACGAAACCAAGGTTTTGCAGGCAGATAGGGGTTTTACCGTAACAGGAAAGCAAAAATGGGGACCAGCCGACGGGAAGTTTTATGAGTTTAAACACAACAAACCACCTGTAAAAAAGAAATAACGAACCAATAAACAAAGGGCGCAAACTTCGTTTGCGCCCTTTGTTGTGCTATGAAATTATACTTTTGGTTCGGAGTTTTTAATCATTTTTATGGCTAAATTTCTTCTAAAAAGCTACGCAGTTTATGGTTTTACATACACTATTTTGCTGGTTTTTAGGTTGTTGCCCGATTGCAAGCGAATGTAATATACGCCGTTGGGTAAGTTTTTTGGCTCAAAAATAATTTTGTGCGTTCCTACCTCTTGTGCGCCTTGCACCAAGTTGGCTACCGTTTCGCCCATTTGGTTGGTTATGGTAAGGCTGGTTTCGGCGGCTTGCGGCAATGTGTAGGCTATGGCAGTTTGGCTACCAAACGGGTTGGGCTGGCTGGGCTGCAAAACCATTTCGGTGGCAATTATTTTTATTTCAATGGTAGCCGAATAGTCGAACTTGCCATCAAAATCTGTTATTTTTAGGCGGTAGTAAGCCGTTTTTTGGTTGTTTTGGTCTGTAAAGCCATAATTACTCACTGTTTTGGTGTTTTTTGCGGCAATGCTGGTTATTTTTTGCCAAGTTTCGTAATCGTAGCTGCGCTCTACCTCGTAGTTTTGCACATTTACCTCGCTCAGGCTCTGCCAGTGTAGCTGCACGCCCGCTTGGGTAGCCTTGCCCCCAAGCTCGGCGAGTGCCACGGGCAGCACGGGATTTACGAACTCAAAGCTCGCCAAAACGGGTATGTGGTCGGCGGCGTAATGCAAGGCATTGGCTATGGCGGTGCTTACAGCCGTGTTTGGTAGTTGGTTTATAGAGTCGTTGTAGTGGTTGCAATCATTGCCATAAGCCACCGTAGAGTTGGGTATGTAGGTCATGCCGCCCGCATCTTTTATGGCTTTTGAGTACAAAATCATATCAAACCTATCGTCCATGCCGCCTGTAGAGCCATTGCCAAATGCACGCACTCGGGGCGATTGGGTGTGGTAGCAAGTGTTGGCGGCGGAGTTCCAGGTTCCAGTAGAAATTAAGCCCGAAAGTGGGTCGTAAAACTCGCCTTCGTCCGCCGCATTGTTTTGCAACAAACTACTATATGCTGCTTCGTTTGTGCCATAAAAATTAAAATCGCCGCATACTATAAAGTTTTTCCCTGCCGCAAAACTGTTGGTTTGCGCACGCAGCAGCGTTACTTCTGAGGCACGTTGGGTTTCGTTGCTGGCGGTAGAACCCGCCTTTAAATGCACCACATATACCGTAAAAAGTATGTTGGTCGCCGTGTGTTTCATGTTGTACGCATTTATATTGCGCAATGTGGTAGCAATAACCGATTGGTTTACAAAACTAAACTTAGCGGTTTTGTAAAAAAAACCATCATCGCTATCTGGTCCGTCTATAAACGGCACCATGGCGTACTGCGCCAGCGGCGTGTTTATGTTGTTCAAAAACTGCGTCATGCCCGCCGCACTTTGCATTTCTTCCACCGCCATCATATCGGGGTTTACGCTGGCTACCACCGTGCGAAAATACGGGTCTCGCACCGCAGTGGGCGTAATGGGGTAATCCAGTACATTGTACGCCATTAGTTTTTCTTGATACACCTGTGCATTGCCCTGTGCTGCCCATAGGCAGAGCGCAAGTAGGATTTGTTTTTTCATTTTTTGCTAAAATTAAAGCTGTGTGTGGTTAAATATACCCAAATGCAAGCAAACGCCAGCCATTGGGGGGCGCAAAGATATTAAAATAAAAATGGTAACAAAAATTAATTTGGGTATTTTTACGCACAAAAAAATGTGGCGCTCAACCGTTTATATATAAACACAAAACAGTTTTGAACACGCCCACAAGCCACTATGCGGCAATTGCAAACGATGAAGCTATACAAAAAGTTGGTTTTACCACTTCCTGCCCCTAATCTGAAAATCTCGGGAGATGTTGAAGCCAAATAAAATATTGCCTTTTAGCCAACTGCCTGTGGTTTCGCCTATAAAAAACTTTTCTATCATGCCACGAGAATTGCCAAAATGAAACTGAAATACGTGCCCTACGGTTTCTATTTCTACACCCAAAGCCAGCGAGTTTTTGTATTGTGCGGCAAGCTGGTTGGCGGGCGTAAAATAATATTCGGCACTAAGGCGTACATTTTTGGTAACATTTAGGGCGGGTGCTATGCCGAGCGAAAATATATCGTTTTTTTCGGAGCGGCTAAGTACGTAGTTTCGGTGCAGGAGCGTGGGCATGAGCTGCACCGCAAAACGTGGGGTGATGCGGCTGGCTATGAGTAGCTGGTGCGTGTATGTGAGCCGAGATTGTAGCAAAAAAGGCTCGTTGTTTATTTCGGGTACTTTGAGGGTTTTTAGGGCTGTTGTACCCAAATAAACCATAGAAATGGGTATTCCACCCTCTTTTTGGCGCAAAAAACGCACTTTTGCAAATCCGTCGTAGGTTTTTTCGGTGGTGCTTCTGCCCAAACCCACGCTAAACCAATCGGTAACACCATAGTCCAAACCCATGCGCATGGTTGCTTGGTCTAAGCCAAAAAGCTCGTAAAGTCCGCCGTTTACAGCTCCAAATCGGTGCGAAATAATGAACTTTAACCGACCCTCTAAGTTGGTTTCGGTGGAGTGTCCGTTTACGATTCGGGTGTCGTTGAATATTTTTACTGCGGGCTTTTGCGCCACGGATAGTAGGGCATTTAGCACAAAAAACAGGGTTAAGTAAGTAGTTTTCATGGTTTATTTTGCAAAAAAGTAACGTAAATCTAAGGATAAATAATCGCCGTAGAGGGCGAAGTTTTGGGTAGCAGCCGCCACCGTGTTTAGGTTGTACTGCAAGCTGGCACTGTATGTATTAAAAACTGGGCGGTGGTACGATGCGCCGAGGTAGTAGTAGCCTTTTTGGGCGGTTCGGTACTCTGCACCCAGGTTTATGATGCCCGCTGGCATAAATCGGAGGCTGCGCAGTATGAGGTTGGTGGCGTATTCGTTGCGCTGCGTGAGTTCCGACGGAAATACATCAAACGAAACGCCGAGGGCGGTGTTTATGTATATTTTTTCGGATATGCGCACATAAAAAATGCCTGAAACGGGTATTTCGTAGCTGGCTACTTTTAGCGGAATTTTGCCCAAAAAACCGTTGTCGGAGCGTTGCATGGTTATGGTGTAGTTTCGGCTACTAAGGTTTATGCCCGTTTCTATGCAAAAACGCTTGTTGAAATTGCGCCTAATGTTCATGCCCAAAATAAAGCCGTTTTGAGCTGTGGCACCAAATGTAACCACGCCGCTGGTTATGCTGGGCGTGCTGCGCACCGCCAAACCAGAGGCAAAAAGCGGGCGAAACTGCACCCCAAATTTGGTGTTTGGCAGTTCGTTTTGGGCTTTGGCTGTGATTTGTACCAATAAAAAGAAGCATAAAAATAGGTAGCGCATCGAGTTTTTTTGTAAAATTATAACTATTTGCACGATTTTCAAAATTTTAGACGCATAAGGTATCTAGACATACGCACCGAAAGGGTTTTTATATTTCAAAAAAGCAAAAAAAGGGTTGATGCCTTTGGTTTTTATAAAACTGTGGTGGGTGGTGGGGTAGTTAACAATACTTTACAGTTGGTTCAAACAAGGCTAATTGTGGTGTTTCTGGTAATTCTTGCAAATAGTTTGAAATAAACAATTCCTTGCCTTTTTGGTCAGCACCTTTCACCACATTTTTCATTCCATACATCAATTCCCAAGGCATTATGTTGGCAAAAGAGAACAAATTTCTAATATATTCGCTGTCATCGTAGGTTATGAGCCATTTATGCGTGCAGTTTTTCATCGTTTCTGCAAACTTTACGTGGTCAAATGATTTGTGCATATTGCCATTTTTGCCATACAAAGCCGATTTTGTAGCGGAATAATAAGGCGGGTCGAGGAAGATAAAAACATTTTCGCCTTCTTGGTTTACCAATTTTTCGTAATCAAAATTCGTAATTGTCGAGCCATTGATAACCTTGGCAAATTGATTTAATCGTTGAATGCTACTTTCTGTAAATCGCCCCGTAAATGCGCCTTCGCTAAAACCGCCGCTCAAACTCGTACCCGAAAAAGTGATGCGATTGTATATAAAAAACGCCGCACCACGTTCCAAATCATTAAAAGTTGCTAAGTTTTCATTTAAAAACTTGTGTAATTCCTTACCAACGGGAAATTGATTGCGCCATTCATAAACCTTATCAATAAGGGCATCGACATCTTTTTGGGTCATTTCCCAAAATTTATACAACTCAAAATAAAGGTCATTTATCCAAAATTTCTTGTTTGGAAAACGCTATTTGGTGTGAATAAAAATAGAACCACCACCCAAAAATGGTTCTCTAAATTCGTCAAATTCGGGTATAATGGTGGCAATTAAATCTACCGACCTACTTTTTCCGCCTGGGTATCTTAGTGGACTTTTTATCATTTTGAGAACTGAACTTTAACAATAAATTTATTCTGATTTGCTTCCGCAAAAATCGTTTCTATTAGTATTTTTTGAGCTTATCCCTCTGTCAAATACTTTATTATATCAACTCCAGTTTTATCTATTGTTTTCACCGCATCCATAGATTTTTGTATAATAGCAATTTGTGTTAAGGTCTTGTTATAACTTTCTTTAAGTTTTTTTGCTTCCTCTTTCTTTTCTTGTGTATCGGTCTCTTTTACTTCGTCTGGTTCATATATCTCAGGTGGATTTATTTCAATAATCATACCATTGTCAATACATTTTGCTATATAAGTAACATGTCCTTTTACAGCAATTTTTAATTCATTCACTCTGCCTTGCTCAATTTGTTTATTCGTGAATTCTTTAATAATATCTGATGCTATTGAATCTAACTCATTTGTAACAATATCTTTTTCTTGTTTTTCAATTGTTTTTTGCTCGCCTGTGGTTATGCCAAGTTCTTTTAGTTTAGCCTTCGCAATTCTTATTTCAATGATATTTTTGTATAGTTTTATAGTTCTTTCTAATATAATTGCAAGACAACAAGCAATCTCGTGTCCGTTGTTAATGAAAAATTCTAATGAACCATTGTTAACAAAGTTAATTTCTGTATCATCAAATGAACCTGTTGTAACTTCTTTCAATGTTTTAAATACTTTGTCCCAATTGTTAAGCTCTTTGGTAATATTTACAATTTTGTTTTGAGTTAGTTCTTTTGGCATTAGTAGTCCAACTTCAAATGTATCACCCTCAAAAGAATGTGGTAAAATGTTTAATTTTTGTAAATTATCACTTGTGGTTTGGATTAATGTTATAAATTCTGTTCTTTTTTGAATGAATGTACCTAAGTCAAGTAGTGTTCTTGCAATATCGTATGAATCTTTGTTTAATAAGTCTTCTATTTTTTTATAACCGTTTTCTCCAAAATAATCGGTGGCTTTAATCTTTTCCATTATTTTATTATTACTTGGATTGTATTTGTTTGAAATTGAGTTAACAAAAATTTTCTCCAATTTTATTGAATTATTCTTTATTTCTGCTGAATTACTCATTCTAATATTAGATATCAATGTATCAAGTATTTCAGAAATATCATTTTCATAATCAGATGTTAGATCCCATAAAATATTTTGAAGTTTAGATACGTCCATAATTTTTTCGTTTTTAATAGTTATAAAATTACCAGCCCACAAATATATATAATATTCTACACACGCCACAAATTTAAACGATTTTTTACGCAACTTGCAGAATTTGGGTGTAACTTGTTTTATGAATTTTATTCTTATTTTCCAAAAAAACCAATACAATTTTTAAGGTTTAAACCGTTTTTATATTTCAAAAAAGCAAAAAATCGTGTGTTTTTTGCTAAATTTGCGCTTTTAAACCAAATGAAAATAATATTTATGGGTACGCCCGAGTTCGCCGTGCCCAGCCTACGTGTTTTGGTGGAGGCGGGCTACCAAGTGGTGGCAGTAATTACGGCATCCGACCAAGCGGCGGGCAGGGGGCTAAAACCAACGGAATCGGCGGTGAAGCAGTACGCAAAATCGCAAAATTTGTTGGTTTTGCAGCCCGAAAAGCTAAAAAACCCTGAGTTTTTGGCAACGCTCCAGAGCCTAAATGCCGATTTGCAGGTGGTGGTGGCGTTTCGTATGTTGCCCGAAGCCGTGTGGGCTATGCCGCCCAAAGGCACTTTTAACCTCCACGCCTCGCTGCTGCCCAAGTATAGGGGCGCTGCGCCCATACACTGGGCGGTTATCAATGGCGAAACCGAAACGGGCGCAACTACTTTTTTTCTAACGCACGAAATAGACACTGGCGATATTATTTTACAACAAAAAATGCCCATATCGCCCCACCAAACCACGGGCGAAACCTACGAAATACTAATGGAAATAGGTGCCGATTTGGTGCTGAAAACCGTGCAAAGCATCGAAAACAACACGGTAAAAACAAGCCCACAAGCTGAGATAATAGCCACGCCCGCCCCAAAAATATTCAGACCCGATTGCGCCATAAACTGGCAAAAAAACTTACACGAACTACACAATTTTGTGCGTGGAATGTCGCCTTACCCGTGTGCGTACACCACCACCACCGACGGAAAAACGCTAAAAATATACCGCAGCCAGCCACACGTAGCCAGCCACACATCAGACCCAAAAACGGTTTTAATAGACAAAAAAACCATAAAAATAGCCGTAAAAGATGGCTATTTAGAAATTTTAGAGCTACAACTCGAGGGCAAAAAACGCATGACCGCCGCCGCATTTTTGGCGGGCTATCCGCAAGCATTTGCGCTCCGCTAACCACATACATTTAAAACATACAGGCTTTGTTATTCAATTCAATCCAGTTTCTCGTCTTCTTCCCCGTCGTAACCATCGTATATTTTATGCTGGCGCACCGCCTGCGCTGGGCTTGGTTGCTGGCGGCGAGCTGTTATTTTTACATGGTTTTTAAGCCGATATACATCTTAATTTTGGCTTTTACCATCGTCATCGATTATTTTGCTGGCATATACATAGAAAAAACGCCCCAAAAACACCTCAAAAAACGCTACCTCATAGCCAGCCTCATAGCCAATATTGGGTTTTTGGCGGTATTCAAATACTACAATTTTTTTAACCTAAATTTTAGCTTTTTTTTAGCGCAGTTTAATATAAAAAACACCATTCCTGCCCTCGATATTTTATTGCCTATTGGCTTGTCTTTTCATACCTTTCAGGCAATGAGCTACACCATAGAAGTGTATAAAGGCACGCAAAAAGCCGAACGTCATTTTGGCATTTATGCCTTGTACGTGTTGTTTTATCCGCAGCTTGTGGCTGGTCCCATAGAGCGACCGCAAAACGTGCTGCCGCAGTTTTACAAAAAACAAACCTTTGTATATCACAGCGCCGTTTTGGGTTTGCAGCGCATGGTTTGGGGCATTTTCAAAAAAGTAGTCATCGCCGATAATCTGGCACAATACGTAAACCCTGTATTTGAGCAACCCGCACATTATCAAGGCATTGCTGTGATTATAGCCATCGTATTTTTTGCATTTCAGATATACTGCGATTTTTCGGGCTATTCCGATATTGCGCTCGGTGCGGCGCAAGTAATGGGTTTTAGGCTCATGGAAAACTTTCGGTTGCCCTACTTTTCTGCGTCTATTTCCGAGTTTTGGAGCCGCTGGCACATCTCACTTTCTACTTGGTTCAGAGATTATTTGTACATTCCCTTGGGCGGAAACAGGGTGGGCAAGCCACGCTGGTATTTCAACTTGATGCTGGTTTTTTTGGTAAGCGGCTTGTGGCACGGTGCCAACTATACCTACCTCATTTGGGGCGGTTTGCACGGTTTTTATTTGGTTTTTGGTCTTTTGTTTCTTAAAAACAAACTACCAATAAAAATCTTAAATAATAAATACCTACACATTGCAGTTACGTTCTTTTTGGTGTGTGTGGCGTGGGTGTTTTTTAGGGCAAAATCGGTTGCAGATGCGCTAACTATTTTGGAGCAAGCCACCAATTTTAGCAGCCCAACATCGTGGCGTTATTTGGTGGTTTCGGCTGCCCAGCTAAAAGTGTGCGTAGTGGCTTTGGTGGCTCTAATAGCCGTCGAAAACATAGAACCAACGCACGGCAACGCCTTTTATTGGTTACAAAACCGCCCGCTTTGGCTTAGGTATGTGGGCTATTCCATTATTTTACTTTCTATTTTGTTTTTGGGTCAGTTTGGTCTCACCGAATTTATTTATTTTCAGTTTTAACCAAATTATCCGAGTTTGGTTTGGGTGGCGTTAGCCACCCAATTTAAAAAAACTTTGCCCGCTACCCGAAAGGGTAGCGGGCAAAATCGTTGTTACTCGCTTGGTCAAATCATTTTATTTCGGCATTTGATTGTTTTTAAAAACACAGCCGAACCTCATTGCTTAATCTATTTTCACAAACTTGGTATTGCTTAATCTTTTGCCTTGTAGCACCTGCACGTGGTAAGTTCCTTTGGGCAAAGTACTTAGGTCAACATCAAGCTCATTTATATTTGAGGGTGTTTGCGCCTCAAACAACTGTTTGCCCACGGTATCAAACACTTTTACCCATGATTTTTCGGCATTTGTATTCGTAAATTTTACCCTAAATACGCCTTTGTTTGGGTTCGGTAATATAAGCACTTGGTTTTCGCCCAAAAACTCTATGAATAGCGTGTTGGAATACTCAAACTTGCCATCAAAATCCACTTGTTTCAAACGGTAGTAATTGTTGCCTACATTTGGTTTTAGGTCGGCACTCATGTAGTTTTGTAGCGTGGTGCTGTTGCCCACCGATTTCACACGAGCCATCGTTTCAAAATCACGCCCATCTACCGATTTTTCCACCAAAAAATAATCGCTATTCAGCTCCGTAGTCGTTTGCCAGCGTAGTTTTATGGCGGCATTGTCTTGTTTTGCGCTAAAATTTATGAGGCTAACTGGCAGTGGACTCGGTGCCGAGGCATTACACCTAATGCAAAGAGGTTCCCCAAAAGTACAATCCACACAAATGGTGGCTGCGCCATCTTTTAGGTCTATGGTCGGAAAAGGCACGGCGGGCGCACCCACATAAGTAGCACTTAGGCTTATGCCAAGAGTAGATGCGTAAGTGTTTCCTGGTCCTGACATCCAAACGTTAAAACCGTTGTTGGGGTCAAAGCCAGCGGGGAAGTTCGCCTGTGTATAGTTGTAAGTGCCATTGCCAGCTAAGGTATTTAAGAACAGAATTTGCGTACCACCAATGGTTTCTATGAATAAATTCATGGCATTAGCCGTTCCTGTATAGCCTCCTACGGTTATAGCTACCGTAAAAGTAGTAACGCCATTTATTGGGCTGTATGGCGTTGTGCCTCCGCAACTTGCAGCGATTAAGGAATTGGCGTTTATAGTACTTCTTCTGCCCTGAAAACCATTAAAATCTGCCCCATTCGTACTGCTCCGTGGTATGTTGGGGCAAGTAATAGTGGGCGTAGCGGCTTTTGCCCTTGCAGTAATCGGCGTAAGGTAGTAACTCGAGCCGCTGGTTAGTGCGCCACAGTCCACGTTTAGGCTAAGTGCATTGGCGGAGCTGCCAGTAGCTTGGTATATTCTGTTGGGTAATGCTTGTGGGTTGCTTGTGTAAGGCGGTACGGTTTTGGTAGCTGCCGCTATGGCTGTATTTACAGCCGCTGGCGTGGTGTATTGGTTACAAGCTGGAAAACCCTCGGTGAGCCAATAGCCTACCACCACATTATTGCCAGTACCCAATGCTGGGTTTTGGGTAGTTATCGAAAAGTTGTTGTTAGATGTACCCTCGAGGCACGCAGTTCCGCTGGTGGTAGCACCCGAAGGCGTGCTAGCCGTGCCAGGCTTGGGTAGCACTTTTACGGTTACTGGTACTCGGCAGGTGGCGTTGTAGCTGTTTTTATCAAAAAGGTAATAAGTATATGTTCCAGGAATACCATTGCTCAGTTGCCCTATACCTGTGCCTATGGCAGGTGTAAATGTTTGTCCAGTACCCAACAGCACGCCGCCCGTAGCTGCGCTGTACCATTCGTAGCACATTGGCACATCTGTACCTGCGCCTGCCAGCATGGCATTGGTGGTTTTTTTGTATATGTTTATCTTTGGTATAAAAGTAGGCGCAGCCTCCAAAACGCAAATTTCTTTTTGGGGTGCATTGGTATTATTCACTATATTGCTCGCAAAATAAATGCTCGCTTGGCTTGGGCAAAGGCTGTTTCTGCCGCCCAGCATGGCATCTTGCATACGGGCTATTTGGCAGGGCGTAAAGTCTTGCCTACAACCCGATAGGTTGTTGTAGCTCATAATGTTGCTTTGGGTATTTAGCGCAGCTATGCTATACGCCGTGGCGCATGGCGAAACACAAGAAATAGCCGTAACAGTACAGCCACTGCGGGTAACACAACCATTGGAGTACTTAGGGTCGGGCGAAGTGTCAGATACATAGTCGCCAGTGCTACAAGCATTGGTGTTATCGGGACAGCCTTCGGCGGTATCGGCATTGTTGCTCGAGTGGGTGTGGTACAAGCCCAAATAATGCCCTACTTCATGTATCATTACGGTGGCGGCTTGGGTATTGGTACATACATTGGCTACTGGGGTGTAGCACGCACCGCACATTACGGCTATGTCGGGTGCACCGGGTCCGGTGGGCAGGTACGCAAAACCATTACAGCCTGCGCTGGTGTTCACAATTCTACCCACAAAAATGTTCAGTACATTGGGTACACTGCTACTTGTAAGCAGCGTGGTGGCATTGCTACCATCTATGGTGGTGTTTAGGGTTGTGCTGTTTACGATAATTGGCGGGGCTATTTGAGCCATAAAAAAGGGTAAACCTTTACAGGCGGCATAGTCGTTGTAATATTGTATTTGTGCATCAGATTGAGCCACGGTAGCGGCTTGGTTGGCTCCGCTGTTGTCGGCAAAAATGGTTACCTGAATGGGTATGATGTATTTTCCATCGGTACAAGGAAGTACTTCGGTAACACAGTTTTCGGTGCAGCCAGCGCCATAGCCATTGGTAAGCGACCAAGGCAGCATGGTTTCTGCGCCGTTTTTGTCGGTTCTTTTTATCAAATAGGGCTTGGGCGTTACCATGTTTTCGGGTACATAAGTGCTACCACAACCATTTATGGTGATGTCGTTGTACCTTTGGTAGGCTTGCTCAGGGGTTTGGGCTGAGGCTTGTAGGCTCATAAAAGCCAAGGTAAGCAGCGTGGCTACTTTAAGCGTAATGTTCATATTTGTTTTTTTAAAGGATTTTAGATTGCAAAGCTAAAAAAAGTAAATGGTTATACCAAACATTACAAATATTTTATACACATATTAGTAAGATAAATGCCAATAAATTAAATTTTAGGCTATGTTTCGGGGGGAAATGTCGTTTTTGGGGCAAAATGTGGGTAAAATAACCCTAAAATCTTGCAACCAATCCATTTAAAAAATACTTGCGAAATGAGTATCTTTGCATACAATTGGGCAAGGCTCAAAAAAATACTCAAAATACCACATTATTACCCCAAAAAATGCTTAGAACACATACCTGCGGCGAACTTACCATAGAACACATAAACCAAACCGTAACCCTATGCGGCTGGGTGCAGCGCAGCCGAGACAAAGGAGCGATGATGTGGATAGACCTAAGAGACCGCTACGGCATTACGCAGCTCATACTCCACGAGGAATACAGCTCCGCCGCACTGTTTGAAATGGCTCGCAGCCTCGGGCGTGAGTTTGTGATAAAAGCCATAGGAACGGTGATAGAACGCTCTGCCAAAAACGCAAACCTAAGCACGGGCGACATAGAAATAAAAGTAACGAGCATAGAGGTGCTAAATGCCGCCAAGTTGCCGCCTTTTTTGATAGAAGACCAAACCGACGGCGGCGAGGAGCTGCGTATGCGCTATCGCTACTTGGATTTGCGCCGCCAGCCCGTGCGCCAAAACCTTATTTTGCGCCACAACATGGCGCAGGCGGTGCGCAGCTACTTATCGGAGGCTGGTTTTTTGGAGGTAGAAACGCCTGTACTCATTAAAAGTACGCCCGAGGGCGCACGTGATTTTGTGGTGCCAAGCCGCATGAACGAAGGACAGTTTTATGCCCTGCCCCAATCGCCGCAAACGTTCAAACAATTGCTGATGGTTTCGGGGTTTGATAAGTATTTTCAAATCGTGAAGTGTTTTAGAGATGAAGACCTAAGAGCCGACCGCCAACCCGAATTTACGCAAATAGACTGTGAAATGTCGTTTGTAACCCAAGAGGACATACTCAATATGTTTGAGGGATTGATAGCGCATTTGTTCAAAAAAATAAAGAACATAGACCTCGGCGCAGTGCCAAGAATGCGCTACGACGATGCCATGCGCCTGTACGGCAACGACAAGCCCGACCTTAGGTTCGGTATGGAGTTTGTGGAGCTGAATGAGCATACAAAAAGCCAAGGGTTTGGGCTGTTTGACAGTGCGGAGCTGGTGGTGGGCATTTGCACCAGTGGCTGCGCCGATTACACCCGCAAGCAACTGGACGAACTCACCGATTTTATAAAACGCCCACAAATAGGCGCAAGTGCGCTGGTGTTTGTGAGGCATACCGCCGAGGGTTTTAAATCGTCGGTAGATAAGTTTTTTGATGCCGAAGCCTTGGCTAAAATTGGGGCGGCGTTTTCGAGCAAGGAGGGCGACCTGATGCTGCTCATGGCTGGCAATGCCGACAAAACCCGCAAAGCCCTAAGCGAGCTGCGCCTCGAAATGGGCGAACGCCTCGGGCTAAGAGATAAAACGGTGTTTAAACCGCTTTGGGTGCTGGATTTTCCGCTGTTGGAGCAAGACGAAACCACGCAAAAATGGCACGCAATGCACCACCCGTTTACCTCGCCCAAGCCCGACGATATGGATAAACTCTACACCGACCCCGCAGCCGTGCGTGCCAACGCCTACGACATGGTGCTGAACGGCACAGAAATAGGCGGCGGCTCTATACGCATACACGACCGAAAACTCCAAGCGCAAATGTTTGAGCTCCTGGGCTTTTCGCCCGAAGATGCGCAGGCGCAGTTCGGCTTTTTGATGAACGCCTTTGAGTATGGCGCACCACCGCACGGCGGTTTGGCGTTCGGTTTTGATAGGCTGTGCGCACTTTTTGGCGGTGCGGATAGTATTAGGGATTTCATTGCTTTTCCCAAAAACAACAGCGGGCGTGATGTAATGATAGACTCGCCCTCGAACATAAGCCAAGAACAACTAAACGAGCTGAGTATAGCCATTAATCCAACCAAAAACTAAAACAACAACAATGCTAACCGAACTTTTTACCCCCGAAAACCTCATCGGTCTATTTACCCTCACGCTTTTAGAAATCGTGCTGGGCATCGACAACATCATTTTTGTATCCATAATAGCGGGCAGGCTGCCCCAAACCGAGCGAGCCAGGGGCAGAAACTACGGGCTGGTGCTGGCATTGGTGGTGCGGCTCATTTTACTTTTTGGCATAAAATGGGTGATAAGCCTCGACCAACCGCTCTTTGATTTTATAAACCACGAGTTTACGGGCAGAGACCTCATACTGCTGGCTGGCGGTTTGTTTTTGCTCTACAAATCCACCATAGAAATCCACCACAAGCTCGAGGGCGAAGAAGAAAGTAAAAACGACGCATCTAAGCGGCTTTCGTTTGCATCGGCTATTTCGCAAATTGTGGTTATAAACCTCGTTTTTTCGATAGATAGCATCGTAACCGCCATTGGGCTTACAAAAAACGTAACCATTATGGGCGTATCCATCGTTATTTCTATGTTGGTAATGATACTTGTGGCTGGAAAAATAAGCGATTTTATAGAGAAACACCCCTCACTAAAAATGCTCGCCCTTTCGTTTTTGCTCATGATAGGTATGCTGCTGGTAGGCGAAAGTTTTGGTAAAGCCATAGAAAAAGGCTATGTTTATTTTGCCATGGCGTTTGCGCTCATTGTAGAAGTGCTGAACATAAGAATGCAAAAAAAATCTCGCCCCGTCCGCCTGCACGAGCATTACAGAGACAACGAACCAGATGCGGAACAACCCAAAAGCTAATTTATTTTGAAAAAAATAGGCATTACTGGCGGCATTGGCAGTGGAAAAACCACGGTTTGCCGCCTTTTTGCGCTGCTCGGCGTGCCTACCCACAACTCCGATTTGGTAGCCAAAACCCTGATGCGCACCCAGCCCGAACTTATAAATGGGATAAAAACGGCGTTCGGTAGCGAGGTTTATGGCGTAAACGACGAGCTTAAAACCGCTGTGCTGGCGCAAAAAGTTTTTGGCAATGCCGCCGCTTTGCGGCGGCTCAATGCGCTCGTTCACCCTTGGGTAGCCACGCATTTCGAGCAGTGGTGCGCACAGCAGCAAGCCTTGGGCAAACCATTTGTGCTAAAAGAAGCCGCCATTATTTATGAACAAAACCTCCAAAAAAACTTAGATGCCGTGCTGCTCGTGTACGCCCCCGAAACCCTGCGTATAGCACGCACCATGCAGCGCAGCGCCATGAGCTACGAGCAAGTGCAGGCTCGCATAGCAGCACAAATGCCCGACGACGACAAGCTGAAACTCGCAGATTTTGTGGTTTTTAACGATGAAACACGCCTCGTAATACCGCAAGTAAACCAAATTTATGCCGCAATTTTGGCTTAGTGATGCGGGTTTTCGAGGTCTTTTAGTTCTATGGCAAGGGCGTTGCCCGAAAGCGTAATTTCACGCAGGCAAAGCCACAACGAAACCAACATAAGCACCAAACTCACCTGAAAAACCACGATGCCCGCCTGCAAAAAGTCGGCAAAAAGCAAAAACATACACAATACACAGCAAAATATGCTGGAAACGGCGCAAAGTTGCATATTTCTTATAATGCTTATTCGGCGGCGCAGGTTGGTTATCTGAATAATCAGTTTTTCGTCGTGGCTACGGTCGTAGTTTTGTTTTAGGTTGCGGATAAGCGTAGCCAAAGCCAAAAAACGGTTGGTATAAGCCAACATCAGCAGCGACAAGGCTGGAAAAAGCAACGCAGGTGTATTTAAACTTAGCTCCATATAGGTATTTTTTGTACATTTACAAACAGATTTTTGTGCGCCAAAGTTTCGCTATGCTCAGTCCCGAATTACAAAAAATATTACTTCAAATTACCATTAAATCTCGGCGCATCGCAGAGCAACTGGCTGCTGGCAGCCAACGAACCAAGTTTAAGAGCAAAGGAACTTCGTTTGCGCAGGTGCGCAGGTACGATTTTAGCGACGATGCCCGCAGCATTCACTGGGGCGTTACGGCACGTTTGCGCCAGCCCTACACCAAAATTTTTGACGAAGAACGAGAGCGCATGGTCATTGTTTTGGTGGACGTAAGCGCATCGTTGGGTGTGGGCGCAAACCTAAAACTAAAAAAAGACATTGCCACAGAAATAGCCGCCATCATCGGTTTTTCGGCGGTAAAAAACGGCGACAAACTCGGCGCATTGTTTTTTAGCGACGGCATAGAGTGGTTTTTGCCACCAAGAAAAGGCGAAAAACAAGCCTTGCAACTCATCGCAAAAATGCTAAGTATAGAACCTAAAAGTGCGCAAACGAACATAAATATTGCCTTAGAATATTTAAACTCGGTGTTTAAAAAGCCGTGTATCGTATTTTTATTATCCGATTTTTTAGTACCAAACTACGATGAAAACCTACAAAAAACCGCTCACAAACACGAGCTTGTGGGCATTCGGGTACATGAAAAAATAGAAATGGAGCTGCCCAGCATAGGCATAGCCAAAATAACGGACGTGGAAACTGGCAAAACAAGCTACATAGACACCGAAAATGTGCGGGTGCGGGCTGCATATACGTCCAAGTTTTTGGAGCGGGAAAAGTTTTTTTTAGATACATTTAAGCGCATAAATGCCAGCACATTGAGCCTTGCCGCCCACAAAAACTATTTGCCCGATTTGCTGCGGTTTTTTAGGGGTTGAGACGTTGCAATGCAACGTCTCACGCCCAGCAATTTTCCGTCACATTTTCCACCAAAATCTCACAGAGACGTTGCAGTGCAACGTCTCACGCTATCCGTTGTATTTTACCATAATTCCGTAGAGACAAGGCAGTGCCTTGTCTCTACATTATTGCCATTATTTTATGTTTTTTACCGCACCAGCTTCGCAGCGCCGAAGGCGCTGCGAAGAAAATAAATGCCTTGGTTGTAGGCACTCAAATCTATCGTAATTTGGTTGCTGGTGGCACTAAGCTGTTGTAGCTGCTTGCCAGTGGCATCGGTGAGGACGAGCGGCACGGGGTAGCGAAGCTCCTCACCCACAAACCGCACTTGGTAGCGGCTACCCGCCAGCGGACTAATGCGCCAGCTCACAGCAGGTGCAGGTGGTGGCACGCTGCGCTCGCTCAGGCT
>JAYUJN010000027.1:0-34479 GCA_043765195.1 Bacteroidota bacterium | reverse complement strand
TTTTGCACTCAAACACAAAATTTATATACACGCAATCAAGGCAGCTTTCAAAGAACTTACCAATTTAAAGCAACATTCCTTTGCGTAACATGAGTTACAAAAAAAGCAGAAAGGGTTTTTACATAGGCGGTTTGGCTAATTTTTCACAATATCGTGCCATAGATAGGCTCAATAGTACCAATAAAACTTTTGCAGCCCTGAACTTAGATGGTTTTGTGGGCTACCGTTGGTTTCCGCTGAAAAAATATTTATACATAGACCCAGCCTTGGGCTTTACAACCAATGTGAACAAAAAAGAAAACCTAAGTTTTGCTGGCAACGCCTTTCAGTTTAAATCAGGTACAGCTTTTACGCCTTTCTTGTTTGTGGGGGTGCGGTTTCCTTTGTTTAAAGAAAACGCTCAATTATTAAAGTAAATAGCGAATTTTGGATTTCGTTCATTTGGCTTTTTCAAGGCATTGTACAACGAGTAAAAAACTTCACAAATATTCAAAAATGAAAAATAGAAACTACCTAATAATGGGCTTGGCGCTGTTGTTGTTTTCTTGCCAAAAAAACAACATTACCTTAGACGGTTCGGACAAAGCAAATGTACTAAAAATCATCGAGGCTGAAAAGGCTATGCAAAATATGTCTGCAATTTCGTTTTGCGTGGTTAAGGGCGACAGCCTAATTTGGTCGCAGGCTTTGGGTGAGGCTAATAAATCTACGGCTACCGTGGCTACCACGGACACAAGGTTTATTATCGCAAGTATATCAAAGACCATTACAGCCGTGGCAGCCATGAAACTGGTGGAAACCAATCTTTTGAACTTAGATGAGGACATCAACACTTATTTGCCTTTTCAGGTTAAGAATCAAAATTTTCCAAACATGAAAATTACCGCCAAAATGTTGTTAAACCACACCAGTAGTATTTCTGATAAAAACTACTCGAGATACAATTTTTATTGTTGGAATGAAGACTGCGCAACGCCACTGGGTACTTTTTTACAAGATTTTTACGACAATGGTGGGCAGTTTTATGCAAACGACAATTTTCATAGCTACCAACCTGGCGCACAAGCCAGTTATTCAAATATGGGATTTGCACTTTTGGGTTATATCGTAGAACGGATAGCCAACAAGCCTTTTGACGAATATTGCCGACAAAATATATTTCTTCCGTTGGGAATGACAAAAACCGAATGGCGACTAAAAAATACGCCACTAAATGAATTGGCTATCCCTTACAGCCCTACAATTACATCTGCTACGCCACATTACACGTTCCCCGATTATCCAAATGGCGGACTAAGAACAACGCCCACGGACTTAACCAAATTTATGCGAATGCTAATCAATAATGGCACTCATAACAATGTTCAGGTGCTTTTGCCACAAACCGTAAACTTAATGCAGCAGAGAACATCAAGTATAAGTACCCTGATAGGGACGTTAAATTTTGGTTTAGGATTGTACTATTTTGATTTTAAAGACAAAGAGCTTTATGGTCATGGAGGAGATGAACTTGGAACATCAACCCAAATGGTTTTTGATGCTACAAGTAAAGTAGGTGTGGTTGTTTTTACAAATACTACAAACCCCAAAATAGATTTAATTATTAGTTCACTTTATAAATACGGAGTTTCACAATGAAAAACAGCATTTTAACACTCGCATTGTTTTTGCAAGCCTTTATTTTGTCGGCGCAAAGCACAACCAACAACGGCACGCCAACAGACCAAAGGCTTGGTTTTTCAATTGGCTATTATGGTGATAGGGTTTCTAACCAAGGGTATCAGTTAGGAATTGAAAAATATTTAGCCACCACCAATAATTACAGCGTAGTAGGCTCAATGCTTGGTTCTAATTATTTTGTAAAGAACATTAGCACCGCAGTTTCATTAAACCCAAGGATTGGCTTGCGCCATACAGCAAACTCGGGCATAACATTAGAAAGTCATTTTGGCTTAGGCTATTTGCATCGGTTTTATAAGTACAACGATTATAGTGTGAACGCCCAAGGGCAGATTGTGAGTAGCAAAAAAGCATCGCAGGCATCGGTAATGCCAAACTTTGCATTTGGGCTGGGGTATGATTTTAGAAAAAAAGCCAACCTGCCCGTTGTTTATTTTTTACGTACTTCAATAAATTATAATTATCCCAATAAACACTTATTTTTTGAAGCATCTTATGCCTTAGAAACTGGCATTGTTTTTATTCCGAAATGCAAAAAGAAATAACTCAGAACTTGCGCCACCAATAACCCGATGCACCCGATAGTTTGGTGGAATTTTGAATGTATTTGAACACAGGCTTGCACATATTTTTCGTGGTTTTGCTTGCAAATTATTTTTTATAGAAGTAGAAAATAAAACCCAAAAGATTTGTGGATTGTAAAGAAAATGCTTTATTTTTGTGGGGTGGCGCGTGGTGGGCGTTAATGGGTTGGTGGAAATCTTAAAAATGATTATAAAAAATAAAAAATGAAACATAAAAAGCTAATATTATTACTCCTAAATATCATTTGGGTTTTAAATTTAAATGCACAGGACAGTTTAAAAACTAAAATTCAAAAACCAATTTTGGTAAATATTGCCTATTTAGGTGCCGTTGCATATCCTGGTATGAAATTGGGCGTAGAATTACCTATGATAGAAAAAACGATAATTAAAAAAAATGGCAAATTAATTACTAAGGATAGGTTTATAAACATCAATTATGGTTTCTATCACCATTCAACTTTTCATAGCAATAACTGGCTAACTGCCGAATGGCTCAAAAGAAGAAGTAACCCAAAAGGATTTATGACCGAGGCTAATGTAGGCTTAGGATATAGCCGTACATTTTTAACAAACGCAACTTACGAAGTTGATGACAATGGTCAAATTATTAAAATAAATTCAGCAGGAAATAACTACCTGCATTTTACTATGGGGGTGGGATTAGGTTATACATTTAAAAAAGAAACTAAAATACCGATAACGGGGTATTTAAAAACAAACTTAATGATTTTAACCCCCTATAATCATTTTATTTACCTGCGCCCCACATTAGAATTGGGTGTAATAGCACCACTTAACTTTTGGAATAAAAAAACCAAACAACTTGTAAAATCTAAAAAATGAGAAATATACTTATTGTAGCATTGTTATGTTTGGCTTGTAGTTGCCAAAAAGAAAAATTTACAAAGTCAGGAATGGCAAATGACCATTTCTTTTTACAGAGTAATGGTGCAAACATGCCAGTATATGTAAGAGGAAATTTAAACAATGAAAAAATTGTAATTCTTGTTCATGGTGGACCAGGGAATAGTGATTTACAATATAGGGTAGAGCCAAATGGTTCAGAGCCTAAAATTAATAAATTAGAGAAAGAATTTGCAGTTGTTTATTATGACCAACGAGGTGCAGGTGCTTCACAAGGTAATAATATTGACATGGATGTTATTAATTTTAAAAAAGATTTAAAAAACCTTATTCTACTATTAAAAGCAAAATATGGAAATAATAAAAAAATATATGTTATGGGCCATAGTTGGGGTGGCTTTGTAGTTCCGTATTTTTTAGAAGAATATCAAAATATGGTAAATGGTTGGATACAAGTTGATGGAGCACACAATTATTCTTTGAACGATAGTTTAACTTGGCGTAAGCTATCGAGTTTTGGAAATACACAAATTGCAGCGAATATACGTGCAAGCGAATGGCAAACAATTGTTAATTACTGTAACTTAAATAACCCTTTAAATAATAAAATAGTGGGACGTAAATTGAATAGATATGCAGGTGATGTTGAAGCATATATTCCTGATTTACCAACAGGAAGTACATTGGCAGAAAAGCTAAAACAATTACCAAAATCTGGTATTCCAATAACATCTTATGTAAGTAACCTTGTTGCAAATACCTTTATCACCCAAACAGATTTTCAGGCCTATTCAATTCCAATTAGTGAAAATTTGTTTAAAATAAATAAGCCAGCATTATTACTTTGGGGTAAATACGATTTTATCTGTCCTTCAGAATTAATGAACGACATTACTAGTAAAATAAGCAGTACAGATGTTACTTCAAAAATATTTAACAAATCAGGCCACTCACCAATGGTAGATGAACCCGAACTATTTTGGCAAACGGTTGTTGATTGGGTAGCAGTTCATTAAAATTAAATGTTTTGATGCACTTGAAAAAAGGGCGAACTACTAATATGGGGTTTAGAAGTGGCGTTAATTGCTGATATTACGAGTGTTTCTGTTGAATTTGTGAGGACTGTTCAGGAGAAGCTATCTACCAAAAAATAATTTTGTGTGCAGTTTCAGTCGTGGATATATCAAGGTTTTAAAGCATATTTGCCAATAAATTCGTACATTTGCGCTTGTGCAGCGGCATACAAAACCCCGCCCAAACACCCGCAAATACCGTGATTTAACGCAAAATGATACAGCAAAATACCCTTGATTTTTTAGGCGAACTAAAACAAAACAACTCCAAAGAGTGGCTGGATAGCAACCGACAAAGCTACGAAAATGCCAAAAACGACGTGCTGGCACTCACCGCAAAATTGATAACTTCGCTCTCGGAACTCGATAAAACGATTTTGAGCCAGCACCTCGACCCCAAAAAGTGCATTACCAGGCTCAACAGAGATTTGCGGTTTGCGAAGGACAAAACGCCCTACAAAACAAACTATTTTATCCTTTTGAGCAAAAACGGCAAAAACAGCGCATCTGCCTTTTATTTTCTGCACATAGAACCCCACAATTGCTTTTTGGGCGGCGGTGTGTATAGCCCCGAACCCGACAAACTCAAAAAAATTAGGCAGGAAATAGACTACTCTTTTGAGGAGTGGACGGCGATAATTACGGACAAAACATTTAAAAAAACCTTTCCCAGCGGCATCAACCACTCGGGCGTTTTGAGCAAAGTACCCAAGGAGTACGACGAGGCAAATAGGGCAAGCGAATTTTTGAAAATGAAGGGTTTTTATACCATGGAGCGGCTAACAAACGCCGAAATACTGTCGGAAAACACGTTTGCAAAAATTAATTTGTGCTTCAAAACCACAAAACCGCTCGTAGATTTTTTGAACAAAGCCATAGACAACGACTAAAACCGAGCTACTGTTTTTTAAACCAAACGCAGTAGGTTTGCGCTTTTTCTCACTAATAAAATCCGCCCAAATCCCAAAAACTTGCACAAACCACGCATGAATACATACATATCTATACTCAGGGGCATCAATGTAGGCGGGCATAAAGCCATAAAAATGGAAGCCTTGCGCCAGCTCTGCACCGAGTTGGGTATGCAGCAGGTTAGCACCTACATACAGAGCGGCAATGTGGTTTTTAGGGCAGAAAAAACGGACGAAGCCCAAGTTTCGGAGCAGATAAAAACCGCAATTCAGGCTCATTTTGGCTACGATGTACCCGTTTTAACGCTTAAACACGCTGATTTGGAGCAAATAGCGGCAAATAATCCGTTTTTGAGCCATGCGCCCAAACCAACCGAATATTTGCACGTTGTTTTTTTGTCGGAAGTACCAAATGCCCAAAAAATTGATGCCATCATGGCTGAAAAATACGACGACGATGCGCTTTTTTTGTTCGGAAAAACGGTTTATCTTTATTGCCCCAACGGATATGGAAACACCAAACTAAGCAACGCTTTTTTTGAAAAAAAACTGGGCGTGCAAGCCACCACCCGAAACTGGAAAACGACCGAAACCCTCCTGCGCCTTGCCACCGATTTGGCGCAAAACCAACCAAGCCCACCGCCCACCCAACCATGAAACCCACCCTTTTTTTGCTCCTGACTTGCTACTTGGTTTGCATAGCAGCCCACGCCCAAACCGATTGTAGAAAGCAAGCGGCTTTTGTACAAAAATTTGGTTTCGACCCCAGCCGCACCGCCCTTAGCTCCTCCGAAAAAAAGTTTTTGGGCTTGGTTCTCATTCAGTTCAAAGACATTAACAACCTATCGGCGGGCAACACCAAAACCTACCAACACCCGAGCTGGCGCATGGCTGGTGTACTCGGACCCATAGCCACCGATGCCTTTGGCAATGCCTACACCACGCCCATAGCCTCGATAAATGTGCTGAACAACCCCACCGAAAAACAAAATACGGTGTATAAAATAGATGCCAACACAGGCGAAATGGCTTTGCTCGTGGCTTTGCCAGCACCCAAATACGACGATAAAATGATGTTTCAAAACCCCTTTGGTGCCGTGGGTTTGGGCTACGATTGCGATGCGCACACGCTTTATGTAAGCTCTTTGGCTGGCTCCACACGCACGCAGGAGCTGGGCAAAATATTTTTGGTAAACCTGAAAAACAACGAAATAACCACCCTTTTGGATAGCACCGATGCCATGGGCGTGGCAGTGTGCAAAACCACGGGTGAAAAACGCTTGTATTTTGGTAAAACACGCAGCAGCGATGTTTTTTCGGTGGCACTAACCGACGGCAGAGCCAGCGGCGCACCCAAGTTTGAATTTAGCTTAGAAGCCCAAGGCGCACGTGGCGACGACAAGGCAAGGCGCATAAAAGCCCTACCAAACGGCGACCTGCAAGTGGTGGGCATCGAGTTTTATTACAACCTCACCGCACCCACCGACAAACCCGAAACCAACTACATATACCGCTACAGCCCCAGCAAAAAACTCTGGCTTAGGGTGCAATAAACCAAAAAGTGGCGTTTTAAGCCCGAAAACAGGCTTATATATGCTCCTCCCTAAGCAAAGAAATAATGAGCGAGTTCCAATACTTGCCGTCGGCAAAGCAGTTTTGGCGCAAGAGCGCATCTTGTTTGAAGTTAAACTTTTTGGTAAAAAAATCTATTTTTCGGTGGTCGAACTCGTACAGCTCCATCCATACTTTGTTCAAATTCAGGGTTTCAAAACCGTATTTTATCAGTAATTCGGCTGCCTCTTGGGCATAGCCCAAATCATCTATGTAGGTGTTTTCGTAGCCGATGTAAAACGAAAAATCGGCGTAGCGAGCCACCCAATCCACGTATAGCAAGCCTGCTGCGCCCAACGGTTTTTGGTCGCTTAGGCGTTCTATTACAAACATATAGTTTTTTGGGTTGTCCGTGATGGATTTTAGCCAGAGTTCTTGGTTTTCGAGCGAAAGCTCTCTGTACTCTCTAAAATTCTTTCGGAACTCGGGTATGTTGCGCCAGTCTCGCAGTAGCGGAAGGTCGGTGCGCTCCACGGCACGCAAACCTATCAGTTCGCCAGTTATCATATTATGTCGTTTAGGGTAATATGGTTGCCTTGGGTTAGGTCTTTGTTGAGTTTTCTGCCCACTATTTCGCTTTTTCGGTATGGGGGCAGCCCGTCGGCGGGTATGGGGCGCAGTGCCTCGAGGTCGGTGGGCAGTATGGTTTCGCCAGCGCTTAGGTTGCGGGTGAGGCGCAATGCCCGTTGCTGCACCACCAGCGATTGGCTTTCGTTGGGTTCTATCCTTTTTATGCCGTCGCCCAGGGCGGCGTGTACCATGTTTGCGTTATCTACCATATTGCGCCAGGTTTGTGGGTTCATCGCAAATGGGTGGTCGGGTCCGGGGCGGGCGTTGTCGTCGGTAAAGTGTTTTTCGAACACCTGTGCGCCCAGTGCCACTGCGCCCACCACCGTGGCGTGCCCCACCGTATGGTCTGATAGCCCAAGTATGGCGGTAGGAAACCTTTCGGCGTAGGTTTTTAGCACATTCAAGTTCACAAACCGATGCTTGTCGGCATCTAAGGTATAGTTTGTATTGCATTGCATGAGTACAATGTCTTTTGTGTATGCGCTTAGTACCGCCATGGCTCTGTCCACATCGTCCATGCTGGCTGCGCCCGTGGCTAACATTACGGGCTTGTTTTTTTGGGCGGTATATTGCAGTATTTCCAGCCAAGTAATGTCGCCCGAGCCTATTTTATATACTTCTACAAATTTGTCTATGTGGTCTATGGAGTCAAAATCGTAGGCGCTGGTGAAGTAATCGATGCCTACTTCGTCGCATTTTTGTTTTAGTTTTGCGGTCCAATCCTGCGAAACGCTCGCATCTTCGTAGATTTCGTAAACCGATTTTTTCCAGTTTTTTTGGTGCGATAGCTGACCGCCCAAATGCTCAAAACCGTATTTGGATACGATTTTGGCTGCCATAAAATTTTGAAATTTGGCGGCATCTGCACCCGCTTTTTTGGCTATTTCTATCAGCGAAAATGCCCGCTCTAAATCACCATCGTGGTTTGCGCCTATGTCTGCTATGAAGTAAAGCGGATTTTGGTCGCCGATGGTTCTTTTGCCAATACGTATGGTTTTCATGGAGTTTTTTTGAGTTACAGGTGGCTATTTGTTTGCAAATATAACACAAAAATGGTATTGCTTTTTTTTTAAAAAAATGGCTTAAACCGCAAACGAAGAGCCGCAGCCGCAGGTTTCTTTGGCATTTGGGTTGTTAAAGGTAAAGCCCCTGTTGTTTAGCCCTTCGGCAAACTCCAGCTCGATGCCTTGCAGGTACAGTGCGTGGGCTTTGTTTACGATTACCTCCAAACCCTCGAAGTTCAGTACGGTATCTGCGTCGGTTGTGGCATCAAAATCCAGGAGGTAAGAAAGCCCCGAGCAGCCGCCGCCCTTTATGCCAATGCGCAGGTTTTTTTGGTCGGCTTCGGCTTGGTTGCTCACCAGTCGTTTCAGTTCTTTGATGGCGTTTGGGGTTATGTGTAGCATTTTTTTGGCGGTTTGAGGTGTAAATAAATCTTTTTTACGGGTGTTTCGGTAAAACGGTTTCAGTTTTTTGGTAGAACCAAAACCATTACCTCAAAACAATTTTTAGCCAAATAAGTGCGTTTTTAGTAAAAATTGCGTTGGTTGTTTTGGTTGCAATGGTTTTTGGTTTAAAAACCTGTGCTATAATAAATACTACAAACCGCAAAATGATTTTGGCGCTGGCAAATTGGCTCGGGCAAAAAAAAACCCGTTGGGAGCGAAAGCTCCCAACGGGCGTGGGTTTAAAAAGAATAAACTTATTCTTTTATAAATTTGCTAAATGCAGCGGCTCGCCCAGAAATACTTATCTGAACAAAATACATTCCCTTGGCAAAACCAGAGGCATCAACCGAAATTTTATTTTCGCCATTTACCACATTTATGTCTTGCGACAATATTTTACGCCCTTGTATGTCCGTTACAATAATCTTTGCGTCGTTGTTGAGCCTTCCGTTGAAAGAAATATCAAACGCCTTGTTTACTGGATTTGGGTACAAACTTACACTACCAAACTCCAAATTGTTGTCGAAAATAGATGTGTTTATGCTGGCGCAATAAAAACCTCGCTCTACCTGTCCACGGATTTCTCCGCTGGGGTTGGCTACGGTGTGCAGGTTAATATAAACGCTGTCTCTGCGGAAAGTCAATGAATTGGCTAACACAAACGGAGTTGCATCGGTGCTTTTCCAGTAGCCAAATGCGCCATTATTTATAAAAAATGGGGTCATGTCGTAAATCACAGGACCGTTTTGTCCGTGTGCGCCCTTGTGAAAATGTATGCCATTGGCGGTTAAGCCATCAGCCACAGCCATAAAGTGTAGGTCGGTTTGGTTGCGGTCCACGGTGGCTATCATTGTGCCACGTGCTGCCGAAACCACGGCTGGCACTTCCTCCGAGCCGTCCATTATCGCCGAGTAGCCCTCACGCAACAAACGGAAAATCTGCCCACGGATTTCTCCGTTGGGGTTGGCGGTGTTGTGTATGTTTATGTACAAATTTCCTTTTAGCATATTGCTCAACAACGGCGCAATGGCTGCGCCCGTTATCATGCCCGTAATGCGGTTGCCTACAATGCTGGGCGTTAAATCATATACCACAGGTCCGTTTGCACCCACAATTCCGTTGTGAAAGTGTGCGCCACTTGCCTGCGAAGACAAACCGTTTAGCACAATGTCATACGAAAGCGTATCCAGCGTAGTGTTCAATTTAATGTTTGCCAAACCTACGGCGGTGGTGGTAACGGCTGGCACTTCTTGTGCGCCATTTATCAGGGCATCAAAAGCGATTTTGTCGTCTTTCATGAGCTGCCCACGGATTTCTCCGCCTGGATTGGCGGCGGTGTGTAGGTTGATATAAATGTTTCCTGCGCTCAAAGCCGTTAAAATAGCCGTTGGGTCAATGCTGGCTACCACGGTGTTACCCAAGATGTTAGCTGTTAAATCAACCACAACGCCACCGTTTGTGCCTGCTGCGCCAGTATGTAAATGTGCGCCCGTGATTGCGCCGCTCATTCCGTTGGCTACCACACGTATCATTAGTTTGCCGTTGTGTTTCGAGAGGGAAAAAGTACCAATTCCGAAGGCATTGGTAGCCACCGCAGGCACTTCTTGTGCGCCGCTCAGGCTGGCTATGTACTGTGTGTCGCTCTCGGGTATTATTTGTCCACGGATTTCTCCGCCTGGATTGACGGCGGTATGCACATTAAGGTACATTTTACCTTTCAAATAGTTTGAAAGCAAGGCAGCCGTTAGGTTGCTTCCTGTAATGGAGGCAGTAAGGCTGTTGCCAGATAGAAAACCCGTTAGGTCAAAAATAACGGGACCATTAGCCCCAGATGCACCAGCGTGGATATGCACGCCCGTTATGGCACCGCTCAAACCTGTGGCGGTCATGCTTATACACATGGTATCACGGGTGGCATTGAGCGAAAAAGCCGCCAAACCCACCGAGTTGGTAGTAACCGCTGGTACTTCTTGTCCGCCATTCATGCGTGCAGTAAGCAGAATTTGGTCTTTGAAATGTGCGGCATTGCCCTGAAAGCTAAAAGCCAATCCGATGATTAGCAAAATTGATTTTGTAAAATTCTTCATTTGATTTGGGTTATTGTTTAATCGTAATGTTCGGCATTTGCCGAGCCGAATACATACGATGCGAAACCACTTTTGGTTTTGCCCCAAACAAATGCCATTGCTACAAAATGCTGCGCTACGAACTAAAACCCAGCCAATTGCCCACGGCTTTTTTTACGGTGTTGGTGTGTTTTTCTGACAAAAGATACGCCAAATATGCCACAACCATGGCAATACTTAGCTCCAAAAAATACCACGACACCGATTGTATGCTTATGGCTTTGCTTTTGGGGAAACCAAAATGAATTAACAAATACATAATAGGGTAATGTGTTAGGTATAGGCTATACGAAAATTTAGAAAGTTCACTGCCCAGCTTGTCTATTTTTATGGCAATTTTGTTGGTTGGGGTAAAATAAATGATGCAATACACAAGCAAACAGGTGGCTAAACCCAACAGAATAACTGTTATTTCGTGGTTTAAAAACGATAGATTGAACAATGCTGTGTTGGTTTTTGAGGTTAGTTGGCACATTGCCATGCAAACAAAAAGCAAGCCCAAAATGGGCAGAAACAACCACTTTGACCACGGTTTGCTGGGCTTGGGTAGCAAATAAGTAAGTGCGCCCATGAACCAAATAAAGAGGTAGTTGGGGTTTAGTTTCGTAAAAATTAAAAAAATGAGGGAGATGACGAACAAACAAACCAACGAAGTTTTTGGGCTTGGTAGCCTGCACAGAGCCATAATGCAACCCATTAATACGTAAAACCAGACTTCGTAAGCCAGCGACCAAACTGGGTTGTTGTTGTAACTGGTGGTGAATATGCCTTGGAGCGAAAATAAACTGCCGATGATGTCGATGTAGTAAACGGGTGCGCCCGTAATTAAATCTACGAGCAAAACCAAAACAATAGATGCCAGCAGCGGCAACATTATACGCACAAATCGGTCTAAAACGTATGCTTTTAGGTTTACATCATTGTTCAAAATGCGTTCTATGGCTTTGCCGCCTACCAAAAAACCGCTCATTACAAAAAATATAATTACGGATTCTTGCCCCAAGCGGGTGAAAAAAAAGGCAATTGTGGTAAAAACATTCATTTGTGCGGGTGGCAAAAGACCGTATTCTACAAAAAAATTGCCTCTGAAATGAAATGCTACAACCTCAAATGCGGCAAGAAACCTTAGGAGGTCTAACCAGTGGTAGTGTTTTTTCATGTTTGTTAGTGAGTTAGTTGGGTTTTTACGATTTTTATCGGGGCTGCTATGGGTTTTCGAAAAAAGCCACTATGTTGTTTATCACCGTTTCGGTTCTTAAAATTCTGAAATGTCCCGTGCCGCTTACCTCTGAAAAAGTGCAGTTTTCCCAGTTTTTATGCACGTTTTTGGATTGTGCGATGGGTATCAGGGTGTCGTTTATGTCGTGTATAATGAGTGATTTTTTTACATTGATTGTTTTTACAAAGTCGCTTACATTTAACTTATCTACTTGGAGTTTTGTTTCGTTTTCCAGTCGTTTGATGAGCCGCTCGGTAACTTTTTGGGTAATACCTATTTGTGTGGCTACGTAGTTTATGCGGTCTAAAAATCGGTCGGGTACGGTAAGCAATGCGTATTTGTCTATTTTTAGGTCTTGGTTTTTAAAAAGTGCGTAGGTAGCCGCCACGCCGCCAAACGAGTGGCTTAGTAGCTTTTTTACGTCGTATTTTCGTATCAAAACGCCGACCAACTCCGTAAATTCAAAGAGGCTCGTGCGCCCCTTGCTGCTAAACCCGTGCGAGGGTGCGTCGAAAGCGTGTACGGTATAGTTTTTTTCGAGTAGTTTTTCTATAATGTCGGCGAAGTTTCCTGCTTGCCCTTCCCAGCCATGCACCAATAGAATTTTTTTTGATCCGCCTTGCCAAGTGTAGAGCTGTATGTCAAAATCTTGGAATTTAAAGGTTTCTTTTTCTGATTTTTCTAAAACCAATAGCTCATTTTGCCTTAGTTTTTTGAGCTGTGGGTTGGTCAGTTTTTGGTACGCAAACGAAACTACTTGGTTCGGAAAAAGGGTCGAAATTATTTTTACGATTGCTTTTTTCATTTTGGTGTGCTGGCGCAGTTTTGGGTATTTTTGGTTTTTGGGCAATGTTTATTTTGGGTTTTTTTACGAACCAAAAACGCTCATTACCGCACAATTGCGAACTGTTTGCTTGCCGTTTGGTTGCCCAATTTTAGTACGTAGGTATAAAGTCCGTTGGCGAATTGTTGGGTATTGGTGGTAAAGCTGTGTTTGCCTTTTTTGAGTTCGACGTTTGCTATGGTTTTTAGGAGCTGCCCTTGGGCATCAAATATTTGTAGGCTAATGCGCTCATTTTTAGGTAGTTCAAACTCAATGGTAGCGCACTCGCTTGTGGCGTTTGGGTAAATTAATGTGAGGTTTAGCGCATCTGGGTGGGGCTGCCACAGCCCAGTAGCCACCGAAACTGGCTGCTGTTGCGTAACGCAATGCACCATGCCACCGTTTTTGTAGAGGTTTCGCACGTCTATACCCACCACGGTTCTGGTGGGGTAAAGCCCCTGAACAATGGCGTTGGCTATGGCATCGTTTGCATCGCTGTAATTTGGCACCAGCACAGCCGTATTTGCCACATAGTAGTTTATGTACGAGCCTTTAAACCCCAAATTGTTGCCGTAGGTAGTTACCACATCGGTGGCGGTTAGGGGCAGTTTTACAAGCTGGTATGGGCGGTTGCTGGCGTTTGTGGCGGCGGTTAGGGTGGCTATGTCGGCGGGCGTTACGCCCCAGTAGCTTAGGTCGGCGTTGTTCATGGTTACCATCACCGAGTCGTTCAAAAACTTTGCAAAACCATCGATGTGCATATCCGTAACGTCGTCGGGGCTAAATCCGCCGTTGAGCCAAATAAATTTTGTTGCGCCCAAATACTGCGCAAAAATTGCCTCCGCTTGGGCTTGCGTCATGCCTGGGTTGCGCACCGTATAAGTGCCTGCGGGGTTGGTTTGGCTCAAAATGGAGCTTTTTGTTGCCATAAAAACGCCGTTTCCGTCTTGTTCCAGCGAGCCGCCTTCGCAGGTCATTGTTGCGCCCAAATCCACCACCGCAGTACCCAGCGCCGTGCCGATGCTCGTCGGAATTGGGTTGCAAAAATTGTAATTGTAGTCGCCGCCCCAGCCATTAAAGCCCCAGTCCTCGATAACCAAATTGCCGCTTGCGTCCCGCACAAAAATAGGTCCGTTGTCCCTCACCCACACATCGTTGGTGCGCAGCAGCCGAAAATCAATGCTTGCCATAGGCACACTGGCAGCCGTTAGCAGGCTCGTAATTCTGGCTTGCTCCGTGGCATCGTAGGCGATTATATGCACTTTTTCGCCTGGTATTAGGGCGGCTGCCATAGCTACCCAAGTGGCATCTAACCTGTTGCGGTAGGTTGCGCCGTACTCATATTGGTGGGGCCATTGCAGCCAAGTGCCTTCGTGCGGGAGGTCTTCGGCGGGCATTTTATAGGTTGGTTGGGCGTGCAGTGGCACATTCACCAAAAAAAATCCGATGAATGCAGCACACAAAATAATTTTATTTCCAATCGCCATGCGTTTTTTTGAGCAAAGTTAGGGATTTTTATGTTAAAATTTCCCTTTATTTTTCCCCAAAACCACGGGCGAAGTGCCTTTAAAATCATGCACCTCGCCCCTGGGTTTCCGCCGATGGTTTTATCTTTTTTCAATCAGAATTTCCGCACTAAAACCACATTTTTAGCTTGCTTCCGTCATCATTTTGTTTCGGCGGCGTACTCCAAAATATCGCCTGGCTGGCAATTCAACGCCTTACAAATGGACTCCAACGTGCTAAAACGAATGGCTTTCGCCTTTCCTGTTTTTAAAATAGAAAGGTTGGATAGCGTCAAATCCACTTTTTCGGAAAGTTCGTTGAGCGACATTTTGCGCCTCGCCATCATCACATCTAAGTTTACAACAATTGGCATGGCTTATACAGTTAAATCGTTTTCGGTCTGAATTTCGAGTCCTTTTTTAAAAATAATGGCAATAATATAAATTACGCCTGCCATCAAAATAAAACCTTGGCTGCCTTCCCAAAAGTGATTCAAATTAGCGGTATCAATTCCGTATTGCATCAAACTTTTGGCTGATTGCTGGGCAATGTAACTTAAAAGTCCGATTGAAAGGGTGAAATAACTAATTTGAAAAATCTGTCTTGAAACAAAACTGTTGAACGGTTTTGACAAGTCAATTTTAGTTACCAATTTAATTATTACATAAAACAACGCCGCTTTGAATACCGAAATAAAAAGTATGAAGCCGCACATACTAAAATAAGCCATTTTGCTTTTTCTATACACATCGCTTAAATCCAGTTTTTGATATAGATTTTTGACAATTTCAGGCTTGAACAAACTAATTATAAAATTAATGATTAGTGCGCCAGCTTCAATCGATAAGCCAACGAAGATTATCCAAGCCACAATTTTTACGGCTGTAAATACGAAGTTATTTGTTTTTGACATAGTTTGCAAATGTTTAAATTATGCAGCAAAGATACTAATATTTATTGATAAACAATAAAAATGTATTATTTTTCAAATAATATTTTACAGCCGTTCATTTCCACCCTCATTCTCAAAAATTCACCACCGCCTCCACACTTATGTTTCTGCCCATGTTAAACACGCCAATTCTGCCAGTTGCCAAGTTTTGGGGCGTATATTTTAGTCGGCTCAAATGGCTTTGGTAAGCCACATCTGCTAAGTTTTCGGCACTAATAAATAGGCTCAAAAAATCTTTTTTATTAAATGCCTTCACATTTGCCCCAATGCCTGCATTTAGTAAGGTGTAGGCTGGCGTGGCTGTTTCGGTTTGGTATGCAGCAAAAAATTTGTCTTGCTTAAAGTAATGGTCCACACCAAATTTTATGTATGCGTTTGATATTGAGCCATTTACTTTTTGAAACTGTGCTTTTAGTTCGCCTCTGTACTTGGGTGCGGGTATGAATGGCAAATATTTTTTGTCCGCAGTTTGGTTGTTTTGTGTGGCTTGCACATAGCTAAATGCGTTTTCGATGTGCAACCAATCCAGTGGGTGTGGGTGAATATCCAAAAACACTTCGCCGCCCAAAAGTGTGGCGTTTCCCTGCGTAAATTTGAAGGCGGGCGCAGGGTCGGCGGGGTCAAAAATGATGTCGTTGCCCAGGCTATCGGTTAGTTTTTGGGCATAAATATAGTTGGAAATCAGGTTTACAAACGGCGTAAATTCAAAACTAATGTGGTCGGAATTTAAAAAATACGCCAGGTCCAATTGATGACTTATCTCCGATTTTAGATTTGGGTCGCCGATTTCATACCTAAACGTACCCTCGTGCCTGCCGTTCGATGCCAGTTCCGCAATGTTGGGCGCTCTAAATCCTCTGGATAAATTTAGTTTCAGCGTAGATTTTTTATCCAATTGGTAGGATAAACCCAAACTCCCAGAAACGCCCGCATAGTTTTTGGTAAAAGCCGAAAATTTAAGGTTCGTCGTTCCTTCTTCCAGCAGTTCTTTTGAAAATACGGCTCTGTTGTCAAAGCGTAAGCCGCTCGCAAAAGTCAGATTTTCACCAATTGTTTTTTGTGTAAAAGCAAATACGCCAAGGTCAAATAAATTATACTCGGGTATCAAAACCTCCAATCCTTTATTTTTATTGCCTTGCTGCATACCTCCAATTCCGAAAGAAGTTTCCCAATCGTTGCGCTGTTGTAGGTTGTAGCGCACATTGTAGTTGAAGGTTGTTAGGTCAAAAAACAGTTCCTTGTCGTTGGGGTTGGCAGCATCTGCAAATTCTTTTCGCTTGTTGTTTTGCACGCCAAAATCGGCATTGATAGTGCCTTTTTTTAGCAAAAAATAGTTGTTCGAAGCGGCTCTTACGTGGTTTATTTCTTGGTGCGGAAATCCTATTTTATAGCCCTTCAAATCGTCGGCAGTTGCCGTAAGTTCATCTCCATTTGCGTTGGCATAAATAAAATTTCCCGTACTATCTCGGTCGCCCTCCACGAGGTTTAGGGTATTGTTGTAGGTACTCAACGTGATGTACGAATGCCCCCAGTTTTTATTTATGCCGAGCATCAAACTTCCGTTATACTCCTGAAAACCAGAGTTATACACCTTGCCGTCGTACTTGTTTTGGTAGTTGCCAGCCAGTTTGTTGCTAAACCGCCCCAGCCACTGAAAGCCATTTTTGTTGCCAGCATTGCTCACCGAGTACCCTAATAAATTGTTGTTCGATTGGTAGTTTGTGGTCAGTTGCGTTTTGGTTTTGCCCTCGTTTGGGGCTTTGGGAGAAATAAAATTTAGCACGCCCGCAATGCCATCGGAGCCGTATAGCAAACTGCCCGGACCCTTCACAATTTCTACTTTATCCACGCCGTATTCGTCTATTTCAATGCCGTGTTCGTCGCCCCATTGCTGCCCTTCTTGCCTTATTCCGTCGCTCAAAGTAATGACCCTGTTGTAGCCCAAACCCCTAATAATGGGCTTAGAAATGGCTGCACCCGTAGAAATTTGGCTAACGCCAGGCACGTTTTTCAATGCGTCAATCAGGTTGGTGGAAGCGTTTTGGTTCATGCCATTTTTATCCAACGATTTAATAATCACGGGGCTTCGTTTAAGTTCCGTTGCCCTTGTTACCGCCGTTATCACCACTTCCGAAAGTTCTTTGTGGGCTTCTTCCAAGCCAAAATCAACCGTGGCATCTGTCGTAATATTTACTTGTGTTATGATTGTTTTGTAGCCCAAAAAACTCACTTCGAGCAAGTATTTTCCTGGTTTTAAGTTGCTTAGTTCGTAGTTTCCGTCTTTATCTGCGGAAGTCCCTTTTTTTAAATCAGAAATATATACCGAAACGCCAGTGAGTTTTTCGTTGGTTTGTTTGTCGGTAATGTTGCCCGATATTTTGTTTTGGGCAAGCGTTGTGTGCGCTGCAAAAACGAATGCAGCGAGGACGAATATTTTTTGTAAATTCATTTTTTGTTTTTTTAAATTATGGTACATACAAGGAAATTCAGCGCAAAAAATTGCGTTGAAACTGGTAACAATGTCGGTAAAAAACTAAACCGTGGGCGGACCTCTGTTTGAAGTTTCGGAGGCGGAGGTAGAAATAAAATCCGTGGCACTTGAAACATAAGTGCTGTACAATTCAGTTTTTGTAAAACTGAAAAACGGAATTTCTAATAAATGACTGGCTAAATTGTGGTGGTCGCAGAGTGCGCACTTTTTTTGCGTTTTTGAAATGTGGCTGTGGTGGCTGCACGGAACAGACTTTACGCCATAATAAATATTTTTTTCGCAGGGCGTGGCGGTTTCGTAAGCAACTTTTTGGTGGTTGTGGTTGTGAAACACAGTGGTGGGCGTATTACTGAAAATATAAATCAGCAACAGCCATAAAGCCCTAATATTTATGTTCTGTTTCTTGTTCAAACTATGCGCTTATTATAGCAAAGATAAGCAAATAAACCGTAGATACGGCAAATTTTTTGCGTTATTTTTTTTCAGAGTCTTGTAGTTTCTCTAAAATTTTTAGCATCAGCGCATTTTGGTTTTCGAGGTGCAATAAAATTGTACCAATTTCGGATTCTGCTTTTATGTTAATCAAAAAGTCTTCTTCGGCTCTAATTTCGGCGTGTTTTGCCTGCAAGTTTTGCCCTATCATTATGAGCGGCATCAAAAATATTTGTATCATGTTAGAGATAAAAAGCCAAAATACAAATGCTGGGTATGGGTCAAACCGCAGGTGAACTGGCGCAAAAATATTCCAGGTTAGCCACACAAAAGTCCAGGTAAAAATTAGCATAAAAAACGGCATACTGCCCACGTGGTCGGTAATCCATAGGGCGATTTTATTCATTTTCGATAAATTTTCTTTGTGCGTAACGTTCACATTGCGAACTCGTTTTTTGTTTATATTAATTAATTTGGGCGTTGAGGCATTCATTGGTTTTGGGTTAAAGTGTTTGGTGTTAATGGCTACGAATTTACTGCAATAAATTTTGGAATGGGTAAGTATTTTTGCATTGGGTTTTTTAGAAAAATGTTATGTTGCCTACGTAGTTTTTCATTGTAGAGACAAGGCAGTTTACAAAAGATAAGACAAGGCAGTGCCTTGTCTCTACGATATTCAATCAAAAAAAATTACCCCAACCCTGATTTGAGGCTGGCGATTTTTATAATTTTATACATGATTTTTTGATGGCGAAAAATCTCTTTTTGCCCATACCAAAACGAATGCTTCGGGTCATATATGTGCGTTGGCTCACTTTTTACGCCATTAAGTTCTATGATGCTAAAATTAATGCCTTTTTCCAGTTCCGCCATTGTGTTGTACTTTATATCCAACCTCCCGAAATAAAACCCATCTACGGAACTCAACAAACCATCAAATGTCTGCGTTAATTCATTAGAAATGAACCTTTTACCATCTAAAAATTCAGTTCCCCGATTGTGGTTGCCATAAGGAACCAAACATTTTTGCGCACCATCGGGCAATACCTCCGAAAGGTCTATTTGGTGTTTGAGCGTAGAAATCTGCATTTCAAAACGTGGATTTTTACAAAGCAATTCCTCCATCGTATTTTTTCCGTTGCCGTTTAGTGTAAGGTATTTTTTTAGGGTAATGCCCGTAATCATTCCCTTTTTATTGTTGGGCAAACGGCAATAAAAAAGCCCCATTTCGTTGGGCAATTCAATCAATTCTTGGATTAAAAAATCCTCACCTACCTTTTGGCTGTACTCCACCACATCTGCAACCGAATAAACTTTTTTTACATTAATTCCCCTTAGCCCAACGTCTGGTTTCAGGATTAGTGGGAACTTAAAATCATTGTTTTTTATCGTTTTTTCGTAGTCATTGGTCGTATCGTGATGCACCAACACCGTTTTTGGGTAAGTACCCTTGGGCAATAATTGATAAATAGCGAACTTACTATCGCCATAAAAGCCGCCATTTTTAATGCCAGGATTTGCGTATTTAAAAAATCTGATAGACCTAAACCGCAGCATCAACAAAAGCCAAACGAAAAAAGTGGGTGCGTATATTACGTAGTGCGACCAGTACTCCCAGTGTTTTAGTTTATGAATCCAGCGTTTCATGCGGTATTATTTCTACGAAGTGTTCACTTTTTAGGTTTTCCAAAAAATCAAAATGGACTAATTTAAAATGCCCCTTGTCTATTGTGCATTGCGTAATGTTTTTGGTCATCATTTGGTTGTTTCTATTGATTGTTAAGCCGTTTTGAGCGTCGTTTTTTTCGGTACTTGTATGAAAATCTATCAAATCGGTTTCGTTCAAATGGTTCTCATGGCGTTTTAAAAAACTTGCAAACCAATTTTCTCTCAACGCCACTATTTCTTTCGGATATAAAGTAGCCGAAGACCAAATATGAGGCTTAGATTCGTCGAGTTGAAGCATACTTTTCGATTGTCCGTTCCACCTAAGTTGAAAAAGTTTTTGTTCCGTAAAAGCCACCACTGTAAATGGCTCAATATTGCTCAAATCAATGGCACTCCACCCCAGTTTTTTATCGTTTTTTTGCATCAAATCCAACAAAATCAATCCCCTGCTTTTGCGGTAAGGCGGCTCGGGCGTATGTTTGGTTTCTGCCCCGTTGAGCAGCACCATTGTGTTGCCAGCACCATCTACACAAAACCAAGAGCCGCCGCCTTGGGCATCTACTGGAAAGTAATAATTGCGTTGCCCGAGGGTGGTTTTTTCTGGCATTTTTGCACTTGGTCGCAGTACGTTTTCATCTCTGTTCGACGTAATTATTACCTTGCCCGCTTGGCTATAAAAACTTACTGTGCACATTGTTTTCGGTATTCAATCGTTGATTTTGCCACGCCAAAGTCTTTGTTTGCCATAGTCATTCCATTTTGCAAAAAAGCAATTTTTATAATCGCTTGATGGTGTATGCAGTGCTCAATGTTGTATATTAATTCTCGGTAATAATTCGAGTCCGTGGTTTCGTCGCCGTTGTAACTATTACAAATTTTCAGGGCTTTGTTTGGCAAAACCAAGCCATTAATCACGCCTGCAATGCACTCAATGGCGGTATCTATGTCCGTTTCTATGTTTTTATTTCTGTTGCGTTTGTCATAATTAATCGTACCCGAGGCATAGTCGTTTATGAGTTGTTGAAAAATTTCTATGATGTGCCGAGTGTGTGCGCCAATGCTGCTACCGCTCAAAATATCGTGTTTCATCACAAAATCGTCGTGGGTTAAATCACTTATGCCGTCAATAAGTTGAATTAAAATGTCTTTTGCATCTGCCAGTATCGTGTTTTTTTCTATGGTTTTCATTGTGCGTTTTTTGTTAGTTTCTGAGGATTTTACCAATTATTTATTGCATTTTATTGAGTGTTAATGCGTGCAAAATACTAAAAATTAGCCTAAATTTAGCGTTTAACGATTGATTTTAGTAGGTTTAAAAACTCATTTTTATGTAAAAAAAGCAAAACTACACAAGAGCCAAACACCACAAAAGCCAGTGTAAGCAACCCGCCGCCGTCGCCTTTAATTTCGGTGCCTATCACTAAAAAGTGCGAAAAAATAGCCCCGCAAATAATGCCGAATGCGTTTAAAATGCCTATTAGTTTGGTGGCGGGGTACAAAACGAGTATTGCCGTGATGAGTTCCACGATGCCCAAGCCTATTCTGCCATAAGGCTCTACGCCCAATTGGGTAAAAATATAAACAGAATCGGGGTTTGCCGTAAACTTGAAATAAAGGGTTTGAATAAGAATTATGGCTATTGTGATGCGAAATAACCAAGAAATAATGTTTTTTGTATTCATTTTTTTTAAAATTTGTGTTGATAGGTTAGTGATGCTACAAATGCCCGAGTGAGTCCGTCGGGGCGGATTTTTCTTACCAAAAGGGGTGCTGCCAAATTCATGCTTACACCATTGTTGGCGTTTATGTTGTAATCGGTGTTTAAGCCCGCATTTATGGTTACACCTTTTGAGTTTTCAATGGTTTGCCTTTTGCCAAAAACGTCTTGATACGTGTCATTTCCCGTGTGGTATATCGCCATTAGATTGGGTCTAAAACTCCATTTTTCGTTGTTCAAATGTATATTGTAGGTACTTCTAACCAACACATCGGGGTTTCTTCTAAACAAGTTGGTGGTAGGAAAAACATCAGATGCCGAAAAATCATCGACATAAGAATTGGCGTTAATTTGCCAAATGGGCAATTGCAGTGCTGCATCAAATTTCCATTTTTTAAAGTTGTAATCAAGCCCCAAAAGTGCGTCAAAAGTACCCAAACTCGCCTGATAGTCTAAGGGCAGGGCAATGCCGTTTATTTTAAAATTGGAGGCACTCAACGGAACTTTTATGCCAAAAATTGGGCTTATTGAGGCGGTTTTATTGGTTTTTGGACGGTAATTGAACGTCAGAAAAAAATCGCCAAGCCTGCCCAATGTTCCAAAACTACCACTGGCTTGGTTGTAGGTAATCCTTGATTTTAGTTCCCAGTGGTTGCCAACAACCCTCGAGTACGCCAAAAATCCATTGTTATAAACCACATCTTCGAGTCCTTTGCCAAAAACGTAGCCGACTTCAAAGGCGTTTTTTTTAAAATTTGTCGAGTCTGTTTGTTGCTTGCCCACAACCGAACAAATGCCCGCATCGCTGCAGCCTTGTGCATACACGCCCGAAATGGAACACACACAAATGATTAGCATTAAAATTTTCTGTTTCATATTTAATTTAGTTTAATTTAGCGGTTGCAAAAAGGTGGCTGTATTGCTGGCAAAAGATTAGTACATAATCATAATCGGTTGCTGCCACGCCGTCGGGAATGTTGTAAATGCCTTTTTGGGGGTCAAAAGAGCCGAGGTTTATAAAATCACTTGGCGTATCTTTTTTCGACAAATACACTTTTAGGTCTGGTCCGGCAGAAACGCTAAAATCTTTTAGCAGTATAAACCTTCCGCTGTCTTTCATTCTCAACTCGGCATTCCCGCTCACGGTTATGCCAGAAGTTGGGTTGAACATTCCGTTTTTTAGCAAAATGGTGTTCGCCACTATGACAGTATTTTCATTTTGGGGCGTTGTAAATTCTCCTTGTTTGGTACAGGAAGAAATAATGATGCTAAAAAGCAAAAAACTGAGTGTTTTAAATTTCATGTTGTGGTTATTTTATAAAGTTATACCAATTTTTGTCTGCTTTTGCATTGAGGTTTTTTTCGTTTTCGTTCCAACTTTTCAGTGTATTGTTGAAATACGCATTGTAAAAAAGGAACAACTTGCCGTCCACAATTTTAAAGGTTTCGGGGTTAATTTCCACTTTTTTGCCATAATCGCCCATCGCAAAAGCACACCAGCCTCCGTATTGCGGCTCGTATTTTTTAGGCGATTTTTGAAAAGCGTTTTTGTTGTTTTCCGACGAAAAATAATAGGTCGTTCCCTGATAAAGGGCGGAGATTTTTTTTGAGCCTTTTAGGGCTTTGTTGCCAAAATAAGCCACAGGGTCGTAGCCCTGAATGGCGATGCCATTTTCGAGGTTGAATTGCTGGTTTCTCTTCTGCACATCTTGCGCAAATGAAGAAAAAGAAAACGATAGGAGGAGAAAAAGAAATAAGTGCTTCATTGATTTGAGGTTAAATTATGGGTCAAAGGTATGACAACCCCAAACCGCAAAATGTAACTCACTTTACATTTTCTGCAAATTCTTTTATTTTCTTTATATCCAGTATCTGCAATTCGTTGTGTGAATACTGCAAAATGCCTTCATTTTTCAACTCTTTTAGCAGCGTTATGATGGTCTGTCGGGTGGTGCATATCAACTGTGCCAGGTCGTTTTGGTTAAGATAATTCGGGATAGTAATCGTGTTATTTTGCGCAAGTTTGCCCTCAATAAGTGTGTATAGCAAAAGAATTAAGCGTGTTTTGGTGTCTTTGAAGAAAATGTTTTTGTAACTATTTTTAAACTTTTTGAACTTAAAACCAATGAATTTTATGTACGAAATGGCAAAATCGGGCTTCTTTATCATCACATCTTCGAGGTTTTTTCTAAAAAAAGTGCAAATAATCGCCTCGTCCGATACCACTTTAAAGTAAGTCGCATTGTCTTTTGAGTGTTCAAAATTCAAATCGCCAAAAATATCGCCACTTTGTAGCAATTCTTCTATGTTTTCATTGCCTTCTTCGTCTATTTCGATGAGTTTTATAGTGCCTTTTTTCAAAACATAAATTCGCTCTTCGTTGCTAAATGGCAAGTCGATGATTTCGTTTTTGGGCGACTTTTTGAACCTATTTAAAATACAAAGTGCGTCTATTTCTGAAAAACTCAAATTCCTAAACAGTTTGTGGTCTCGTAAGTACCAATATTTCAAGTTTTTTTCCATGAGTAGTTGTGTGTGAGGCTTTTTTTGTACTTTTAAAGCAGGTGTTTGAAATACATTGCCGCACCGAGCAAAGTTAAAACATTTTTTTGACCAACGAAATTATTCAGAAATTTATTTTCGGACAATCCAAAACCCATACCAATCCAAACTCACCCACAAAAAACCCGCTGCATTGAAAGTGCAACGGGTTTTAGTTTTTTAGTTTAAAATTATTTCAAAATCATCTTTGGTAGTAAAATACCAAACTTGCTTTGGCGAGCGTGTTGCTCCACAAATTGTAGCCCACAACCGCAGGATTTGTGTTGGCATCGGTGCCTAATTTGTCGGTTTTGAGCGCAAAAACGGTTACGATGTACTGGTGCAAACCGTGTTTTTCGGGCGGACACGGACCGCCGTAGCCCGCCGCACCGAAGTTGGTTACCGATTGTATAGCGCCTTTTGGGGCAAGGTTGGCGGCGATGTTTCCAGCATTTGCCACCAGCTCGTTTGTGGTCGCAGGAATATCCACCACCACCCAGTGCCACCAGCCGCTGCCCGTGGGCGCATCGGGGTCGTACACCGTTACGGCGTAGCTTTTTGTGCCTTCGGGGGCGTTGCTCCACGATAGCTGCGGCGATTGGTTTTTGCCCGTGCAGCCAAATCCATTAAATTCTTCGGTTTTGGTGGCTTGCCCGCCCACATCTTTGCTGGTGAGGGTAAATGTTTTTTGGGCAAATGTGTTTGTTGCCCAAAGTACGCAAACCAATGATAAGATTAAATTTCGCATTTTTATTTTGATTGATTAATAATGAGTGTAAAATTAGCGTTTTTTTCGTTTTGGAGCAGTTAAAAAGGTTCTAAAAACATGGCTAAAAGGTTAAATTTTTTGGCAAAAGGCTGTTTGGGTTCACTCATGTTTTCACGTAGAGACAAGGCACTGCCTTGTCTCCTATATTGCAATACAAATAAAGCAGTGGTTTGTCTCTATGTATTCATACAAACGTAATTTCATGGCGTGTGATTGTGATTTTTGGATAATCCCAAAAATCGCATTTCCCTAATCCAAATTCGCCAAAAACCGCTCGGCAACGTCCAAATGTGCGGTGCGTTTGTCGTGGCTCATTTTATCGAAAGTGTGTACGAGCATACCCAAGCGTGGGTTTTTCAAAAAGAAACTACGATGCACAAACATAAACCGCCAAAACAGCCCGTCCCATATCGGCTGCCAGTCGCCCTTGGGGTAGTCGCTCATTTTCATGAGGTAATTGCTGCCGCTTATGTAGGGTTTTGTGGTCATCAGTCCACCGTCGGCAAACTGCGTCATGCCGTACACATTGGGTACCATCACCCAATCGTAGGCATCGATGAACAACTCCATAAACCACTGATGCACCTCGTCGGGGTCGAACTCGCAGAGCTGCATGAAGTTTCCGAGTACCATCAGCCGCTCTATGTGGTGGCAGTAGCCCGTGGCTAATATTTTTTTGATGGTGTCGTCGATAGGTGCAATGCCCGTAGTGCCATCGTAAAAAGACTTGGGAATTTTGCGGCTAAAACCCCAATAATTGCGGGTACGCTGCCGCACGCCCTCACGCACATACACAATGCGGATAAACTCGCGCCAGCCCATCACTTGCCTAATAAAACCCTCCACGGAGTTCATCGGAATGTCATTTTGGGCGGCGAAAGCCAGGCTTGAGTCTATGATTTGCTGCGGCGTGAGCAAGCCAATATTGAGCATTGGGCTAAGTACAGAATGGTGCAAAATGTGTTCTTTGCGCACAATGGCATCTTCATAAATGCCAAATTCGGCGAAGCGATGCACCAAAAAATCTTGCAGCCACGCCTCGGCTTCGGCAAAGGTAGTAACGTAAAAATGCGGCGCATCTGCTGTGCCGTAATGGTGCGCAAAATGCGCTGCGACGTACTGTTTTGCCTCCGTTACATACTCATTTTCTTCGGGTAAATGCAGCTTGGGTGGCTGTTGTGCCTTGGGGTATTTGGCTCGATTGTCGGCATCAAACGTCCATTTGCCGCCCACGGGTTTGCCATCTGGCTCTAACAAAATGTTGCGTTGCTTGCGCTGTTGGGTATAAAAATCGGTTTGAAAATACGTTTTTCTACCATCAAAATACGCCTGCACGCCGTCCATGGTATTCAAAAAATTGACGGTTCTATGTTCCTGTATTTCAATTTTATGCTTGGCGCAAGCGGTTTTTATTCTTTTATCCAACAAAAAATCCACTACTTCGCAAAACTGTATTTGGGTAATGCCCTGTGTGGCGAGGTGCGCTATGAGCCGACGAACATCGCAGTTTTGGTCGGTGGCGGGTATGTACGTAACGGCGTGCTGTGCCGCTGTGAGGTGCTGCTCGTAGGCTTTCATGCTTGCCCGATGCAATACTATTTTCTGTTTGTGAAACGGATATTGCTTAAAAAACAGGTATTCTTCCACCAAATACACTTGGCTGCTGGGCGCAAGCGCAGGGTTTTGCTTAAATAATTGGTGTGGGAAAATGAGCGTGGCGGTGGACATAAGTGTATGTTTTATACTAAATAGATGAAGGTTTTCGGATTTTTAAATTATCGAAGCATAATATTTTAGCCCACAGATTTACACAGATTTTCACGGATTTTTAAATTATCGAAGCATAATATTTTTAGCCCACAGATTTACACAGATTTTTAAATTATCGAAGCATAATATTTTAGCCCACAGATTTCCACAGATTTCCACAGATTTTCACGGATTTACACGGATTTTTAAATTATCAAAGCATAATATTTTTTGCCCACAGATTTACACAGATTTACACAGATTTACACGGATTTTTAAATTATCGAAGCATAATATTTTAGCCCACAGATTTACACGGATTTCCACAGATTTGTTATAAAATCTAAAAATTACCTATTCAAATACCAAAGCGAAATGTTGAGTATGGTGGCGAAACTGACCCAAAGTATGTAGGGAATTTGTAGGTAGGCGGCGATGGGTTTTATTTTTTTGAAAACTGTAATCATGTAGCCTATCAAAATCCACATAATCAAAATGTCGATGATGGCAATGAATGATTGGTGTAACGAAAAGAACAAAATACTCCACCAAAAGTTGAAAAATAATTGCACCAAAAATATGAGTAGTGCTTTTTGTCGGAGCGGGGTTTTTGGGGTGTTCCATACCAAAAATGCGCCGATGCCCATGAGCAGGTACAGCGTTGTCCACACTGGTCCGAAGAGGTAGGCGGGCGGATTAAAAAATGGCTTTACGAGCGTTTTGAACCATTCGCCGTTGGTTTCGCCGCTGGTGAGGTAGGCAGAAAAGCCGCCCACGCCAATCGGTAGCACCAAACAAAGCAATAGTTTACCGATGGTGTTGGTGTTTGTTTTTGGTAATGAGTGCGAGGCTTCCATATTGTTTGGGGTTAGAAATGTGAAAAACAGGTTGTTTTAATGTGCGTTAGCCGCTGCCCTTGCCACGACTAATTTCCTGTTTATATACTAACCACAACACCGTTTTTGGTGTTTTCATTGCTTTGCTGTTGTTATCTAATTGTTTTCTATCCCCGTTAAACCAATAAAAAAACCATTTTAACCCAATTTTTGTATTGTAAATGCAGTTTTTTGCTTCAAATTATGATTTGGCACGGCTCAAATCGTGATTTGGAGCGATGGCACGGCTGCACAGCTTTACCTTTGCAACATCAAATAATTGACAAACCACATTTTAAACCTAAAAAATCATGCAAGTATCCATTCTTTTATTGGCAACACTATTGAGCGTAGCCACAACTGCGCAAGTAACACCGCAAGCAACTGCGCCAAACACCATCAGCATCGTAAAACCGAGCATTGAGGCGTTTGAGACCCTGAGCATCGAGGGTTTTAACGGGCAAATAACCGTAGAAGTAGGCGGCACGGCAACGTCGCTTACCGCAACTGTGCCGAACGGCAAACAAAATTTATTTCAAGCAACGAACAAAAACGGCGACCTGAGCATTAGCTACAACGAGCCGTACACCGAGGGCAAAGATTGGGAGTCGAGCGGCAAAGTGGTGGTGGTAATAAAAACGCCATCGCTAAAAGCCCTAAAAAACAGTACAAATAGCCAAGTAACGATAAGCGGCTTGAACGGCGACCGTTTTGACCTCACAGAAAAAGGCAACTCGAGTGTGGTTTTGGGTGGTGAGGTGCGGTTTTTCAAACTCAACCTTAGCGGCAACGGCAACATTGATGCTGCGGGCTTGGCTACCAAATTTACGGAAATGAAGGTGAGCGGCAACGGAAACATTACCATGAATAGCCTTGGGTATATGCTCGACAAAACGGGTAACTCCCGCATTAGGAACGTGAATAAAAATGCTGCGATGGGCGCAAACGACGGCGTGGAAAACAGCAATAAAGAGGCAGTTTTGAAACCCAAGGCGAGCAAGAATGTTCGTTTTTCAATAAAAAACAACAGCCTTTTGCCACGTTCGTTTACGCTTATTTCGTACCGCCCCGACGAGCAAGGCAATGGCACTACGGGTTTTATGCTTGCGCCTTCGGGCAGCAAAAGCTATGCGTTTCCAGTGGGAACACGGCTTTTTTTGGCAGACCAAAAACAAGTTGATATAGTGATGAGCGGTGCGAGTATCCGCAATGGCGAGCCGTTTTTGGTGGTAAAAGCCACCGACCAAGGGCAGGTTTTTGATGCCAATAAATAATTATTTATTGGGCGAAGTTTCGGGCGAAGTTTCGGGCGGAGTTTTGGGCGCAAAAGCGTCTGAGGCTTCGCCCAAACTATGCCTAAGCGGGCGCATTTTTTATAAAAAGGTTAGGCCGTTCTATTTTTGGGTATAGTACAATTTTACATTTTAAGGATTTTATCCACCCTTCATTTATTCCGAAAAACTGCTAAAATTCTTGCCATTGTAGCGGCATAAGCCTGTGTTGCTCGTTCCTATCCAAAGGTTGCCGTCTTTATCTTCTAATATTCCAGATACACCGTTGCCACTAAGCCCATTTTTTGTGGTAAAATGCGTAAACGCCTCGCCATTGTAGAGGTAAAGCCCACCAAAATCGTTGTTGCTTACAAACCAAATATTTCCTTTTTTGTCTGCTTTCATAAAGCGAATATTCTCTATTTTACCGCCATTTGTGGTTACAAACTTGGTGCTGCCATTGGCTGCAAACTTGTTAAAGGTTTTCCCGTCATAAATAAAAGTGCCAAACCAATTTCCAAACCAAATACTGCCCGATTTGTCCTCAAATAAAGGCCAGAGCCAATTGTTTTGGTTTTGTTTGTAGTTGGTCAATGATTTTCCATCGCAGCTAAAAATGCCAGCGGTGCCACGCCCGCCAAACCAAACATTGCCTTTTTTGTCTTCTAAAAAATACTCCACGCCGTAGGCATAACCGCCTATTTTAACGCCCGTATCGTTGGTTACGCCATCGTTTTGGGCTAATTGGGTGTACGATTTTCCGTTGTAGCGGTACACCCCTCTGGTAGTGCCAAACCAAAGCACGCCCGTTTTGTCCTGCATGATGCAGGTTACGCCATTTTCAACGGGATAGGGCATTCCGAAACTATCCGATTTTGTTTTTGCGTATGGCGCATTGCTTATATTGTCGGTCAAAAAAAGGGAATCGTGGTTTTGAATTTCGGTTATTGGAATGATTTTAAATTGTTTGCCATCAAAATAGCACGCACCATCGGCTGTGCCAAACCAAATATTGCCCGATTTGTCCTCCAAAACGCAATAGACATAATTGTTGCTCAAATCGTCTTTTTCGGTGTAGTTGGTAAAATTGTTTCCGTCGTATTTATACACGCCGCTATCCGTTGAAACAAACCAAAGGTTGCCCGATTTGTCCTGCAAACCAGCCCCAATACAATCGTATTCATCAGAGCCTTTGGGCTTTGTAATTTTGGGGTGTTTTGTAGCAATGGCTGCATTGGCTTTGGGCGCATCAGATTTTATTTGTGCATTGCAAGAACTAAAAAACACTTGCGCCAAAATAAATAAAAGCACCCTCGTTTTGTTTAAGTTGTTCATATTGTTAGCGTTACAGTTTTTGAATTTAGGTTTTCACCACAATTTTTATTTGCCTTACCCCAAAAACTCAAATGCCGATTTGCCATAAAAACTAAATCAGAATGAGCTTTCCGTGCTGCACCAGTCCGTTTTGGTTGGTTATTTCGAAGTAAAAAACGCCCTTGCTCCGAAACTGATAATCAAAACTAATGTTGCCACCATTTAATTTGACTTGCTCTATGAGTTTGCCCGAAATTTCGTAAATATTCAGCGTTGATGGGCTTGCTTCGCTTATCATGCCTTCAAAATGTATTGTTCCGCTGCTGGGGTTTGGGTAGTATTTCAAAGCACCCGAGGGCTTTAATTGCTCGATTGCGGTTGTTGCGCACAGCCCAGGCATATTGGCATCGAGCCAGTTTAGCCTGATGTTTATCCAGCCTTTGAGCGAGTCTAATTCGGCGTAGTAGGTTGTAGCCACGACACCAAAATCGGGCGCAGGACCGCTTTTGCCGAGTATGGGCCATTTTTTAAAGTGGCGTGCCTGGGCGTTTTGAACCACGCTCCCCACGCTATCTATGTAGTGAAAAATGGCGGTGGTATCCAGCAAAGTTTGTCGGTAGTTTTGGTAGGTGCAGCGCAGTTCGTTGCGAAAAGTGCTGTCTTGCAGCAGGCGCACGTACCAGCCTGTGGAGTAATTGTCGGTAACGCAATCGTTTACACGGTGCGCCCAGCCGCCGCCGCTGTACCCCTCGAGGTAGGCGCAAACGCCCGACATATTTTTCCACGCCCAGTCAAAATCCCACACGGGTCCGGCTTTTAGCTTCCCGCCGTTCGAGAATTTATCCTTGTGAAAAAACACGCTTTTCTTAAATCCATCGGCACTTCTGGCTACTTCATTTACCAGAAAATAATCTATAAATGATTTTACGTCCATGTATTTTCGGTAACCATTTATGGGGTCGGCAAAATTGGGGCTGTAAAGTGCCGTTTCGAGGCTATCCATAAAGGCGGTGATGTATGTTTTTTGTGCGGGGCGAATGGCAAGCGCATCGGGGTAATCATATACAAAGTGAACATCGAAAGTGGGGTGGTCTATCGGCGAAAAATTGGATTGAAAGCTGTTGCTGGCGTTCCAATAATTTTGTTGCAGAATGTAGCCGCCCGTTCGTTCGTTGCCAGTTGTATCAGTGGCTGTTAGTTTGTCGATATTAACCCTGTTTACGTCCCGTTTAATTTTTTCGCCTATCACGTATATGCCTTGGTAGCCGCTATCTACCATCACTTCGCAGAGTTGCGCACGTGGTGTGTAGTTGCCCATTTCGCCAAAAAGTTTTAGAGACAGTACGTTCTTCATCAGCGAGCGGTCGTTGAAGTTGGATAGCAGCACCCAATCGTTTTCGGGGGGCATTCCTAAAAGAGAAACGTCGTTGTTTGCGCCTATAATATCACGGGTTTCGATGCTAAACGGACGCTGCGGATAGGAGGCGGAAGTGAGCCCCCGCACCGAAATACCGATGTTGCCGCTATACACATTTGCGCTGTCGGTTACAGAGGTGGTGTTGCCTGCACCGTTGTATTTTATATCCATGAGGCAATTTATTTTGGTATTTTCCACAATCGTTTGCCCGAGTGTGTTTATCATCACAATCGGCATTTCGGAGTTGGCGAGTATTACCCTGCCCAAATCTTTTGCGCAGAGTTTAAACGAACCCGTGCCGCCGCCCCATTTCCACACCTGAATGTAAATGGTTTGCCCTGGCGTGAGGTCGAACAAAAGCAAAAAGGAATAGTAGCCGTTTCCGTCGTCGTCGTTGCAGCCAATTACTTGTAGGTTGTTGCAAGTGCTGCCCACCCAAGCCGCAATGCCCGTATCGTTTATGGTTCCGCTGTCGGTTTCAAAACTCAGATTGCCCGAGGCGGGAACTTGCATCTTAAACCACATATCGCCGCCAGTGTAGCTGGCGCAATTTGGGGCTAGCCCCGTGCCAGGAAAACCGAGGTTGCTCGTAAAAGTACACTGCACCGTATCAATTGCAATGGCGGCGCAGGGGTGGCTGCCTTGCAGCAGGGGCGTGTTGCAGTTGCCCACAGACGAAAATACCAAGCCCGTGGCGGGCGTTGGTCCGTCCCGAAAAACAGTGTTCCACGATGAGTCTTGCAATTCGTACCTGTTTTCGTTTTCATAGGTGCCAGCCGTATAAGCCAACGACAAACTATCGCCGTTGCACACCGAAATAGTGGCGTTGCTCCCGCTGTTGGTGGCGCTGTATGTGCCTACCGAAACGTTGTTTATCAGTACCTCGAGCGTTGCGCCGTTCCAGCCATCGCCATAGCTATCGTGCATACTTAGGGTATAAGTGCAGCACTGCGCCTCGCAAAAATTGGCTTGCATTAAAAAAGTAAAGACCAAACCGAAGAAGAAGAAATTTTTGTAACGCACACTGTTTTTCATTTTGAAAATTTTTGCCAATTGGAGGTATTCATTTTTATCATTTACTGCAAATCTACAAAATAATTTTAAACTAACGGGTTTTTGTTCCGATTTATTGGTGCTGTAAATGTGTTGCGTTAGCGGTTTCAGTTATGTAAAAATGCTGTTTCTTATTCGTCTTTTACTTTGGTAAGGCGGGCAGATGTGGTGATACCAAGGAATTTGTGCAAGCGCCACTTGCACAAATTGAGCTGGTTAATTTATCGTTTTATATGTGATAACGTTTTCTCTAAATAGATATGCTTTTGAAGAACCTAAATCAACCATTCTATTTAAAATCCAAAGATAATCGTCTATTAGTTTTTTGTCACGCTTTATTTTTGAAATGTGATTATAAAAAAGCCTTTCAATCATTCTTTCCGCCGAGGGTGAAATTAAAGAAACCGTTGTATTCACATCAGTTTTGTAAATATCTACCAACCAACTCATGCCTTCTGGTAAAAATGTTTGCTCGCCAACAGTCGAGAATAAATTCAGTATAGATTGAGTTTTTGTAGCTCCCAAAGTCTTAACCATTTTATGATAAAATTCTTTCTTGGTTTCTAATACTTTCCAGTGTGTTAAATCTTTCATCCACTGAATATCAAGAAAGAGCGTAGAAGTAAGTAACAATGCGCCAGTATCTTTAATTTTTTCAAAAAGATATTCCCAAATACCCCAAAAATTATCAATTAGTCTTTTGTTCAATATCTTATCAGTAGAACCCGCAATGATTTCGTCCAGTTTGTAGATGACATATTCTATAATTTTAGAAGAAAACTCAAAAACGTCATTTCCGTCTTTTATGTGATTGAAATCAGTTACGTATATCGGGTTAAGAATTAAGTCAAGTACTGCTTTTGATAAGGATACATCTGCATACAGTAGCAAGCTTCTGATATAAAACTGGGCATTGAGTTTTCTTTGAGATTGCCCCTCATTATCGTTTTGTTCAGACTTTAAGTCCGTTGTCAGTAATGATATGAAATGTAGAGTGAAATCAGAAAATACTTTTTCATTGGTAATGTATGGCGTAATTACAAATGCTCTTGTAAGAAACTCCCCCTCGTTTTTTTTAAAATCAAGTGTTGAAATATCAAGGGACAAATTTGTAATTGCAGATTGCTCCGCAATAAATTTTTTCTCTTTTAATTTTATGGCTTTGAGTTTCTTTTCGTCATAATAATCGTAAGAGGACGAATGAACTTTTTTGAATTCAGCGTATTTGATTAAGCAACACCAAACTCTTTTTGCTTCGTTGGGAAATTTTTCAAAAAAAACAGTTCTCATATATTCTACAATTTTATCCATTTCAGGGTTATGAAACGGTGCAAATAAGGTGGAAGTCATTAAAGCAATTAGCTTACTTGTTTCCTTTTCATTTTTTGAATAATTGAATAAGTAATGAAACGATGACAAAGAAATTTCTTTTTCCATGATACTGTAACTTGTGCTAAATCCATGATTGCCATTAAAAGTGCTATGTAGAATAGCCTCGATAGAATTATGTATTGTATCCAAGCACCATTGCTTTTGTTCAAGGGTTAATTCGGTATCAAAGTCTCGTAAACCTATAATACTTAATGAAATGGGTTTGTCAAAGTGCGTATTTGGGTTCTTCCCTTCTAAATAATGTAGGTAGCATTCCCTCCAAGTTTCAAAATTGATAGCTTCTTTAAGTTCGTATGCTTTTGAAATGATACTTGAATAATTTACTCACGTTACGCAAGATAAAAAAGAGAAGTGCTTAAAAAGGTATAAATTTGCTTATGGAAAAAATATTTGATTTATATACAGACTATCTGATTTCAA
>JAYUJN010000026.1:0-34880 GCA_043765195.1 Bacteroidota bacterium | reverse complement strand
TTTACGACCAAGATACAAATAAAGACGGATTTATAAACTTAAAAGACATCAGGCGGTTTTATTTGTTTGGTAGCAATGGCGAAAAACAAAAGCAGCTTATACCAGAAAATTATTCCGTTTTCAAGTCAGAATACGACCCCGACAATGATTTTATGTTTGTGTTTGCACGCCTTGACAAAAATGCAAACGGACAAATAGACGACAACGAACCCACAAATGTTTTTTGGGTGGATTTGAAAGACCCAACCAAAACAGGGCAACAATATTAACACCAAAACCAACCAAGCGCACAATTTTTTGGCGCAACAAACCAACTATACAAAAAAGTACAAAATATGCAACAATACCACCAACTTTTGCGCCACATTTTAGACACTGGCGCAAAAAAAACCGACCGAACTGGCACAGGAACGCTCAGTGTGTTTGGCTACCAAATGCGCTTTGATTTGCAGCAGGGCTTTCCGCTGCTAACCACCAAAAAACTCCATACAAAATCCATCATTCACGAGTTGCTTTGGTTTTTGATGGGCAGCACCAACATTGCTTATTTGCAGCAAAATGGCGTAAAAATTTGGGACGAATGGGCAGATGCCAACGGCGAACTCGGACCCGTGTATGGCAAGCAATGGCGCAGCTGGGCAAGCCCAAACCACGCCGAAATAGACCAAATAACCCAAATTATACACCAAATAAAAACCACGCCCGACAGCCGCCGCATCATAGTAAGTGCCTGGAACGTGGCAGAAGTGCAAAACATGGCGCTGCCGCCCTGCCACACGCTTTTTCAGTTTTACGTAGCCAACGGCAAGCTCTCGTGCCAGCTCTACCAGCGCAGCGCCGACGTTTTTTTGGGCGTGCCATTTAACATTGCCTCCTACGCCTTGCTCACCCTCATGGTGGCGCAGGTTTGCGGGCTGCAGCCAGGCGAATTTGTACACACCATGGGCGATGCGCACATTTACCTAAACCACATACCCCAAGCCGAGTTGCAGCTCACACGCAACCTTTTACCGCTGCCTACCATGCAGCTAAACCCACAAATCACCGACATTTTCGGCTTCCAATACCACGATTTTACCCTCCTAAACTACACGCCGCACCCACACATAAAAGCCCAAGTAGCCATATAATGATATTGGTTTATAGCAATCAAACATCGCCACGGTTGGTTTATGTGCTAAATTTAGTTTTTAAAAACCTCCTAAAATCCAACTTTGAGCTTACCCAAAGCCCAGAGGTGTACCGAGATTATGCGGGCTTAAAAATGGCGTATTCCGCCCAAAAAATAGACAATGGCATACACATAAAACCGCACAGCTTGCTGTTCGAAACCGATATAACGCCCCAAAAAATCAATGTGGTGTATGAAAATGCGCTGCCCACGTTCTTTCAAACGGGCGATGCTGCGCACAGTTTTTCGTTCGATATATTTGCCGCCGCATTTTATATGGTAAGCCGCTACGAAGAATATTTGCCCCACAAAGCCGACCAATACGATAGGTTTCAGGCGGCGGAAAGCCTTGCATACCAGCACAATTTTTTGCAAACTGCGGTGGTAAACCATTGGGTTAATTTGCTAAAAAATGCTATAGAGCAGCGTTTCAACGGCTTTTTGTTTGCCAAACAAACCTACGTTTTTACGCCCACCATCGATATAGATTTTGCATTTGCCTACAAACACAAACCTTATTTGGAGCGTACAAAAAGCCTTGCATACAAATTGCTAAAAGGAAATGTAAATGAGTACAAAACCCAAAAAAAAGTACTCGACAATAAGCTACAAGACCCTTACAATACCTACAATTATTTGGGCGATTTGCACGAAAAATATGGATTAAAACCCATTTATTTTTACCTTTTTGGCAATTACGGCGGCTTAGACCAAAACCTCGACCCTAAAAATATGCAGGTAAAAAAACTGGTGCATTACCTCGCCCAAATAGCCCAAGTGGGCTTACACCCGAGCGTAGCCAGCAACAAAAACGAACAAATTTTGGAGCGAGAAATACACCTTTTGCGGGCTTATACCCAAAATAGCGACGTGGTATCGAGGCAGCATTTTTTGATGCTTAAAATGCCCAAAACCTACCAAACACTTATTAAACAAAGCGTTACAGCCGATTACAGCATGGCTTTTGCCGACGAATTAGGGTTCAGAGCGGGCATTGCATCGCCGTTTATTTTCTTTGATTTAAGCACAAACCAGCCCACAAAGCTCACCATTTTTCCGTGTGCAATAATGGACGCAACGCTGCTTTTTTATAAAAAACTAAGCCCAAGCCAAGCCAACGAAGCCATAAAACCGATTATAAACGAAGTTAAAGCCGTAAAAGGCAATTTAATTAGCATTTGGCACAACAATTCGGTGAGCGATTTTGCCGAATGGAAGGGCTGGCGCATTGTTTACGAGCGTTTTCTGTTAGATGCGCTGGCGTAGTTAGTCATGAGCTGCCATAGCACCGCCGCCGATTTTTTGGGCGTAACCAAGCCGCCCAGTGCGTGGCTTTCGGCGCACATAGCTACGAGTTCGGCATCTGTTTTTTGTATGATGGCTTGCATGGCACGCTTCAAATCATTTTTGTTTTGGGCTTCAAAGCGGTAACCATTGCGCTCATTTACCAAAAAAGTAGAGGCTGCGCCCACCTTATTGCTGCACAAAATGGCAAACCCAGCCGCCGCAAACTCATGCACCACCACGCCCCACGGTTCGTAGTGCGAGGGCAGCACAAAAACGCCCGTTTCTTGCATAATTTGTGCCATATTTCGGGGTTGCACAAAGCCAAAATGCCTGATTTTTGGGTGCTGAACCGCCTCATTTTGCAGCTCGCCCGTACCCAAACACCAAAGCTCCCACTCATTCGCTTGCTCCTCTTGGCACAGCTCCTGAAACGCCTGCCAAAGCTCAAAAATGCCCTTGTGGCGCATATACCGCCCCGCATAAATAAATCGTTTCGGAAAATTCGCCTCTTTAATTGCCTTGTTTTGTTCATAAACCTCCGCAAAATAATCATAGTCTGCGGTGTAGTACCCAAATAAAATATTTTCTTTTGCAAAGCCCAACGCCCGTGCGTAGTTGTACTGCGGTTCGCCAGCCACAAAAGCGTGCGAAAAAGCAGTTTTGAACACCAACGGACTGAGCAAAGCCGCCATTTTTTGCCTAAAATTGCCCTCGTATTGGGTATCAATGCCCGCCACGGTGGGTATTTTATTTTTGAAATGCCTACAAATTTTGAGGTAAGATTTATCCACCCAGCCTGCGGTTACTATCAGGTCGGGGTCGATTTTTTTTACCAAATCCATCAGCTCGTCGTTGGTGTATTGGCTGCGGATATACTCGTGTACGTTGTGCGGCATTTCGAACAAAAACGGTGCTTCGGCGTTCACTTGCCACCTAATTAGATGCACTTCCACGTCGTAATCGTGGGTGAGCTGGCGCAGGCAGGCAAGCACATATTCGGCTATTTCGGAGTATAAAAAAACTATTTTTTTGGGCATAATCTTAAAAATAAAGTCATTTTTGGCTTAAATCCAACGCATTGTCAAACGCAATGGCATTTAAAATATCGATGTAAATGGCATATTGTCGTTGGCTTACGGTTTGCTTTGCAATGTCGAATGCGTGTTTTCTGCCGCCGTTATAGTACCGCTGAAACCACGGATAAACCGTTAAAATGGCATCAATTGGTCGGTTGTTTTGGGCTATATTGCCCGCCCAAGCAGCCAGCAAAGCCGTGAGCGCAATGGAATTTAAGCCATTTTTTAGGTCGCCAGCGTAGAGCTGCCCCAACCCTGGCACAAAAGTACTGAGCCACTGGGCGGTTTTGGGGTTAATTTCGTTGGTGGCTTTTACCCGTATAAATGCGTTTTTTATCGCAATTTTGGTGGCGGTATCCGTGGCTGCTTTTAAAAAAAATGCCTGCGATTTTTCAAAATCCTTTAAAGCAAAAAAGCAAATGCCGTAATAAACCCGAATTTTCTTTTGAAAAGGTTTTGCCACCATATTTTCGTCGATGCTATACAGCTCGGTGAGTGCTGCGCTGGCATCTTTTTGGGCGAGCAAGCAGCTCACTTTCGAGAGCGTAAACTGCGTTTTTTGGCTGTCGGTTACAGCCAAATTGTAGGCAAGGTCGTAGTAGTTTTGGGCTTTGGGGTAGTTTTGCACATTGTAGTAGCATTGCGCCAGTTGGTAATAAACTTGCGGGCGCAGGCTGTCGGCATCGTCAAAAAAAACCACACGCTCATACGCATTTATAGCCGCTGCGTAGTTTTGTTGCTCGTAGGCTTGTAATCCAAATTGGTAGGTTTGGCTTAGGTTTTGGCAACTGGCTTTTGTATTGCTTAAAAAAAGCAATAAGCTGACAACCAATATTTTAGTGTATTTTAATCGGATATTCATTATTCGGTGGTATAAAAAATATCGGTTACTTGGGCGTTCAAATTGGTGCTAAAATTATTGTTGTATTGCCTCGCCGATTGGTAGCTGCCATAAATATTGGCTACGTAAAAACCAGTGGTGAGCGTGCTGTATATCCAAAAACGTGGGCTCTCGAACCCCGATTTTGCGTAGCCTCTATACGCCTGAAAACCCATTGTGCCTATAAAAACCAGTGAAATCAGCCCGTCTTTCCAGTCTTTGGCATACACCCTGCCCAAGCCAGGCACGAGGGTGGATAGCAGGCAGGCAGTCAAGGTTTTTTTGGGCTTAAAACTGATGCCTTTTTGCGCCACACCGAGCAGGGCGGTGGTTTGCGGGTACTCGCTGGTGGGCAGTAGCAAAAACGATTTTTGGGCAGTCGTCCATTGGTTGTTTAGCGCAAAAGTTACGCCGTTTAAGTAGTTTTTTTGGTTGGTATTTAGGTTGGTATTTTGGGTAAATAGTTGGTTGGCGGTCTCAAATTTTTTGTTTTGCAGCAGCAGTTTTCCGTATTCAAATGCGATTGGGTTGGGCATATTTTGCGGCAAAAAAAGCTGGTTGGCACGTGCAATGCCCATCGGTAGGTTTTGGGCGAGCCGATAGCTGCGCAAAAGCATCGTTTTTAGGCTGTCGTTGTTTGGGGTCATAAATATGGCTCGTTCCAGTTCGTAGGCTGCGCTGGTGTATTCGCCCGAATTAAAGAGGTTTTGCGCAAATTTTTGCGTGTTTTCGGTATCAAAAAGGTTTTGGCTGTATATTTTGGTCGTTATGAGCGAAAAAAAGATAAAAATAAAAACGCTGCGTTTCATTGAGGTCGTTTGGTTGGGCATATTTAATTTTTTGCAGCCGCAAAGTTAATGTATCTTTGTGCAATAATTTTATTTGTAATGGAAATTTCTGACTTTTTGACGCTTATTGCTGGTAAAACGCAACCGATTGTGGTGTTTATAAACGGAACTGATGCCTCGGTGCTGCGGCTGGTAAAGGAGCTTATGTTCGACCGCCAGGCGGAAATGATTTTGCTGGGCGACGAGGCTGATGTGTCGCAGGCTTGCTATGAGAACCGCATTAACGACTCGTTTTTGTATGGCGTTATCAACCCAAAAAATCACCCCGAAAAGGAGTTTTATTTGGCAGAATATCAAAAACTGAACCCAGAGCAGGGTAGGGCAGCGTGCGTAAAAGCGGTGGGCAATTCGGCTATTTTTGCCGATTTGATGGTGCGCTTGGGCAGGGCAGATTTTGTGGTTTAGCCGCCGTTTTTTAGGCTTTTATGAGCTGGTTTTCCAGCAGTAGTTCTATCGTTTTTTCGAAATCTAAGATGCACATATTCGCTTTTTGGGCGATGTGCAGCAGGCTGTTTTTGCCGTCGGCGTAGGCGAGTAGCCACATCATGGTTTGGTTTGTGCTTGTGGTTTGTTGCTTGGTACTCAGGCTGTTGTACAGGTTTCTTTTGCCGAGCTGCGGCTCGCAGTGCGGGTTTTGGCTATAAAAATTTTGGTTTAGCTCGTGCGCCTTGCATATATCGTAGTAGGTTTGGGCGGTTTGGTGCATGGCTTCAAAGCTCACAAACGCCTTGTTGTCCAGGGAAGTGTGGTACTCGGGGTACTCGCCGTACATGGTGCGCATGAGCGAACCCACGGGGAGGTTGAAGGCGGGCGAGCAGTACTGCCGCTCGTCGCTTCCAAACGGAAAAAACGGGCGAATGCTGTGGTAATTTGGGTGTTTGTGCGCCAAAATATGGGCTGCTATCTGGTTTGCGGCGCAGTTTTCGGCTCTGGCTTGCTTGTAGGTAAAGGGCGCTTCGTTGCCCACGCACGTGATTACGTAGCCCGCCACGAGCTTGTTTTTTAGGTGTTCGCCGTGCTGGTGCAGGTAGTTTATAGCGCCTATGGTTTCTGGCACAAATGCAAATCGGTAGGTGTAGCGGCGCTTGGGCATGGCGGCTATGAGTTGGTAGAGCTGGGTGGCTACCAGCACGCCCGAGAGTTCGTTGCTTGCCATGCTCGGGTGGCAAATGTAGGTGCTAAAAAATATTTCTTCGTCCGTTTCGCCTTGTAGCACCGCATCGGCGAAGGTAAGCGAGCCTTTTGGGTTGTGCGTGGTTTTAATTTTTATGGTGTAAATGCCGTCTGTGGGCAGGGCATCGAGCTGGTTTTGGCTGATGCAAAAGCCCCAGCGTGGGGCGTAGTAGCTCGTTATGTACGGAATGGCATCGGGCTGCTGGGGCAAGGTGTAGAGGTGCGGTTTTAGCGCATCGAGGCTCATTTCGCCCTCGTAGGGCTGCGAATAACCCATCAAATGCAGGTTATTCGCAGCAAAATCGCATATCCGTTCGCCGCTGGGCGTGGTTATGTAGGCTTCTTGTACGTGGTATTCGGCTGGGATAGTCCAGTCAAAAACCTGGCTTCCGCTGGGTTTTTCATGTACATTAAGCGCAATGTGCGGTTGCAAAATGCGCAAACTTTCCCGCACGCCCTCGCCCGTGAGGCTTCTGTTCAACGGAAAAAGCTGGTCGAACAGCATTTCTAAGCCCTGTGCAGTCATTTTTCTAATTTTTGTTTGTAGTTGCCTATATGCAGGTATCCTTCTTCTTTTACTTCCACCGCCAAATTGTAGGTTGCGGCTATTGCCGCCATTTCTTTGGCTTCCATGCTGCCTTTGTCGCACAGCTCTTTACTAAGGGCTTTTAGCAGCGTATAATGCTGGCTCAAAAGCTCTTTGGTTTCGCTCACCAGCCTCGAAATCATTTTTTCTACGTCGGTATCCGTTACCGCAATGTCCATTCTATATGGGTACTGCTCAATGTTATACACCGACTGAAACTCCTCATCAAAGCCGTATTTGCGCACAAACTCAATGGCTAAAATGGTGGCTTGCTCACGGTCGTGGCTGCGCCCAATGCTGGCGTGTGCCTTACCAAAAATGATTTCTTCGGCGATGCCGCCCGCCAAATATATTTTTATTTTGTTCAAAATATTTTCTTTGGTCTCGTGTATTTCGTGCGGAAAAGTAAAACCGCCCGCATAGCTGCTCGCCACCTTGCTTTTTAGTTGCAGCGGAGCCATGCCCATCAGTGCCATATACACCACGGCGTGTCCGCACTCATGCACCGAAATATTAGCCACCGCATCTGCCTCATTCGACTGCCTAATTTTATCTATGCGCCCTATATAAGGTATTTTTATTTTTTTATCGCCTATTTTCGCCAAAATGTGTTGGGTGGCGTGGTCGTAGTTTATGTCTATTTGGGTTTCGTCGTTCATAATCGCCTCAAACATAAACTTGCTCAAATTCGCCTCCAAAATATCTATGATAGAACTAAAAACGGGACGAACGCCCTGCACAGGAAACACGCCGTTGTTGTATATCAGGCTGTTTATATTCTTGTTTACTTTCAGCGAAATGCCTATTTTTTCCTTCGTTTCTTTCACAATGCGCTCTATTTCTTTGGCTATCAGTTGCTCAAAATCCGTTTTGCGCAATGAGTTGTATATGAGGTGTATGTTGCCAAAACGAGCCACTTGCTCGGGGCGAAATTTCTTAGATAGCGCATTTTTTATATCTACAACCGTTATTTTTTTGGTGTAAGCATTGTAAATATCGGCATCTACATCAGCCTCGCTGGTTTGGTTTGCCATCTGAAAAGCCTCGTCTAAGTTCCCTGAAATAATCACCAAAGTTTTGCAATGATTTACGGGTTCGTATATCTTTTTCTTCTTTTTTGCCTGTATAATCAGCTCAATCATTTGCTCCTCGTTCAGCTCCGTCATATCCATGATGTTCATATCTAAACCCAAATTGTTGTGCAACGTTTTTGCGTCCCAAACGCTTATGTTGGGGTTTGCGTTGGTTATTTCTTCGCCTTTTGCCCGTTGTCGCTCGGTGTTTTTTTTATTTGTCATGTAGTTAAACAAATAATAATCCAAGTCGTCTTTGGTCTTTTTGCTTAGTTTTCCATCGCTCAAAAGCTCCCAAAAATCCGTAAATTTCGTTTGCGGCATTGGCTTGCCATCTACATCTAAGGTGTTGAACCGTTGTATTTCATCAAACAGCACAATGGCTGGCTTTTCATCGTTTAACTCATTGCTGCTCAGTACCTGCGACACATTGTTGCTCCACGAACTTTGGTCTATATTGCTTAGTTCTATTTCGGTAAACCTATCTTGGTAGTCCAAAAACTTCACCATTTTGCGTATCAAATCCGTTTTTCCTACGCCCGTCATGCCCCACAAGTTCACTATCACGGGTCGGTTCAGCACTTCGGGCATTAGGTACCACACCTGCAAATAATCCAAAAGGTCGTCTATAATGGCATCTATACCAATAAATTCTTGTTTCAAAAAAACTTTGCAGTTCTCCAAATTGTCTTTGCGCTCTTTTATCAGTGCCTTGTTTATTTCCAGCATTACATTCAGTTTAGGGTTTCGTAAAAATGGGTTTATGAGCCACAAATATAGACAAACTATGTTTTAAATTAAAGCAAAAAGCACTTTTTATTTGGGGGAATTTATACAAATAAATGGGTTGTTTTTACGTAAAAATGAGCTTGTTATTTAAAGGTCAATGCACCAAAAATGCCCGCATCTATCCAGCCTCTGTTTTTGTCGTTGCCTACTACGGTTACGTTTCCTATAAAATTTTCTCGCTCGGGGCTGCGGTCGTTGTCGCAGTAGGCGAGTGCAAAACCGATTTGCTTGTTAGGCACAATTTTTACGGGTTTGTTGGTCGTTTTTTTGTCGTCAAAACCATCGTCGTACAGGGCTACGGCTACTTCCCAAGTGGTTGTTTTTCCGTTTTGGGTACGCTTGTTTATGGTGTGCGCATCAAAATAGTGCTTCAAGCTATCGGTGCCAATGTCCACCGACTTGCCGTTTAGTGCCACGTGGTAAGCAAAGGCGTTGTAGTTGTATTGGTGGTCGCCACCCGAGTTGTTTTCGTCCACAAAAATTTCGAGGCAATCGTCGTCCCAGTATTTTTCCAGCCCGTTGGGGTGCGTATCTGTGAGCGTATCGTCGGTTATTTCGGCTAAAATATACAGGTATTCGGGCGACCAAGCCAGTTTGTACCGACCCTCAAAATCTTGGGGCGTGTAGGCTGCGCCCAGCCAGCGCTGGTTTATGGGCAGCCATGCAGCCTGCGCCCAAACGCTATCCGAGCCTACGCCGTCTATGGTTACATTGCCACGTGGGGCGGTAAAATTTTCTTTTTCAGCCATGGGCAAGGTTGTTTCCAAGGCTGGTTTTTCGGTTTGGGTGTTGGGGTTGGTGTTTTGGCAGCAAACGATGGCTGCGCCGCAGGTGGCTAAAAGAAATATTTTTTGGAACATATTTTGTGGGTTTTAAAGTCCTAAATTTTTGGGTAATGGGCTATTTTGTGGTAATGCGCTCATTTTGGCGCAAGATACTGAAAATAGTTGGTTATAAAAATCAAAAAGGTTTTTGAAGATGCAGACGATTTTTCCACACAAAAACACCAATGTTGTACAACCAAAATTCTATCGTACTTTTGTAGCGAGGTTTAGAACCCAAAAGCCCAAAAAATGTACCCAAACATACGTGAGGAAGAACTAAAAAACAAAATTGCGCAAGATTATTTTTGGCTCTACGATTGCACCAAAATAATAGGCAACCTCGACTTTTGTGTAGCCATGCTCCAAGGCGAAACCAGCCCTGGCGAGCAGGAGTCTTTGCTGTGGGCGGAGGCTAAAAAGGGCGAGTCTGACGTTCAAAAATCTATTGTGCAGCTCATTTTAACCATCGGTAAAGCCCGAACTTTCGATAAGTTTTTGCCGCCACCTTTTTTGGGTGCTTTCGATGGCGAAAAAATGGCTTTTATTCCGTACAGCGAAATAATAGACGTATTTTACAAAAATGATTTTAACTGGAACGTTGCGCCCTCAAACCACGAAACCAGAGAATTTAAACTCGTTTTAGCGCTTGTAAAAACTATTTTAGACACGAAATCGCTCATTTTTTATTACGAAAAAGACGACAAAGAACTCAAAAAATTTATCAGCGATAATTTTATAGTCGGCAAATTTGGTGTAACCAAAACCAAAATTGACAAAAATAATTTTATGGTTGTATATAACAAATGGCTGCAAGAAGTAAAGCCCACCATTGCCGTAAACTGGGACATTGCGAAGAAAAACGGCATTATCGACGGCGATTTTTATCTGGCGGATTTGCTCTCTGATAATAATCAATCGTTGAAAGATAGCCTGTATGTTTTGCTCAAAAACGACCATTATCAATCTGCCCGAAAAATAAATGATATGGGTATGTTTGATGCTTCTTCTTCACATTTTGTGGACAAACAAATTGCACATACGCAGTTTTGGAACAGATACGACCGACCGCCCAAGCAAATTTATTGGGATTACATCGTGGAACGCCGAGATTTGCTTGTGCCGCAGGACGTGCGAGAACGCAAAGGCAGTTATTTTACACCGCAAATTTGGGTGGAACTATCGCAACAATACCTCACTGATGCGCTGGGCGAAAACTGGCAAGACGATTATTATATTTGGGATTGCGCCTGCGGCACGGGCAATTTGCTGGCTGGGCTAACCAACAAATACAATATTTACGCCTCTACGCTGGATAGGCAAGACATTGATGTGATAAAAGACCGTATAAAAAATGGTGCAAACTTGTTGGAAAACCACGTTTTTCAGTTTGATTTCCTCAACGATGAGTTCTTCCCCTCCAAGGGTGGGGCTGGCTCTAAACTCCCACAGGACTTGCAAGACATCATAAACGACCCCGAAAAACGTAAAAAACTCCTCATTTACATCAATCCGCCGTATGCCGAGGCGACAGATGGTATAGGTCAGGGAGGCAAAAAGATAGATGTTTCAAAAGAGACAAAAATGTACGGGAGATATGGCGCAATTTTAAAAAAAGCTAAAAACGAACTTTTTGCTCAGTTCTTAATCCGTATTTTAAGAGAACTGCCAGAAGTAAAAATTGCTCAGTTTTCTACATTAAAAATTTTACAATCTTCTAACTTTGTTGATTTCAGAGGTGTTTTTAACGTAAAATTAGAAAAAATATTTATTGTTCCTGCCAATACCTTTGACAATGTGAAAGGCGCTTTTCCTATTGGTTTTATGATTTGGGACACCCAAAAGAAAGAATTATTTGAAAAAATAGAAGCCAATGTTTATAAAGAAAGTGGAAAGCAATTTTTTGAAAAAACCATTTATTCATATCACAACAATAAATACATAAATGAATGGATAAAAGAATATATTAACATTGAAAATAATTTTATTGGATATTTAGCCTATTTAGGGAATGATTTTCAACATATTGGCGAAGTTAGGTTCACAAATAAAAAACCAACCAGTCATATTTCAACAGTTGGATTGAACTACTACAACGTAATGCCACTTTGTACTTATTTCGCCGTTCGCCACTGCATAGCAGCTACTTGGCTAAACGATAGAGACCAATTTTTATTCCCGACCGATGGTTGGGAAGCAGATAATGAATTTCAGAACAATTGTTTGGCGTTTTCTTTATTTGATGGTCAAAATAAAATAACGAGCCAAGATAGTACCAACCACTGGATACCCTTTACCGAATATGAGGTAGATGCCAAAGAAAGATTTGAGAGTAATTTTATGTCAAAATACATTGCTGGAAAATTAAAATCGCAACTTAATGGTAATTTATTTTCAAGTGAAAAAGAAAGAACCACGCCGCTCATTTTTTCGGTAGAAGCCACAGCCGTTTTTGAAGCGGGTAAAGCCCTTTGGACTTACTACCATGCCCAAAAATTCTTTTCCTTTGGAGGGGTGTACGAAGCACGGGGCGGCTACAACCCGAATGCGAGTTTGTACGACATACGAGCCTATTTTCAGGGTAGAAACCCCACGGGCAAAATGAACCTCAAAAGCCCCGACGAAACCTACACGGCTCTAATTGCGGATTTAAGAGAAAAACTCAAAGAGCTTGCCCAAAAAATAGAACCAAAAGTATATGAATACGGCTTTTTGAAGGCTTAAGCCCGCTTTTTTGTTAATATTGTCATTTTTACAATAATTATTTCGATTTATTGGCACATAAAATGTTTTTTTGTAAAAAAATCCTTACATTTGTATAAACTTTCGATAAAACAATAAAACCCCAAATTAAAATGTTGAAAACAACTACAATTTTCACAAAATTGTTTGCTTTGCTCTTGCTGGTTACGTGTAGTAATTTGCTAAATGCACAAAGCATTACAATAGGTGTCGGCAGATTCTCTGGTATATCCAATGGTACAGATACCTTCGGACCGATGCGCACCACCACTACTGCTGGTCAGTGGAACCGCCACGCTTACATTTACCCAAGTGTTCTTTTTCCTACACTGGCTGTGGGCGATGTGGTGGGTTCGTTGGCTTTCCCTGTTGCTGCAATAGATACAAATTTTGTTGGTACTGCCAACCTAAAAATTTATCTTGCCGACACCTCTGCTGCCACTTTTGGTGTAGCAGCCCTTAGCTGGAGTGCTGCCATTGCTGGTGCAGTTTTGGTGTACGACGGCAGCCCTGCAAGCATCTTAAAAAATACCGAAAACTGGAAAGTATTCAACATTGCAAATTTTACCTACTCAGGTGGAAACCTTGCGGTGTATTGCGAATACTCGCAAACCAGCGCACAGATTACTCCACGTTATTTTCTTTACGACAATAATAGCGCTACCTCTGTTCCCCAATATGTAACCGACCAAGTAAAATACATTTCGGCTACTGGCGCATTTACAAACAGCCTAACTACCAGCAATCTTCGCCACCCACAGGTGCGCTTAGACCTTTTATACCCTAACAATGTGGGTGTAGCGGCAATTACAAGCCCAGCGGCGGGTTATGGTTTGTCTGCCACACAAACAGTTACGGCTACCATCACAAACGTAAGTGCCGTACCGCTTACAAACGTACCCGTAAGCCTTAGCGTGGACGGTGCTGCCGCAATAAACGAAGTAGTACCCTCAATACCAGCAGATGCCACCGTTTCTTACACATTTACGGCTACTGCCAATCTTTCTACCGTGGGTAACCACAGCGTAGTGGTAACCACCAACCAAGTAGGTGATAATTACCCATCAAATAATACACAAACCAAATCTGTATTTAATTCTGTTACAGTAGCCAGCTTCCCTTATGTGCAGAACTTTGAAGCAAGCGATGCCAACTTTTTTGTGGGCGGAAACACCAGCTTTGCCTATGGCACCATTACCGATACTGTAATAAATGCAGCCGCCAGCGGCACAAAAGCATGGAAAACCAACCTTTCGGGTGATTATTCGTCTAATGAAAATGGTTATGTACAATCGCCTAAGTTCAACCTTACTGGCGTATCAGCACCCGAGCTTAAATTTAAGGCTTGGTACGAATTAGAAAGTGCCTACGATTTAGCCAACGTTACCTATTCCATAAACAACGGTGCTACTTGGACATTACTCGGAGCAAAAGATACAGCATCATGGTACAATATTGCTTCAACACAGCTTGCTGCTAGCGCATTTCCTAAACAAGACTGCTGGAGTGGCGACGGAAGTGTTGCTACCATTCCAGGCTCTTTGGGTTATAAACAAATGCGCTATCCATTAACAGTAGTGGCAGGGCAGAGCAGCGTTATTTTTAGAATAAACGCTTACTCCGATGGTTCTGCGAATGGCTCTGGTTTGGCTTTTGACGATTTTACCGTTCAGTCAGCACCCAACACCATCACGCCATTTGCTTTGGTAACACCACCAAATAACTTTGTGCTTGTAGCACAAGGACCGCCAAGTACAAGAATAAATATCCGCTGGAATAGAGCCACCTCTTCGGTTGGCGCACCAGTGCTATACACATTCTTGGGCGATACCTTGGGTACAACCAATTTTAGCACACCCACCCTATTGGTACCCGCCAACAACAACGGCTTGGATACCGTGCTAACCCTAACCCTTGGTGCGATAGACAACCTAATGGCAGCACGTGGCAAAAACGTAGGCGATACCCTCAAATTTAGCTGGAGCGTGCGTGCCACCGATGGCTCGATAACGACCTTCGCTACCACACCCAACGTGCTATCTATTGTGCGTGGAAACCTCATTACCACTGCAAAATTTGTGGTAGATATGCGCAACCAAACCGTGAACGCAAACGGCGTACACATAGCTGGCAACAAAATAAACAACTGGAACCCTGCGGCTACCTTACTAACCAACGGCGGCGTAGGCACTTTGTTCTCTACCTTTGTGACACTTAATGCAAGAGACACCGTAGAATACAAATACCTAAACGGAAACGCTTGGGGTACAGACGAAACCGTACCAATGAGCTGTGGCGTACCCAACGGCTCGGGCGGATACAACCGCAGGTTTATAGTACCCGTAGCCGATACAGTGGTGGTAGCTGTAAATTGTTTCTCACTTTGTGGTGCTTGCCCCGATATGAGTGCATTTGGCTTGCTAACGCCTACTACTGGCACACTAATAAACGCACAAGGTCCGCCTTCTACGCTTATAAACATCAAATGGCGTAAGTCGAACTCACCTACCAGTGCGCCAGTGGTATATACTTGGTTGGCAGATGCGCCAGGCGGCAACTTCTCTAACCCTGTGCTATCTATCCCCGCAAACAACAGCGGTGCCGATACCATGCTTACCTTTAACTACGGTGCGATAGACAACCTATTGGCTGCCCGCAACTTGCGTGTAGGCGATACACTTAAATTTATTTGGACTGTGCGTGCCACCGATGGTGCATTTACAAGGTTGGCGAGTACTTCTAACTTCCTACAAATTCGTAGGGGTTTCTTGCAAGTAGCCGTTACATTTAAAGTAAATATGAGCAACGAAGGCTTAGTAAGCCCCAACGGTGTACACATAGCTGGCGAAATGCAAGGCTGGAACCCAGCTACTACCATGATGACCAACGAAGGTGCAGGCGTGTATAAATCGGTATTTACCCTAAATGCCCGTGATACCATAGAGTACAAATACATCAATGGCACAACCTGGCCTGAAAACGAAGCTGTACCAGCTACTTGCGCTTTTGCGGGTTCTACCAACCGTTTTATCATTGTGCCAGTACAAGATGCACTAACGGTAGGTCCGTTCTGTTTTTCTCGTTGCGTGGATTGTGTGGTGGGCGTAAAAGACCAGTCTTTTGATGCTGCCCTAAGCATTTACCCCAACCCAGCCAACAACAATACAGTATTGAGCTATAACCTAAACGCTGCTACAAACCTACGCATAGGTTTGTACAATGCCATGGGCGAGCTGCTCTACAACCGCACTGAAACCAATGCCCTAAACGGAAAATTGGACATACCCGTGAGCAATTTGAGCAACGGAATTTACTTTGTTCAGGTGAGCAATGGCACACAATACGCCGTAAAACAATTTGTGGTACAAAAATAATTGTAACACATAACACGTAAGCCTTGGGCGGATAGCAAGCCTATCCGCCCATTTTTTTGGTTGCATCGTTAAAATTTTAAATGTTGAACTTTTAAATCAAAGACAATGGTAGCAATGATTATTTACCTAAGCTGGATTATCACAGAAGTGGTTTTGAACAGGTTTGTGCGCTCAAAAAAAGTGGACAGTGCCGCCGACGGCAATTCTTTAAAAACGATATGGATAGTAGTAATAGCCAGCACCATTTTGGCGAGTATTGTGGGTTTTTGGTTTCCATTGCCCATTTATCGCTCCGATTTTGGGTTCAATACCTTTTTGGCATTCCTCTTGCTTGGGCTTTGTATTAGGCTGTATGCGGTGTGGAGCTTGGGCAAAATGTTTACGGTAGATGTAGCCATTAGGCAAGACCATGCGCTAAAATCGGACGGGATTTATAGGTACGTGAGGCATCCGTCGTACACGGGTTTGTGTATGTGCTTTGTGGGTTTGGGTGGCTCTATGAACCACTGGCTGGCGGCGGCACTCATTGTTTTGCCGTTTTTGTGGGTTATTATACTGCGCATAAATGTAGAAGAAAAGGCGCTTTTGGCGCACTTTGGCGCAGCGTACACCGATTATTGCCAGCGCACCAAAAGGCTAATTCCCTTTGTTTATTGAGGCATAAGTTTACTTTTGGGTAAATGATAAAGCAATACCTAATGTTTTGGGGATAGATGGATTTGAGAATATTCGTATCGAAGAAACCAAGATTTTTTGGAACATAAATATCGTATCGAAAAACGCCCCCCACGCCTACGGCGTGGGGGGCGTTTTTTTACCAAGGATTTTAATTTCTACAACCTTCGGTTGTCAAATTTTTGGTTGTTAAAACCTTATTCCTTATTGGCTAACCACATCAAAGCTAAGTGTAAAATCATCGTAGATGGTTTTGTCGCCTAAGCCTTCAAAAAATGATTTTGAGCCGTATTTCACGCCAAATTTGGTGCGGTCCACGGTAATCACGCCTTTTGCAGCCAATTTGCCGCCTTTGCCCACCGTTACCATTGCAGGGAAGCTCACTGGCTGGCTCACGCCTTTTATGGTTATTGTACCGCCTACTGTGCTGTTGTTTGCGCCAAGTTTAGCACCTTTTATGGGTTTTACGCTTGTTATTTTTAGGGTAGAAGTTGGGTTCGCCTCTGTTCCAAAAAAATCGTCGGCTTTCAAATGCCCCACCAATTTTCCGCTGTATTCAGCGTCTTTCAAGTCCGTGCAAGTAATTGTATTCATGTCTATAACTACTTCGCCGCCCACAAGGCTTGCGCCGCTCACGCTCAGGCTACCACTTTTAATAGAAATATTTCCAGTGTGTTCGCCCGTTACTTTTTTGCCCACCCACACCACGGTGCTTTTAGCCACATCTATGGTAGTAGCTTTTTTTACTGCGGCAATGGTTGGTTTTGTTTTTTGTGCTTCTGCACCAAAAAAACATAGTACAGCCAAAAGGGCTGCAAAAATGCTGATTTTTTTCATTTGAATGTTTGATTTGTTTAATTGTTCAGCTATACAACTAAAATAAGCTGCTTATTAGTTCCGCAGCACCAGTTAAAAATGGTTAAAGCAAAACACCCCCACGAACCGAAGGTTCGTGGGGGTGGAGTTTTGTGGAGCTGGAGGGACTTGAACCCTCGTCCAATCTTAAATGCCAATGGTTTTCTCCGTGCGCAGCCAAATTTTAGTTTTCGTGCTCAGGCAGGCAAAATGGCAAGCCAGCCCAAACCTTAGCTTTTTTATTTCGCCCAATCCATCAAAGCTGTGGCAAGGCTATTTCTTTTTGAGGTTACGCCCCCAAAACAACCCAAAAGAACAAAGGTTGAAAGGAACGAAGAGCATCACCCACGCCGTGGGCTTACTCAAATTGTGGCTATGCTAACCTAAAATTAGGCTGCGATAGCGTATGAAGTGTTGCCAGTTAAGGCTCGAACGTTTAGATTTACGAGGTATCCATACAAACCTCGGCACGCTTGTCATTCACAAACTTAACCTGTCGAATCCTATCAGCCCCAGATTTTATGCAAAGTTACACTTTTTATGGTTCATAATGCTATTTTACGCAAAAAAAATGCGCTCCACCGTCCAATATGCCGCCACCGCCGCAATAATGCCGCAAATGGGCATTCTTAAATAAGCGTTGTACCATATTTTTTTGTAAAAAGGCTTTATCAAAGCATAAAAAAGCACCAAAATAATACAAACTTGCCCCAGTTCCACGCCCAAATTAAAGCCGAGCAGGGCGGTTATAAAATCATTTTTTGGCATATCCAAGCCCGACAAAGCACCCGCAAAGCCCAGCCCGTGTATTAAACCAAACATAAAAATGGTGGCGATGCGCCAAGGCTTTATTTCTGCAAAAAAGACGTTTTCCAGAGCCAAAAACACAATCGATAGCGCAATAATAGGCTCTACAATGCGGGCATCTAAGGCAATAACGCCAAATGCCGAAAGGCAAAGCGTAACCGAGTGCGCAAGCGTAAAAACGGAGGCTTGAATCAGCGTTTTTTTGAGCGACGTTTGCAAAAAACACACGCAAACCACAAACAATATATGGTCAAGTCCCAATGGTATAATGTGTTTGAAACCTTCTACAATAAACTGCCAAAAAACGTCGCTGGTTTTTACAGGTTCTAATTTGTAGTCAATCGTGTGGGCATCACACACATTATACATTAAGGTAAGTGCAATAAGTAATCCTATTTGCTTCAAATATCCAATCTTATTGCAAATAAGCATTTTCCTGCAAAATTTTAGCATCTATCGTCGGGTTCACAGCCAGTGCTTTTTGGGTGTACATTTCGGCTTGCGCTGTTTGCCCCAGTTTTTTGGCTATCAAACCTGCTTTGTACAGCGTATTGGCATTCGAAGTACCAGTTTTTAGCATATTTCCGCTGTACATTTCGGCATTTTTGTAGTCTTGTTTCAGGTAATAAATCCAAGACACAAGTTCGTTGGCATCTATGTTTTGTGGGCGCATTTTTAGGTCCAACAATGCGTAATTGAGGGCTTTGTCTATTTCGTTGTTTTCCAAATAAGCGTTGGCAAGCTCACGGTTTGCGTTGTGCGCCATTACTATGTCTTTGGAGTTGGTTTGTTCTTTTTCGCCTTTTTCCAGCAGTTCTACCACGTCATTGCGTATGCTTTTTGCTTTTTCTTTGTTGCCGTTTAGGGCATATAGCTCACCCAAAAGGCTTACATAAGAGGCTTCGCTCATTATTTTTATGGCTGATTCAGTATTTTTTATGGCTTCGGCGTAGTTTTTTCTGGCTTTGGCTACCTTTGCCAAGCCTATATAAGCCGTGGCAAAGTTGGGGCGCACCACCAAACTTGTTTTGTAAGCATTTTCGGCGCTATCCAGTTTTCCGTTGTTCAAAAACAAATCGCCCAGCGTTACCCTCGACCATTCGGCGCTTTCGCTGCCCGTACCGCCTGCTATCACCGCTAATTTCATGGCGGCTATTGCGCCCTCATTTTCGCCAAAAATCTCTCTTAAATACGATGCCCTTGCATACGACTCGAGCGATGGTTTGATTTGTTGCATCTTGTCGCTCATGGCTACGGCTTCGGTATAATTTCCTAATTCTATGTTGGCATCTACCAAAACGCCATACACGTATGCGCTGTAAGGGTTTAGCTGCAATGCTTTTTGGGCAATGGTGCGTGCCTGCCCAAACTGGTGCAGCGACATGGCTACCGATGCCTTAAATGTGTTTGCCTCTAAGTTGTTGGGTTCTATTTCTAATACGCTGTTGAGCAGTTTTACTGCCGCTTGGTGGTAGTAGCTATCGCCTGTAATGCGTGCTTCTGCCATATATATGGTGGCTAATTGTATGCGTGGTTTGGTGTCTTGGGGTTTGGCTGCTATTTTTTCTGTGAGCTCAGTTACTTTCGTTTGTGTTTTTTGCCATTCTACCGCTTGCGATAGGGCATTTGTGCGTGGTAGCAAACCTGGAATTTCAAATCCGTTTACCACTACATTTTCAGTTTTTTTTGGGCTACAACCTTGTGTAGTACTACCTATTATTGCTATAAATAAAAATAAGATATAAGGAGTTATCGCAGTTTTTAGTTTCATTGTTTAATCAGTTTTGATTTTTTAATAAACCAGGAGCATTTTTCAATGCTCCTGGTCGTTTTTAATTTATTGTTTTACAATTTTTATACTCTTGACATTTTTGCCATTGATACAAATGTTCGCTATGTAAGTGCCTTGCGCCAAATTATTTGGGTTAAAGTTTACAGTGTGGTTTCCGCTTTGTTTTGTGCCTTCTTCCATCACTTGTAGTACTCTTCCACCTAATTCTAAGATTTTGATGGTAACTCTTGCATCAAATCCTAAGGTGTATTTGATTGCGGTGTTGTTTACAAATGGGTTGGGGTAAGCCACCAAACTTACGCTTGGTGCAGCAAAGCCTAAGTCTTTGGTAGAAACGGTAGTTCCGCTGTATGGAGCGCCGTTAAAGCCTCTCCAAGGAGTTTGGGCATAAGGGAAACAGGCTTTAAAGCTCGTGTCGTTTTGCGTTACGCCAGCGTTGAAGCTAAGTACGCTTACCAGTTGTGGTGTAACTGGGCTTGCGCCAGCCACATAATCGTCGTACCACAAACCGATGGCGGCTAATGCCACACCCGATACAGCTTGAAGCTCTATGGTGGTTACGTCGTCTTCGAGCCTTCTACCGTTCGGGAAGCCGTCCATGTTTGGTATGGCTTGTATGTTGGTAGTTGTGTTGTATAGCGGGTCGGTAAGTCCAAGTACAGCGGCATTTATAATACCTAAGTTGCTGAATTTGGGTGAGTTACGAGGCGTAGTAGGTACTGCCATGTTCAAGCGAAGCATATCGCCGAGTACAGGTAGGAAGTTGTTTATAAACGGCTTTCCTGCTGCCAATGGGTTTCCACCTTTGCCCGTAGCCAATTGGTAAGGAGCTAAGTTGGGTACGCCAGTATAAAATATTGGCAAAATATCAACCGCCCTTGGGCTGCTGCTATCTGGCAACAAAATTGTTCCAAAAATGGCATCATCTAAGGCTGTACCAGCCAAAGCTACGTTGCCTTTTAGGTTCCACAAGCCTTTTTTACCGTTTCTGAAGTCAAAACCACCCAAAGAGTTGGTTTGAATACGCAATGCGGCTAAACCTGGTACTGCGCCACCAAACTGTGAGTTATCCATGTACAAAGCAAGCTCTGGATTTTTGAAATACTGCGCAAATTGTAGGTCGTTGTAAGGTGTTACTGCGTTCCATTTGTCCTTCATTCCAATAGGAATTACGGCTTCGTTGGTTAGCGGCATACCCAAGCGTGATACTTGTACCCAGTTGCCCGAGCCAACAGGTTTGCCACCATTGGTGCTTAGGGTTGTAATTTGGTTTCTGCTTGCCGAAGCCCATACGCCAATTACGAAGTTGCCATCTAAAATGTTGGTAGCTTGTGCAGTCGTTTGACCATTTTTTTGAAGGCTGCTTATTGGCGCTTCTATTACAATGGCGTGGCAGTTAAATTTGGCTACACCATCTCTGGCTGTTGCCGCAGTTCTAACACCGCCCAAGTCGAATATGCCGCCTAAGTCCACAAAAAACGGGTCGTCGGTAGGTCCGCAAAATATTTTTTCGCCAGTTGTAGCCATTGATTCTGCGTTGGTCATGAGTGTGCTGTAAGGCGTGTTCAAACCTGCACCGCCCTCTATGGAGCGTGCGCCAATGTTCGCTGGTGGCACTTTGCCGTTGGCTACTATGGTGGTAAAACTCATGCCACCGTTGGTGCTTTTTTCGCAAATATAGCTTACTTTCGGGTTTTGCTGACCTAAGCGTATGTTAAAAAATGTAGTTGGGTCTTGGTTTACGTGTGTAAAAGTAAAGCGATAAATGATGTTGTCGGCGTTGCCACCAGTGTTGTTTACGTGTATTTCGTAGCGTATGTTTTCGCCAAAGTTGTACCAGTTTGGTCCGCCTGCTGGGTCTTCAAAGGGAATGTAGTTGGCTATTAAAACCACTTTGTTGCTATCGCAGGGGCTGCGGAAAGCGTAGAGGTCGGTGTTGTCAGCCAGTGGGTCGCTAGAAATAAGCGGTGCTTCACGGTGCGAAGAGGCTATTGCGGCGGCATTTACCAAAAGTAAAAGCAGCAATGTGCATATTTGTTTATTTATTTTATTGTACATTTTTTTTGAATTTTAAATATGTTTTTTTAGATTAAAACCTTGCTTTTTTGGTATAGTTGGTGCCTCTCCACGGAGTTTGCACAAAAGGGAACGTAGTTTTGAAGGTTGTATCGTTTTTGGTTACGCCAGCCGTAAAGCTAATGGTGCTTACAAGCTGTGGTGTAACTGGGCTTGCGCCAGCCACATAATCGTCGTACCACAAACCGATGGCTGCCAATGCCACACCCGATACAGCTTGTAGCTCTATGGTTGTTACATCGTCCTCGAGCCTTCTACCGTTCGGAAAACCGTCCATGTTTGGTATGGCTTGTATGCTGGTATTGGCGTTGTACATAGGGTCGGTAAGTCCAAGTACCGCTGCATTGATAATACCCAAGCTGCTGAACTGTGGTGAGTTACGTGGTGTAACTGGCACCGCCATGTTCAAGCGAAGCATATCGCCGAGTACAGGTAGGAAGTTGTTTATAAACGGTTTTCCTGCTGCCAACGGGTTTCCACCTTTGCCCGTAGCCAATTGGTAAGGAGCTAAGTTGGGTACACCAGTATAAAATATTGGCAAAATATCCACCGCCCTTGGGCTGGCGCTATCTGGCAACAAAATTGTTCCAAAAATGGCATCATCTAAGGCAGTACCAGCCAAAGCTGCGCTTCCTTTTAGTGCCCACAAGCCTTTTTTACCGTTTCTAAAATCAAAAGCGCCCAAAGATTTTGTTTGAACTCTTAGTGCGTTTAGCGATGGTACGGCACTTGCAAATTGTGAGTTATCCATGTACAAAGCAAGCTCTGGGTTTTTGAAATACTGCGCAAATTGTAGGTCGTTGTTGCCATAAGGCGTTACTGCGTTCCATTTGTCCTTCATACCTACTGGTATTACGGCTTCGTTGGTTAGTGGCATACCCAAGCGTGATACTTGTACCCAGCTACCCGAGTAGCTTGCTGTACCTGTGGTGCTGCTTATGGTTTTAATTTGTGGGCGACTTGCCGAAGCCCATACACCGATTACAAAATCGCCATCTAAAATGTTGGCGGCTTGCGATACGTTTTTACCCGCTTTTTGTAGCATATTAATAGGTATGCTTAGGGTGATGGTGTGGCAGTTGTACCTTGCCAAACCGTCTTTGGTGGCGTTGGTGGTGTTGCCTTCGGGGCGGAAGTTACCTAAGTCAAATGCGCCAGCCAAATCCACAAAAAATGGATCGTCTATTGGTCCGCAAAAAACTTGCTCGCCGCTCGTTGCGCTGGTTATGGCATTGTTCATTAGCGTGGTGTAAGGCGTGTTCAAGCCTGCACCGCCCTCTATTGAGCGTGCGCCAATGTTCGCTGGTGGCACTTTACCGTTGGTTACTATGGTGGTAAATGTCATACCGCCGTTGGTGCTTTTTTCACAAATGTAGCTCGTTTTTAGGTTTTCTTGTCCTAAGCGAATGTTGAAAAAAGTAGTTGGGTCTTGGTTTACTTTCGTAAACGTAAAACGATACGTAATATCGTCGCCAGTAGTCGTGGTTTGGTTTTTAATGTGAATTTCGTAGCGAATATTCTCACCAAAACTATACCAGTTTGGTCCGCCTTCTGGGCTTTCAAAAGGTATGTAATTGGCTACAATTACAACACGATTTGGGTCCTGTGGGCTTCTAAATGCGTACACATCGGTGTTGTCTGCCAATGGGTCGTTAGAAATTAATGGCGCTTCACGGTGTGAAGATGCACTTACATGTTGCAAAAGCAATAGATAAAACGCACCCGCAAAAGCAATTTTGCTTAGGTGTTTTTTAAGGGTTGTTTTTAAATACATATTGTTATGGGTTTTATTGTGAGCTTTATATACGCCTCATATCTCATTGTGGTTTTATTTCACAAAAAAGATGTGCGTTTATTATACCAATCCAAACAAAAAAAATGAGCGTATGTTTCGCACAACCAAGCAATAAAACTCAACAATATATGTTGCACAAATTTACACTTATAATAGCGTGTGCATTTTCGCTTACGGCATCGTTTGCCCAAACCCAAAAGCAGCCTTTGCCAGATACCGTTACTTTGTCGCTCAAAGAAATGATGGTACTCGTAAATGCGCCCTCAAAATCCATTAGCCAAAGCGACCTCAAGCTCCGCCCCGTAGGCTCGGCGCAAGAAATGCTGCGCAGCATTCCTGGTTTGTTTGTAGCCCAGCACGCAGGCGGCGGCAAGGCGGAGCAGCTTTTTATGCGTGGGTTCGACATAGACCACGGCACCGATTTCGCCATTTTTGTAGATGGTATGCCCGTAAACATGACCAGCCACGCCCACGGTCAGGGCTATGCCGACCTGCACTTTTTGATACCCGAAACCGTGCAAAACCTAACCGTAAACAAAGGACCTTATACCACAAAATACGGCGATTTAGCTACCTCGGGTGCAGGCGAGTTTACAACTGCCAATGCCCTAAAAAACAGCACAATACAGTTGGAAGCTGGTATGTTCAACACCAAAAGGGCTTTGGTGATGCTGGATTTATTGAACAAAAAAAATAAAAACATTCGCCCCAAAGAAAACCTTTATGTAGCAGGTGAATACAAATATACAGATGCTTTTTTTCAGAGCAAACAAAATTTTAACCGCACCAATTTTTTTGGTAAATACTCAAATACCCTCAAAAATGGCGCAGAGCTTGTGCTTAATGCCTCGAATTTTAGCAGTAAATGGTCTGCCTCTGGGCAAATACCCGAAAGAAGCGTAAACGATGGCAGCATTTCTATTTTTGGCAGCATAGATGATACCGAAGGCGGCAACACCAGTAGAAGTAATTTTACGGCGATTTATAGCCAAAAACACAAAAAATTCAACACAAAAAGCCAAATTTATTACAGCAAGTACGATTTTAACCTGTACTCAAACTTTACTTTTTTTCTGAAAGACAGCATCAACGGCGACCAAATAAACCAAAAAGACGACCGCAATTTGATGGGTTATAATACCGTGGTTACGATGCAAAATAATATTGGAGGCAAGCCCGTAATTTCAAATTTTGGCACAGGTTTTAGGTACGACAACGCCGATATACAACTAAATAGAAGCGTAAAAAGAAATTTTTTGAGCGAAACTGTACACGGAAAACTCAACCAACTCAATACTTGGGTTTATGCCGATGAGTCGGTTTTTTTGCGCCCCGACCTAAAAATGGAAGCTGGCGCACGGTTAGACGTGTATCGCTTTGATTTTATGAATAAAACCGTGGATTCGCTGTCGGGCAAAACCCTGAAAGCCATCGTTAGCCCCAAACTGAATTTTACGTACAACCTGAACTCCAAAGTGGATTTGTTTCTTAGGTCGGGCTTTGGTTTCCACTCAAACGATGCTCGGGCTGTGGTGCTGGGTTCGCTGCAAAACTCGCTGCCCCGAGCCTTGGGTTATGAGCTTGGCACGGACTACAAACCCACCAACAATTTGGTATTTAACGTGGCATTGTGGGCATTGCACCTACAAAGCGAGCTGATATACGTGGGCGACGAGGGCGTGGTGGAGGCGAGCGGGCGCACAAAAAGGCTGGGTATAGATGCCGCTGCCAGGCTACAAATAAAAAAATATTTGTTCTTAGATGCCGACCTAAACTTTAATTACGGCAGGCTGTTGGACGAACCCAGCACCGCAAATTTTATACCACTTGCGCCAGTGCTTACCAGCATCGGCGGCATTAGCTACAAAAAAAGCTCGGGCTTAAACGCCAGTTTGCGGTACAGATACATGGCAAACAGAGCCGCCAACGAAGATTATAGCCTTGTGGCAAAGGGCTACTTTTTGTTAGATGGTGTGGTGGCTTACACCCAAAAACGCTACCAAATAAGCCTTAGCGGCGAAAATTTGCTGAACACAGTATGGAAAGAAACGCAGTTTGCCACCGAGTCGAGGCTTAAAAACGAACTGAAACCAGCAGAAGAAATTCATTTTACGCCTGGCACGCCGCTGAACATAAAGGCAACGATTGCCCTGTTTTTTTAAAATACGGCGATTTGTGGCTGTAAAGTTACAAAACTGCGCAAAACTTGTGGGTAAACATTGGGGTTTTCAATCGTATTTTTAGGCTTTAAATACAGATTATTAAACCCCAATATGATACATATACGTTTTTATAGGCAAATATTGCTTGCGCTTGTTTTTTTAGGCAGTTTTTCGGGTGGTTTTGCGCAGGTGCGCCCGCCATTTAGCGAAAACCCTACGGAGTTTATCAAGGAAATTCGGGCTTTTTTGGAGGCATCTGACCAGCAAAACTACAAAGCCATCGCCAAGCAGTTTGCGGTTACTTACGCCACCTACGATGCCACCCGCCAAGCCACGACCATAGCCCAGTGCAATGCCATGCTGCGCCAGCGCATGAACGCCTACCCAAATTTTGGGAATTATTGCAGCACGCTCACGGCGCTAAACAAGGGCAAACAGCCCGAGGCTTTTGAGCAGCTCCACACCGTTTTGGATACATTGCTGCTAAAAAATAAGCTAAACTACCAGCAACTGCTCGCCAACACCGCCGAGCTTTTTTACCAAAACATACTGCACCAGCAAGCAAGCCTAAACTGGGCGGTGAGCAGCGGCAACTTTGTGTTTACGCTGCGCAATGGCAAGCCGTGCATTGTAGCCAATGGCGTAACGCTGCGTGGAAAATTTTTCAACGATTCTACCGTAATTAGCGGCACTTCGGGCGTTTATTACCTTTTTTCGGGCGTTTGGCAGGGCAAGGGCGGCAAGGTTACGTGGCAACGCCTGCGTTTTGCGCCCGATTCTATTTATGCCCAACTCAATAATTATAGCATAAATACCAAAACACCCGAGTTTTCGGCAGATAGCGCACAATTGTTTTTGGCAAAATGGTTTAAAACGCCCGTGTACGGCAAATTTGAAGAAAAATGCTCGCCAAACAACAAGGCAAACAAATCCGATTATCCCAAGTTTACGGCGTACAGCCAAACGTTGCTGATAAAAAATATTTTTAAAAACGTAAATTATTTTGGTAAATATGCCATACACGGCAACGTTTATTTTGCCCAAAAAAGCGATAGCCTCAATGCCTACGTCAATTTTTATAAAAACGATACGCTGCGCCTGCACACCGAAGCCGCCGAGTACCGCATAGAGCCCGACGGCGAAATTTATGGCTCTAATTCCTCGGCGGCTTTTTACATTCAAAACGACTCCATTTACCACCCAAACCTAAGCGTGAGGTACAAAAATTCGGGGCAGGTGGTGGAGGTTTTTACGCCGCCTGGCAGCCTGAACAAAGCCGCTTTTTTTGATGGCTACCACAGCACGGACATTGATTGCGACATTTTGCTGTGGAACATGACCAAAAATACCATTGAATTTAAGATGAACCCAGGCGGAAACGACCCGACGGCGATGTTTTTGTCGCAGCGGTTTTTTTCGCCCGCCGACTACCGTACCATTCAGGGGCAGAGCAGCTACCACCCCTTAGAAAAGCTGCGCCAGTTTGCCGATGCCTACCCAAACCGCACTTTTTCGGCTTACGATTATGCCTCGTCGCTGGGGTTTAAGGTAGAAAACGTGCGAGATGTGCTGATAGAACTGGGCAACAATGGCTATATTTTTTACAACCCTGCAACCCAAAAAATCACGGTTTTGGGCAAAACCTACCACGCCGTGGCGGCGCACGACGACAAAACCGACTACGATATTATACGTGTGTACTCGAAGGTGGCTCGGGGAAAAAATGCCGAGATTTACTTCAATAGCTCCGAGCTAAAACTGTATGGCGTGGCGGAAATGGAGTTCAGCCGTCGCCACCAAATTAAGGTGCAGCCAAGGGCGCAGGAGGTTACATTGCTCCAAAATTTTGACATGAAGTTTTCGGGTAGGGTGCTGGCGGGTCCGCTGGATTTTTATGGAAAAGGCTTTAATTTTAAGTACGACGACTACCAAATATACCTCGACAAAGTGGATTCGTTGAAGTTTAGGGTGCTTACTGGCAGGCTAAAAAACGACAATACGCCCGAAACCGTGGATATTCCCACGATAATGCAGGACATTACGGGTTTTGTGCAGATAGACAAGCCCGACAACAAATCGGGGCTGAAAAAAATAGCCGAGTTTCCGTTTTTTAAAACGACCTCGAACGCTTTTGTTTACTACGATTTGCCTACCATACGCAAAAAAGCCTACCAAAGAGACAAGTTCTTCTTCAATGTTTTTCCGTTTACGATAGATAGTTTGGATTTGGTGAACTTGACCCGAGGGCTGGAGTTTCCTGGCAAATTGATTTCGGGCGGCATTTTCCCCGACATAGAAGAAACGCTAAAACTGCAAACCGACACCATTTTTGGGTTGGTAGCCAACACGCCCGAGGCGGGCTACCCCACGTACAACAAAGCCAATTTTAAGGGAAAAATAACCCTGAGCCGACGTGGGCTGATGGGCGATGGCTTGCTGCACTACCAGCAGGCAGATGCAAGCTCGAAAGGTTTTGTGTTTACGCTGGATACCGCCTTTGCTACTACGGTGCAGACTTTCGAAATGCCGAACCACAACATTGCTACGCAGGGTTTTTGTGCCATAAAAGCAAAAGATGCGGGCTTTTTTTGGTATCCGTATCGAGATAATATGTATGTAACCACCAAACAAAAAACGGCGGAAATGTTTGATGAAAACCTTGTTTTTTCGGGTAAAATACTGTACAGCCCTAATGGTGCGAGGGCAAATGGCGCTATACAATACGGAAAAGACAGGTTTAGCAGCAAGAACTTTTTGCTGAAACAAAGGAGTTTTTCTGCCGATACCTCCGATTTTGCCATTGCATCTATCAAAGAAAATGTGCTGGCTATCGATGCCGAAAAATTTAGTAGCAATGTGGATTTGGCGGCGAAAAAAGCCGAATTTTACAGCCCAAAACTCCAAGACATTCAGTTGCCTTACAACAGTTTGACGACCAAAACCAACCAACTGTTTTGGAATGTGGCGACCAAACAATGGACTTTGGGCGTGCGAGATAGCTCTAAAACCCAAGAAATATACGTGGCTACTGCAAAAGAATTGGAGGGTTTGAGCTTTGAGAGCGATTATGCCGTGCTGCGCTTGGACGAAAAAAACCAGTTGGAGGCGGCAGGCGTGAAGCGCATTATTGTAGCCGATGCCAACATTATACCCAACGAAGCCAGGTTTGTGGTGGGCGAATCGATGCAAATGAGTAGGCTGGAGCAAGCCGAAATTACGCTAAAAAACGATACGGCTTACCACTACATTTATGATGCGGTGGTGGATATTTCGTCGGGCAAGAAGTATTTTGCCAGCGGAAAGTACGATTATTTGAATAAAAACCTAAAAAAGACCCAAAAAATCAGTTTTAACAGCATCACCGTGAATACCGACGGCATTACTACGGCTACTGGCGTGGTGGAAGAAGCCGATGCTTTTTTGCTCAACAGCGGATTTTTGTTTAAAGGCTCGGCTACCATGATAGCCAGCAAGGCTGGTTTGCAGTTTAGCGGCGTGGTGCAGCTCGTGAATATGCCCGTGAGTTTGCAGGCGCAAAACCTGCGCATAAATGGATTTGTGAACCCCAAGTTTCCGTTTTTGGAGCTACAAAATTTTATAGGTGCGGCGGGCGATACGCTGCGGGTGGGCGTTTTTCGCAACTCGGATACTTATACGCTGTATCCGTTGGTTTTTGGTAAGCCAAATAGCAGGGCAGATTTGCCGATTATAGAGGCAAAAGGCGTGATATTGTACGATAGTTTGCGCAACGAGTACTTGATTGGTAGCAGGCAGCGGGTTTTTGACAAAAAAGAAACTACGAATTTAATCAGTATTAATGGCAATGACGTGGAGCTGGTGGCAAAAGGTGTGCTGGATTTTGGGTACGAAAAAGAAAAAATGAAGCTGAAAATGGCTGGCACGCTGCGCTACAATGTGTTGCAAGAAAAACCAAGCATAGAAAATGCAACTGCGCTCATAAAATACACGCTAACCGACGAACTGAAACGAAAAACCAATGCTTTGCTGCTGGATTATAGTTATAGTATGCTGGCTGTAAAACCGAGTAACAGTGTGTTTTTGAGCAATTTGAGGTATTTGCTACCCGAAAAAGAACTCGAGAACATAGCTGCAACTATAAAAACCGAAAATGAAGTGCCGATAGAAAACAAGCTGCTGGATTATACTTTTGTGCTGTCGGAGCTGAACTTGGAGTACGATAGGGTGAGCGGAAATTTTGGCAATAAAACCGATTTTGATTTGTACAATGCCAACAATACGGTGCTGAACCGCAAGCTACCTGCGGTGTTCGAGATAGCCGACAACGCCCGCCGCAAACAGTGCAGTGTGCTGCTAAACCTGAAGCGCACGGCAGAAGATTATATGCTTTTTACGTACCAGTTGGGGGAGCTGTCTTGCGTGTCGTCCGATGCTGATTTTAACAATGTGCTGATGGCGAGCAGCAAAAAGCAACCCAAGGGCGGCAACAGTTTGGGCTTGGCACCCACCGATTTGAAAGAGGAAATAATGCTGCGCCGCCAGGCGCAATAAGTGTTTTGGTGGTCGTTGAGCGTAGCGGAAAACAGTCAGAACAGGATTTTGGGATTAGGGGATTTTTAGGATTGTTGTGGCGGAAAAATCTTATCCATCTTAAAATCCTGTAATCGAGCGCATACGTTGGTCGTTGAGCGTAGCGGAAACGACCCTTCGGCTATGTTGAAAATAGGACGGAAAAACGCAAAATAATCAACACAAAAAACTAACTTTGCGAACCTAAAACTATGTACTGAACTTAATACCCAAAGCCAATGAGCCAATCTTTTATATTATCGCCCTTGCCGCCCAAATCGGAGGTGGAAACACCGAGGGTTTTGAGGCAACTTGCACTATCGCATCGGTATTTGGCGGAGCTAAAAGGAACTGCTAAGACCATACCGAACGAAAATATTTTGATAAATACGCTCACTTTGCAGGAAGCCAAGGACAGCAGCGAAATTGAAAATATTATTACCACACAAGACGAACTGTACAAAGAAAATATTTTGATAAATACCCACAACCCCGCCAGCAAGGAAGTATATAATTATGCTCAGGGATTGAGAATGGGTTTTGGCATTGTGCGAAAAGAAAAATTGCTACTAAACAAACACATTTTGGCTATTCAGGAGGTTTTGCTACAAAACAATGCGGGTTTTCGTAGGCAAATGGGTACTAAATTGGTAAACAATGCGGGTGAAACCGTATATACGCCGCCACAAACCCAAGACGAAATTTTGGTATTGATGACAAACCTCGAAAAATTTATAAACGATGCGCACTTTTCTGACCTTGACCCGCTCGTTAAAATGGCGATTATTCACTACCAGTTCGAGAGTATTCACCCTTTTTATGACGGAAACGGGCGCACTGGCAGGATTATAAACATACTTTATTTGGTTTTGCAGGGATTGTTAGACATTCCTATTTTGTATCTGAGCCGTTACATTACCCAACACAAAGCCGAATATTACCAAGTGCTGCAAGGCGTAAGAGACAACAACGACTGGGAGGCATTGATACTCTATTTTTTGAAGGGCGTGGAAGAAACCGCCGCCGAAACCATTGGGTTGATTACGGAAATAAAAAATTTGATGCAGGATTATAAAGATAGAATTAAAGTGGATTTATCCAAAATATATAGCTTAGAATTGTTAAATAACCTATTCAGAAATCCTTACACCAAAATAGAATTTTTGCAAACGGACTTAGGTATTTCAAGGCAAACAGCTGCTAATTATTTAGACAGCTTGGCGGCATTAAAGTACATAGAAAAAGTGAAATTGGGTAAGCAAAATTATTATTTCAACATTCAATTGGTAGCTGTACTGACGAATGCACAGGTTAAGAAAATCGCTAAACCTTAACTTGAAAATAGAACGTGTTAAAAAAAACGAGAAACCTTAACATGAAAACTAAGACGTTTATATAAAATGGCGTTTTCGTATAAATGTAACCGACAATGTTTATGTAAAATGACACTTCTGCTATGCTCAAGCCTTCAAAAAGCCGTATTCATATACTTTTGGTTCAATTTTTTGGGCAAGTTCTTTGAGTTTTTCTCTTAAATCCGCAATTAGAACCGTGTAGGTTTCGTCGGGGCTTTTGAGGTTCATTTTGCCAGTGGGGTTTCTACCCTGAAAATAGGCTCGTATGTCGTACAAACTTGCATTTGGGTTGTATCCGCCCCCTCCTTCGGACACCCCTCCAAAGGAAGAGAATTTTTGGGCGTGGTAGTACGTCCAAAGGGCTTTGCCTGCTTCAAAAACGGCTGTGGCTTCTACCGAAAAAATGAGCGGCGTGGTTCTTGTTTCTTTTTCTTCAAAAAGCAACGTGTTTTCATCGCTGTGTTTTAACTTACCCTTGATGAAATTTGTCATAAAATTACTCTCAAACTTTTCTTTCGCATCTACCTCATATTCCGTAAAAGGTATCCAGTTATTCGTACCTTCTATGCTACTTATGCGGTTCTGACCCTGAAAAAGCGTATAAGCAAAGCAATCATTTTGAAATTCTGTATCTATTTTCCAGTCATTGTTTGGAGACAAAAACTGGTCACGGTCATTGAGCCAAGTAGCATCAATACTCTGCCGTACAGCAAAATAAATAGAGCCATACAAAATATTGTTTTTTGTAAATGCCCAAAAATTAAAATGCTCTATGCCTTTCTGTATCGATACATACATTTGGTTGTTGTGTTGGAAATCTGGTGCGGGATTTCCCATATAACCAATGTGTTCATTGCTGCCGTTGTCATAAATTTTTGCCCATTTATTAATGCTTTGGGGAAGGTCGCCATAAAAAATCTTCGTTCCTGCTTGTTTGCCATTTTTTTCAAAAATAGCAGTTTCTACCTCCTCCATTTTCTCTTTTATGCTCAAATCCCACATCGTAAAACCTATCGGAAAAGTGCCTTTTACATTGTCAAAAGTATCGGCAGGCACAATAAAACCACCTAAATATTTTGCTAAAAAAAACTGCTTAAATTTCTCAAAATTAGTTCCTTGTACAAATTTTAACTTTGAAAACAGGGCAAGTTGCGAATTTGGAATTTTATCATAAATCTTCGCCATAAACAATGCAAAAATTTCATTAGATGCCCCATTTATTTTTTGTCTATAATATTCTCGCATCTTGTTGTCTTTCGCCACGCCCGATTTATTTTCTCCTGTACCCGAAACTGTGCGTGCATTCGTTGCCTCGGCATACGGCGGATTGATGTAAATGAGGAGTTTTTTGCGTTTTTCGGGGTCGTTTATGATGTCTTGCAAGTCTTGTGGGAGTTTAGAGCCAGCCACACCCTTGGAAGGGAAGAACTCATCATTGAGGAAATCAAACTGAAAAACGTGGTTTTCCAACAAGTTTGCACCATTTTTTATGCGGTCTTTTATCACATCAATGTCTTGTATATCCAGCGTAGAGGCGTAAATGTTGTATTTATTGGTTAGCCCCGCCAGCAAATTGCCCGTGCCGCAAGCGCAATCCCAAATATAATAATCGTCTTGCCAGTTTTCGCCCAGCACATCGGTGAGGTATTTTTGCGATAGTTCTACCCAAATTTGCGGCGTAAAATAACTGCCTTTGCGTTCACGCACGTCTTGCGGCACAAGCAAATCACGGCGTTCAACAATATAAGCCCAATATTCTTCTCGAGGCGGTCGGTCGTAGCGGTTCCAAAACTGGGTGTGTGCTTTTTGTTTGTCGGCAAAATAAACACTTATGATAGTCTTTAATCCAAGTTCATCAAAACCCCTATCCATTTCATAGTGGTCTTTTTGCAGAAAAATGTATAATTTCGCTTTCAGACTTTTATTTTCATAAGATAATAAATCAGCTAAATAAAAATCACCGTCTATTAAGCCATATTTTTTAGCAGCCTCCCATTTAACGGCAATGGTAGGCTTTACTTCTTGCAGCCATTTGTTATACACCACCATAAAATTATTTTTGTCAATTTTGGTTTTGGTTACACCAAATTTGCCGACTATAAAGTTATCGCTGATAAATTTTTTGAGTTCTTTGTCGTCTTTTTCGTAATAAAAAATGAGCGATTTGGTGTCTAAAACCGTTCTTACAAGTTCTAAAACCAGTTTAAATTCTCTGGTTTCGTGGTTTGAGGGCGCAACGTTCCAGTTAAAATCATTTTTGTAAAATACTTCTATAATTTCATTGTAAGGGATAAAAGCCATTTTTTCGCCATCGAAAGCACCCAAAAAAGGCGGCGGCAAAAACTTATCGAAAGTTCGAGCTTTACCGATGGTTAAAATGAGCTGAACAATCGATTTTTGAACATCAGACTCGCCCTTTTTTGCCTCTGCCCACAGCAAAGACTCATGCTGGTCAGGGCTGGTTTCGCCTTGGAGCATGGCTACACAAAAATCGAGGTTGCCGATTATTTTGGTGCAATCGTAGAGCCAAAAATAATCTTGTGCAATTTTGTTTTTTAGTTCTTCCTCACGTATGTTTAGGTACATTTTTTGGGCTTTTGAGTTTTAAACCTCGGTACAAAAGTACGATAGAATTTTGGTTGTACAACCTTGCTATTCCGTTATTCCCTTAAAAAAGTGCTTTTGGAAAAGAATGATTAAAAACATACCTACGCTTATGGCGGCATCGGCTATATTGAAAATAGGGCGGAAAAACACAAAATAATCGCCTCCCCAAAAAGGCAAATAATCGGGCAAATAACCCTTGAAAATAGGGAAGTAGAGCATATCTACCACACGCCCAAAAAACAGCGACTCATACCCAAAAACCACGCCGTAAAACACGCTATCTATGATATTGCCCAGTGCGCCCGCCAAAACCAAGCTCATACATATAAGCCCAAAGTAGCCGATGCCACGCTTTTGGTATTGTGCCAAAAGGTAAATAATAAACCCA
>JAYUJN010000025.1:0-36342 GCA_043765195.1 Bacteroidota bacterium | reverse complement strand
GCTTTTGCGGCTCGGTAAGTGATGGCTGCCAGCACTTCGGCGGTGGTCAGTTTTTCGTAGGTAGCCAGTATGGCGGCTTGGGCGAGCAGGTCGCCCATGGGCGCACTGCCTGGGTTCCAGTCGGAGGCGATGGCGAGCATTGCCCCAGCATCGAGCAGCTTGCGGGCGGGCGCAAACGGCATACCCAGCCCAAGCGATGCGCCTGGCAGTGCCACCGCCACGGTTTGGCTGCGGGCGAGCGCCGTTATTTCGGTTTCGGTAGATGCCTCGAGGTGGTCGGCGCTCAGGGCGTGGTTTTGTATAGCCACTTGGCTGCCGCCCACGCTAAACTGGTCGGCGTGTACCGTAAGCTCAAAACCCAAGGCTTTGGCTTGCCCCAAATACCAGTTGGCGGCGGTGGCATCAAAGGCTTTTTGCTCCACAAAAACATCTACCCTGTTGCAATAATGCTTTATTTGGGGCAGCAGCTCCGCCACCACCACGTGCAGGTAATCCATAGCCGAAGCAAAGGGCTGGGGTACAATGTGCGCCGCCAAACAAGTACTAACCAGTTCATTATGTGTGTGTTGCTGGGCTTGGGCTATGGCTGCCAGCATTTTTATTTCTTCATTTACCGACAAGCCGTAGCCCGTTTTTACCTCGGTGGTGGTTACACCCTCGAGCAAATGCCTTGTAGCCCTCTGCGCCACAGTTTGGGCAAGCTCCGTTTGGGTAGCAAGGCGTGTTTTTTGGGTGGTATCGGCGATGCCGCCGCCTGCGGCGGCGATTTCCAGATAGCTCTTGCCAGCATTGCGCAGCGCAAAATCATTGGCTCTGCTACCCGCAAAACAAATGTGCGTGTGGCAATCCACAAAGCCTGGCAGCCCCACACAATGCGGTGGCAGCCGCTCTACAACCGCCGCTGGGTGGCTTTTTACCAGCTTTTCAAAATCGCCTACCTCCAAAATTCGCCCATTTTCGCTCAATATGCCCACGTTTTCCAGCACCTCGAGCTGGCTATCCGCCAAAGGTCCAGCCAGCGGCAAATTGCGCATGGTAAGCAACTGCGCAAACGAACCTATTATTTTCAGCATTACTTTATAAGCTCTATTTTGGTTCTATATTCCGCATCATTTAGGCGCAAATGCACAAAATACATTCCGTTAGCCAAATAACTCGGCAAATTTACAACCGCATTGCTCGCATTTTCAAAATCGTAATTCGCCACCGTTTTGCCCGTTACATCGGTTATTTTTACCAAAATACGTGCGCTATTGTCCGCCAACACCAAATTAAAATTGCCACGGGTCGGGTTTGGGTACAGCCCAAAAGGCGTTTTTTGCAGCGCATCGGCACCCACCACAGGCAAAACCACGCTCTGCTGCGTACTATCCGTATTACAGCTATTGCTCACTTTTAACTTTACCAAAAAACTACCTATTCCAGCATAAGTATGCGTAGGGTTTTGTAGGGCAGATGTAGTGCCATCGCCAAAATCCCATGCAAATACATCGCTGCTGGCAGAACTGGCGGTAAAACTGGCGGTAAGGCTGCTTCTATTCACCGAAAAAGAAGTATTTACCACATTTTCTATCGTTTTCATTTTAGAAACCGTACCGCTGCCGCCGCCCGCATTGCCTATGGTTAGGCTAATGTTTTTTGCTCCTGCGCTGGCGTAAGTTACGGTGTGCGGTCCGGCTGTGGCAGCCGTGGCTGGGCTAGCACCCGCACCAAAGTTCCAGTTCCAGCTCGTAACGCCCGTAGCCGCCGACGTATTGGTAAACGTGATAGTGGCATTGCGGCACGCATTGCTCGTAAAACTAAAATCGGTGGCAAGCTGCGCATTGGTCGCTTTTACCTCAAAATTATCTATGTACAAATCGTTTCCGTAGCCATTTACAGCTATAAATTTCACACGTATTTTATTGCCCAAATAAGGCGTTAAGTCCAAAGTATCAGGTTTCCACTGGCTGGCGGCACTCGGCACCAGTTTGGTGGTGCTAAACCCAGTGATGGTAGCCAACGCCGCACCCGTGCGGTTGTAGCTGCTCGGGCTATACGTTACGCCACAATCCGTAGATACCGATATTTTTAGTCCGTCGGTGTAGCTTGCGCTGTACTGCTGGTAAGCCACATCAAAAAGCAACACCGCACCAGTGGCGGTACTCAAATCTATGATTGGTAGCAGCAAACCGTCGATAGCACCTACCGTGTTGTAATCAAAAAAATTGACGTTTGCAGCCTTACCCGCCGAACCATTTGCATTGGTTATGCCGCCCACCAAAGCCCAAGTGGTGGTGTTGTCGGGGTTTTCAAGGTCTATTTTTGCAGCCGAAAAATTAGCGGCTACGTTTAAGTTTTGGGTATAAGGCATAGCTTGAACCAGCGTATAAGTAAACGGTATGGTATCTCGGTTGTTAAACGCATTGCCATCGCCCGCTAAATTTAGGGCTATAACCACATTATAACTACCATTTACAACCACAGGCAATGGCGTAGCAAAATTGTGCGTATAAATGGCATTGGGCGCAATGGTGGTATTTATTTGTTCCGATACCAAATTTCCGTTGTTGGTATAGGTAGCAGTTAGGCTTGTTATTGGGTTTAGCCCAGTATTTTTTATGTTAATGGTTACAGGCATCGCAGTAATTGCGCCATTACAATTAGACAAACTGCCTTTTACGGGGCTGGTAACGCTTTGCAATGCGGCATCAACAGCCACAACGCAGTTCAATAGCCCAATTGGCTTGCGAATGGCTTGGCTGCGAGGGCTTATGCCGCCGTTGGCACTTAGGCTGGCTACGGCGAGCCAATCTTCTATGTTTGGGTTTAGGTTCGCAAACGTATATTTGGTTTTGTTGTAAACGGTATCTATTTCGTCCATAAACTTTGCGCCGAGTTTGTACAGCACGTAGCCCGTAGCACCATTTATGGCATTCCATTGTAGGGTTGTGCTGTCGGGGCAAATTTTGGTAATGAGCAAACCTGCGGGCGTGCTGGCTATGGAAAAAGGAGCGTTGGTTTGGTCGCTGATGCCAGAGCGTGTAATGCGCATTTTTACGTTGCCTGTGCTTATGTTGGCTGGCACGCTCCACGAAAAATGGCGTTGGTTGGCGGCTATGGCATTGCTTATGGTTACCCATGCGCCGTTGTTTAGGGCATAATCCAGCGCAAAGTTGCCCACGTTGGTGGGTGCGTCCCACCGAATTACCTCTGTGGTGGAGGGCGCAAAACGCTCGCCGCCAATCGGGTAGGTAAGCGTAACGCCGTCGTCGGTTACAAAATCCCAGGTGATGGTGTATTTTTGTGGACCTTGCGGCACGGCTGCGCCATTTATATAAACGGTATAAATTCCCGCTGCGGGCGTGTTTATGGTTATTTGTTCGGAGTTGTTTAGGTTGTCTATGCCGCTTACAGCCACGGCAGCTGGGTTGGCGGCACTCAGTATAAATGGGGTGTAGCTCACGCCGTTGGGTGCTTTGCAGTTGGTGTTTAGGTTGTTTACAAGGCTCGGGTTTGCGCTGGCTACGCCTTCTCTATCATGCCAATAGGTCATTATTTTGAGCTGCCTTACGCTGGCTGGCACATTTATGGTTATGCTATCCAAGGAGTTTTGGGTGGCACTTTTGGCAATGTACCTGTTTTGCTCGAGGGTTTCTACGGCTCTTAGCGCATTTAGCCTACCGTAACCGTAAGTATAATCCACGTTGGCATTGCCTAAATCTTGGGCGGTGTTCAGCATCACGGCTTTTATGAGTGCGCTTTGGGGCAAGGTATCGGCGTGGAGGGTTTTGTATGCGTGGTAGAGCTGGGCTACGGTGCCAGCCAAGCTGGGCGAAGCCGCCGAAGTGCCTCCAAAAACCTGATAGGTGTTGTTTTCGTCGGTGGAGGTTTGCCCCTGCCCGTGCGTGGCTATGTCGGGTTTTATCCTGCCATCTTGGGCTGGTCCACGGCTGCTGCTGGGTTCTATCAGGTCTAGTTCATCGAGGTTGGCTACGGCAAAAACGTTTTTTGCCGCTTTGCGCCCGCCCGTAATCGTACTCCAACCCGAGCCTGCATTGCCCGCCGAAAAACAATGCACCAACTGTGGGTACTGGCGCACCTGCGCATCTATGTCGGTAGCCGAACCATCGTACACGCCGCCCGTGCCTTGGCTGTAACTCGTGGTGGTAATGGGTATGCCCAGCGCTAAGTTTGCGGGTGCAGCCGTAATGTGCGGATAATTGGAAATATCGTAAATGTACAGGCTGGCGTGGTCTGCCATGCCCCTGTTTTCGGGTAGTAAATTGCCCGCACCGCCCACCAAACCAGCCACGCCATCGCCGTGGGTGCTGCCCGTGGCGGAGGTGTATTGGGTAATGCGCCCCTTAAAATCTATGTGCGGACCCACAAAACCATCGTCGGCTAAGGCTACGCCCACGCCCTCACCATTGTAATGCCTGCCCATCGGATAGGCGGCATCTATGGCATTGGCACGCTGAATGCTGCGCCCTTCTCGGTCTTCGGGTTTGCCTACGGGTGGCACGGGCGCAAGGCTGGCGCAAAAAGGCACGGCAGCCAGTTTTTGCAAATCCGCCGCAGGCAAAACCACCACCACACCATAACCCACCGACTCGGTTTCGGCTACTTTATAGCCTTTTTGTGCCAAATACGCACTTGCCTCCTTTGCCGAAACACTGCTATATGCCGAAAAAACAACGGCTATTTCACCGCCCCGAACCGCCCAATCGGGCAAAGGCAACGAAGTAAGCTGTACATCTAATTTATACCGAGGCTCAAAACCAAAAATAGCCCGAGCGTTGTTTTTTTTCAAAAAAGAAAGGTCTGCACCTCGTTTTATAGCCACAAAATAAGCATAGTTGGGCAAATAATTGAGCAGCTCCACGCCATTTTTACCAAATTCATTTTGTTGCGCTTGGGTTAAATAACCGTTAAACTGCAAAACCAGATAGTAGGTATCGTTATATAAATATGGCTCAAAAGCCTGCAAATCAACCACAGAATTGCCGATGTTTTCTTGGGGCAAAAATTCGCCTTGCCAAGTTTGCAACTTATAATTGGCTACTTGTGCATTGGCACAAAAAAACGAGCTTAAAAAGCCTAAAAGTACTAAAAAGCGGTATTTGTTCATCACAGAGTTTTTTAAAGGTGATTTTTGGGTTGCGTATAAATACAAGGCAAATATACGCAAAATATAGATACAAATTAAGTGGGGTTTTAAAAAGTATTTTGGCAATATTCGTCGATAAAAAGACGTATTTAGCGACATTGTTTACATTAATTTTATTTTGGCATTATTTTAGCAGTGAATAAATTAACTAACATCACACACGCATTAGAACAAAAGAGTAACCATAAACTCTAAAACCGAACACAATGAAATTATTTTCAACCATAGCCAGCTTAATGCTCCTTAGCTACATGGCATTTGCCGCAGATATTTACGCTTTGGTAGCCGACGGCATCAAAAAATCGGACGTAAAAATCTTTTCAGAATATTTTGCCCCAAACCTAAAAGTGGTTATAGAAGACCGCAGCGACATTTATAGCAAAACGCAAGCCGAAGTAATGGTAAAAAACTTTTTAGCCAAATACCCAGCCCGCAATTTTAGTTTTGACAAAACCAACCAGCCCTCCGCAAACGGCGAGTCGGGTTTGGGTACGCTTACATCTGCCTCTGGCGAAAAATTTAGGGTTTTGTTGGTGAGCAAACAGCAGCTTATCCAAGAAATTCGCTTTGAACAAATAGACTAATCGGGTTAGAAGACATCATTTTTTGAGCGCATCGGTGCTTTTGGGGTTTGGCTTGTGTAAATTATTACAGAGCCTCACAACCAAAAGCACTATTTTTTCGTTTATTTCGTTTATAGTACATTGTGTATCAATACCGAAAAAATGCGTAGTAAATTTTTGTTTGCCTTGTGTATTCTGCTCATTTTGGGCTGTGCGCAGGCGTGGGCTACGCACAACCGAGGCGGCGAAATATCTTATAGGCACATTTCGGGTTTTTTGTACGAGTTTACGGTGGTTACCTACACCAAGTTTCCGTCGCCCGCCGACCGCCCGAGCCTGCCCATAAAGTGGGGCGACCAAAAAACGGATACCATTTTTCGCACCAGCCAAACGGTGGTGAGCGCACAGCCCGCCATTCAGAAAAATACCTACGTAGCCCGCCACAGCTACTCGGGCGCAGGCAATTTTACCATTTCGCTCGAAGACCCAAACCGCAACGGAAACATTATAAACATTCCGAACTCGCTAAACACGCCGTTTTACATAGAAACTGCGCTGGTAATCAATCCTTTTTTGACCCCAAACAACTCGGTGGTGCTGCTAAACCCACCGATAGACAACGGCTGCGTAAACCAGTTTTTTATACACAACCCAAATGCCTTCGACCCCGACGGCGATAGCCTATCTTACGCCTTGGTGCCGTGCAGGGGCTTTAATGGCTTGCCCGTGAGCAATTATGGCACACCACAAGCCAGCAGTTTTTTCAGAATAGACAGCCTAAACGGCAATGTGCTGTGGCAAAACCCCGTAATTGTAGGCGAGTACAACATCGCCATAAAAATATACGAGTGGCGGCAGGGCATTGTGGTGGGCAGCGTAACCCGAGATTTGCAGATAGACATTCAGAATTGTAGCAACAATCCGCCGCAAATAGCCGCCACAAACGATACCTGCATCATGGCTGGGCAGCGGCTCTACCTGCAAGTAAGCGCCACCGACCCCGACCTGGACAACATCATACTTTCGGCAAACGGCGCACCGTTCGAAATGCCCAACGTGGCAATATTTACCCAAACCACCAACGCCAGCGGCGCAGCCACAGGCACATTTGAATGGACACCCAACTGCAACCAAATTCGCAAGCAAAGATACCAAGTTATTTTTAGGGCAAAAGACGTGAACAACCCATCGCTGGTGGACTTGCAAACTTGGCAAATAAAAGTGATAGCACCGCCGCCCATACTGACCACCGCCAGCTCGCAGGGCGGAAAAATTACGCTGAACTGGCAACCGTACAACTGCATCATTCCTACCATGCGGGGCTTTAAAATATACAGAAAACAAAACTTGGGTACGATTTCTAACAGCAATTGCCAAACTGGCTTGCCGCCAAACACAGGCTACGAACTCATAGATACGCTCATGCGCCCCTCGGCTACCAGCTACCAAGATACCAACAACGGAGCGGGCTTGGCGAGCGGAGCTACTTATTGCTATGTGGTTACGGCTTTTTTTTCGGAGCAAGATTTTTATGTATATGACGGCACCGAAAGCCCCGCCAGCAACCAACTATGCAACACCGTAAAACGGGATATGCCCACGCTTACCCAAGCCGACATACAAACCACGAGCAGCAGCAACGGAAAAATAGCCCTAAAATGGCTGCGCCCCACCCAACTGGATAGCACGCAGTTTTTGCCGCCGTATAAACTGGAGCTGTACCGCACGCCTGCCCTACAAAACAACAACACAAGCCGACAAAAAATAGCTACTTACCGAGCCTCGAGCTATTATTTGCTGCAAAACACCAGCTTTTTGGATAGCCTACAAAATACCGACCAAAACCCATACAGCTACCAAATAGAAATGTATTTTGGGGCAGATAGCCAAAAGGTGGGCATCGCTAAGAGTAGCTCTACCCTGCGGCTTAGTGCCTTGCCCCTACCCAACGCCCTGCGCCTAAGCTGGCAATACAACACCGCTTGGCAAAACGACAGTTTTGTGGTTTATAAAAAAAACAGCCTCAATGTGTTCGATAGCGTGGCTACGGTTTACACCAATTTTTATAGAGACGAAAACCTAAACAACGGACAAACCTACTGTTATTTTGTGAAAAGCATCGGGCATTTGACCATAAATAGCGGCGATGTGCTGATAACCCAAAACAAATCGCAACAAATATGCGCCAGCCCCAAAGATACGATACCGCCCTTAGCTCCGTTGTTTTGGGTAGCTCCAAACTGCGAAAACATACAAAATGCCCTAACTTGGCGGTACAATTTGGCTACCAACGGCAGCGATTTGGCGGGCTTTGAGCTGTATTTTAAACCCAAACTAAGCGATAATTTTTTGTTGCTAACCAAGTTTTTACCGAGCGATAGTAGTTTTTTGCACGAGCTTTTGGCGCAAAACAGCTTGGCTGGCTGCTATCAATTGGTAGCCGTGGATAGCACGGGCAACCGCAGTGCCACCGATACCATTTGTGTGGACAATTGTGCGGATAAATACCTGCTACCCGATATTTTTACGCCAAACGGCGATGCCTTCAACGAAATTTTTGAGCCGTTTAGTGGTTATAAATTCGTACAATCGGTGGCTTTTGTGGCGTACAACCGCTGGGGGCAGGTGGTTTTTAGAACCACAAAACCCGAAATAGGCTGGACTGGCGGCGACGCTTCGGCTGGCGTTTATTATTATACTTGCGTGATAAATTACATTACGCTCGAGGGCATAAAAGCCCGAACCATACACGGAAATATCCGCTTGGTAAAATAGCTCTATGGCTTTTGGAGGAACTCGATGTTTCGGTGCAACCCTTTAAACTTGGTTCTTTTTACGGCGGAATTTTTAAACAGTTTTTGGTAAATTTCCAGCGTGAGTTCTTGCCAGTCGTGGGTTTTCATGCCCAGTAAATCGGGTGCAGGCGCAAAAAGTGGCTCGTGCGTGGGTGCGGCGAACCTGTTCCAGGGGCATACGGTTTGGCATATATCGCAGCCAAAAATCCAGTTGTCGAGCTTGCCTTTAAGCTCGGTGGGCAGGGCATCTTGTTTGTTTTCTATGGTAAAATAGCTGATGCACTGGCTGCCATTGATGCCGTAGGGCGTGAGGGCTTGGGTGGGGCAAGCGTCGATGCAGCGGGTGCAAGTGCCGCAATGGTCGGTGGTGGGGTGGTCGGGCGTGAGTTCTATGTCGCAAATTATTTCGGCAAGGAAAAAAAACGAGCCGCTACCCTTATTTATTAAATTGGTGTTTTTACCAATCCAACCCAAACCGCTTTTGGCTGCCCACGCCCGCTCCATCACGGGTGCGGAGTCGGTAAAAACCCTAAAATTAACTTCGCCCACGGCTGCCTGCAACCGAGCCACCAGCTCAAATAGTTTGGGTTTTAGCACCAAATGGTAGTCTTGCCCAAAGGCGTATTGCGAAATTTTGGGCGTTTGGGGTGCAAAAGTTTGTGGATTGTGGTAATTGTAGAGCAGGCTCACCACGGATTTTGCGCCGTCCACGAGCTTGCGTGGGTCGAGGCGTTTGTCCATATTATTTTGCATATACGCCATGTCGCCGTGCTTGCCCTGCGCCAGCCACGCCTCCAACCTCGGGGCTTCTTGCGCCAAAAAATCGGCTTTGGACACGCCACAAAAAGAAAAACCGAGCTGTTCGGCTGCATTTTTGAGCAAACTTGTGTGCTGTGCAATGCGCTGTGGAGCGTTTAAATAGTTCAAGGGTGGGTTTTTGTATTGCTAAAAAATAACAAGGCAAAGCTACGCCAAAAAAGCGAAATAGTTTGTATCTTTGTATCAATGAAAAAAAGTAAATATACCGTGCGTGGCGCACAAAATGGGACGAGCAGCCCCGAGACTGTGCTGAAACCCAAACAAAATCGGATAACCGAAACGATTACACTTTCGGATATTTCGGAGAAACGCAAAGCCGTGAAGTTTAGGGGCGACAACGAGTTTATACCCGAAACGGCTGTGCTGGTGGGTGTAATTCCGCAGCTACAAACCCGTGCGCAAGCCGAAGAATACTTGGCGGAGCTGGCTTTTTTGGCGGAAACTGCGGGTGCAGTGGCACTAAAAACATTTACCCAAAACCTTACGCACCCCGACAAAAAAACGTTTGTGGGTACTGGAAAGCTGCAAGAAATTGCGGATTATATAGAGGAAAATGAGGTGGACATTGTCATTTTTGACGATGAGCTTTCGCCTGGGCAGCTCCGAAACTTGGAAGCGGTGCTTAAATGCAAGATTTTGGATAGAGCCAATTTAATTTTGGATATTTTTGCAGCCCGAGCCCGCACCGCCCAAGCCAAAACCCAAGTAGAACTGGCGCAAAGCCAATATTTGCTGCCACGCCTCACCCGAATGTGGACGCACCTTAGCAAGCAAAAGGGCGGCATAGGCATGAAAGGCCCTGGCGAAAAAGAAATAGAAACCGACCGACGGATAGTGAGGGATAGGATTAGTTTTTTGCGTGAAAAACTGCGTGAAATAGACCAAATAAATACGACGCAGCGCAAAAGTAGGCAAGAAAGCATACGTGTGGCGCTGGTGGGCTACACCAATGTGGGCAAAAGTACGCTGATGAACACGCTGGCGAAAGCCGATGTTTTTGCGGAGAACAAACTTTTTGCCACGCTCGATGCCACGGTGCGCAAGGTGGTGATAAACGATACGCCGTTTTTGCTGTCGGATACCGTGGGTTTTATACGCAAACTGCCACACCATTTGGTGGCTGCCTTCAAAAGTACGCTCGACGAAGTGCGTGAAGCCGACCTGCTGCTGCACGTTGTAGATGCGTCGCACCCCAATTTTGAGGAGCAAATGCTCGTGGTAAACCAAACCCTGCAAGAGCTTGGGGTAGCCGAAAAACCCGTAATTGTGGTGTTTAACAAAATAGATATGCTCAAAAACGAAGACCCAAACCTGCCCGATTACCTGACCATAGAAGACGAAAAACCAGAGCTTACAATAGAGAGCCTGATGCGCTCGCATTTTGCAAAACAACAGGCGAGTGCCTTTATTTCTGCCGAAAAACAAATAGGAATCGTAGCCCTAAAAGCCCAAATTATAGCCCAAGTGCAAGACCTATGGCAAGAACGCTACCCATACATACTACCCACACACACCAAATAAAAACCTGATATACAATGACTTATGCTGGCATACCAGACCAATACGCCCAACTAAACACAGCCAAAGTAGTGCTTATACCCGTACCCTACGACGGCACAAGCACTTGGGGCAAGGGTGCGGACAAAGGACCAGAGGCTTTTTTGGAAGCCTCCGAAAACATGGAGCTTTACGACATAGAAACCGATAGCGAGCCGTACAAAAATGGCATTTATTTGGCAGATGCCGTAACCGAAAACGGTAGCCCCGAGCAAATGGTGGAGGCGGTGTACAAAGCCACCACGCACTACCTCGAGCAAGGCAAAATGGTTACGCTTTTTGGCGGCGAACACAGCATAAGCATCGGCGGCATACGTGCCTTCAAAGATTTTTTTGGTCCTATTTCTGTGCTACACTTCGATGCACACACCGACCTGCGCCCGAGCTACGAAGGCAGCACCGCCAACCACGCCTGCGCCCTGTTTGAGGCGCAACAAACCACAAATTTGGTGCAAATAGGCATTCGCAGCATGGATAGCAGCGAAAAAATGCACCTAAAACCCGAAAATTGTTTTTTTGCACACGACATACACGACAACCAAAAATGGCAAGACTTGGCACTCAACCGCCTTACCCAAAAGGTTTTTATAACCATAGACCTCGATGTGTTTGATGGCGGCGTGATGCCCAACACTGGCACGCCCGAGCCAGGCGGAATGCAATGGTATGAGGTTACCAGTTTTTTGAAAAAGGTGATACAAAACCGCAATGTAATCGGCTTTGACATTGTGGAGCTGCTACCCAGAGCCAACAATCCCGCCCCAAATTTTTTAGCCGCCAAGCTATACTACAAAATACTCAGCTATATTTTTGCCAACAATTAAAATGACAAATCGCTCACAACAGCCTACTATACAGGACTTTAAACCCTTAGAAATAAAACTCCCAACCGTTAAAACCCTCGAAAACGGCATTACAATTTATGGCTTCGAGGCTGGAATGCAACCCATAACCCGCATAGAACTGATATTTGACACGGGCGCACGCTACCACCGAAACCCGCTTGTGCCTATGCTCACCAACCGCCTACTGCAAGAAGGCACGCACACCGAAAATGCGGCAGAAATAGCCGAAACCTTCGACTTTTGTGGCGCATACCTCCAAAACTCGCAAGCACTCGATTTTTCTACCATTTGTCTCAATACATTGAGCAAGCATTTGAACGACTTACTACCTACTTTTTTTGAGTTACTTAGCACGCCTACATTTCCCGAAATAGAGCTAAAAACCATACTCAAAAACAACCTGCAAGATTTAGAAACAAACAAGGCAAAAGTATCTTTTTTAGCCCGAAGAAAATTCAACAGCTTCCTTTTTGGGGCTGAAAACCCTTATGGGCGTTTCCCCGATGTGGCAGATTATGAAGCCGTAAAAAGAGATGATTTGGTACATTTTTTTGAAAAAAACTACCACAATAAAAACCTAACCGTAATGGTGGCTGGCAAAAACACCGCAGAAACGATTGAGAAACTCATACCTTATTTAGAAAAAATAAAAGAGAAAACAATTGAAAATGAGCCATTTGAATTTGAAATAAACACCGCAGAAACCAAAAAAAACTTTGTAGCCAAAAAAGATGCCGTACAAAACGCCCTGATGATAGGCAAGCTGTGCATCGCCAAAATCCACCCCGATTACATAGGGCTAAAAATAGCCAACACCGTGCTGGGCGGCTACTTTGGTTCACGCCTCATGAGCAACATCAGAGAAGACAAAGGTTACACCTACGGCATAGGTTCGGGCATGGCGAGCTACAAAAATGCAAGTTTTTTTAGCATATTTACCGAGGTAGGCAGCAATGTAAGTGCCTTGGCTCTTACAGAAATATACAAAGAAATAGACTTACTTTGCCAAAAAGAAATAGACTTGGACGAGTTAAGCACCGTAAAATCTTACCTAAAAGGCGTGATGCTTAGTAATTTTAACGGCGCATTTGCCACCGCCGATAGGTTTAAAGATGTGCATTTGTTCGGCTTGGATATGAATTATTACCACAATTTTGGTAGTGAGCTGGAAACCATTACGCCCGCACGCATACAAAAACTGATGCAAACCTACCTTTCGCCAGATAGCTTTTTGGAGGTTGTGGTAGGAAATAATTAGGCGAGCCTTGTTTTTAAATCCGTTTTATTTAGATAAAAATTAGATGAAAAAAGTACTTATTGTGGGCGGAACTGGGCTGGTAGGCTCGCTGCTCACGCAATCGTTGCTCAAAAAAGGCTACCAAGTAAGCTACCTGAGCAGGTCGGCAGAACCAAAAAATGGCTGCGAGAGCTTGGTGTGGAACGTAAAAAAGCAATTTATAGACAGCAAAGCGTTTGAAGGCATAGATTTTTTGGTGAATTTGGCTGGGGCGGGCATAGCCGACCAGCGGTGGACCGACGAGCGCAAAAAGGAGCTTTTGGAGAGCCGCACCCAAGGCACGAAACTACTCATCAACGCCCTTTTGCAGCGCAAACACCAAATAAAAGCCGTGGTTCAAGCCTCGGCGGTGGGCTATTATGGCTCCGATTTTACGCAAACCTTTACCGAAACCAGCCCCGCAGCCCACGATTTTATGGCTACCATTTGCGAGCAGTGGGAGCTGGCTTGCCAGGGTTTTAGTAAGCAGCTTGGGTTGCGCACCGCCATTTTGCGCATTGGCGTGGTGCTGGGGCGCAACGGCGGTGCGCTCGAAAAACTGGTGCAGCCCTTTAAATTTGGCGCAGGTGCGGTTTTGGGCAGCGGCAGGCAGTACGTTTCTTGGATTCACGAGCAAGACCTTAGCAATATGATTGTGTTTGCGCTGGAAAACCAACAAGTTTCGGGTATATACAACGCCGTAGCGCCCGCCCCAGTTACCAACCAAATACTAACCCAAAGCATCGGAAAAGTGCTAAAAAAGCCTGTTTTACCCATAAAAGTACCCGAATTTGCGCTAAAATTAGCCTTGGGCGAAATGGCACAAGTGGTTTTGGGCAGCCAGCGTGTCAGTTGCCAAAAAATATCTGAGGCGGGCTTTACATTTTCGTTTGCCACGCCCGACTTAGCCCTAAAAAACCTGTTACATGAGCCATTTTAGCACCACAATTTTGGGTAGCGCCTCCGCCACGCCGTTCAACGGGCGGTTTCCGAGCGCACAGGTTTTGCAATGCGGCAACCAGTTTTTTTTGATAGATTGCGGCGAAGGCACGCTGTTTCGAATGCTCAATTTTGGCGTAAAACCCCACAAAATTAGCCATATTTTCATCAGCCACATACACCCCGACCACTACCTCGGCATTTTCAATTTGCTGTTTAATTGGGCTATGAACAAGCGAACGCAGCCGCTTTACATCGCAGCACCGCCCGAACTAAAAACCATTATTGACCTACAACTTAGCCTAAGTCAAATTGTATTATCGTTTGAGCTACAGTTTATAGGCACTGATAACCAGTCAATTAACCTTGTTTGTGAAACAGAAAACCTGACTGCGCACAGCCTACCGCTGCGCCACAGCATAGCCTGCACGGGCTTTTTGTTTACCCAAAAACAAACCAACCTGCGCTACGCCTACCTCACCGACACCACGCCGATGCCCGAGTTGAAGCCGATTTTGGAACAAACCGACCTGCTGTACCACGAGGCTACGTACCTACACAATTTGAAAGAAAAAGCCGAGCAGTATTTTCACAGCACAGCACAGCAAGCCGCAGAAATGGCGGCGCATTACAACGTAAAAAAATTGATTTTGGGGCATTTTTCGGCACGCTATCCCAACCTAAACCCAATTTTGGAGGAAGCCCAGCAAACGTTCGAAAACACCGTATTAGCCTTAGAAGGCACTACGTTTGAGGTGAGTTAATGGTATTTTTTTTCGCCAGCCTGCACCATAACATTCAAAAAATTGATAGCGGGCGGTATCGGGCAAACAAAATTTGAGTTGTAGGCGCAATACGGATTGTAGGCATAATTAAAGTTTACGTTTATGTTTTGCGCATTGGGCGGCACGTCCAAATCCAAGTATCTGCCTGTTTCATAAGTAGTTACGCCTGCACTTAGGTCGGCAAAGGGTACAAACCATTTGGTGGCTTCGATGCTGCCCACGGACTGATATGCGTCGAGCTTGTAGCTTTTTTGCTCAAACTCAAAAGCCAGATAGCCCACTTTTATGTATTGCTCAAACTGGTTTTGGGTCGCCGCCATTTCGGTGGGCAATGCGCCATAAACCCTCATAACTTTGGCGGAAACCACCCATTTTGGGTCGTACTCAAAGTACTTTAAACCCGCAAAACTACTTAGCTCTTCGGTGGGTATGGGCGTGGTTTGGGCGTTCAAAAAAGAACTATTTTTAGACTTTCGCCAAATTTCTGCGGCTTCGGTATCTAATTTTGTGCTATTTTTACAACCTGAAACAAAAATCAACGCTACCGCAACCAGATTTATACAACTATTTAACTTCATTTAAACTACAATAAAATGCTACTAAAAATATTAAAAGCCACAGGTTTAAAATTTGGGCTATACGCAGGATTACTCAATTTTTTGGTGCTTTGTGCGCTCATTTTTTCGGGTTTTGTGGCTCGCCCGTTCACCATTTTTCATTATTGGGGCTTGGCTATCACGGGTTTTGTGCTTATTTGGGGCATTCGCAGCTACAAATATACGGCTTCCGAGGGTAAAATCAAGCTAAGTACTGCTTTTTTGGCGGGTGCGTGTGTGGGTTTTATTGGTTGCTTGGTTTCGGGTTTGCTTATGTATGTTTTGCTTTGGGCAATGCCCGATTTGGTGCAAAATGCCATAAATGAATATTTATACCAAGCAGATTTGCTAAAAACGAACTTCAATGCCGAAACCTACAAGCAAATAACCGAGGGCATCAGGGCGAATAAGGCGCACAATTTTGCGTACAACGAAGTAATGAAAAAGCTGCCGCTTTTGTTTTTTGTAAACATTTTAGCGGCAGCTTATTATAAAAACTAAGGGCGATTATGACGATAAAAAGCCCGCCCAGCCGCCGCCAAACAGCAGCGAGTTTATCAAACAGCCGATAAGTGCCGATTTTACTTCGGTTTTGTTGCCGTCGGTGGTGTAGTAAACCACGCCCACGCCCAGCAAATTGAAGCAGCCGCCCCAGCAAAAAGAGCCAAAAAACGGCGGCGCACCCTCTGCCAACGCCAAGCCTGCGCTCGGTAGGCTGGTTTCGGCTACCAAATTTGGGACTTGCGCCTGTGCCTGGCGCATATCCATGGTTGGATTTAGCGACAAATAAGCCTCCAACGGGCGTAGTTCGCTGTTTAGCACGCCAAACTCGGGTTCAGCCACCGCAAAATCTTGGGCAGAAGCAGCACGCAATTGTGTACCCACGCCAGCCATTAGTATAAAAATGGCAAGAAAAAACTTAATCATGGAATAATGGTTTAATTGGTTAGAAATTTTACTAAAATCATTGGTTACAAAAATAAGCAATAATACATCATGTATTGCCAATTTTGTGCCAATCTTAATGATTAGACTTATAAATTTATTAAAAGGTTGCAGCCAACCCAGCCACTGCGTTTTTACGTATATAAAACGCTTATTTTACCGTAACTTTGCACCCATATTTGCATATTTATTTTGTGATGCGCCTATTTTTTTGCAGCCTTATTTGTCTCATTTCGCCCTGTTTATCTCACGCCCAAGATAGCCTGCGCAACCTTGCGCCGCTCACCATCACCGCCACACGCACCACACGCTCCGCCGCCGATGTGGCTGTGCCGCTTACCATCATCAGCCAAAAAACCATAGAAAAAACGGGCAGCCTGCGCCTAAGCGACATACTGCAAGAGCAAACGGGCTTAAATATAACCAACCAGCACGGGCAGGGCGTGCAGCTACAAGGCTTTGACCCCGAATACACGCTCATTTTAATAGATGGCGAACCCATTATAGGGCGCACGGCTGGCACGCTCGAGCTTTCTCGCATTGCTTTGGGCAATGTAAAACAGATAGAAATCGTAAAAGGTCCGAGCAGCAGCCTGTATGGCTCGGAGGCTCTGGCGGGTGTAATAAACATTATTACCAAAAACCCAACCGAAAACGCAGCCAACGCCAGCCTGCAATACGGCTCAAACAACACCTTAGACGCAGCCGCCACCGCAAATTTTAGGAAAGACAAAACGGGTGCAACGCTTTTTTTAAACCGCTACCAATCAAATGGTTACGACTTAGTACCACAAGACTTTGGGCAAACCGTAGCTCCCTTTGGAAGCAACACGGCGCAGCTAAAACTTTTTTTTGACCCAAGTAATAAGCTAAATTTTTCGGTATCGGGCAAGTATTTTTTTCAGAAACAACTCGACGACCAAAACGCTGGTAGCTTTACCCAACCCATTTTAGTAAACGGCTTGGGCACGGTAACCGAGCAAACCATCAACCCACAAATGAAGTGGCGCATCGCCCCAAATTTTGGGTTGCAGCTACGGTATTACCACGCAAAATACGCCACCACCAACCAATACACTTACATAAATACCCAAAATATATACGACAGTAGCTATTTTAACCAGACTTTTAGCCGCCCCGAACTGCAAATTGTGTATGATTACAACCCCAAAAATACGCTTACTTTGGGCATGGGCAACAACTCGGAGTCGGTGCAAGCCACACGGTATTTGGGCAAAAAAACGTTTACAAATTTTTATACTTTTTTACAGCAAGAATATAAAATCAACCCAAAACTAAATGCAACCTATGGTTTGAGCCTAAATGTACACAGCGTTTATGGCAGGCAAATTAGCCCAAAAATGAGTATTTTGTATGTTTTTAGCCCAAAAATGCGCTTTATGGCGAGCATCGGCAGGGGCTTTAAAGCCCCCGATTTTAGGCAATTGTACCTAAACTTTAACAATGGCGTGGTGGGCTACTCGGTTTTGGGCAGCGAAGAAGTAAAATCGGGCATAGATAGGTTTCAGCAGCAGGGGCAAATAGACCAGCTTTTTTTTACCAACGATGCCTTGGGCAAGCTCAAAGCCGAAACATCGTGGGCATTGAACTTGGGTACAAAATACCAAATAAGCAATAAGGCGCAAGCCGAGGCGAACTTTTTTTACAACCAAGTAACCAACCTCATAGAAACCCAAGTGGTGGCACGCAAAACGAACGGTCAGAATATTTTTAGCTATTTTAACGTGAGCAATGTGGTGATAAAAGGCTTGGAAACCAATGTAAACTACCAGTTTTTGCCGAGTGTAAATGTGGCTGCGGGCTACCAACTTTTGGGTACAAGCAGCCTGCAAGCCGTGGCGCAAATAGAATCGGGTACGGTGTTTCGGCGCAATGAGCAAGGGCAAACGGTGCTGGTTACAAAAAAAGATTACGGCGGCTTGTTCAACCGCAGCACGCACACCGCCAATGCCAAAATCACCTACGAAAACGCAAAAAACAACTTTGGTGCGGCACTTCGCTTTGTTTACAGAAGTCGGTTTGGCTTCGGCGATGTAAACGGCAACCTGATTTTGGACGATGCCACGGAGTACGCCAGCGGATATTTGTTGGTAAATTTGGCGGTGAACAAATCTTTTTTCCAAAATAAAATAACGGCGTATTCGGGCATAAACAATGCGTTGAACTACCAAAACCCACTTTATTTGCCCAATTTAATGGGCATTCAGTACTTTTTGGGCATCAGAGCCAAGCTAAATTAAACGGCTTTTAGGCTCAAATCCATGTTTTTTATGGAGTGCGTGAGTGCGCCCACGGATATAAAGTTTACGCCCGTTTCGGCGTAGCTGCGTATGGTATCCAGCGTGATGCCGCCCGATGCCTCGGTTTCCACTCGGTTGTTTATGAGGCGCACGGCTTGGGTTAGGGTGGGTATATCGAAGTTGTCGAGCATGATGCGCTGCACGCCGCCGCAGCTCAGTACTTGCTCTACCTCGCTTAAATTGCGGGTTTCCACCTCTATTTTCAGGTCTAAATTGTTGGTTTTTAGGTAGCTGTTCGCCGCCAAAATCGCTTTTTCAATGCCGCCCGCATAGTCTATGTGGTTGTCTTTGAGCATTATCATGTCGTACAGCCCAAAACGGTGGTTGGTACCGCCGCCTATGGTTACAGCTTTTTTTTCCAAAAACCGCAACAGCGGCGTGGTTTTGCGGGTATCCAGCACTTGGGTGGGCAAGCCCGCCAGCCGCTCCACCATTTTTTGGGTAACGGTAGCTATACCGCTCATGCGCTGCATCACGTTCAGCACCAGCCGCTCGGCTATGAGTATGCTATGCACCGAGCCGCTCACGTAAAACGCCACTTCGCCGTAGCCCACATTTGTGCCGTCAGTTATTTGCACGTCTATGTTCAGCTCGGGGTTTATTTCCCAAAAAATTTGTTTGGCTACCTCCACGCCCGCCAGCACGCCTTGGTCTTTTATGAGCAGTTTGGCGGCACTTTTGGCTTCGGCGGGTATGCAGCTTAGTGCGCTGTGGTCGCCCGTTTTTACGTCTTCTTGCAGGGCTAACGCCACAAATTGTGCTATGGTCATGGTTGTTGGTAGCGTGTTTTTTTTGTATTTTTGGGTATAAAAATGGCTATTTTGCCTTTTGAACAATGTAAGCCCTAAGGTCTTCGAGCTGTTGGTTACTTAGTTTTTCGAGGGTGTAATGCGGCATATACGGGCGATGCCCAGGCTCGGCGTGCGTGCCATAGCGGCATATTTTATACACCGAAAGTTTGGATTCCGCCGCCATGTTGTTTTTCAGTTGCCTAAATGTGGTTTGGCTGTTATCCAGCACATAATCCGAAACGCCCTCGGGTTTGTGGCACACCTGACAGCTAATTTCATACACCACTTTGCCCGTTTGCGCATTGCCCACCAAACCCTCGTAGCCCTTGTTTTTGTCCGTGGGCGCATCGGTAAACGTAGCTGGCGATTTTTGGGCATAAAAAGTTTTGAGCCATTTCACAAGCGTAGCTTGCTGGCTTTTATCCGTAAAATTTTGGTTAATGCGCTCATAATCTGCGGCTTGCAGCTCCAAATCTTTCAGCGAATATTGCAAGCTCCAATAATAAGCCAAAATCGCTTTTAGCTCCCAATCTTGTAGCTGCCTACCCTGCGAACACTCCACGGCGCAAAGTTGCGTGGCGTTTTCGAGGCTGTGGTTGGCGGCTTGTACGGCATCGCCATATTTTTTGTAATAATCGTCGTTGTAGTACGTTTCTCGGTTTACTATCCCATAAAAAGTAGTGCCTTGCAGCAGTTTTAGCCCTTTATTTTTCACATAAGGCAGCCGAGTATCGGGGTTGCTGATGCGCAAATCGGGGTCTTCTTGCGCCAAATTATGGCAGTAAGTGCAGGCATAATACACGCTTATGTACTTGCTTTTTCCGCTGCGAAACTGGTTGGTGCGCCCGTACAGCACCAAATCTTTGCCCTGCGCCACCTGCTCGGGCGTATATTCAAAATAATGGTTGGGTTTGGGTTCGCCCAAAGCCCAAAGTAGCTCCCATAGTTTAGAGTTTTCGTTCCAGTACGCCCGCTGCTTTTGGGGTTTGAGCCTAAAACTTTGCAGCGATGCCACAATGCCGAGCATACACAGCACGGTTATTATTTTATAGTGTTTCATTTTTTATAAATTAGGTTACTCATAGCTCTCCAAAATGGTATCGCAGTGGTAATGCTGTTTTTTTGGTGCGTTTATAGGCTGCACTTTTCCGCCTTTTTGCTTGTTGTCCAGCATTTTTTGGATTATTCGCTCACGCTCCAACTGGTTTTCCTTGCTTTTTTTCAGGTCGTTCTCTTGGTCAAAATAACAAATGCCATCTACAAAAGTTTTTTCTGCCCGAGCATATACACTCAACGGATTGTCGCTCCAAAGCACCAAATCGGCATCTTTACCTACCTTTATGCTGCCTACTTTATTGTCTATGTGCAGGGTTTTTGCGGGGTTTATGGTTATCATTTTTAGTGCATTTACGGCACTTACATTGCCATATTTTATGGTTTTGGCTGCCTCATGGTTCAGCCGCCTACCCATTTCGGCATCGTCGGAGTTTAGGCACACATTTACGCCTTGCTCCTGCATAATCGCCGCATTGTAGGGTATGGCATCTATTACCTCGTATTTATACGCCCACCAATCCGCAAAAGTGGAGGCATTTGCGCCGTGCGCACGCATTTTATCGGCTAATTTATAGCCCTCCAAAATGTGCGTAAACGTATTTACCCGAAACCCAACGCTGTCGGCTACGTGCATCAGCATATTAATTTCGCTCTGCACATAGCTGTGGCAGGTAATAAAACGCTTTTTGTCCAGTATTTCTTGCAGGGCATCGAGTTCTAAGTCTTTTCGGGGCAATATTTCACCTCTTTTGACATTATTTTTAGCCGCAGTATAGGTTTTTGTGCGCCGAAAACCGTCTAAAACCACCTGCTCCACGCCCATGCGGGTCTGCGGGTAGCGGCTGTTGTTGCTCTCACCCCAGTTGCTTTGTTTCACGTTTTCGCCCAGCGCAAATTTTATAAACCCGTCCGCACCCTCAAATTTTAGGGCATCGGGTGCTGCGCCCCACCTTAGCTTAATCAGGGCAGTTTGCCCCCCAATCGGGTTTGCCGAACCATGCAAAATGTGCGAGGTAGTAACGCCGCCCGCAAGCTGCCTATAAATGTCAATGTCCTCACTATCAAGTATATCGCCTATACGAACCTCCGCCGTAACCTCTTGCGTACCTTCGTTTACGCCGCCCGTAATGGCTATGTGCGAGTGCTCGTCTATGATGCCTGGCGTTAGGTGTTTGCCCGTGGCATCTATGGTTTGTGCGGCATTTACACGCAAATCCTTGCCTATTTGCGCTATTTTTCCGTTGTCTATAAAAACGTCCGTGCGCTCCAAAATGCCCTCATTTTCACAAGTCCAAACCATCGCATTTTTTATCAAAATGCTGCTGCGCTCCAACGGTATTTTTGCATTGCCATACGCCATAAACGGATAAATTACTGCGCCTATTTTGGGCTTTTTTTCGTCTATTTTATCCACATTTAGCTCGTTTGGCGTGCTGCTCGCCGTTTTCAGGTTGGCGTACCAAGTTGCGCTCGTGCCGTCTGCCAAAACGGCTTCGCCACCAAAACCAGTGCCGTTTATCACACCGCTCAACCGTGTAAGGTTGGGGTTTTGCTTGGGTTCTAACACAAAGCTCAAATTTATAAAATTGCCGCTAATTTTGTGTTTTACATCTATGCTATTCGTATCTTTTAGCAAAGAAAACTTGAGCGTTTCGGCATTTTCGCCCTTTATTTTCAGTTCATATTTGCTTTCGCCCACCACAAAATCATATACGCCACGCAGGTCTTTGGTCAGCGGATAGTTGTTCTGCAAATACATTTCGCCGCCTATCCAGTGCTGATAAACTACGGCTTCGTCTTCAAAAATTGGTTTCGAGGCAATGAAAAAATTAGCTTTTTTGCCCTTTTCTAAGCTGCCTATGGCTTTTTCCAAACCCAAAATTTTGGCTGGCGTGGCGGTAAGTGCTTTCAGGGCTTGCTCCTCGCTCAACCCATATTTGATGGCTTTGCGCAGGCTTGCCCAAAATTTTGTGGGGTCTAATCCGCTGGCGGTAAGCGCAAATTCTATTTGGTTTTGGGCTACTATGGCAGGGTTTGCAGGTGCCATTTCCCAGTGTTTTAGTTGGCTAAGGCTTATTTGTGCGGCATCATACACATCTTCTACATCATATACATCGCCAAAAACCAGCGGCAAAATAAGCACAGACTTTGTGGCTTTTATTTCATCAATTCGCTGATAATCAGTGCCATTTGTTTTTACTATGTAGCTCACACCAAATTCCTTGGCTATTTTATCCACCCGCAAAACGTCTAATTTGTCGTTGGTTTCAAATATTTGTGGCAATTTTTTGTTTGCATTCCACGCCTCGAGGCTTAGGTTGTATTCGCTGCTTGCCTTGCTTTTTTCGTACCAATCGGCATCGTAGTAGCTCTGCCGAATGAGGGCTATTGCGCCCATGAGCGAGCTTGGGTAGCCCTGCGCCGAAGTTCCTTTTTTGAACGAAAAATGGTTCGATGCCGCACCTTTGAGTACCAAATTATTTTCTTTGTCGTCGGCGAGCGTAACCACCGCCCCCGAGCCACGGGCTATGCCATTTTGGGCGTGGGTAAGCACCACGCCAAAGCCCGCCTCACGCAACATTTTTGCCCGTTCGGGGTTCGCCACAAACAAAGTACTGGCGGCTACCTCGGGGTGAATGGCTTCGTTCCAGGCATACGCACCTTTTTTGGGGCTAAGTCGGGCTTCGGGCGCATTGCCAGGCTTGCGCTCGGCTTTGGCGATGCCATAATCGCTGTACAAATCCACAAACGAGGGGTAAATGTACTTGCCCTTCAAATCTATGACCGTAACGCCGTCGGGTATCGCCACCAAAGTACCCGTTTGCACCACTTCATCGTTTTTTATGAGCAGCGTAGCGTTGGGTATCGTAGTTTGATAGTCTTTCACAAGCGTAGCATTCACAAAGGCATAATACGTATTTTTGTCGTCGTACACGCCATTTTGCGGAAATGTTTTTTGGGCAAGGGCAAAATAATTCGTAAAAACAAAAAATAAAAGCAGCGAAATACTATATTTGTGTTTGTTTTGCATATCAAAATTGGTTATAGCTCCAAAGTTACAAAAAAAATACATAGCCACGTTTTTTATAGCCCTTTTTACACAAAATTAGCTCCCAAATGCAAAAAACCAAACCCAACTACCTGCATCTTTTTATATTTTTAGTGCTTTCTATGGCTGTTTACGGCTATATTTATGGCAGCATCAACCGTGTAACCCACAAATTTTTTCAGGACTTTGGTTTCCAAAAACTCATTGTAAGCGTGCTTATACTTTTGGGCTTGCAGCTATTTTTTTACCTAAAACGCAGCAATTTTGGGTTTAAGCACCTGGTGGTAGCCTATTGTTTTTTGCAAATTCCAGCCTTTTTTGCGCTACCCAACCTCTCCGACGATTTCTACCGTTTTTTTTTAGATGGGCAAACCGTGGCGCACGGCGTTAATCCATATACCTACAAACCAAGCGAACTTAGCCCCGATTTTTTGCAAACTGTCGGGGTGAGTAATGCAAATTTTAAAGCCCTAAATTCTCCGAATTATTACTCCATTTATCCGCCCTTAAACCAAGTTTTTTTTGGACTTGCAGCCTTTTTTAGCAAAGGCAGTTTGCTCATTTTCGTAAATCTAACCCGCATATTGCTCGTTTTATTCAATGTTTTGGCGGCTTATTTTATGTACAAACTCAAAAACAACGCCGCTGCATTTTGCTACCTTTTCAATCCATTGCTCAACATAGAAACCACTGGCAACCTGCATTTTGAGGGCGTTTATTTGGCGTTTTTGTTGGGCAGCATTTACTTTTTTTTGGGCAATAAAACCATTGTTTCCGCAGGTTTTTTGGCGGCATCTATCTCCACCAAGCTCATACCTTTGTTGTTTGTTCCGCTGTTTTTGGGCTGGAGTAATGATACCAAAAACGATGCTTCTCACCTGAAAAAACGGGTTGTTTTTTGCACCACCGTTTTGGGCTGGCTTGCCATTGGTTTTTGCTTTTTGGGGGCGGATAGCCTTGCTCATATTTTACAAAGCACCAAGCTCTATTACAGCAGTTTTGAGTTTAATGCCTCCGTTTTTTATGTGCTGCGCTGGTTCGGGTTTAGGCTCTACGGCTACGATTTAGTTCACATCATAGCGCCGTTTTTGGGTTTTGTTACCATGCTATTTGTGGGCAAAACAGCCGTTTTTTGGCGCAAAAAGCACTTTTTGCTGCATTTTTGGCATTGTATGCTCGTGTATTTGCTGCTGTCTGCGGTGGTTCACCCGTGGTACGCCATACCGCTGCTGGCACTCGGGCTGCTGTGCGACCGTGCGCTGCCGAGCGTCGTTTTTAGCCTCGTGGTGCTGCTCTCCTACTCGGCGTATTGCACGGATGCCTACCTCGAAAACCCTTGGCTCATCGCCACCGAATACGGTTTGTTTGCGCTTAGTTTTTATCCTTTTTTGCGCCAAAAGGCTGCACAAGCTGACCCCAAAAATTAGTTGGGTAGCTCTTGCTATGCTCAAAACCCAGCTCCAAATCGGCGGGCGGCTCGGCGGTGTACGCCGTACCAAAAACGTAATCCCAGATGCTTAGTGTAAGCCCAAAATTTGCGCCATTTTTATACTTCTTTTCATTGGGCAGCTCCTTGGCGTGGTGCCAAAGGTGCATCTTTGGGTTGTTGAATATGTACCTAAAAATGCCGTAGTTTAGGTTCAAATTGGCGTGGTTCAAATGCCCAATGGCAATGGTAAAAATATGGAGGCTAAAAAAATCCATCAGCCCGAAACCCAAGAGCGAAAGCGGCACAAATTGCAGGGTTTTATACACAAGTGTTTCTATAAAATGGTAGCGCAAATGCGCCGAAAAACCCATTTGTGCCGTGGAATGGTGCAACTGGTGAAACCGCCAAAGCCACGGCACACGGTGCAGCATACGGTGAATGTTCCACTGCAAAAAGTCGGCGACCACAAGCATGAGCAGCCAGCGCAAGCCAGTATTTAACCCCGCAACCGATATTACCACCACGTTTTTTATACCCAAAAAGCCCATTAAATCGTAAAAAAACTGTACGCCCACATTGCTCAACGCATTGAAACCGATGAGTGAAACCAGAAAAAAATTGAAGAACATATAAAAACCGTCCAACCAAAAATCTTGGCGCAGGGCGGGCTGGTGCTTTCGCCAAGGCATGGCAAGCTCGAGCGCCCACACCAAAACCGAAACCAAAAGCAAGGCATAAAAATAATTGTGCCAGCTCGGCACGAGCAGCTCTTGGGTCAAATAATGAAAATAACCCACATACCCATCGGCTATAATTTGTAAGTAGTTTTGCATTTTACCTAAAATATTTAGAAATAACAACGCTTTATACCCCAAAATGGTTTAATTTTGAGGTCTATAAATGTATCATGAACAAATTATTAATTTTCATAGCGGTTTATCTCTGTTTTTCGCAGCTCTGTGTGGCACAATCGGCTAATTTTTATCAGCAAGATATGCAAATATGGACGAATACGGGCATAAAAAAACAAATAAAAAAATACGATTTTGTGTTGGAGCAAGGCTTGCGCTTTGGGCAAAATGCCAGCCAACTTAGCAATTCTTTTACGGCTTTTAATGTGGGCTATGGCATTTTGCCGCAGCTAAATATAGGTTTGGGCTACCGATTGAGCGAAATTCCTGCCATTCGCCACCGTGTAGATGCCAATTTGCGTGTAAAATTTCGGTTTGATGTGGGCAAAAAAAAGGATTTGTATATAAGCAACAGGCTTCGTTACTCCAAAATTTTTAGGAATGGAAAAATGCCACAAACCCTAATTCGCAATGCTGTAGCCCTGGAATACAAACAAAAAAAGCTGCCCATAATGCCGCACATAGGCTACGAGTGGTTTTTTGGGCAAGGCACAGATGAGTTTGGGCTAAACAGAGACAGGGCAAAAATTGGTTTTTCCACCGATTTTGGCAAACACATTTCGCTGGACTTGGACTACATACGCCAAACCCAACTGAATGCCGTAGCACCCGCACGTTTGCACATTTATAGCCTCGAGCTTTTGTATAAATTATAATACCAACTTATTTTAACCCAGCCTGCGGTTTGTACCCCGATTTGTTCAGTATCAGTTGGGCATCGGTGTTGATTAGTGCTGGGATAGTAATTTCTGGGTTCTTTTTCATGTAGTTTTTCACAATTTGCCAGCCCACATACCTACCCAAACGGGGCGGCGACTGCTTGGGCAGCCCTGCGGTAAAGGGCGCATCGTTCATAAATTTGGATATAACGAGCTGCTGCGTGGTGTAAATAAGCTCGTTTTCTATGGTGTACGCCCACACCGAACCCTCGCTCTTGGTTATCCAATCGGTTTGGGCGGCGGTGTAGCCGAGCAGCAGCGAATCGGGCGTATTGGGCAAAATGGCTTTGGATATGTAGAGCATTTTTCCCTGATAAACCATGTTTTCCAACAAATTATTGGTCTTCAAACGGGTGTTCGCTAGGGCATCTTGCGCCAACAAATAAACGCTGTTGGGTACGATGTACTCGGGCGTGAGGCGGTGGCGTTGGTAGGTATTTATGGCTTGCACAGTGGGGTAAAAGCGGTAGTTTTTGCCCAAAAACATATCCAAACCCACCAAAATTCCGCTGTCGGTTAGGGCGTTCGCCTGCGCAAAACCCGTGAGCATAGCCGTAACACGTGGCACGGGCTGCTTCGGAAAAATGGCTTGGTAGCGGCTAAGTGCAGCAGAAAAATCTTGCTCCAAAGCCTTCAAATCGCCAAATTGTTTTTGGGTGTCGCTATAAAGTTGGCTTATGTATTTGTTCGAAAAAAATTGCGCCAGCGCAGTTTGTGGCTCTGCGACGGGCAAACCCATGATGTTTTGCAGCACAATATCGAGGACGTTGCCGTATTTTAACCCGAGCTGCTCCACACCAATGCGGTTTTGGCTCAGGGCAAAAAGGTCTTGGTCGAGCCGCTGAATTTTAATATTTATAGGTTTAGCTGTAATTTCTGGGGTAAATTGCGTGGCATTTTGGGTGTTTTCGGTGTTGCAGCCGAGTGCCAGCACGAGCAAAGTTGCGCAGCTTAGGTAATTTTTTATTTGCTTGAACATTGTTTTAATTGTATTAGGAAACCCAAAAATTTAACGCCAAAGTGCTTTGCGGCGGCTATCCAGCCGCATAAGAATGCCAATAAGAAACGTAAACGCCCACAGCGACGAGCCGCCATAGCTCACAAAAGGAAGCGGAATGCCGATTACAGGCAGCAAACCGATGGTCATGCCTATGTTTACCAGCACGTGAAAAAAAATGATAGATGCCACCGAATAGCCATAAACCCTACCAAAACGGTCGGGCTGGCGCTCGGCTATGACGACCAAACGGTAAATTAACCCCAAAAAAAGCAGTAATAAAACCGTGCTGCCCACAAACCCAAACTCTTCGCCGATGGTACAAAAAATAAAATCGGTGCTTTGCTCTGGCACAAAATCAAATTTGGTTTGCGTGCCTTGCAAAAAACCCTTGCCCCAAGTGCCGCCCGAACCTATGGCAATGAGCGACTGGCGCACATTGTAGCCCGCACCTTTGTCGTCTATTTCTGTACCCAAAAGCACATTTACCCTCGTGCGCTGGTGGGGTTGAAGCACGTTGTTGAACATAAAATTAACGCTAAAAACAAGCATAGTAGCTCCTAAAAAGATAATACCCGCCATTTTTGCGGCTTCGATGCGCTTTGCGGCTTGGTAAATGTAGTACAAAAGCCCACAAGCTACCACAGCCAAAATAATGTATTTGTTGAAAATGAGGGCTAAAACCGCCAAAATAATAGCTAAAAAGCCCAAAAGTAGGTATTCGCCAGGCAATCCTTCCCTGTAAAACATGAATATAAATGCGAAATAAACCAGTGCCGAACCCGTTTCTTTTTGCAATAAAATAATGATGATAGGCACTATAACCATTGTCGCCGAAATCAAGCGTATTTTCACGGACTTAAAACCCTCTTCGGCTTTGCCCAAAAAGGCAGCCAGCACCAAACTGGTGGCAAACTTGCCAAATTCGGCGGGTTGCAGCGAAAAATTACCGATTTTTATCCATGACCTCGACCCTTTTATGTCCGTAGATAAAAAAATGGTGGCAATAAGCAGCAACACCGCAAAACCATAGACGACATAAGCCAAGCTCTCGAACAAGCGGTAATCGATGCTCATTATCACCAAAAAAAGCAGCAGGGCTGTAACTATAAAAATAAGTTGTTTGCCGTACCGCTGCGAAAAATCGAGAATGCTCTGGTGTTCTGCATCATACACGGCGGTGTAAACCGAAACCCAGCCGATAATCATCAATAAAAAAATAATGGTGAGGGCTATGGAGTCGACGGCTTCGGGCAGTATGGTTTCGTTTTTTCGGCTGGTTGGGCTGCTGTACCCAGTGCCATAGCGGTGGTTCATTGTGTTTTTTTAAAGTGTTGGCACAAGTTTTTTTAAAAAAAACTTGTGCCAACACGGGTTTTAATTTTCTTTTACCAGCACCTTGTATTCCCACGCACCAAGCTCGAAGGTTTGGTTGGGTTTTAGGGCGGTTATTTCTTTTTTGTTTTCCGAAAAAATGTCTTTGTAATCGCCCGTAAAGGTACTGCCTTTTAGCTTGGTTTTTTGGGCTTTATCGGTCAAGTTTAGTATTACTACCACTTTATTGCCATCTTTTTCTCGGGTAAAGGCATAAACGGCTTTTTCGGTAGTATTGGCTATTTTTGTGATTCTGCCGCCCAGTTCGCCGTTCCACAACGCCACATTTTTGTGTTTGGCATCGGTTAGGGTTTTGTAAAAACTGGTTAGTTCGTAGCTACCCCAGTCTATTTGGTCTTTTTCGAAAAACGCCAAGCGGCGGTTGAATGCCGACTCTTGCCCCGTGTAAATGAGCGGTATGCCTGGCACGGTAAACGTGAGCACCGCAAAGGTTTTTGCGCCCGCTTTCATGCGTTCGTATTCGGTACCGTTCCAGCTATTTTCGTCGTGGTTTGTGGTAAAGTTCATGCTCCAAAAACTCGCTGGATACTTCGTATTGTGTTTCGTATAAAAGGTATCTAAGGCGTTGGCGGTGGTTTGTCCAGCGGCTATTTGGTTTATTTTTTTCAAAAAATCCCAGCCATAGTAAGCATCAAAATAGCTGATGTGTTCTTTTCTTTCGGCTTCTGCAAGCATAAAAACTGGCTTTATTTTGTTCAGTTGTGGGTACACCTCCTCCCAAAAATTATCTGGCACTTCGGCGGCTACGTCCATTCTGTATCCATCTATATCGCATTCTTTTATCCAAAATTTCAGGGCTTTTATCATGTCTTCACGCATCGTTTGGCTCTTGTAGTTCAGGCTCACCACGTCCGACCAGTCAAACGGCGAATAAAAATCGCCTTTTTCGTTGCGCTCGTAGTAGTCGGGGTAGGGTTTAAACCAAATATTGTCCCAAGCGGTGTGGTTTGGCACCCAGTCCAAAATCACTTTTAGGTTGTTTTTGTGGGCTGTTTTCACCAATTTTTTAAAATCATCTACGTTTCCAAACTCTGGGTTCACGGCTTCATAATCTTTCACGGCATAATAACTGCCCAGCGTTCCCTTGCGTTTTTCGCTGCCTATGGGGTGTATGGGCATGAGCCAAATAATATCCACACCCAGTTTTTTTAGGCGGGGCAAGTCTTTGGTTACCTGCTCAAAAGTGCCTTCGGGCGAGAACTGGCGCACGTTTACCTCGTAAATTACGGCGTTTTTTGCCCACTCGGGGTGTTTTACTTTTTGGGCAAAGAGCTGCACGATGCACATGGTTAGTGCCAATGTTGTAAAAAATGCTTTTTTCATGTTTGGGTTTTAGAATTTTGCATCAAAAGTATAACATTTTTTCAGAAAATACAAGATTTTAAGATGTAATTTTGCAAGATGGACGTGTTATTTTATTTTTCATTTGGGCTTTTGGTGTATAGTTATTTTATTTTTCCTAAAATAATGTACTTTTTGGGCAAAAAAGACCAAGTTTTTCAAGGATTTGCTTCGCCCTCGGAGCTACCCACGGTTTGTATTGTGCTGGCGGCTTACAATGAGGAGGCGGTGATAGAAAAAAAAATTCGCAGCAGCCTTGCCACCACTTATCCGCTGGATAGGCTGCGCATTTTGGTTGGCTCCGACAACAGCAGCGACGGCACAAACGCCATTTTGGAGCGGTTGGCGGCGGAGTTTAACCAGTTGTCATTTCGGGTTTTTGAGGTGCGCACGGGTAAACCCCAAATTATAAATGCGCTCATTAATACTTGCGAGTCAGAAATTTTAATTTTGACCGATGCCGATACTTTTTTTGAGCCAGAAACCATTTTGGAACTCGTAAAACCCTTTGCAAACCCAAAAATTGGCGGCGTGCAGGGGCATTTGGTGAGCAGCGGCTTGGGTTCGGCGGGCGTGGTGGCGCAGGAGCTAACTTACAACACGATGGAGCTGCGCACCAAGCTCGGCGAGGGGCGGCTGGGGGCGGTAATGGGTGCACACGGTGCTTGCTATGCGGTGCGCAAAAGTTTGTATGTGCCTGTGCCTAAGGGTTTTAGCGTAGATGATTTTTTTGTGGTGATGCAGGTGCTGCGCCAAAATTTTGGGGTGGTATATGCAAAAAATGCGGTGTGTAGCATGGCTATTTCAGGCGATGATGCGCTGCAATTCAGGCGCAAACGGCGCATGGCTACGGGCAATTATCAGAATTTAGGTTATTTTTGGCGAATGTTGTTGCCTCATTATGGTGTTCGGGCATGGGTTTTTTGGTCGCACAAGGTAATACGTTGGGGTGGGTGGGTGCTTTTGGCTACGCTGCTGGTGTCGGGCATGGCACTCATGGCTGGGTTCGGCGGTTGGTGGGGTGTGGTGGGCGTGTGCCAGTTGCTGTTTTATGCGGGTGCTATCACCGATTATTTTCTAAATTACTACGCCGACATTGAGGTAAAAGTACTGCGCTCGGCACGGCATTTTATACACATGAACTACGCCATGTTTTGCGGTTTTATAGATTTTTTGCGCAAAAAAACCAGTGATAAATGGTAAAACTACCAACAGATAAAACCAAAATACCAAAATAAAATACTAAAACCGTAAAAACACACAAATACAAACCAACGCCTTGGCTCGGCGTAAAAACAACAACAAAAACCGTAAATACAAACCAACGCCTTGGCTCGACATAAAAATGGCGGAATAAAAACACCAAATAAAACCGTAGAGCCAAATGATGCAACAAGCCCATCAACAAAAATCCCTGCCCCCAAAAACCTTCGGTTTTTGGGGGCAGGGATCTCGATGGCTATTTTTTCAAAATAGCCATTTATTTCATTGGCAATTGTTGCTTAACTAACTTCTTCAATAGTCCTCATCATAATCCGAGCCGCCTCTATTTTTCCGAGGTTTCCCGTTATAATCATCGTCTTGGTCGTCGTCGTAAGGCTCTTCATCGTCGTCTGGTTCGTCCTCATAAGGCTCTTCCTCGGCTACATCGTACCCCTCTATATAATCCTTACCTTCCTCCTTCAGCTCCTCCTGCTCGGGCTTAAACTCATCTTTTTCCTGCTCCTCGTTCGAGGGCGCTTCCTCTTCCAGTATGGCGGGGTCTTCTATCTCCACGTCCTCGGTTATTTCCCGCACTATCGTAGTCAGTTTTACCAAAAACATAGCGTCGTCCGTTTCCAGCGGTATCGCACTTATGGTATCGCCTTGCGCATTCTGAAACTTCACAAAGTCCTTATCTTCGTACCCATCAGGGTACAACGCATCTAATTTATCTATTAATTCATTCGATAAATTCTTATAATCTACTATTCTCCTTAATTTTGACATATATTTTTCTCATTGTTTACAGGGCGCAAAATAACTACGTTTTTCATAAATAAACAAATTATTTTCGAAAAAAAATCAATAAAATTACATTTTCAACAAATAAGCAAAAATCAGGGGTGCTACAATCGTAGCATCGGACTCTATCACGTACTTTGGGGTACTAATATCCAGTTTTCCCCAAGTGATTTTCTCGTTTGGCACAGCACCCGAGTAAGAGCCATAGCTCGTAGTGCTATCCGATATTTGGCAAAAATAGCTCCAAAACGGAATTTCGTGCATTTCCATATCTTGGTAGAGCATAGGCACTACACAAATCGGAAAATCGCCCGCTATGCCGCCGCCTATCTGAAAAAACCCAATGCCTTTTCCGCCACAGTTTTCGGTGTACCACTTGGCAAGCCACGTCATGTACTCTATCCCCGATTTTATGGTCGTCGGTTTCAATTCGCCTTTTATGCAGTAAGACGCAAATATATTGCCCATCGTACTATCCTCCCAACCTGGCACAATTATCGGCAAGTTTTTTTCGGCAGCAGCCACCATCCAGCTATCGGCTGGGTCTATTTGGTAGTATTGCTCGAGCACGCCCGAGCGCAGCATTTTGTACATATACTCGTGCGGCAAATAACTTTTGCCCTCCGCCTCGGCTTCTTGCCACAGCGCAAATATGTGCTTCTGCAACCTACGAAACGCCTCCTCCTCGGGTATGCAAGTGTCCGTTACACGGTTCAAACCCTGTTCCAGCAGCTCCCATTCTTGTTCAGGGGTCAAATCTCTATAATTTGGCACACGCTTATAATGGTCGTGCGCCACCAAATTCATCAAATCCTCCTCCAAATTCGCACCCGTGCAGCTTATTATCTGCACTTTGTCTTGCCGTATCATTTCCGCCAATATTTTGCCCATTTCAGCCGTACTCATAGCACCAGCGAGGGTTATCATCATTTTTCCACCTTCGGCAAGGTGCAGCTCATAGCCTTTTGCGGCATCTACAAGCGCAGCAGCATTAAAATGCAAAAAATACTTTTCTACGAAATTACGGATTTCCATTAAATTTTGGGTTAAAACATCGGGCTAAAAACTACGAATTTAGTCGTCATCACGCCTTCCACGCTGGCGACTATGGTCTTTTTTCACTTTTATACGGCGCATTTTTGGGTACAAAAACCACACACCTATCGGAAAAATCCAGGCGCAAAACAAATAAGTTAATCTGCGGCGTGGGTTAATCACTTTGGCTAAATATTTGGCTATAAACGACGCATTTAGGTACGCATTCAAAAACCAAACCACGAATATAACAACGAATAAATTATTCAAAAAAGTCTCCGAAAGCGAAGCTCCGCCCGTAAGCATACCCGCATTAAACAGCAAAAAATACAAACCTATCACGAAAAGTAACATAAAACCCGCAAAAGCCAAGTAATTTCTTAGCATAAATACCCGCCCTTTTTGGCTATTTGGATTGCGCTGGTTGGCTATGGTATCCACCAGTTTGAACCCTACCAAGTAATGCCAAGCGATAGAAACAGCCATACACGGCATGGCGCATATCTTTAAAAAGGGACTTGCCCACAAATAAAACAGCTTTGGGTGCGCAAAATAAGTAAGTGAAAACAAACCATAAAGCAGCATTGGCGCAAATATAGCCAACAATATTTTGCTCGGTTTGGCTTCTAAGGGGTTTTCTAACAGTTCATCAAATAGTTCCATAACTTTAATTTTAGGGTGGTTAATATTTTATCAATGCCTTGCGCTGTCGCCACTTTGCACTTGGCTCACTTTCAGCATATTGGTACTGCCTTTTAGGTCTATGGGCATACTGCCCGTGTTTACCACAAGATCGCCTACTTCCAGCAAATTTTGCGCTTTTAACTCGTCTATTACATCTTTTACCGTGGCATCGGTACTTACAAACGCATCATAAAGGAACGCACGTGCGCCCCAAGTAAGGCTGGTGCGCATAATCAATTTTGGGTTATCCGTAAATACAAAAATGGGTGCTTTGGGTCTATAACTCGATATTTTTTGAGCCGTATAGCCCGAGGCAGTCATGGCGATTATCGCTTTTGCGCTTATACGCTGGGCGAGGTGCGTAGCATCATAGCAAATGGAATCCGCCACAAACATTGTATCGCCTTGTTGCGTGGGTATTCCCTTGTAATTATATTCGTATAGGCTTTGCTCCACGGTTACTATTATTTTGTGCATCATTTCTATCACATTTGGCGGATTAATGCCACTTGCGGTTTCGCCACTGAGCATTAGGGCATCAGCACCATCTAATATAGCGTTCGACACGTCCATCACCTCGGCTCGGGTGGGCATAAAACCCTTTTCCATTCCCTCCAGCATCTGCGTAGCCACTATCACGGGCTTGGCGTGCTGCCTGCACTCACGCACAATCATTTTTTGCAAAATCGGCAGTTGTTCTATCTCCACCTCTACCCCAAGATCGCCCCTGGCTACCATTACCACGTCTGTTGCGTGTATAATTGCCGCCAGGTTTTGAGGCTCTACCGCCTGCGGTTTCTCTATTTTGGCTATTATTTTTATATCTTTGCCACTTTTGGCAATGATGGCTTTCAGTTCGTCTATGTCTTTTGCCTCACGCACAAACGACAACGCCACCCAGTCCAGGTCTTGCTCGATGATAAACTCCAAATCCAGCCTATCTTTTTCCGTAAGTGATGGCATAGATACATTTGTGTTAGGCAAATTCACGCCTTTTTTAGGTTTCAATTCGCCGCCACTAATCACTTTGGCTACCACTTCCGTCGTTCCGTTGCTACTTATGGCTTCCAGTTTCAACTTGCCATCGTCCATCAGTATCACATCGCCTTTTTTTACATCTTTCGGAAAATCCTCATACGTCAAATGCACTTTCTTGGCATTTCCCACACACGGCTCGGTGCTAAATATCAAATTTTCGCCCACAACCAACTCATCTATGCCATTTTCAATTTCGCCAATTCTAATCTTTGGACCCTGCAAATCGCCGAATATAGCCGTATTCAAACCCAATTTCTTGTTTAAAGCCCTAATAATACCGATGGTCGCCAGAGGCACTTCGTACTGCCTCACGTGCGAAAAATTGAGCCTAAACACATTCACACCCCTCACCATCATGGCTTCTATGGTTGCTTCATTGTTCGATGCTGGACCTATTGTAGCTATTATTTTGGTTCTACGAAACTGATTTGGTTCTATCATTGGTTGTTTTTTACAGGTTTTATGCCGACTTATTTAATCATGCAAATATACTTATTATTTTTTTACAAATTTACACCCATTTCATTTTGTTTTGTATATACCTCACTTATTTTGGGCAAATCACTCATGGCGTTAATGCCAAAATAATCCATAAAAAACTCGCTTGTGGCATACAAAATCGGGCGACCAGGCGCATCACTTTTGCCCACAATACTAATTAAGTTGCGCTCCAAGAGCCTTTGCATGGCATAATCGCAGCTCACGCCCCTAATCTGTTCTATTTCTGGCTTGGTAATGGGCTGCCTGTACGCCACAATTGCCAGGCTTTCCAACGCCGATTTTGGTAGTTTTCGCTTACCATTTTGCTGCAACACAAAATTAACAAGCTCCTTGTGTGCTGGTTTACTCAAAAACTGGTATCCGCCGCCTAAGTTCACAAGCGCAAAGCCTGAGTCTTCATTTTTTCTATAAAACGCACAAAGCTCCTCCAAAAAAACAGTCAATGCCTGCTCCGTGGACTCAATTTCCAAAAATTCGTTTAGTATCGCCGAAAGCGATGCAGCATTTATTGGGGTCAAAGCCGTGAACAACACCGCTTCTATCGCTGGCTTTAAAGATTGATAGTTTATATCTGACAAAATAATTTATTAATGAGCCACAAATATACACAATCATTTAAATATGCGCAAGTTCCTATCTGTTTTCGTCCAGCGGAGCTTTTGGGTAGGAGCTTTGAAGCACCCAAATTATCTAAATTTCACCTCACACCTTAACATTTAAGGTTTATATGTCGGGGTGGCGAGATTTGAACTCACGACCTCCTGCACCCCATGCAGGCGCGCTACCAAGCTGCGCTACACCC
>JAYUJN010000024.1:0-7640 GCA_043765195.1 Bacteroidota bacterium | reverse complement strand
TGGTTTGTAATTCGGTCATGTACAAAATGCTTTAATTAATTGCAAGTTTACACCATTTTTTCAGATTTTCAAAGCAAAAAATGTATTTTATTTCATTTAATTGGTCAATCAAAAAACTAACTGCTATATTTGTGGCACAATCCTTCAAAAAAGCCGATTTTTTTAAATAATGACCCACGAAAATCTTATTGCCCGCCGAAAAAACGTATTGCCCAATGCCTTGGGTACATTTAACAATGCCACCGCCGTATCGGCAAAAGGTGCTATCATTACCGACACCGAGGGCAGAGAACTCATAGATTTTGCTGGCGGAATCGGCGTGCTAAACGCTGGGCATTGCCCGCCTGTGGTGGTGGAAGCCATTGTAAACCAAGCCCAAAAACTGATACATAGCTGCTTTAATGTAGCCATGTATGCGCAGTACATCGAGTTGGCGGAGCTACTAAGCGAGCTGCTGCCCCACGGCGACCACACCAAGGTAATGCTCACCAACAGCGGCGCAGAAGCCGTGGAAAATGCCATAAAAATAGCCCGTCAAGCCACGGGTAAAACGGGGATTTTGTGCTTTACGGGGGCTTTTCATGGTAGGAGCATGATGGCGATGACGCTTACCTCCAAAACCAGCAACAAACAGGGCTGCGGACCTTTTGCGCCCGAGGTTTACAGAATTGATTACCCAAACTACTACAAATATGGCGGCGGCATGGGTTTCGACAATTATGTGAACTTGGAAATACAAAAACTCCACGATTTTTTTTACTACCAAGCCGAGCCAGCGCATTTAGCCGCCGTAATTATAGAGGTGGTACAGGGCGAAGGCGGTTTTAATGTAGTGCCAGCCCGCTACCTAAAAGCCCTGCGTGCGCTATGCACACAGCACAATATTTTGCTCATTTGCGACGAGGTGCAGAGCGGTTTTGGGCGCACGGGCGCATGGGGCGCTTACGAGCATTTTGGGGTTACGCCCGACCTAAGCACCTGGGCAAAATCCATGGGTTCGGGTATGCCCATAGGCTGCCTCATAGGCAAAGCCGACCTGATGGACGCTGCAAAACCAGGCACAATTGGCGGCACATACTTGGGCAACCCCGTGTGCTGCGCCGCCTCGCTCGCCACCCTAAAATATATGCAAGAAATAGACATAAACAAACTGGGCGTGGAAGTAGGCAGGATAGTAAAGGCAAAATTTGAGTCGATGCAGCACAAATATAGCTGCATTGGCGATGTGCGTGGCTTGGGGGCGATGCTGGCTTTTGAACTCGTAAAAAACAACGACCCGCACCAGCCCGACACCGAACTTTGTAAAAAAATTGTGGACTTGTGCCATAAAAAAGGACTTATTGTAATCAACTCGGGGGCTTACGGCAATGTAATAAGGGTACTCAGCCCGCTAACCATAGAGCCGCACATTTTGCACAAAGGTTTAGAGATTTTGGACGAAGCCATAAACGAGCTAACTACCTGATAATTAGCCCAAAAATGCCAATTGTATGTTAATTATTTGCGGTAATTTTGTGCCGCTACACCAGCCGTTCTTTTAGTTCTTTCAGCAAATCGTCAAAGGTCATTTGAGGGTCGTTGCCGTATTTTTCTATCAAATCGTCTATTTTAACCACGTTTTTGGCTTTCAACCGCACAAAAAAATCGTCCATCGTTTTGAGCCTCATTTGCTCCAAATGCTCGTTTGTTTTTACGGCTATTTTTTTGTTAATTTCTTCCTCCAAAGCTATATCGGTCAGTTCCACCCGCTCGTCGGCGTACATTTTTTCTTGCGCCAGCCTTAGCCTCGATAGCGAATTGCCCACCTCCTGCTTTTGTGCAATAAACAGCTTTTTTTCGTAGCTCCCTGCGTTAAACCACAGCTTGGTGAGCAGCGGCATAATGTCAATCATCAAAAAAAACAGGAGCAACAGCGCATATTTATAAATCACCGAATGGTGTTTTTCCATAATGTTCACAAGCGCAGTTTCTTTGTCCAAATACCCCGATTTTTTCACCGCCAGCCGCTTGGTTTCCCTTAGCAATGTGTTCCTACTTTCGTTTCTAATCCGCTCCAACTGGTTGTTCAGCGTATCGGTGTCGGCTTGTTTGCGCTGTACAAACGTATCATGTATTTTTTTCAAATCCAGGTAGCGCACCTCCTTTTGTTTGGCTATTTTTTCATATCCTCGCTTGCCGCTCGAGCCATAACTGCCGTCCATTTCGTTTTTAAACTGCTTATACGAGCTATCCAAGTCGGCTTTGTACTTGTTTCGTTCGGTTTGTATCCTGTTCAACTGGCTTTTTATTTGCTCAATTTGCAGCGTATCCACCGACAAATGCTTCGCCATGCGCTCTTTCAAATACGCATCTTTGTTTATTTCTACTTGGTCGGCGATTTCTGTTTCAAAAAAACTCAAAACCAAAGGCTCGGAGTAAAGCAAGCCAATGATAATAGAAATAAACAATCGCAACACAATGAACTTTGCGCCGATGCCCGAATTTTCGCCGCCCGCAGCAGCAGAGTTGGTTTTTGCATTCACACCCAGCTCGCCCGCCCCAGCATTTGGCTCATCGAGGCTCACTTTTTTGGTCATAGATGCAATGAGCAGCCTATCCAACGTAAAAATGATGAAGGCGAACAAAAGCCCGCATATCAGCGCATAAAAAACGTTGTCGGTCAGCACCCTAAAAAAGTAAAACCCCGAGGCAAAGCCCACAAGCGACGTTACCACCACCACCGTACCCACTATGGACGTGCGAATGTAGTCGGTTGGGCAGTTTTTCAGCACTGGATAGTGGGCTGTGGCTATCCACCAAAGCAACTTAGTAACGCCGCTTATTTCATTTTTTTCGTCCGCAAACTGCCTTTCTTTGTCCATTTTTTATGCTTTTTGTAGCTAAATTCACGAGTTTTTTAAGCAACTTAAAATCAAGTTGCGCCTGCAATTCCAACCAAACGCATTGAACTAAGAATACTTAGCCAATGCGTTTTTACATTTTTATTTATTCAAATCTTTTACGATATGCACCGTTTCAAAAAGCTGCGCATCTTTACCGAGCTTGCCAAACCAGTCGTTTTGCAGGCGTGTGCGCACCGTATCGCTGCTTACCAAGGCTTGGTCGTCGCTGGGCGTTTCAAACTTAAAGTTGCCCACCACGTTCTTCGTGCCGTCTTCAAACTGCTTGTTTGCAGCCCTATCCTCTTTTATTTTTAGCCTATATTCCTGTAAGTTCAGGCTAATTTTGGTATTGTCCCTTAGTTTTTGGTAATGCTTGGCTTGTTTTTCCAAAGAAATAAAATCTGGGCTGGCTGCGGTTCTTTTTTGGCTGTTTTTGCGAATTTGTGCCATTTTGGGCGTATTCAAGCCATAAGTATCGTATTTTTGAGCTGGTATTTCGTCCCACGCCATCGCAAATTTATCTTCTTTTTCGCCTACTTTCATGCCTGCGTACAGGTCGGGCAGCACCACGTCGGGCGTTACGCCACGCAGTTGGGTAGCTCCGCCGTTTATTCTATAAAACTTTTGTATCGTCATTTTAATTGCGCCTGCATTGGTGGGCAGGTTAAAAACCCGCTGCACCGTACCCTTGCCAAAAGTGGGCGTACCCACAATCACCGCCCGCTCGTAGTCTTGCATGGCAGCCGCCAAAATTTCGGAGGCAGATGCGCTAAACCCGTTTACCATCACCGCCATCGGTCCGTCAAATTGTATTTTGGGGTCGTTGTCGTTAAAAACCTCTGGCGCTTTATCCCTGGATTTCACCTGCACCACAGGTCCATTTTTTATAAACAAACCCGACATATCTATCACGTCGCTCAACGAGCCGCCACCGTTGCCACGCAAATCCAAAATAATGCCCGTAACCTTCTCTTTTTTGAGGTGCGCCACTTCTATCGCCACATCTTTGGCGCAGCTTCTACCGCCCGCAGTTTCAAAATTGGCATAAAACTTAGGCAAAAATATGTAGCCCACACGCTCCTTGCCATTGTTTATAATCGCCGACTTTGCAAAAGTATCCTCAAACTGAATAATGTCCCTAATCAACGAAATGATTTTGGTTTGCCCATCGGCTTTTTTAATCGTTAGGCGCACTTCCGTGCCTTTTTTACCACGGATAAGGCGTATGGCATCGTCTTGGCGCATATTTTCTATGTCCACCGCCTCATCGTTGCCTTGCGCTACTTTTAGTATAAAATCGCCCGCTTTTAACTCGCCCTGCCTATACGACGGGCTACCAGGTATGATTTCTTCTATCTTCAAAAAACCGTCTTCTGGTAACAGCCTTGCGCCAATGCCCTCGAGCTGCCCCGACATACTGATGTTAAAATCTTCTTTTGCCTTGGGCGGAAAAAAACTGGTGTGCGGGTCGTAAACGCTCGTAACTGCATTTAAAAAAAGCGAAAGTTTGTCTATATCTTCCATTTGCAGCACCCTTTTAAAGTACTCGTTCTGCGATTTAAGTATTTTCACCCTTGCCTCTTGCTCCAAAACCACAAAAGACTTGGGCGACTCAGGTTTGTTTTTTTCTTGTTCGTCTAAGCTACTGCTCAACCGCTCGAGCACCCGCAGTTTCAAAAACTGCGTCCAGCGGGCTTTTAGCTCCGCCTCGTCCTTACAAAAAGCAATTTTATCCACGTCAGCCTCGTACATTTCTTGCCCCTCAAACGAAAATGGTTTCGACAAAATGTCGGTGCTATACGCCTGCACTTCCTGCACACGCTTAAAAAAAGCGGCATCGGCGGCAGTAACCAACTCACGGCTACCATCGTTCAGCTCCTCATCTATGGCATCTTTGTATTTGCCAAGTGCCACAATATCCGATTGCACCAAAAATTTCTTGCTATAATCCAACGACTTTATATACTCGTCAAAAACCTTTTGCGAAAAAGAATTATCTATCGTTTTGGTGGTATAATGCTTGGCATAAATGCTCTGCATAATGTACTTAATAATGAGCTGCTCGTTTTCTAAGAGCGCAAAGCCAGAGGCAATAAAAAATGTGCAAACGATGAGAAAAAGGGATTTTTTACGGTTCGAAAATAGGTTTTTCATTTAAAAAAAATAAAGTGGATTTCTGATGCAATATTAACAACAATAACGCCATTTTTCGACTGTTCGATATTTTTTATTTAAAAAAAAGGATAAAATAACGATTTCATCGATTTATAAAAGTATTTGAACGACTTTGCATACATTTTTAAAAAAATAATTTCTGTTTTAGCAGAAAAATCTGTTACTTTGTGTTTTGAATACAGTAACCCAAAAAATTACTCGTAGTATAACCTAAAAGATGATGATGAAAAAAATTTTAGTGAGCGCATTTTTGCTTGCTAACTCGGCTGTGGCTACCTTGTATGCCCAAGCCGCCTTGCAGCCCGAGTGGGTTTTGGGGTGCTTTGGCGGCGATGCCATAGTGGGTAATACCCTGTTTACTTTTACATCTGGCGAGCCAATTATCGAAACCATTGTGGGTGCGAACAACATCGTTACGCAGGGTTTTCAGCAGCCCTACACGGGCATTGTAGATAGCGCCATCACCATTTGGATGCCCACGGCATTTACGCCCTTTCACTCATCGGGGCTAAACGATACGTTTAAACCTGTATATTTAAGCAACAATTTTTTGGACTATAAAATGGTGGTGTGGAGCCGCTGGCGGTTGCACATTTTCGAAACCAACAGCGTGGACGAGGGCTGGAACGGCACTTACAACAACGAAAAAGTTCCGCCAGGCGTGTACGTTTGGGCTATTACTTTTAATACCCTAAATACGACCACTCAAAAGAAAACGGCTCACAAAAAAATCGGCGTGGTGCATCTGACCCGCTAACCTAAAAAGAAAAATCTTAAAATGAAAAAAATACAACTACTCCTGCTCCTACTGCTTTTTGTAAATGGTTACGCCCACGCCCAAATTCCGCCTCAGGCTATAAACTACCAATCGGTAGCCCGAGATGCCACAGGGCAGCCCATAGCCAACCAAGCCATAAGTATGCGGTTTTCGATACACAACACCACGCCCGCTGGTGCTGTAATTTACGCAGAAACGCACAATGTGGTAACCAACCTACTGGGTTTGTACAACCTACAAATTGGTAGAGGCAATGTGGTATCTGGTAATTTTGCCGCCATAAACTGGGCGGTGAACAACAAATACATGGAGGTAGAAATAGACCCAACGGGCGGCAACAACTATTTGCTCCAAAGCAACTACGAACTCGTATCAGTGCCTTATGCGCTGTATGCCAAAACCTCGGGTTCTTCAAACAATGACTTAGATACCGACCCAACCAACGAGCTACAAAACCTTAGCTTCGCCAACGATACGCTTAGGCTTACAAACGGCGGATTTGTTTATTTGGGTAATTTAGTAGGCGCAACTGGCGCAAGAGGTGCAACTGGCGCAAATGGAACGAATGGTACAAACGGAACAAATGGCTCAACTGGAACGAATGGTACAAACGGAACAAATGGCTCAACTGGTGCAGCAGGAACGAACGGAACGAACGGCGCAACTGGTGCAAGAGGCGCAACTGGTAGCAACGGTATAAATTGCTGGGACTTGAACGGAAACGGCGTAGGCGACTTACCAGCCGAAGATGCAAACTTAGACGGTGCGGTAAACGTGCTGGACTGTAAAGGTGCAACTGGCGGCGGCGGCGGTACGGGCGGCGGCAGCGGCGCAACTGGTGCGCAAGGCGTAGCTGGACCCACAGGCGCAACTGGCAGCAATGGAACAGCAGGAACAAATGGTACAAACGGAACGAACGGTATAAATTGCTGGGACTTAAACGCAAACGGCGTAGGCGACCTACCAGCAGAAGATGCAAACTTGGACGGTGCGGTAAACGTGCTAGACTGTAAAGGTGCAACTGGCGGTGGCGGCGGCACGGGCGGTGGCAGCGGCGCAACTGGTGCGCAAGGCGTAGCTGGACCTACGGGACCAACTGGCGCAAACGGTTCAGCAGGCGCAAATGGAACAAATGGATTGAACGGAGCCACTGGCACAAAAGGCGCAACTGGTAACAATGGTATAAATTGCTGGGACTTAAACGGAAACGGCGTAGGCGACCTACCAGCCGAAGATGCAAACTTGGACGGTGCAGTAAACGTGCTGGACTGTAAGGGCGCAACTGGCGGCGGTGGCGGTACGGGCGGCGGCAGCGGCGCAACTGGTGCGCAAGGCGTAGCTGGACCTACGGGCGCAGCAGGTAGTAATGGAACAAATGGCGCAAACGGTGCAACTGGACCCGCTGGCAGCAATGGAACAAATGGTAACAATGGCGCAAATGGCACAGCAGGCACAAACGGAACAAATGGTATAAATTGCTGGGACTTAAACGGAAACGGCCTAGGCGACCTACCAGCCGAAGATGCAAACTTGGACGGCGCAGTAAACGTGCTGGATTGCAGGGGCGCAACTGGCGGTGGCGGCGGTACGGGCGGTGGCAGCGGCGCAACTGGTGCGCAAGGTGTAGCTGGACCTACGGGCGCAGCAGGTAGCAACGGAACAAATGGCGCAAACGGTGCAACTGGTCCCGCAGGCGCAAATGGTATCAACGGAACAAATGGTACGAACGGCGCAACAGGCGCAAGTGGACTAAAAAGCCTTACTTCTACCTCTACCTTGGTGGTGGGTAGCGCACAATGCCCCAA
>JAYUJN010000023.1:0-38637 GCA_043765195.1 Bacteroidota bacterium | reverse complement strand
CCAAGTCCGCATCGAAGAGCAAAGTGCCGTGGCTCAGTATGTTTTTTTTGGTGGATTGCTGCGCATTACCCGAAATTTTATAGCCCTGCGCCACCATATCGTTGCGTTGGTTGTGGCTGGCTGGCACGCCCATAGCCTGCAAAGCCTGCAAAATGGGCGCATTAAAATACGGATAGTTACCCATTTTTTCGGGTGCGTATTGGCTTATGGTCGCAAAATTAAGGTTGCCCAAATCGTGGTAAACCGCCCCGCCGCCCGACTGCCTGCGCACTATCTCGATGCCCTGCGCTTGGGTATAATGGTAATTTATTTCCTCGAGCACATTTTGGTTTTTGCCCACCACCACACACGGCGCATTGGCATACAAAATGAGGTAATTCGTGCCTTGGGCATCTAAATTTTGTACACAATATTCCTCCAAAGCCAGGTTCATGGCTGCCTCTGTGTACTGGCGGTTGGGTATGAGCGTGAGCATTTTTTAGTAAATGTAGAGCTGCAATACGCCCACAAAACACACCAAAAACAACAAAAAAGCATCGGCTAAAAACCAACGGGGCGTAATGGCGAAAAACAAACACGCCAAAAAATACACGCCATAAGGCAGCACAAACAAAATACTATCGAATATATTGGCGTAAAAAAACGAAAAACCGCACAACAAAAACAAACACCAAGTAAAAAATGCACTGTACGAGCGCACCAAGCCCGTTTTTATTTGCATAACCACGTTGAGCAAAAACACACCCGAAACCATGAGTAAAATGCTGCCAAAAAGTACCTGTTTTTCAAAAACCTGACCCGCCACAGCCTCGCCGCCGCCAAAAACCCAAATTTTTTGGGTAAATGCCGCAAACGCACCCATTTTGTTAAACAAAAAAGAATACGCCCCAAAAAAGTAAATTGGGGTAAGGCAACTTATCACAAAAACAAGGTTGTTTTTCAGCGTAAAAGCACCCATAAAATACATCGCCAAAAAACCTATCGGCATCAGCACCAAGGCATTAGGGTAAAAAAGAAAGCAAATGCCCATTTTCAGCCCAGCCCCAAAAACCTGCGCTCTGGCATCGTTTGTTTGGCTAATGGCTATCCAGCTTTGGAGTATCCACAGCCCGCACAAAGCCGCAATGTGCCACCGCCCCCACGCCAGCCACTGCGGGTTTTGGGCAATGAGTACAAAATAAGCAAAGGCAAAATATTGGGTTCGGTTTTGGGTAAAGCGTATTTTATTCAACAAATTATTTGCCCAAAAACACTGCACCACAATCAAAATTGCCGCCAAAAACTCGAGTATCCACACCGAAACGCCCAACTTTGCGAACCCAAGCCCAAAAATTTGTGGTTCGTTGTGCGCCAGCGAAAACTGCTTGGCTTTAAACACAAAAACCAAAATACCCAAAAGCCCAATTGGAATTATATCTTGTTTTTGGTTAAAAAATTTAGTTAAAATCATGTTAGTATTCCGTAATTTTCAAAATCCCCTTTTCACGCTTTTTTATGCCCTGTATCCACAAAGATTTATCCGTAATTTGCTTGCCATTACCAAAAAAACCAATAAAATTTTCGGCTACCACGCCCTTCGGTTTCAGCTCGCCTATGTTGGTTATGTCCACTTGGTAGAGCGGGCTTTTTAGGTCGAGGTCTTCGTTAAAAAAGAAACTCAGCCTATCGGTTTTTTGCAGCAATGCAAACGAACCAAAGGGCGAATCTTCTCGGCAAACCTGGGTTTTGGGTATGAGCTGCTCCCAAGCCACGGTGCCGTTTGCGGCGGTACAAAAAACCACTATTTCGCCAAAATGCTTGTAAAAAAGCTCCCGCCCCATGGCAGGATTCACCCCAAAACTCATGTTTTGCGCTACTTTATAGTTCACTTCGGCTATCACCACCAAGCCGCTATCGGAGCGGTTTAGTATTTTCAGGATAGACAAATCGCTCAATCTACTGTTGCGCTCGGCAAAGGTTTGGGCAAACTTAGACCGCAAATTTTCGGTAAAAGCCACATAGCTCGCCCCAATGTTTTGCAGGCTGTCGGCGGTAAAATGCTGGTACATAATGCCATCGAACACCTCATTTTTTAGCTCAAAATAAAAACCGATTAGGCTCACTTGGTTGGTGGCTTGGCTTATTTTTAGGTGGAGGTCGTCGTGCGGCAGAGGCACTGATATATTTTGGCTTTTCACCATTTTTTGCCCGTTTTTATAGCATTTCAAAACTTCGTAGTACGTTTGGTTTAGGCTATTTCGGCGTTGCATTTCATTTTTATAAGCCACCACAAAAAAGGCGTTTCCCGCCTCGTCCAACAAAAAATCTTGCACACTAATTTGCCAGCCGTTGTAGCTTGCTTGGTAGGTATATTCGTTGGTTCGTTGCAGATTTTGGTCAAAAAACAGGATATTTATGCTTTTTTTACGGGCATTTGGCGAAAAAACCTCTATGGCTACCACCGTTTTCAGGTCTTTGGTAATGCGTATATTGTGGTTTATTTCGTCGTCTTCGCTGGTGGTATTGCTCACCTCCGAGAGCCTGCGGGGCAGCGTGGTTTGGGCATTTGTGGCATTGGGCGCACGCATACACCAAAGCGTGGTTTTGGTTTTAAACGGGTTAAAAGTAGAGTAAAAAATGCTCGTACTGTCCGCAAAAATGGTGATGTCTTGCACTTGGTTCAGCCTATCCACAAACTCAATGGGCGTGCTATACACAATGTTTCCGTTTTGATGCGTGTGCTTGGTGAGCATGGCTTTGGTTTGCTCTTGGCTATAAATATATATGCCCTGCGCATCTGTACCTACGATGCTCTGGCTGGATTTTTCGAAGTTTTCACCCTTAAACGGCAGCCAACCAATGCGCTGGGCATGGGCTTGAATGCACAAAAAAAGGATAAAAACAAGCGATTTTATGTTCATTTTTGTTTAAAAACGGGTACAGTGGAGCATGGCTCGCCGTACATAATGGATTTTGCGTAGGGCATCAAACCGAGCGTAACTTGCAGGTAAGCGGCGGCGGGTATGGGCTGGTCGCCGCAGCCTTTTATTACCATTCTTTTGCCTTCAAAAGCACTAAAATCTATTGCCTCGAGGGCTTTTTGGTACAAGTTTATGGTTAGTTGCTCGCCGTTGGCAAAAAAAACGCTTTGCGCCACATCTTTCAAATACGTACCCACGAGCATATACGCCCACGTAGGCACAATGGCATCGGTGCTGCAAAAAACGCCCACGTGCGCCTCGTGGTAGGGCTGCCAGTCGAGGTTTTTTAGGGCATCTCTAAATGGTTTTTCTTGCAGCACATAGCCGTGCAGCAGGTAGTCTTTTACGTCAAAAACAAGCTGTGCGCCCTTGGGGCGGTACTGCTCGAGGTCTATGGTTACCAAGCCACTTTGGGCTACTTTGTTGGTGATGAGTTCTTGCATCAATAAAAAATATTGCGGTTGTTGTTGAATATTTTTACGGCTATAAAACCAAAAAGCATTCCGCCCAAGTGCGCAAAATGCGCCACGTTGTCGTTGGGATTGAACTGCACGGCTTGGTACAGCTCAAAAGCGATGTAGGCAATGATGGCGTATTTGGCTTTTATGGGCAACAAAAAGTATAGGTAAATTTCGGAGTTGGGAAAAAGGTAGGCAAATGCCACCAAAATGCCCGCAATGCCGCCCGATGCGCCCAAAATATTGGGTGCGCCAAGTATGGCATCTTTGGTTTGCTGGAGCTTAAATACATCGAGGTTGGAGGCGGTTTTTAGTTGCAGTTCCACCAAATCTATGGCGGGTTTTAGCTCCACAAAATACAAAATGAGGTAGTGTATAAATGCTGCGCCCAAGCCAGAAATCAAAAAGAAATTCAGAAACCGCTTGCTGCCCCAGTAATTTTCCAGCACCGAGCCAAACATCCATAGCGAGAGCATATTAAAGAACAAATGCCCCAAACCGCCGTGCATAAATAGGTGCGTAACTATTTGATACAGTTTAAATTGACTGGAAAGCGGAAAGTGCAAGCCCAGCTTGTCTTGTAGGTCTATGCCGTAGTTTTGAGCCACAAATGTAGCCATAAACAGCAGCCCGCAAATAATTAGTATGTTTTTGGTAACGGGAGGCAGCACCTCAAATCCGTTTGGTTTTATTGCGCTCATGTTAGTTGTTTTTTTTTAATTCAAAAGCCAAGTCTATGATTGATTTTTGTTCTTTTTCGTGTGTTTTTGCAAAACCTGTGGCAGGCGATGCGCTTGCTTTTCGGCTTATGAGTGTAAGTTTGTGGTTGCCTTGGTAGCGGAGCATATAGGTCCATGCGCCCATGTTTTTTGGTTCTTCTTGCACCCAAAAAAACTCGGCGTTTGCGTATTTTTCATATACCGCCTCGAGCTGGGTTTCGGGCATTGGGTATAGCTGCTCCAAGCGCACGATGGCTACCAGTCCGTTGGGGTCTGTTTGCTGGCGTTGCAGCAGGTCGTAGTATATTTTTCCGCTACAAAAAAGCACTTTTTGTACTTTTTCAGCTTTTTTTATGCTGCTATCGTCTATCAGTTCCTCAAACTTACCGTTCACCAGTTCGCTCACGGCGGAGGTACAAAGCGGGTGGCGCAGCAGGCTTTTGGGCGACATTACCACCAGTGGTTTTCTAAAATCCCACACAAGCTGGCGGCGCAGCAGGTGAAAAAGGTTGGCGGGCGTGGTGCAGTTGGCTACTATGAGGTTGTACTCGGCGGCGAGCTGCAAAAACCGCTCGGGGCGGGCGTTGCTATGCTCGGGTCCTTGCCCTTCGTAGCCGTGGGGCAGCAGCATCACCAAGCCGCACATTCTGTTCCATTTACTTTCGCCAGCGGCTATAAACTGGTCTATCATGGTTTGCGCCCCGTTGGCAAAATCGCCAAACTGCGCCTCCCAAATGCACAGGTTTTGGGGTGATGCCGTGGCGTATCCGTACTCAAAACCAAGCACGGCGTACTCACTCAAAAAAGAATTGTACAGGCTCAGTTTGCCCTGTGTATCGTTTATGTGGTTCAAGTTGATGTAGCGTTCGTTGGTTTCTTCGTCAAAAATACCAGCGTGGCGGTGGCTAAACGTGCCTCGGGTTACGTCTTGCCCCGAAATACGCACGCCCCTACCCTCGTGGAGCAGCGAGCCGTAGGCGAGCAGTTCGCCCATTGCCCAATCCAGCTTATCGTTCACAAATTTTTGCTTCCTTTCTTTGAGCAAACTCTGAATTTTACTTATCGGGTTAAAATGGGCTGGGTAGCTGGTCAGCGCCTCGAGCACCTGCTCGAGCACCTTTTTGTGTACTTTGGTTTGGTAACTTTTCTCAAAATCCGCCGCACCGCCATGGGCTATGCCGTCCCACTGTGCGCTAATTAACACTTCGGGTGCTTTTACGGTATTTTGCTTCACCATATTCAGCCTTGCTTGCAGCGAATCATTAAATGCCTGCTCCATTTCGGCGGCTAAATCGGCTTGCAAATCGCCCTGCGCAATCAGTTTTTGCTTATATACTTCCCTCGGATTTGGGTGTTTGGCTATGAGGTTGTACAGTTTTGGTTGCGTAAATTTGGGTTCATCGCTCTCATTGTGTCCGTGTTTGCGGTAGCAGAGCATATCCACATACACATCTTTGCCAAATTTTTGCCTAAATTCCACCGCAAACTCCACCGCAAACACAATGGCTTCGGCATCGTCGCCGTTTACGTGCAGCACGGGCGAATCGGTTATTTTGGCTACGGCTGTGCAGTAATCCGCCGAGCGGGCATCTTGAAAATCGGTGGTAAACCCAATCTGGTTGTTTATCACAAAATGCAGCGCACCGCCCACGGCATAGCCCGCCAGCTCGCTCATTTGCGCCACTTCATACACAATGCCCTGCCCCGCCAGAGCCGCATCGCCGTGTATCATTATAGGCATTACCTTCGTAAAATCGCCCTGATATATCAGCTCGGCTTTGCTGCGCAAATAACCCAACAAAACGGGGTCCACAGCCTCCAAATGCGACGGATTTGGTATCAAAGAAAGGTAAATATCTTCGCCATTGCTGGCTTTTCTGTGCGACGAAAAACCCAAGTGGTACTTCACATCGCCATCGCCGAAGGCAGTATCGTGAAAATAATTGCCCTCAAACTCATTAAAAATGTACTCGTAGGTTTTGCCCAATATATTTGCCAACACATTGAGCCTGCCACGGTGCGCCATGCCTATCGCAAACCGCTTTACGCCCAGTTCTGCACCCTTGTTTATAATAGCCTCGAGGGCTGGTATGGTGTTTTCGCCGCCCTCGAGCGAAAATCTTTTTTGCCCCACGTATTTTTTGTGCAAAAAGTTTTCGAAGGTTACGGCTTCATTTATTTTCGTAAAAATTTGCCGTTTCTTATCCAACGAATAATTGTAATTGTGGGCTTCGGTCTCAAATTTTTGCTTGCACCACTCACGCACTTCGGCGTTGCGTATGTGCATAAACTCAAAGCCAATTTCTCGGGTATAAATGGCTTTTAGCCGCTCTATAATTTGGGCGAGCGTGGCGTTTTGTAGCCCAATGAGCGTGCCAGCCGCAAAAGTTGTGTTGAGGTCGTCGGGGCTAAGGTGGTGGTAATGCAGCGCCACGCCAGGGTCTCGGGGCAAGCGGGGGCGAATCGGGTTGGTGTTACTGAGCAAGTGCGCATGGTGGCGGTAGGCAAAAATGAGGTTGGCTACCCCAAATTCTTTTTCGGCATTGCTGCTGCGCACGTCCTCGGTGTGGCTGCTGCCATTTGTGCCTTGGCTCGCAAACTCAAATCCCTCAAAAAAACGCTGCCACGTGCCATCTACTTGGCTTGGGTTTTGCTTGTATAGTTCATAATATGTTTCTACTGCCGTAGGTTCGGCGTTGGATAGGTACGATAATGCGTTCATGTTTTGTGGTTTTATTGCCAATTGCAAAAATACAATTTTTAGCACAATGTTTTCACAAAAAAACCACTGTACTTTGTATCTTTGCATAATATTTTTATGGAAAATGGATAATTTAAGTGTAAAACATTTAATTGGTATAAAAAACCTAAACTTCAATGACATACAGCTTATTTTTAAAACTGCTGATGGCTTCAAAGAACTCATCAATAGACCGCTAAAAAAAACGCCCCAACTGCGTGATATTACCATAGCAAACCTCTTTTTTGAGAGTTCTACCCGCACTCGGCTCAGTTTTGAGCTTGCCCAAAAGCGACTTTCGGCAGATAGCCTAAGTTTTTCGGCATCTGGCTCGTCGGTATCTAAGGGTGAAACGCTGATAGATACCGTAAAAAATATTTTGGCTATGAAGGTAGATATTATCGTAATGCGCCACCAAAATGCTGGTGCGGCGCAGTTTTTGAGCCAAAACATAGATGCCCGAATTGTAAATGCGGGCGACGGCGCACACGAGCACCCAACCCAAGCGTTGCTCGATGCTTTTTCGCTGCGCCAAAAGTTTGGCAACGATTTAACGGGCTTGCGTGTAGCCATCATCGGCGACATACTGCACTCGAGGGTGGCACTAAGCAATATTTTTTGCCTAAAAAAACTCGGTGTGGAAGTAATGCTGTGCGCACCCACCACGCTCATGCCCCGATTTATAGCCGACCTCGGCGTAGCCACCACCCACAACGTAGATGTGGCGCTGGCTTGGTGCCAAGTAGCCATGGTGCTGCGCATACAGCTCGAACGGCAGCAAATACAGTATTTCCCCAGTCTAAGAGAGTATAGCCTGCAATTTGGCGTAACCAAAAAACGGCTGGATAAGCTGCCAAACGACATCGTAATTATGCACCCCGGACCCATAAACCGAGGCATCGAGCTTGCTTCGGAGGTGGCAGATAGCCCACACTCGCTTATACTGGACCAAGTAGAAAACGGCGTGGCTATACGTATGGCGGTGCTTTACCTCATTGCAGCCCAAATTCAACGGGTGTAAATGCGCTAGCTTGCGCCAAAAACCTACATTACCCGAGGCACAAATCTTTTTTGGTACATAAACCGCAGCAACGCCACCGTAGCCAGCGTGGCTGTGGCGTACACATACACGGGCGCATTGAGCAGGTCTTCTTCTTGCATTTGTATCAGGTTTTTACCGTGCAAATAAGCGAGTATCACCGCACCCGCATTGTTTATAAAATGCGCCAAAATAGGCACTAAAATATTGCCGCTCCAGAGGTACAAATACCCAAACATAGCACCCAAAAACATACGGGGAAAGAAACCATAAAACTGCAAATGCAGCGCACTAAACAAAATGGCTACCACCCATATAGTCAGGTGCTTGTTACGGAAAAGTTGGAAAAAAATTTGCTGCATAGCGCCCCTAAAAAACAGCTCTTCGGCGATGGCAGGCAGCAAGGCTACAACCAATATATTGAGCAAAAAATCGGAGACGTTCGGCATTTTTAGCAGGGTTTCGGTGGCTACTTCGGCTTCCAATTCCATGTTTTTCATAAAGGTTTCCAGGGCGTGGAATGCCGCAGGCAGCTCTATGGCTTTGTTTAGCTTATAAGCAAAATAAACCACTGGCGTGGCTACTATCATGAGCAAAAACAGAGATAGGTAGCGTGTAAAATCAATTTTTTGGGTAAATAAATGCTTGATGCCATAATCGTTTTGCAGGGATAAAAACCAAAAAGCAGGCAAGCCAAATAGCCCCAAAGAATTGGACAATGCCAAGTAAATGCGCAGCGGATTGGCGGATTTGTAGGTGTATAAAACGTTTTGGCTTTGTAGCAGGTCGATGTTGTAGGCGAATTTTAGGACGAAATAACTCAAAAAAGTGCAGAGCATACCCAACGAAAAAGCAGCCATTATGAGTATAAGAAACTGGGTAAACGGGTGGTAGCGCAAAAAAGGTTTTTTGATTAAGAACATAAATGTTGTATTTTTGTGGCAAAATTAAGCAAAAAAATTGGTAAAAATAGCAAATATATCCTTGGGCGAGTTTCCACTGCTGCTCGCACCCATGGAAGACGTAAGCGACCCGCCGTTTAGAGCGGTGTGCAAGCTGCATGGCGCAGACATGGTTTACACCGAATTTATATCGTCGGAGGGGCTGATGCGCCACGCCCACAAGAGCGTGCAAAAACTGGACATTTACCCCGAAGAACGCCCCGTGGGCATACAGCTTTTTGGGGGCGACGAAGAAGCCATGGTAGCCAGTGTGGCAATGGTGGAAGCCGCCCAACCCGAACTGCTGGACATAAACTACGGCTGCCCCGTGAAAAAAGTGGTGTGCAAAAACGCAGGTGCGGGCATTTTGCAAAACATCGGTAAAATGGTGAGCCTCACCCAAGCCGTGGTAAAGGCGAGCAGCCTGCCAGTTACGGTAAAAACTCGGCTGGGCTGGGACGAAAACTCCAAAAACATTGTGGAGGTAGCCGAACGCCTGCAAGACATAGGCATACAAGCCCTGAGCATACACGGACGCACCCGAGCGCAAATGTACAAGGGCGAAGCCGATTGGAGCTTGATGGCAAAAGTGAAGGAAAACCCCCGAATGCACATACCGATTTTTGGTAATGGCGACATAGATAGCCCCGAAAAAGCACTGCTGTACAAAAACCGCTACGGCATAGATGGCATTATGATAGGCAGAGCCGCCATCGGTTACCCATTTATTTTTAGGGAAATAAAGCACTTTTTTGCCACTGGCGAACACCTTGCGCCGCCCACCACCGCCGAGCGCATCGCCGCTTGCACCGCCCACTTTACCAAAGGGCTGGCTTGGAAAGGCAACGTACTCGGTGTGCTGGAAATGCGTATGCACTGGGGAAATTACTTTAAGGGCTACCCCGATTTTAAGCCCTACCGCTCGCTGCTGGTGCTGGAAAAAGACCCGCAAACCATCTTGGATATTTTGGCAGAAATCACCGAAAAATTCGCAGACTTTAACCCATCGCAGCCCACGCCACAAGCCGAACCGAAGGTACTTTACGCAGGTTTTGATGCTTAAAATGCTGCAAAAACGGTTATTTTAGCACATAAATACTGTCTTTTTGCAAAAATGCCTTAGACATATAGCTCATCAAATAGCCAATATCCACCTTGGTAAGCGTGGTTATAGCCTGCATGGGTTGGTTGTACGGCACGCCGTTTACCAAAATTTCGCCCTGCAAACCGTTGGTTATAATCTGGGGTAGCTTATCGAAGTTTTGTTTTAAATAATCGGATTTTTGTAGCGGCGGTATGAGCTGCGCCAAACCCTCGCCCGCATCTCCGTGGCAGTTTGCGCAGTTGTTTTTGTACACCAGTTTGCCATTGCTAAAATGCTGCTGCATTTTTTGCTCGGCTTGGCTACCACAACCAAAAATGCAAAAAACAAACACGAAATAAAGCAGATTTTTCATTTTTCTTGTAGTAATGTGGCTATGTCGCCTATTAATTTATCGGTTTCTTCGGTGTTTGTTCCGTCGTATAAGCCCCGTATATGGCGTTTTTTATCCACCAAAATGAGGTAGCCGCTGTGGAGGTAACCGCCAGGAGCGGTGCTATCTGGGCGTGCTACGGAGTAATATCCATTGGCGGCTATGTCGTATATTTTTAGCTTGTCGCCCGTTACAAAATGCCATTGTTTGATGTCGGCGTGCAGCTTTTGGCTGTATTTTTTTAGCACAGGTATGCTGTCGTGGCGTGTATCCACGCTGTGCGAGAGTATGCCAAGGCGGTAATCGGCTTTGTAAGCGGCTTGTACCCTAAGCAAGTTTTTTTTTATCACTGGGCAAATGGTGGGGCAGGCTGTAAAGAAAAAATCGGCTACATAAATCTTGTTTTCAAACGTGCGGTTGGTTACTTTTGCGCTGTCTTGGTTTGTAAACTCAAAATCTGGCACCGAAAAATAAACGGTATCTACCACTTGTTTGCCGTTTTGGGTGCGCACTTGGGCGTATCGCTCGCCCAAAATAGGTAGCGAACTTGGTGAATTACACGCCGTAAACGTACAAAATACGGTTGTTGTACAAAAAAGGAAAAGAAAATACTTGAGTTTTAAGGGCATTTATGCGGTATTAAAATCTGAAATTGTAGGTGATAGATGGAATGGCGGGGAACAAGGAGGCTTGTTTTGCCTGAAAACCAGTGGTAACTCCAGCAGGGTTTTTTACCTCTAAAAAATACACAAAAAACGGATTTAGCCTGCCATAGGCATTGTACAAGCTAAAACTTAGGTCGCTTTCGCCGAACTTTGGTTTGAACCTATACACCAAGCCCAAATCCAGGCGGTGGTAGGGTGCGTATTGGTAGGTGTTGCGAGATAGCACGTCGGGTATGGGTATGGGCTGCGAGCCTGGCACGCCCTGAATTAAGTACCGCCCCACGGGCAAGGTAGCCCACCTTCCGCTGCCGTAAACCCATGTGGCTGTGGCACTTAGGCGTTTGCTTAGTTGGTGCATCACCACCACCGATACGTCGTGTCGACGGTCGTATATCGGGTGAAATTTTTCGCCGTTGTTTATGGCATCAAACTTGCGCCAAGCCCAACTATATGTATAGCCCACCCAACCAGTGGTTTTGCCACGCTTTTTTTCTACATAAAACTCATTGCCATAGCTCCACCCATCGCCAAACACAAACTCGCCATCTAAATTTGAGTTGGCAAAAATTTGGGCATTATCCCTTAAATCCAGTTGGTTTTGTAGTTTTTTGTAGTAAACTTCGTTGGAAATCAAAAAGTTTTCGCCCAATGCGCTGGATATGCCAGCGGCGAGCTGGTCGGCGAGCTGCGGCTTGGCTCTGTTGCCCGACGGATACCAAATATCCGTAGGCAGGCTTGCGCCCGAATTGGCTACCAAGTGTACGTACTGCACCATGCGGGCGTAACTTAGCTTCAAAGATACATTTTTTGCCAAACTGATGTTGGCTGCAAAGCGTGGCTCGGGCTGTATGTAGGTGGCACTATCGCCATTAAAACCCGAGAGTCGAAAGCCATAATTTAGGGTAATGCGCTCGCTGGCTTTCCAGTCGTCGCTGGCATATAGGTAGCCCTCCACGCCGTAAAGGGTTTCGCCCGCCTCAAAATTGGATACGTCGCTTTGGCTGCTCTCAAACTTTATTTTGCCCACATCGAACCGATGCCTTATCGCTCCTGCACCAAACTTCACGCTGTGGTTTTGGCTGGGCTGGTAATAAAAATCAGATTTTAGGTTGGCATCTCTGATGAGCGAACCGAGTTGGAACTTAAAATTAGATACGCCGCTCGAAATCACGTAGTTGTATTTGGAGTAAATGGCGGAGGTATTTACAAATAATTTGTTGCCAAAAATGTGGTTCCAGCGAGCTGTGCCAGTGGCATTGCCCCAATCAAAATTAAAGGCTACGCTTTGGTCTTTGTAGTTGAATTTATCCCTACCAAAATAACCGCTCACAAACAATTTGTCTTTGGGCGTGAGGTCGAAGTTGAGCTTGGCGTTGAAGTCATAAAAATAATAATCGGGGATAATGGTGGCGGCTGGGTTGTTGGCGTTGCCTTTGTTTATTTGGCGTGTAAACACATCTATGTACGTGCGCCTGCCCGAAATGATGAACGATGATTTGTTTTTCTGAATTGGTCCCTCGAGCGTGAGGCGTGAGGTGATTAAGCCCAGCCCGCCTGTGGCTTCGTACTTTTTGCGGTTGCCGTCGTTCATTTTCACATCTACCACCGACGACAGCCTGCCGCCGTATTGCGCTGGAAAACCGCCCTTGTACAGCTGCACTTCCTTGATGGCATCGGAGTTAAAAGTACTAAAAAACCCAAAAAGGTGCGAGGCATTGTACACAATGCTTTCGTCGAGCAGCACGAGGTTTTGGTCGTTTCCGCCGCCCCGCACATACAGCCCGCCCACGCCCTCGCTGTTGGCGTTTGCGCCTGGTTTCAGCTGCAACACCTTTAAAATATCTACTTCGCCAAAAAACGCTGGCAACTGGCGGGCTTCCTTCGAAGTAACCTTGGCTACGCTCATTTGCGTGCTGCGCACCTGCTCTTGGTAGCTGTCGGCGGTAATTACTACCTCGTTCAGCAGCTTGCTATTTTGGTACAAATCCACGTTTACTTGGTCGGTTTGTGCCTGCGCAAAGCTAATTTCTTTTTGTTTGTAGCCCACATACGAGTACACAATGGTGGTTGGGTAGCTGCTACACGGCAACGAATAAAAGCCGTAGCTGTTGGTTGTGGTGGCTTTGGAGGGCGCACCTTTGATGTAAATATTTACGCCAATGAGCGTTTCGCCGCTGAGGCTGTCTCGTAATGTGCCGCTTATGGCGGTTTTTTGGGCAAAAGCTGGATAGCAAAGCAAGCCAATAATGCCGAGTAGTAAGCCGTTTCTTAATTTATAATATGTCATTTTATGTACCTTTACACACAAAAACGCCAAAGAAGGCATTAATGTTCAACAAAGGCGGTAATTTAAGAAATTAAAACAAATTAGTCGTCGTTTTGGGGCAATGCGCTTTTTGGGGCTCGAGGGTCTTGCCACAATAAATAGCCTTGGGTGCGTGTGGCTACAAAGTCGGCGCACCTGCCGTCGCCCCTGCCCGTAAAACCGCCATCGGGGTAGGCTATAAGCTCGCCTGCGCCATTGTACAGCCTCGAAAACTGGTCGCAGCATGGGGCGGTAAAGTAATAAACAAGCTCCGATTTATAGTTGTATCGCCACATTTTTATGGGCGGATTGGTCATATTGAGCTTGGTTACAGAGTCGGTTATGGCATCTACCCACTCAGGGTAAGCCCGCCGCCCGCCCAGCTCGGCAGTGAGGCTATCGGCGGTTTGCACCACCAGTTCATCTACATTTTCGTTTACTTGCGCTTGTACCTGCGGCTCGGTTTTTACCTGATGCCGCTTGGATTTACAACCCAAAAAAACAAGGCTTAGTAGCATCAAAGCAAAAATGGTGGTTTGTAGTTTCATGTTTGTATTGGTTTTTGGCGTGAGCCGTTTGGGGGGTGGCGCAGCTTTTGTTTTGCAAAGATACTTTTTGTTTGTAACTTTACGTTTTATTATTGCACTAAAATTACATAAAAATGCTTCACTCCTTCATTTTTGCGCCTTTGTTGGCGTTGGCTCTTTTGGGCGAACCCAAGGTAAAGGTAGAAAACCAACTCTTAGACGCAGGCGAGGTAAAAGCAGGCAAAAAGGTAAAGGTAGAGTTCAAAATTACCAACACAGGCGACGCGCCGCTCATTATTTATGAGGCGAGTACCTCGTGCGGCTGCACGGTGAGCAAATACCCAAAAAAACCGATATTGCCCAACCAAACCGAAATCGTGTCGGCTACCTACGACTCGTACAAACAAAAAGGCTACGTGCATAAAACCATCACCCTAACCACCAACGCCGAGCCAAACAAAACCAACCTAACCATACGGGTGAAGGTACTTTAACGAGCATAAATAGCCGATTTTGAACACACTAATACACGAAACCAGCCCTTATTTGCTGCAACACGCCCAAAACCCTGTGCATTGGCAGCCGTGGGGCAGCCAGGCTTTGGAGCAGGCACAAGCGCAAAACAAACTAATTTTGATAAGCATAGGCTATGCCGCCTGCCACTGGTGCCACGTGATGGAACACGAGGTTTTTGAGGACGACGACTGCGCCGAACTCATGAACAAGCACTTTGTTTGCATAAAAATAGACCGTGAGGAACGCCCCGACATAGACCAAATTTACATGGATTCGCTGCAAATAATGAGCGGGCAGGGCGGCTGGCCCCTGAACATTTTTGCGCTACCGAACCAAAAACCAGTTTTTGGCGGCACGTACTTTAACAAAAGCCAATGGCTTAATGTGTGCCAGCAACTGACCGATGTGTGGCAAAACGCACCAAAAAAAGCCATAGACTACGCCGACACTTTGGTGCAAGCCATAGAAAAACTGAATGAACTGGAAAAACCGCCCAAAAACGCATTTTCGGCTACGGAATTAGACCAAATTTATGCCAAAATAAGCAGCCACTTCGACCATAAGCACGGCGGCAAAGCGCCCGCACCCAAGTTTATGATGCCCTCGATATATCATTTTTTGGCTGCGTACCAGCACCAAACCCAAAACACAACGGCGAGTAACCACCTGCAACTTACCCTAAATAAAATGGCGACTGGCGGCATTTACGACCAGCTCGAGGGCGGTTTTGCACGCTATTCGGTAGATGAGGAGTGGCACATACCGCACTTCGAAAAAATGCTGTACGACAATGCGCAGCTCGTAACGCTGTACGCACAGGGCTATGCTATTTTTAAAAATCCGCTGTACAAAAAAATCGTTTACGAAACCATTGAGTTTTGCAAAAAAACGTTTTTAAGCCCCGAAAATGCCTTTTTTTGCGCCTTAGATGCCGATAGTCAAGGCGTAGAAGGCAAGTATTATGTTTGGCAAAAACCCGAGCTATCGCAGGTTTTGGGGGCAGATGCGCCCGTTTTTATGTACTATTACGGCATAAATGGCTACTCGCTTTGGGAAAATGGCGACAATGTGCTGCGCCCGCACAAAACCCACGAGGAAACCGCTGCGCACTTAAATTTGACCCCGAACGAAGTGGCGCAAACCTTAGAAACCTGCAAAAAAAAGCTGCTCGCCCACCGAAACCAGCGCATAAAACCCAACTTGGACAACAAAATTTTGACGGCTTGGAACGCCCTGATGCTCACCGCTTTGTGCGAGGCGTACAAGGTTTTTGGCGAACCCGATTTTTTGGAAATGGCAAGCAAGCTGGTCGCTTTTTTTGATGAAAAAATGTACCAAAACGGCACTTTAATGCGCTGCTACACCAACCAAACCGCCAAAATTGCGGGCTTTGCCGAAGATTATGCCCTGCTCATACAAGCCTACATCGCTTACCACCAAGTTACGCTCGAGCCCGTGTATTTGCACAAAGCCAACGAGCTGTGCCTAAAAATGTTGAACCTTTTTTGGAACAAAAAATACAACGCCCTCGAGTTTGCGCCGCAAAATGGCGAAAAACTCATTACCACCAAAATAACCCTAACCGACGACGTAATACCGAGCGCAAACTCCATTATGGCAAAAAATTTGTGGGTGCTGCACAAAATTTTTCACAACCAAGATTATGCGCAAAAAAGCGAACTTTTGCTGCAAAATGCGCTTAATTCGCTCAAAAAACACCCAAACCACCACGCAAATTGGGCTTGCTTGTACCTAAATTATGTGCAAAATACCCAAGAAATAGTAATTGTGGGCGAAAACGCAAAAGCCATGGTAGCCGAGCTAAACAAGCAATATGCGCCCCACAAACTGGTGCTCGGTAGCTTGCAGCCCACCGACGAAATCGCCATTTTTGCGCACCGCTACCAAGCCCAAAAAACCCTTGTATATGTTTGCCAAAACCAAAACTGCCTCACACCCCAAGAAAATTTGGAGGGATTGGTGTAGCGCAAAAATATTTGTGCAAGGCACGAATTTAAAATCAAAACATTTAAACCAAGCGCATTTTTAAATACCACGTGAAAGCCGTTTTTATTTCATCAATGCAAGTTCTATGGCTTTTTCTGCATGAATTTTTGTTGTTTGAAACAAATCTACGCTTATATCGCTCGGCTTGATTAAAAGCTCAATTTCTGTACAACCCGAAATAATCGCCTCCGCTCCATTTTGTATTAGCTTGTCAATTATTTCTACATACCGCTGTCTCGACTCGCTCGTGATAATTCCTTTAACTAGTTCTTCGTAAATTATTTTATGCACATCGGCACGGTCTTTTTCGTCTGGGACGATTGTTTCAATGCCAAATTTATCTCTATACCGAGATTTTAAAAAGTCTTCTTCCATCGAAAATCTGGTTGCGAGCAAGCCAAGTTTTTTGTACGATTTTTTTTGTATTTCTTCGGCAGTTGCATCTACAATGTGCAAAAAAGGAATTTTGATGTTCTTTTCTATGTCATCTGCCACTTTGTGCATTGTATTTGTACAAAGAATTACCATATCCGCACCGCCAAGTTCAAGTTTTTTAGCCACTGAAACCATTTTTTGCGATAGTAAATCCCAACGCCCCTTGTGTTGTAAGTCCGCTATTTCCACAAAATCCACGGAGTACATGATGCACTCACAAGAATGTGCGCCGCCCAATGTTTCTCGTATTTTTCTGTTTATGGTTTGATAATACAGGTCGGAACTCTCCCAAGACATTCCGCCAATTAGCCCAATTACTCGCATATATTCTGTTGATTTTTTGGTTTATCAAGGTTGTTACAAACAACCCAGCTTTTTACAATCCATAAATGTCTTGGTAAATTTTTACGGTTTTTTCCCAAGAAGAATCTATGGCTACGAGCTTTTTTTGGAGCTCGAGCATGGCTTTTTTGTCTTTATAAAGCTCCACAGCCCGATAAATAGCCCAAAAACCGTCTTCACCCGAAAACCTATCGAACCGAATGCCCCGCCCCGAACCGTCTGGCTCGCCAATATCAGGCACTGTATCACGCAGCCCGCCCACGCTCCGCACAATGGGTACGCTGCCATAGCGCATGGCATAAAGCTGGTTTAGCCCGCACGGCTCTATGAGCGAAGGCATGAGCAAAAAATCGGAGGCGGCGTACAAAACGTGCGCCAATTTTTCGTTGTAGGCAATGCGCACGCCCACATTTTGGGGGAAATAATGCGTCAAACCCTGAATATGCTCGGCTATTTGGGGGTCGCCGCTACCCAAAATCACAAAATTCACTTTCAGCCCGCTGTTCAAAACCCGACTTATAATATCTGGTATGAGGTCAGCACCTTTTTCGGCAACCAACCGCCCCACAAACGTTACCATTGGCAGGTCGGGCTGCAGGTCAAATTGATTGATGATTTCGGTTTTGTTCGCCAGTTTAAAAGCAGGAATGCTCGTTTTTAGGGTCGCCACCAGTGCGCTATCGGTTTTTGGGTCCCAAACTTCGGCATCTATGCCGTTTACTATCCCGATGCTTTTATGGGCTTCGTTGCGGTACAGCCACTCCAAACCGTTGGCGCTTTGCATCAGTTCGTTTAGGTAGCTACCCGAAACCGTGGTTACCACATCGGCGCAGCGTATGGCAGAAGCCAGCGGATTTATGGTATCGTTCCAGTCCAGCAAACCCTGCGCTTGGGCTTGGTACAATGGCAATAGGTTGCTGCTGCGCCAGCTATATGCGCCCGTATATAAGCCGTTGTGTATGGTAAATACGGTTTTTAGTTGCGAAAGTTGGCGGTATTCGGGGCAATATTTTATAAAAAACGGAATTAAACCCGTGTGGTGGTCGTGGCAATGCAGTATTTTGGGCTGGTGTTCGGGCGAAAAAGCGCCTATCCATTTAAGCACCGCCTGCTGAAAACAAAGCCACCTCGATACTTCGTCGCCATAGCCGTAGCCCGTTTCTAAATCGTTGTAAATGCCGTTTCTGGCAAATTTATTTTTGATGTTGGCTACAAAAAACTCAAACCCCAAATCCGCACCATTGTACTTTTGTATGTCAAAGGGTTGGTACTGGTTTTGCAGCCGCACATTGCCCTCGTACACGGTGCTAAAATGCTTGTCGTCGAACCATTTTAGGGCGTATTTGGGTATAATTACGGCAGCACTCGTGCCAGCGGCACACAAATACTTAGGCAATGCGCCCACTACGTCGCCCAAACCACCAACTTTGGCGGCAGGATAGCACTCGGCAGCGATGTGTAAAACTTGCATTTTATATTTTTTTTTGGGGTGAACGCAAATAAGGCTACTTAGTTTTTTGCCTTAAATTTTTCGATGCGTGTGGGTGTTATGATGGCGGGCAAGGCGTTGTTGTTGGTGTTTACATCGGCGGTTTCGGCAAATGGGTCCAATATAAACTGCTGCACGGGCTTGGTGGTGGCTATAATTTTGTTTATTTTATCGTTGTTTTTTACCCAAACTTCGGCTGGGTAGCGGCGCACTTCGCTGGTGCTATCGGTGTAGTTTATTTGGGCTATGAGCGGCATCACCAGCCCGCCTTTGTTTAGCAGCGTAAGTTCGTAGAGGTAGTAGCCTTGCTCCACCATTTTTTCTTGGCTGTCGTTTAGGTTTTTATAAAAATCTAAAAAGGCTTGGTTGTTTTTTAGGGCAAGGCTATCGCTTTTTATTTCAAACTTAAATAATTTTTGCAAAAACGACTGCGCCGTATCCGTTTTTGCATTAAAATTGCTTTGCTCCAGCTTCATGGTTTTTGTGTTAAAATAAGTGGCTTTTACCTCACTAAGTGCCACATCTACGTTTTGTGTGGTGTAAAACCAGCCGTTCCAAAACCAATCCAAATCCACGGCGGAGGCATCTTCCATGGTGCGGAAAAAATCGGCGGGTTCGGGGTGCTTAAACGCCCAGCGGCGGCAATATTCTTTGAAGGCATAGTCAAAAAGCTCTTTGCCCATCACCGTTTCACGCAGTATATTTAGGGCTGTGGCGGGCTTTCCGTAGGCATTGTTGCCAAACTGGGCGATGCTCTCGGAGTTGGTCATTATGGGTTCCAGCACCGATTTATCGCTTTTCATATACGGCACTATTTTGGCTGCTGGTCCACGCTGCGAGGCATAATTTGGCTCAAACTCTTGCTCGGCGAGGTACTGCACAAAGGTATTTAGCCCTTCGTCCATCCAGCTCCATTGGCGTTCGTCGGAGTTTATAATCATCGGAAAAAAATTATGCCCCACCTCGTGTATCACCACCGAAATGAGGGCGTTTCGGGTGCGCTCGGTATATGTGCCGTCGGCTTTTGGGCGTGGTCCGTTGAAGCAAATCATGGGGTACTCCATGCCGCCTATCGGTCCGTTTACCGAAATAGCGGTGGCGTAAGGGTAGTTTATGGTGTATTTCGAGTAGGTTTTTATGGCTTGCACCACGGCTTTGGTGGAGTATTGCCCCCAAAGCGGGTTGCCTTCCTTGGGGTAAAAGGACATTGCCAACACGTCTTTTTGGTTTATTTTCACGTTTTGAGCGTCCCAAATAAATTTTCGTGAGCTTGCAAAAGCAAAATCACGCACATTTTCGGCATAATAATTCCAAGTAACCTTTTTGTTGCTGCGGCTTTTTTCGTTTTTAAGGGCTTCGTCGGGCGTTACTATCAAGGTTGTGGTGTCGCTGCGGCGGCGAGCGGCGGCTATGCGGCGGCGTTGCTCGCCCGTAAGCACATTGTTTGGGTTTTGCAGCTCGCCCGTGGCGGCTACTATGTGGTCGGCGGGGGCGGTAATGCCCACAGTATAGTTGCCAAAAGGCAGCGTAAACTCGCCCGTACCCAAAAACTGCTTGTTTTGCCAGCCCAAATAATCGCTATATACGCACAGCCTCGGAAACCACTGCGCCATGGTATAAATGTAGTTGCTATCCACCTCAAAAAACTCATAGCCCGTTCTGGCTCGCAGTTTTCGGGCATTGTTTATGTTAAACTCCCAGCTAATATCAAAGCTGAAATACTGTTTTGGGCGCAAAGGCTCGGGCAAATCTATGCGCATCATGGTGTTGTTTATGGTGTGGCTTAGTTTTTTGCCACTTTTATAACTCACGTCTTTTATGTTGCACACGCCCTGAAAATTTTCGGAATTAAACATACCCTCCACCCTCCAAAACGAAATTTCTTCGCCCAAGCTACCCGTTTGCGAGCGCTGCGAATAGCCATTTTGGTCAAAAATATTTTGGTCTATCTGCACCCAAATGTAGGTAAGCACGTCGGGCGAATTGTTGAAATACGTAATTTCTTCGCTGCCCACAATGCGCTGGCGCACATCGTCGAGCTCCACCTGAATTTTGTAGTCGGCACGCTGCTGCCAGTACTCATGCCCTGGCGCACCCGAGGCTGTGCGGTAGGTATTGGGCGTGGGCAGCTCCTCACGCAGTTGTTTGAACTTGCTCAAATCTTGGGCTACAACCTGTATTGTGGCAAAAAAAGCAGCGATAAACAGTATTTTTTTCATCGTTTTGGGCATAAAATTGGTTTTTTATAAAATCTTGGGCTTAAAGTTGTGTTTGGCTACCAAAGGTACAAAATAGCAAGATAGCAGCTCAAATTTTTTTATTTTTTTTGGATAAAACCCTGAATTTGCCTTAAATTTGTGGCTAAGATTAGAACCAATGCCTTTTTTTAAATCCAAAATGCCGAGTGTCGGCGACAGTATTTTTAGTAAAATGTCGGCTCTGGCGTTGCAGCACGGAGCTGTTAATTTGTCGCAGGGTTTTCCGAACTACGACTGCTCGGAGCTGCTGCAAAACCTGGTAGTGGAGGCGGTTCGCAGCCAAAAAAACCAGTACGCACCCATGGCGGGCTTGCCCGAGCTTAGGGCGCAAATTACCCAAAAAACATTGAGCCATTATGGCGTAGCCTATTGCCCAAACGACGAAATAACGGTTACGGCGGGCGGCACGCAGGCTATTTTTACGGCTGTGGCGGCGGTGGTTCACGCCCAAGATGAGGTTATAATTATAGAGCCAGCCTACGATAGCTACGAGCCAGCGGTGCTTGCGTGCGGCGGCAAGGCGGTTTTTGTGCAGCTAAACCCCGATACTTTTGAGTACGATTGGGCGGCGGTGGCGGCAGCCATAACGCCACGCACCAAAGCCATTATGCTCAACTCGCCGCACAACCCCACGGGCAAAATGATGGACGCAAACGACATTTTTTGCCTCGAAAAAATTGTAAAAGACACCAATTTAGTGCTTATTAGCGACGAGGTTTACGAGCATATTACCTTTGACGGCGTGCCGCACCTGAGTTTTTGCCAAAGTGAAATTTTGCGCCAGCACAGCTTTGTCATCAGTTCTTTTGGTAAAACCTACCACACCACGGGCTGGAAAATCGGCTACTGCCTTGCGCCCGCTTATTTTACGCAGGAGTTTCGCAAGGTACACCAGTTCAATGTTTTTTCGGTGAATACGCCCATGCAGCACGCCCTCGCCGAGTTTTTGAAACAGCCCGAACACTACCAAAACCTACCTGATTTTTATGCCGAAAAGCGCAATTTTTTCAGGGATTTGATGCAAAAAACGCCGTTTGAGCTGCTGCCCTGCTCGGGTACTTTTTTTCAAATGGCAAACTATGCCGCCGTTTCGGAGCTGAATGCCATGGATTTTGCGCATTGGCTGGTGCGGGAAGTGGGCGTAGCCGTAGTGCCTATTTCGCCGTTTTACAAGCAAAAAACCGAGCAAAAACTGGTGCGCTTTTGTTTTGCAAAAACACCCGAAACCCTCACGCGGGGCGTAGAAAAACTACGCCAGTATTTTGGGTAAAAACCGCTTGTGCCAACTGTTTTTTAACGGAATTTGGAGCTGGTCGAGCTCGTGTTTTTGAGCTATTAGGGTATTAAAAACCAGGGTTTCGGGCGTGATTTCGCCCAAAGCAATTTTTTGTTTGAACTCCGCTTGGGTTGCCATAGCTACGCCGCTTGGGCTTTGGTAGGCAAAGTGCAGGCGGTCCAAAAGTTTGGTATTTAGCTGTAAATCAATGGTTTGAACGGCGTGCATCAGTTTGTCGATGGCGCAACCCGATGCCTGCGCTTGGTCTTGGTTTAGCCCCACCACCAAAAAATGCTGGTGAAATATGTGTGCGCTGGCTACCAAAGTTTGGCTGTGGGCAGTCCATTGGTTCAAAAAAACTTGTAGCTCGGCTACTATGTGGCTTTGCTGCTCGGCAGAAAAAGGCTGCACGCTCTGAAAAACCCAGATGCGGGCGTGGGCGGGCAGGTTGTGGAAGGGAATATACATGGTATTGAAACTTTTGGCTAAAATACAACCAATAATTCAACTATAATAACTATTTTTGTAGGAATAATATTGCGGTCGCATCTAAAATCCCATAGGGATTGTAAGTTTATACAAATAACCAACAAATCATCTACAAACGTTTAATGCCTACGGCATTAGCCCAAACATCTTTCACCCACGAACATGAACCTATTTTTTCAAAAAAAAACACTTATTTTTAAAAATAAAGCCGTAATAATACTTGCGTTGCTCGTGTTTTCGGGGCAAGTACAAGCGCAGCCAACCGACAGCATCAGGGTAAAAAAATACCAAGCAAAAGCCCCAAAAACCCAACCTTTTGGACAAGAAGCCTTTACAAAAACCAATAAAACCACGATTAGATGGACGGGCAACGCTGGTTTTTTGATAAATAGCCGTGGCACTACGCTGATGGTGGACCCGCTGCTCAAAGATTTTGATATGCCCGTGATGATAGACTACCCAATTGCGCCGAAAGATGTGCCAAACTTAGATGCAGTTTTGATTACGCACTCCGACAACGACCATTTTAGCATTCCCACAAACACCGATTTGGCACCGCACACCAAGGCGTTTCACTCCACGGTTTACGTGGATTCGTTGATGAAAAACCTCGGCTGGAACTCGTTTGGGCATGGCACAGGCGATACTTTTAGGGTAAAAAACATACGCATAAAACTGTCGGCAGCCGACCACCAATGGCAAAATGCCTACAAAGGTGCGGCAAATCGTTTTTTTGAAAAAGAGGATTGCACGGGTTTTTTAATTACCACGCCCGACGGCACAATTTGGGCGCAAGGCGACTCGAAACTCCTGCCCGAACACCTAAAAATGGTGCCGCCCGATGCTATTTTGTTCGATTTTTCGGACAGCGAGTGGCACTTTACGCTGGCTGGTGCGGTGAAAATAGCCAACGCCTACCCAAACACACCGCTTTTGCTCTCGCACTGGGGAACGGTGGACTCGCCCGATTTTGCGCCCTTCAATGGAGACCCCGAAAAACTAAAACAACTCATAGACAACCCCAGCAGAATGGTAATACTGGCACCAGGGCAGCCCTACACGCTCAAACCTTTGCACAAAAAACGGAAATAATCCATTTTTGCCACCCAGAACCCACGCAAAAAACCAATTTGGCAACGTTGGTGGGCTTTTTTACGTTATCATTTTAGGGCTGCACCAAACCATTTGGGCAACCTGATACCCAACCCAAAAACAAGATTTAAACCCGCTAACGATGCGCCATTTTTTATTTTTTATACTTTTTTTCGGCATTAATAACAGCACTTTTGCCCAAAATTTTAGGTTTGTTTACAACCAAACCAATGCCATAAAAACGGCAAACAACCAGCCGCTGCCCAACGCTTGGGCTGGCGGCACGTGGTCGCCGCAGTTTAACGAATGCGACCTAAATGCCGATGGCATAGAGGATTTGGTGGTTTTTGACCGTGCCGACTACTCCATTACCACGTATTTGAAGCAAATAACGGGCGGCAATGCCCAGTACGTGCTTGCGCCCGAGTATGCGGCTCGTTTTCCGAAACTGTTGGATTATATGCTCATGGTGGATTATAATTTTGATGGCAAAAAAGACATTTTTACCTCTGGAAACATTGCGCCAAGGGTGTATAAAAACACCACAACTACGCCTGGCGTACCCGATTTTACGCTCGAAAAAGCCGCACTTTACACCAAAACCAGCCCGCTGGCACCGCTCACAAACATATATATAGTGGGCGGCGACGTGCCTGCCATTGTAGATGTAGATGCCGACGGCGACTTGGATATACTGGCGTTTGAAAACAACGGAAGTTCGGTGGCGCTCAACCTAAACAAGAGCAAGGAGCTGTACGGACACGCCGATTCACTGGTTTTTGCGCTCACCGACCGATGCTGGGGGCGTTTTTCCGAAAACCTAACCACCAACCAAATCACGCTCGGTTTAAGCCCGAGCTGCACCTCGCTCCGCCCCAAAAACCCCAACCAAACCGAAGACCCGCTGCATAGCGGCTCTACCGTTTCGGCGTTTGACCCAAACCACGACGGAAAAATAGACTTGCTTTTGGGCGACATTAGCTTTAACAACTTGGTGATGATACAAAACCAAAGCCCACCAGGCGACGTAGCCGTGGCGGTGGACAACAGTTTTCCGAGCTACAATACGCCCGTAAACCTGCCGATTTTTCCGTATGCGTCGTTTGTGGATTTTAACAACGACAACAAAAAAGATATGCTGGTGTCGGTGGCTGACATACAATTTGCGCTGCGCTCCGACCAAGTTTTGGCTTATAAAAACATAGGCAACGCCCAAAAAGACAGCTTTGACTTGGTGGCAAACGATTTTTTGGTAAAGGATATGATAGACAACGGCTACACGAGCGCACCCACGTTTTTGGACGTGAACAACGACGGCATAAAAGACCTCATTTTAAGCACGCACAACGCCGCCCGCAAAGCCGTGCTGCGCCTCTACCTCGCCACCGCCACCACACCCGTGGGCTACACCGCCGCCGATACCAACTACCTAAACCTAAGCAGCTACGGCATTACCAACGCCATACTCGCCACAGGCGACCTAAATGCCGATGCAAAACCCGACCTGCTGGTGGGTACGGGTGCGGGCAAAGTCATGTATTTTAGCAATGTAAGCCCGCCCAACCAGCCCGCCAGTTTTACGCTCATTACCAACAATTTTGAAGGCATAAACGTAAACTACAACGCCGCACCAGAGCTGTTTGACTACAACCAAGACGGAAAAATAGACTTGTTTTTGGGCAAAAGAAACGGCAACATAGATTATTACCCGAACACAGGCACGGCGGCTGCGCCCATTTTTGGCAACCAGCCCGCCACCACCAATTTCGGAAAAATAGACGTAAAAGAACCCTCTTACTTTTCAGGTTTTGCCGTTCCTCGCTTCGCCGACCTAAACCAAAACGGCAACACCGACATGGTGGTAGGCTCGCAGGGCAGCCAGCTTTATTTTTACCCCGATGTAATGGGAAAAATGCCCACGGACAGTTTTTTGGTATCGGAAAATAATTTTTACCTAAGCATCAATTCCGCTACCTACGATGTGGGGTTTGGGCGTTTTTCTACGCCTGCCATAGCCGACCTCAATGCCGATGTATATCCTGACTTGGTGGTGGGTACGCACCGTGGCGGGCTGGTAGCCCTGTGGAACAACAGCCCGAGCGTGGGTACGGCGCAACCCAACCCTACGCCGAAATTCAAAATAGAAATAACACCAAACCCCGTAACGAGTAATAATTTTAGGCTTTTGCTGCACAATTACAGCCCCCAAACGGGCGACGTAGCCATGCTCTACAACGCACAAGGGCAAGAAATAGCGCAAAAACGGCTGGCAGCGCAAGACCAAAACATCGCCTTGGATTGGGCGCTGCCCAAGGGATTTTATACCCTAAAAGTATGCGGCAAAAACATTTTGGCGACCACAAAGCTCATCGTTCAGTAGTTTTTTTTAGAACTCAACGTCCTCATCTTGGTTGGGAATATCGTTTATTTTTGAGCCACGGATAACCATGTTTGGGCTACTCACGCTTGTATCCTCGAGCCTAAAACCATCTAAGTTTTCTAAGTTGGCGAACTTGGCAAAATTGCTTATAAAGCGCAAATTCACCTCGCCCACTGCGCCGTTTCGGTGTTTTGCCACCAAAATTTGAGCGATGCCTTTTAGGCTTCTGCCCTCGTCGTCGGCATCTATTTTGTAGTACTCGGGGCGATAAATGAACAAAACCATGTCGGCATCTTGCTCTATGGAGCCCGACTCCCTTAGGTCGGAGAGCATGGGTTTTTTGTCGCCGCCCCTGGTTTCTACCGCCCGTGATAGCTGGCTAAGGGCGATAACGGGTATTTCCAGTTCTTTGGCTAAGTTTTTTAATGCCCTGGATATGCTGGCTATCTCTTGCTCTCGGTTGCCATTTTTGTTTTCACTGCCGCCTGCGGTCATTAGTTGCAGGTAATCTATGATGATGAGCTGTATGTTGTGCTGCGATTTTAGCCTGCGGCATTTTGCCCTAAGCTCAAAAATATTTAGCCCTGGCGTATCGTCTATAAAAATGGGGGCTTTGGTCAGCGGCGTAATTCTATGGTTGAGCTGCGCCCACTCGTGGTCGGCGAGTTTTCCTTTTTTTAGTTTGTCGGCATCGAGTTCGGCTTCGGCACTTATAAGGCGGTTTACGAGTTCGACTGCGCTCATTTCCAACGAAAAAACTGCCACGGCTTGCTTGTAATCCACGGCGGCATTGCGTGCCATGGATAGCACGAGCGCACTTTTGCCCATGGCGGGGCGTGCGGCTATGATGATAAGGTTGGAGGCTTGCCAGCCCGAGGTGAGCCTATCCAAGTCTCGCAGCCCCGAAGGCACGCCCGACAGCCCGTCCTCTTTGTCTTTTAGGGCTTCTATTTGCTTGATGCTTTTGGCTATTACCGTCGCCATATCGTCGTAGCTGCGGCGTATATTGCCCTCGGCTACCGAAAAAAGCTGCTTTTCGGTGCTGTCCAGCAGGTCAAAAACGTCGGTGGTTTCCTCAAAGGCTTCACGCTCCATTTCGCCTGCAATGCGTATGAGTTCACGCATGATGTATTTTTGCTGTATGATGCGGGCGTGGTACTCGATGTTGGCTGCCGACCCCACACGGTTGGTTAGCTCGCTGATGTAGAGTGCGCCGCCCGCTTTTTCGAGGTCGGCGGTGCGGCGGAGCTGGTGTGTTACGGTGAGTATGTCCACGGGTTCGGAGCGCTCGAAGAGCCTCTGCACCGCTTTGAAAATGAGCTGGTTGGCTGGCACATAAAATATTTCGGGCTGCAAAATGTCTATGACCGCCGAAAGTGCGTCTTTTTCCAGCATCAATGCGCCCAAAATGGCTTCTTCTATGTCTCGGGCTTGCGGAGGCATTTTGCCCAAATCGCTGCGAACCGAATTTTTGCTTATGGTACGTGCGCTTTTGCCGATAATATCCAAGATATTTTCGGTTTTGGGGCTGTTTAGGCTGTTTTTGCTGTCGTTTTCCATAAGTGTTTGAGTTGTTTTTTGTAATAGTATGCAAATTTACACAAATAATGGCATTTTTGTCGTTAATTTGCACACCAACTGTACACAAGTAAGGGCGTTTTGTTGTTAAGTTGCAAACCAAAATGATAAACCCCGATGCGTGTTTTTTTTATTTTTATATTTGTGCTTCTGTTTTGTGGGCTTACGGCTAAGGTGCGCCACAAAGAGGTTTTTTTTGATGCCAGTTTTCCTGCGCCCAAACACCCGTTTGGCAATGGTTATTCGGCGGAAAAAGCATTGCTGGGGCGGTATTTTTTTTATGAAAAAAGGCTTAGTATCAACGGCACAAAATCTTGTGGGAGCTGCCACGACCCTGCGTTTTCGTTTACGGACGGCTACCGAAAATCGGTGGGTGCGCTCGGCGACGGGCTGCAACGCAATGCGCCGCCGCTCGTAAATTTGGCGTACAACAGCCACTATACTTGGGCAAACAAAGACATAACGGCATTGGAAAAGCAGATAGTAATGCCGCTTTTTAGTGCCAAAGAAATGGGTTTAGATGCCGAAAACAGCGATATTTTGCGTGTTTTGGAGGCAGATTCGGTGTATAATGCCCTGTTGGCGGAGGTGTTTCCGCACCAAAAGCTGCGCTACGAACACGTGGTAAAAGCCGTGGCTTGCTTTGTGCGCACGCTGGTGGCAGCCAATGCGCCCTACGACCAATATACCTACCGAAAAAATGCGGCGGCGGTAAGCTCTGCCGTGCTGCGGGGCGAAAAACTGTTTTTTGGCAAGAAAACCGATTGCAGCCAGTGCCACTCGGGCATTAATTTTAACGAAGAACCGAAGAAGCACCAAAACGCTTTTTTTAACATTGGGCTGTACAACATAGATGGCAGCGGCAGCTACCCAAACCAAGACCAAGGGCTGGTGGCGCACACGGGCGTGGCTCAGGATATGGGCAGGTTTAGAGTGCCTACGCTGCGCAACCTGGCGTTTACGGCACCTTATATGCACGATGGCAGCATGGCGAGCCTGGGCGAAGTAGTGGATTTTTATGCCCAGGGCGGGCAACGAGCCGCCGCAGGCGGCGAGGGTAGGCACAGCCCCCACAAAGACCCCCGCATTACCGGCTTTATGCTCTCGGCGCAAGAGCGCACCGATTTGCTTTCTTTCTTATGGAGCTTGTCCGACAGTAGTTTTGTGCAGAACCCAGCCTTCGCCAATCCGTTTTGAGGGGTATTCAGGTTAAAAAGCCAACTTTATAGGACTTATCGTACCATTTGCAGATTTAAAATAACATGAAAATAAAGGTTAAAAAACCCAGTAGGTAACATTAATCACACACTTTCATTTTTTATACCGTATATTTGCATTGCAGTTTTATAAATATCATAATGCCCACTGGGGCAGGTTGTCAGTATTGACACGGGATTTATAAGATTGCTTTTTTATTTATAGGTATCCATCTTTCTTAAACTCACTGGCATTTTCAAGCGTAAAAATGTTCTGTTGGTCATAATAGTTGGATAATTTCTTGCGGTTTGATTTTTCAAAATCATAAAGGTCTAATATTGAGCTGTATTTATCTTGTAAGGCAGCATAAAATCGTTTTTCACCTTTTAAAATATACCGCTGCAAAGCCCAAAGCATGTAATCTACAATGCTGAGTTCGGGCGTATCTCTACTCAAAACTATCTCGCAGTTGTATTTTATAGCTATGGCTGTACTACGTTTTTCGTTGTCTTTTTTTAAGGCAGTATCTATGGCATTTTTTAATTTGCTTTGTGTGTTTTTAATTCTTGCCGAAAGCAATACTTGGTAATAGGTGTGTTCTTCGGTTAGTCTGCTTCTTAATAAGTGATGAACCATGTCAAAATAAAATTCAGATTCGTCGTTGTTATGTTTTGATGCAAAAAGATTTAATCGTTTTCTACCGATTACACAATAAAATTTAAAGCCTTCTAACTTTCTTAAAAACGCTACAAACTTTAGTTGAATTTCTAAATTATCGTAACTGGCGTGCAAATACCAATTGGGCGTTTTGGTAATGCAGGGCAAATCCTTATAAAGTGGGTCCGACTTTATTTCTTCCATAAATTGTAGTAAGGCTTTACCTATTGTTTTCTTGTCTTGCACTTCTATCAAACCAATGAGCAATAAGGGTTTAAAGCCCTCTGACCCTACCACACATTTTTTGCCTTTGGCATAAAATGCAGGGTCGCCACTTTCATCGATAAAAAGGTGCTTTTTTTGTATATCAGTTTGTAGCCTCATCTAATTAAAATGGTTGTTGGTTAAACGATAGCCCCGTGTATGTATAAATTGTACATTCGTTGTGATTTTTTGTGCAAAAATAATTTTTTATAGCACAATATTTTTAAATAATTTTCAACAATCAATTTATCAATCAGGTTAAAAACCAACCCCAGCGCACGGTCGGGTTAAAACCCAACCTTATTGACGTTTTTTGACCCAACCCAACCCCACCAACGTTTTTTGATTATCCAATCAATAGGGTTGGGTTTTAACCCGACCCACAAACCCGACCCCACGCCCCCAACCCAACCCACACCCAACCCACACCCAACCAAAAAAAAACCAAAAACCCGACCCTACCTATGTATCAGCGATAATATATGCGGGCTACGTTCCTCTATTAAAGCTATGCGCTTGGTTACCTGGTTGTTGGGGGTTTGTAACCATTGGTAAAAATGGTTGATGTTTTCATTTGCGGCGTTCACATTCACGTCGTTTTTATCCACGTCCACGTCCACGTGGGGCTGAAGCCCAACGCTATTGATTACATTGTTATGCCCAACGCTATTGATTACATTATGCCCAACGATGCTCAATGCCTGCGGAGTTAGAAATTGCAATATATCTAAGCCTACCTCTTGTACGTGCGCCCCAAAATACAATTCGTACACCATCAGGTTTAGCACTTCTTCTATGTGGGCGGCTATCTGGCTGTTGTCGGTTTGGGGCAAAATGCGTGCGCTGCCTTTGTGGTGCAAATAAAGCAAATAATCTACCAAAATTATAAATGGCGTTTGTTGGCTCAACTCAATATCAACCAATGGTATTTTTTCAAGTTCAGTTGTATTTATTGGTAATGCACCTCCCTGCATATGTTGCAAATTGTATCGTTGTCTGTACCAAAAATTAATAGCTTTTGAATTAATTAAACATAATATAAATTCAGTTGAATATTTAGAATTTGTTACTTTTATTACATTTACTTTGCCACCAATAGTGTCATAATTTTCTCTAAGTAATGTCGCTCTTATTTTGTTTGTCATTCTTGATGTAAAAATCACAGTATCTAACTGCTTTTGCAATGAAATCAAGCTGTAATTTTCTTCATCAATGTATGTATTTTTAAAATCAATTTTGTAATCAAAAATGTCACTTGCAGCAATGAATTTATATTTGCCTTCTGGCTTTTTTACTTGCGTAGAAGAACTAGCACAAAAAACATCACACACATCTTTGAAAGTATAGTTATTGCTTTCAATTATTTCAATAATATTGTCAAATTCGCTTAACGTAAATTTAAAAGACAACGGATTGTTAAAATAAAGCGTTCTTATTGCGGCTTCAACATTGATATTTTCAATTTGATTAAATTCAAAATATGAATACCTTTCATCTGATTTATTTTTTTGAAAAATAGAAATGAATGTATATGTTGAAGCATCAAAAACCTTCACTCTTGCAAAATCTAAAAACGAAATGACCGTATTATTTCTGATTAAATCTCTAATTCCCTCACAATTTTCCAGTATTAAGTATTGTTGCGGAGTTATGTAGGCTAATATTCCTTTTGATTTGAGTAAATTAAAACCAATTTCATAAAAATAATTGTAAAGATTAATCATTTTAGAATGCTTTGCTATTTCAAAATCTGAAATTCCTTTTTTAGTTTTGTCATCTATTTTCCTATAATCCACATACGGCGGATTACCGATTACGATATCGAAGCCATCTTTTACGCCAAACATCCACCAGGGGTCGAACCAGGCGCAAGATTTGTCTTCAAAGGGGTTAAAGTCGTAGAGTTTTAGGAGTATTTCTTGTTGTTTTTTATCGCCGAAGGCGAGGTTGGTCAATAAATCGTTTTGGAGGTTTTTAAATTCGGTTTCTAATGTTTTTTTGGTTTGGTGGCTTGCCATAAAGTACTTGTGGCGCACTTGCTCGAGTTGTTTTATGGTGTGGTCGTTTGTGTGCAGGTCGTTTTGTAGTGTACCCAGGGGTATTAGGGTGTTGGCGCACACTATTTTGAACGCCAGGTTGGGCAGGGGCTGTGGCTTGGTTTCATCTACCACGAGGCTGAGCCAAAAGCGCAGGCGTGCTATGTCCACGGCACCGCTGTCTATGTCCACACCATAGATGCTTTGCTCTATGATGTGTTTTTTTATTTGGGCGGGGCTTTTGGCTTGGTAGCCTTTGGCATCTTCTATGGGTATGGTTAGGTTGTATATTTCGTGTAGTAGCCCCATCGGAAAAGCGCCCGAGCCTATGGCGGGGTCGCATATTTTTAGGTCTTCGAGGGCTCGTTCTATTTGTTTAAGTTGTTGGTTGTCAAATATATTTACGTTGTAGGTTTCGTTGTATTGTTTTAGTTTGGTTTTAAAGTCCTGGTTGTTTTCGTTGTGTGTGTAGGTGTGTATGTAGTTGTGGAGGCTTTCTCGGCACATGTAGTGTACGATGTCTTTTGGGGTATAAAATGCGCCTTTGTCTTTGTTGTCTTCGAGTAGGTTTTCGAATATATGCCCGAGCATTTCGGGATCCACGGCTACGGTGTGTTCGTCGGGTGCGTCTTCGTATATGGTAAAGTTAAATTGGTTGAAGGTCTGAAACAGTTTTTGAAATATTTCGCTGGGCAGGTTTAGGTTTTTGTATTTTTGGTCTTGTGTTTTGTCGAACAAGCCGCCGTTTAGGTACGGAAAGCGCAGTGGTGTGTGTGCGTTTTCGGAGTCTGGGTTGCATAGGGTATCGAAGAAGAGCGGCACTAAGTTTTGGCTATAAAAGTTTTGTGGGTCTGGTGCGTTTTCAAAAAGGTGGAGCAAAAAGTCTTGGTTGCCTTCGCCCCAGTTTTTGTGTTGGGCTACGGCGAGCCAGCCTTTTTTTTGTATAAAATACAAAAATACGATGCGTCCCATCATACGTTTACAAAAATCTCGGGCTTGTTTTTCGTCGTTTGCAAAGGTGGTTAGCAATTGGTGGTTGGGTGCATGTATTTGGGTTTCTATCCATTTGCTGCCTTTTTTTAGGTAGCGTTTGCCCGTAATGTGTTCTACAAAATCTTGGTAAATGTCTTTGTAGCCGTCAAAAAATTGTTTGCTTAGTTTTTCTACGGAAAAGGCTTCTTCGAAATCGTTTAGGGTGAGGAGCTGGTCGGGGTTGTTTTTTTGTTTTTGTATGAGGTGTTGAAACCTTGTGGCTGCGGTTTGGGCTTTTTCGCCTTCGCCAAAGAGATAGGTGTATCGCTTTGGGGCGGTTTCTTGGTCCTGTATTTGGTTGGTTTGTTGGTTTTTTGTTTTTCGTTTGCTTATGTAGCTAAACCGCCATTTGTCGCCTTGCACAAATACCACCATTATGGCTGCTTGCTGCTGCATGAGTGGTTTCATGAGGTCTCTGAGCCCCACACGGTTTCGGCTTAGGTTTAGGCTGGGTGCTAAGTGTACTTCGTATATGCCTATTTGGGTGTAGTGGTTTATGGCGTAGCTGCCCAGTGCGAGGCATTGGGTGTATAGGGTGCTGCTACCCAAATTGATGGGTGCGTCGCTTGCCAGTAGTTTGTTGTTGGTAAACTGGTTTTGTATAAAGGCTTTCCATACTGTGCGGTTGTATGGTGCTTCGAGGATTTGTTTTATGTTCATGGTGGTTTGTTTTTTTAAACGGGTTAAAACCCGTTTTTATTGATTTGACGACGGTTGTTGATTTGACTTAAACGGGTTAAAACCCGTTTTTATTGATTTGATGATGATTATTCAATAACCCCCCGTTTTAACGGGGGGTATGGGGGAAATCGGGGGAATGTTTTATGTTCATGGTGGTTTGTTTTTCAACGGGTTGGCTGTTTTAAACGGGTTAAAACCCGTTTTTATTGACTTGACGACGGTTGTTGATTTGACTTAAACGGGTTAAAACCCGTTTTTATTGATTTGACGACGTTGTTGATTTGACTTAAACGGGTTAAAACCCGTTTTTATTGATTTGATGAATGACACCCGTTTTAACGGGGGGAATGGGGGAAGTCGGGGGAATATTTTATGTTCGTGGTGGTTTGTTTTTTTAAACGGGTTAAAACCCGTTTTTATTGATTTGATGATGACTATTTCAATAACCCCCCATTTTAACGGGGGAATTTTTCAAATCCATATTTATCCACAAATTCGTCGCATTCGGCTTCAAATGTTTTTTTAGCGTGGTGCTCTTCTTGGTTTTTTATATAATTCCGCACCGTACCTATCATAGACTCCGACACCGAAACCGCATAATATTCATCTTGCCATTCAAATTTAGCATCTATCAACTTATTTTTATTTGCCCAAAATGCCGACTCCCCCTTTATAAGTTTTATTGTATCTTGTATCGTTTGGTTCACGCCCAGCGACACCAAACAATGGCAATGGTCGTTGCACCCATTTACAAAATCAACAAATATACCCTTTTTTTCAGCATTTTCTTTGATGTGGTGCCACATTTTTTGCCTCACTTCTTTTGTAGCAAGGTACGGCACTCTGTTTTTTGTACCCCACACAAAATGGATATACACTTTTAAAAACGACATATTGTTAATTTATATTTTTTTACACAAAAGTTTCCGAAATAATTATTTTGGGTTCCAGCACCGCATCGGCTTGTTTGCCCTCACGCTTTATTTTGGTGGTATATTTTTGGGCTAACCGCACCATTTCCCTTTCCAGTTTAGCGGCATCGGTCTCGTTTCTTAGTTTATGTACTTCGGTAGTAAGGTTAGAGTACGTACCGTTTTTCACCAGCGGCAGCAGACTTGACGCACTTTTTTTTCCGTCTTCGGTACTCAAAACACCCGCCAACCAATTACTTATATTTGTCATCACGGCTTGGGTTCGGGCATCGCTGCTATCGGCTGCACCGCCCACCATTTCGGGCGTTGTACTATCTTTTTCAAACTGCTGTAAAATAGCGTTAATTTGCCCATAATGCTCCTCTGGCACTGGCACAATGCCCTGCTCGGTTTCGGGGGCTTCAAATATTTTTACCGCTTTTTCAAACGGAACAACATAACTCCGACCCTCTTTATAAATGTAAATATTCTTAAAATCGCCATTTTTCACAAATGCAATGCTGTGTTCGGCAGCCGCAGCCTTACGCACGCACCGCACTTTTAGCGGCATTTTTTTTATGGCTTCAAAACGCTCGGGGTTTTGTGCCTTGAATTTCCGCAGCCATTCCAAATATTCGGTACGCAGGTCCGCCTCGCCATTTTCTTTTTCGTCAAACATTTTAAACTGGTCTATAATCTCCTCCAACGAATAAATTTTATTGTCCTCCCCAAAAGTGCTGTGGCTACTTTGCAGTTTTACCAGCGACTTTTGCCTCAAATTAATGCGGTTGTCGCCCTGCTCCGAAGGGTAAAAATTATAGTTGTAAATTTTCGTAGCCCTCGACCCAATTCTGTTTATACGCCCCAACCGCTGAATCAGTTTTGTGGGATTCCAAGGCGTATCGTAGTTCACTATCACATTGGCTCTGTGCAAGTTAATGCCCTCCGCCAGCACATCGGTAGTCAGTATTATGTCAAAATCATTTTTATGTGTATTTTCAAAATTAGCATCAAAATTCTGCCTAATCCTCTCAAACTCCCTATCCCTGTTTTCCGACGTAATGCTCAACACCCTATATTTCGTCTCCTTATTGAGCCTGCCCGTCAAATACCTTAGCGTATCGGCACTTTCCGTAAAAATCACCAACTTGCCCAGTTCATTTTTCTCTTTGCTAAAATATTCGGGTTCTAACAATGCCCTAAACACCGTCCATTTCGGGTCGTTGTCGTCTTCTACCGCTTGCCATTTTTGGTTCAATGCTTTTAAGTGTTCGTAATCATTTTTTAAACCCTCGATAAATCCCTGCTTAAAATCAGTTTGTTTAAATTTTCGGTTTTTGGGCTTGTTGTCGTCTATTTTCAGTATTTCCACTTCTATTTCCTCGTCCGTTAAGCCTTTGTTTAACAAATCAGAAATATCCAAATCTGGTGCAATAAAAACACTGTCTCGCTCATACATTTCTATCATTTGCAGGGTAGAGGTAGTTATTTTGTTCAGCGATTTTTTAAACGCATAAAAACTACTCTCCAACCGCTTAATCAGTTGCGTTTGCATAATGTAAGCCAGCGACCGTGATACGGTTATTGCATTTTGGTAAATCAAGTTTTTTGAGGCATCTAAATTCGCCTCATTGGTTAGGTATGCGATGGCTTGATAGCGATAAAAATCAATTTTATTTTTATCAACAATGCCATTGGCGGTTTCCACAAACAGCACAGCCAACTCGTGCGGCAGCGCATACTCATTGGCAAAAGGCTCGGCTACCCTCGGGAAAACAATGCCCTGCGCCACCAAATCCTCACGGTATCGGTCGTTCTTTTGCAAGTCGGTTCTGGTTCTACGAATCGTAATGTCTTTTACCACTTTATCCCTTATGTCCTCAAATATTTGTTGTATGCCATCGAGGTTTAGGGGCGTTTGCTGAATGAGCATTTTGTAGTTTGCGATGTGCGGCGAAAAATATTTCTGCAAGTTATTTTCGGGCACCGAGGGCAAATTACAGTTCCGCTCCTCCTGAAACAAAGTAAGCAGCCTGTAAATGTCGTCGGGCTTGTTGTTCAGCGGCGTGGCAGAAATGAGTACCACCTTTTTTTCAAAACCCTCCACGCCCCCAATGTTTTCACGCCCCGATTTGCATATTATTTGTAGGTTTTCGAACTGCTGGCTGCGGTGGTTGCGGAACTTGTGCGCCTCGTCCACCAAAATCAAGTCGTAGCGTTCTTTGCCATTTTTTAGTTTGCCGTCTATTATCTTATCCAAACTTCCGTTGGTAACAAAATCGGTGTGGTTCTGAACCTGAAAATCCTTAAAGGTCTCCGTCCAGTTTTTTTCTAAGGCAGGCGGATACACCACCAATATCCTGGTTTTAGGTCCGTTGGTTGCTATAAATTTTTTGGCTAAAAGTGCCGCCATCACCGTTTTGCCCGTGCCCACCACATCTGCCAAAAAGAAACCATTGTGCTTCAACAGCAGTTCGTAGCCCTGGTTTACGGCATCTATTTGATAACTTAGTTTTTTGAATTTTTTTAGCGGAATGTCCCCAATGCTGTCGGGGTCATACACAATATTTTTATCAAAAAACTCAATCAAAAACTTTACATACAACTCAAACGGCGTGGGCGTTGTCTCCAAATACGTCTTTTTGATGAGTGCAGGCGCATCTGTGGTAAGTATGGGCGTGCTTTCGGTCCACAGCCGCTCAAACTCATCATTGGCAAATTTCACGTTTTCATAATCCCGCAGTTCTATGTTCATTTCATAGTTATGCGCCACATTTTCTAGCCCTAAGCCCTGTGCCGAGAGGTTAGACGAACCCATAATAACCACATTGTGGTTGTGTTCGTTAAAATTTGGCGACAAAAAAATATAAAACTTAGAGTGCAGTTTTTTACTGCTATGCGCCCTAATTTCTATTCTGCCGTCGGCTATATCGGCGATGAGTTGCAAAATTCCGTCCTCAATTTCTTTGCCGTATTTGGCATTAAGTATTTCGTTTTGAACACCTTCTATAAAACTTTGCCGAGCATCTTTTGCATTGAGGTTAAATAACAACCCTTGCTTTTGTGCCAATGCTATAAACGGGTCCACATTAATACCAGCGATGATTTTCACCTTTAAAGTATCCGAAAAATGCTTGCGCATCACAAAATAGCCCGAAGCCCGAAAGTAGCCAATCACCGATTTGAAGTACTCAATATTTTGCATATTATCGAACACCCCCACAAATTTTTTGTAGAGTGTATTATCGCCTTGGTTCGTAAAAAAGTTTGATGGCATGGTTTTATTATTGGCTGTGTTTATGGCTTTTGTTTTTCACTACAAAAGTACAATCGTCTAAATTACAAAAACGGCAAAATAACGGATTTTATAGCCTCAAAATGTTTAGTTAAATAGAGCGTAATAAAAAGTTTAAACAACTGCGTGAATAGTTCCTTAACGAAAGGACTAAGAACCCATTTGGCAAAAAGTTTGACCAGCCTCACTGGCAGCGATTCCACTTTTTGAAATTGTGTTTTAACTGGCGCATCTTTCCCCTGCTTTGTATTAGTGCGGCAGGTTCTATGTTTGTTCGTGGCTTGCTGCCTTGCTTTTTTGGGCTTTTTTAACACCTCGGCTGCGCCCCGAACCGTCAAAAGCTCGTCGGGAGAAATAGTGGATTGGTTAGACTGCGTACTTGAAGCTTTTTTTATTGAATTTTCAATAATTATTTCAAGTTTGGTTTCCGTAATTTGTTTAATTGTTACTTTTTGCATAATAATAAAATATTTACGCAAATATTGCCTAACAAACAGGCGTGTACGTTTTTTTGTACGTACAATTAACCGTACAAATTTTATTTCGGACTTTGTCTTGAACTTAAATACGCTTTAATCTTTTCTTGGGTATCATTTTCAAGTTTAGGCAAAATATTTTCGTCTATCTGCTTTATATTTTTTTTAATTATACTACTTTCAGTAAAATTTTGCCTTACTCTATCTGTATATTTTAAACCGTATTCCCCACAAATTCGGACGCAGTAATTTTCAACACTTTCAACTATACTTTTTCTATTTATTGCACTTTCGTTTATTAAGTATAAAGTCATAATAAATTGAGAGAAAAGTATTAATATTGCAGTATGGGACGAAAGTTAGAGATAGAATTAAAAACAGCTCAAAGAGCGGAGTT
>JAYUJN010000022.1:0-39617 GCA_043765195.1 Bacteroidota bacterium | reverse complement strand
TCGTCCAACTGCGGGTTTTACGAAATATTTATCGCCCTTCAACCCCTAAAAAGGGGCCTCGGGCGATAAACACTTCGTAAAGCCCGCGCGCACGTTGGGTGCCATATTACAACGACACTTCAAACTGACAATTTTTCTCAAATTTAAGTTGTATTATTGGACAACAACACTTATTTTTGCACTATGGAAGAACGCAAGTTTAAAAACATCTATTTGTACAAAGAATATTTTACCGACTTCTACCATAAACAGACGCAAAAGGTAAAAGACAAAATTTTATGGACTTTTAAAGTTGTGGAAACCCTACACCAAGTTCCTACTGACTACCTAAAACATATTGAAGGGACAGACGGATTATATGAAATACGGGTTCAGGCTGGTAGCGACATATTTCGGATATTTTGCTTTTTTGACGAAGGCAAACTTGTTGTTCTGGCAAATGGATTTCAGAAAAAAACACAGAAAACGCCCAAAGGAGAAATTAAAAAGGCACTTAAAATAAAACAGGATTATGACAACGACAAACAAGACTCTTAAATCGCTCGACCAATTCATAGACGAGCAATATGGTAAAAAAGGTACAGAAAAACGCAGTACTTTTGATGAGGGCTACGAAGAATTTAAACTTGGTGCCTTACTTCAACAAGCTCGCCTTAGTCAGGGAATGACACAAGAAGAACTTGCGGAAAAATGTGGTACAAACAAAGGTTATATCTCAAGAGTAGAGAACAACATCAAGGACGTAAGAATTTCAACGCTTAGAAAAATTGTCGAAATTGGACTTGGTGGACACTTAAACCTTTCAATCAACGTGTGAAAAAATACTACGCCTAACAAGAATTTGGCGAAAAAGTGGCAGATATTTAGGCAGGCTCAGTACAGGCGTGCGGAATTGAACTTTTGTACTTCTAAGCCCAAACTTCGCCAAGAGCCAAACCGTTGGCAGTCGTTGTAGGACGACACTTACTTTAAATCAGCAAATAAAAATGATAGAAACAGAACGCCTTATTTTACGACCATTAACTTATGAGCAATTAGTAAAATACACAAAATGCGACAACTCTTTGGAAGAAGAATTGGGCTTAAATAAAACATCAAGAACAATTTCGCCTGAACTAAAAGAAGCCTTTGAACAAACAATTTTACCAAACGTAGCAGACACCACCAAAGACTATTTATACTCAACTCTTTGGACCGCAATTTCAAAAGAGGCTAACAAAATGGTTGGCGACATTTGTATTGTTGGACAACCCAATTCAAACGGAGAAATTGAAATTGGGTATGGCACTTATAACGAATTTCAGCAACAAGGATTTATGACAGAAGCCGTTGGCGGAATGATTAGTTGGGCAAAATCTCAACCCAAAGTATTTTCAATAATTGCATCAACAGACAAAGAAAATATCGGTTCATTTACTATTTTATTGAAAAATAATTTTCTTAAAATTGGAGAAACAGAAATATTATTTCATTGGAAACTAAAACTCAAATAAGAGACAATCGTAACGAAAAAACAACGAACCGCTAACATGGAACTTTGTGCAAGTGGGGTGGGTACTTTGTTACCTTCGGCATTAGCAACAGGGCAGCATTTCTTGGGCTTGGCAAGCATCGCTGAACATGGGTAATAAAGTTGTACTTTTGTTTTTCAATCCTCTTGGGAGCTATTTTAAAAAACATATTAAAATTAAAAATGGGACTATTTGACATATTTAAAAAACAAAACCCGAAAGAAACGAAATCTGACAGTGTGGCTGCTAACAACGCTTCTCTAAGAAATTTTGATTTTTATTACCTGTATGGTTTTACGGATAAACCAAATGCTGTATCACAAGACAGTCAAAAATTTGGGGAACTTTATAATTTGGTAATTGGCAGCACTGGCGGACTTGCAATAAACAACTCATTTCACCCTTATTTTATAGTCAATACCAAAGGGACAACGGTTTGGATTGCTGCATTTTTTGAAATCTTTCAAAGAGACAACAAAACAAAAATATTTAATGACATTGAAACAGAAAACGCCATATTCATAGTGGACACCTCAACAATATTTACAGAAATAAATGTGTGGCCCGACACAAGGCTAACATACGAAAAAAATCCTCTATTCGGCAAATTTGTGCCATTCATTATTCCATTTTTGGTTAAAAAAACTCACACCCAACTAAATTGGGACAAAGAAATTGGTGCTGGTATTAAACGACAAGGACACGCCTCCGACTATGTAAATAAAATAACAGAAGCAATTCGTTTTTTTATGCCAAAACCAGCATTTATCATGGGTTTTGACGAATTTGACGAAAATAATCCGTCAAAACTTATAGATAATTTTATCAATTGTAAGCAAATGTTCGGGGAAGAATAACTACCACCAACACAGTTTTCAGCAAACCTAAACAATCAAAATCAGTATTTTTATCGTACTTTCATTTCGCCTTACAAAAACCTCTTGAACCTAAGAAGTAATTCAACGACAATAATTTATATCAGCGAGCAAGTGGGGCAAGCGCAATCATACTTCCACACCCGCACCAATCCCCGACCCTACCCAAACCCAAATTTGGCATTTAAAGCGGTTTTCGTTATCTTTGACATTTAATTTTTTTAAATCGCCAATTTAACTCGCCATGCACCCAACCCTAAAATCTTTTTTGCCCCACATCATCGCCGTCGCCTGCTTTTTTGCGGCTGCCTTAGCCTTCAACTACCCAGTACTTAGCGGCAAAGCACTAAAACAATCGGATATGGTGCAAACCCAAGGCATGGCAAAAAAACTGCAAGACTTCGAAAAAGAAACTGGCACTTACTCCCTCTGGACCAACTCGCTCTTTGGCGGAATGCCCGCCTACCAAATATACGCCCCCAAACCCAATATGCTGGTAAAATACGTACACGTAGCCCTGCGCTCGGCACTACCCGAGGCAGCCAGCGAGCCGTTTCTGCTCATGATTTGCTTTTATTTTTTGTTCGTAGCCATTGGGGTTTCGCCACTTTTGGGCGCATTGGGCGCATTTGCCACGGCTTTTTCGTCGTATAATTTTATAATACTCGAGGTAGGACACATCACAAAACTATACGCCATAGCCTACATGGCACCCGTTTTGGCGGGCTTTATTTTGTTGTACCGTGGCAGCTTTTTAAAAGGATTTGCCGCCCTGGCACTCGGTATGGCACTCGAGCTATACGCCAACCACATACAAATAACCTACTATCTGGGTTTGCTGCTCATCATTTTTGGCATTTTTAAAGGCATAGAAGCCATAAAACAACACGAAACCACCACTTTTTTCCGTGCCACCGCCTTGGCACTGCTCGCCATCGCCTTGGGTGTGGGTGCTAACTTCACCAACCTCGCCATTACCTACGAGTACGGGCAAGAAACCATGCGAGGAAAATCGGAGCTAAAACAAGCCAAAGGCGAAAAAAGCGACGGCTTAGACATGAGCTACGCCACCAATTGGAGCTACGGCATAGCCGAAACCGCCACGCTACTCATACCCAATTTTAGGGGCGGAGCCAGCACCACCAAGCTCACCGAAAAATCGGCGGCTTACCAAGCCATGGTAAACAACGGCGTGGACAGCTACCAAGCAGCCGACTTTATAAAAAATGTGCCTACCTATTTCGGCGAGCAGCCAGGCACCGCCGGACCCACTTACTTTGGTGCGGGCATCGTGTTTTTGTTCGTTTTGGGGCTTTTTTTAGTTCCCAAAAAAGAAAAATGGTGGCTGCTGGCGGCTACCGTACTCTCCATAATGCTTATGTGGGGCAAAAACCTACAATGGTTCACCGACTTGTTTTTTAACTATATGCCGATGTACAACAAATTTAGGGCGGTATCCATGGCGCAAGTAATCGCATCGGTGTGCGTACCTATCATGGCAGTTTTGTGTATAAAAAGCATCGTAGATGCCCAAAACACCACAGCAAAAGTGCTAAAAAGCCTAAAAATTTCGGTGGGCATTGTCGGCGGGTTTGCGGCTATTTTCATAGTAATGCCCACGCTATTCACCGATTTTAGCGCCAAAAGCGACCTCATGTTCATAAAAAACTTTCCGCCCATGATAGAAGCCCTCGCCAAAGACCGAGAAACAATGCTGCGCTCCGACGCTTTTTTAGCCTTGGTTTGGGTGGTGCTGGTGGCGGGCGTTATTTGGTTTTTTGTAAAAAAGAAACTCACCGAACAATGGCTCTACCTCAGCCTGATAGCCATTACTTTAATAGACCTTTGGAGCGTGAACAAACGCTACCTAAGTGCCGACGATTTTGTGCAAAAAACCGCACTTACCCAAAGCTTTGAACCCACAACCGCCGACCTGCAAATACTCCAAGACAAAGACCCAAGCTACCGAGTAATGAACTTTGCCGTAAATACCTTTGACGACAACAGCACCTCATATTTTCATAAATCGCTGGGCGGATACAACCCCGCAAAACTCGGCAGGTACGAAGATATAAAACAATACTATTTTATAGACGACTCGGGCAGGCTCACGCTCGACAATATAAACGTACTAAGTATGTTCAACACCCGCTACTTTATATTTCCGCAGCAAGGCGGCGCACTGGGCGTGCAGCGAAACGCCCAAGCCATGGGCAACGCTTGGTTTGTACCAAAATACACCCTAATGCCCAACGCCAAAGCCGAAATAGAAGGCTTAAAAGGACTAAATGTAGCCCAAACCGCCCTGATAAGCAAGGAGTTTGAGCCAGAACTTAGCACAAAAACTTTTTTGACGGATAGCACAAACAGCATAAAACTAACCCAAGATGCGCCCAACAAATTGGTGTACAAAACCATAGCCAAAACGCCGCAGCTAACCGTTTTTTCGGAAATGTACTACAAAAACGGCTGGAACGCCTACATAGACGGCAAACTTACGCCGCATTTTAGGGCAAACTACACCCTAAGAGCCATGGTAGTTCCCGCTGGCACGCACGAGCTTGTGTTCAGTTTCGAGCCTGCAACCTACGCAGCCGCCGAGCGCATTTCGTTAATTTCGTCTATTTTGCTTTTTGTAGCCTTGCTTGGTACATTGTTTGTAATACTAAAAAGATGAAACACTATTTTAACCGTTTTTTAACCCAAAAACTCGTGGCATGCCTTTGTTTTTCGGTGCTTTTGGTGGCGTGCAAAACCCGCCAAAGCACCCAAAAAATAAACATAGTACCCAACTCGCAAATGCAGGCTGCCATAGTAGGCAATTTTTTTGAAGCCCAAAAAGAAAAACTCATAGGCAACAACCAAAAAGCCGCCGAGCTGTTTGAGGCTGTGCTGCAAACTGCGCCCACGCACCCAGCCGCCAACTACGAACTGGCACGCCTCGAGCTGCCCCAAAACAAGCTGGCAGAAGCCGTAAAACACGCAGCAAACGCCTACAACTCCGACAAAAAAAATACTTGGTACGCAAAAATATACTTGCAAGCCTTGCTAAAAAACCGTGAGCTAAAACAAGCCAACATCGTGTATGGCGAGCTTTACAAAGAAAATAGCACCGACGAAAACTTGGTTTTGGATTATGCCCAAAACCTAAATGCCACGGCGCAGCCCGAAAAAGCCCTCGATGTACTAAACGCCTTAGAACTAAAAAAAGGCATAAGCCCAGGCATTACCGATGCCAAAAAAACCATTTACATAGCCCAAAACAAACCCGAAAAAGCCCTCAAAGAAATAGAAAAATTAGCCAGCGCATACCCCAACGAACCTGGCATACAAGGCTACCTCACGCAGCTATATTTGGATATGAAACGCTACGACAAGGCGCAAGAAACCCTCGAAAAATCCATAGCCAACAACCCAAACAACGCCGAAAGCCTGATGATGCTCTCGGAAATGTACCGCATAAAAGGCGACAAAAAAATGTGGTTGCAAAGCGTAAGCCTTGCATTTAACAGCCCCACCATGGACATAGATACGAAGGTAAAATGGCTGCTGCAAAGCCTCGATTTTTCGGCTGATGCCGAGGTGTCGGATAGCGCACTGGTTTTTGCCAAACAAACCACCACGGCTTCGGCTTACGACCCCAAGGCTTACGCCATATTGGGCGATGTGCTGCTGAACCAAAGGCAGCCGCAAGCCGCAAAAACTGCCTATTTACAGTCCATTTCGTTGGATAAAACACAAAAATACGCCGTGTGGGAGCAGGTATTGCTCATAGATTTGGAGGCAGACAGCATCGAGGTTTTGGGTAGGCACGCCACCGAAGCCCTCGAAATTTTTCCGAGCCAGCCATTTTTATTTTATGCCCAAGGATACGCCTTGTACAAGCAAGAAAAATACACCCAAAGCATTGCGGCACTGAACGAAGGCTTGGCTTTTGTAACCGAAAACGCCACGCTGCAAACCCGATTTGAAATGCTACTGGGCGAAGCCTACCACCAAAACAAAGCCTACCCGCTGTCGGTGGCTGCCTTCGAAAAAGCCATGAGGCTCACGCCCAACGACGCACTTATACTGAATAATTATGCGTTTTATTTGGCATTGCAAAACGGAAACTTGGTAAAAGCCGAAAACCTATCGAAACGTGCCAACGATTTGAACCCCGCCAACCCATCGTTTGAAGATACGCACGCCTTTATTTTGTTTAAAAAAGGCGACTATGCAGGCGCAAAAGTTTGGATAGAAAACGCCACACTGCACAGCACCACGCCCGATGCCACGCTGCTGGAACACAAGGGCGACATTCTTTTTAAACTGGGCTTAGAAAACGAAGCCTTGGTAGCCTGGAAAGAAGCCCAAAAACTTGGCACAAATAATGCACTACTACAAAAAAAGATAAACAAACAGACTTACTACGATGAAGAATAAGATTTTTTTTTGTGCCATTTTTGGCTTTGTTTTTTGGGGTAATGCCCAAAGCCAAAACCTGACTACCACCGAGCTGCTGTACCAAAACGACCTGAAATACGATTTTTTGAATGTGGCGGGCAGCCTTACTACCCAGCTAAACAACAACGACATAGCCGCCAACTTTGTGATGCGGCTCGAAAACCGCAAAGCCATTTGGATTTCGGTAAAAACCATGGGCATAGAAGTGGGGCGGGTACTCATCACGCCCGATAGTGTGAAGGTTTTGAACCACCTGAACAGGAGCTACTATGCCCGAGAGTTTGGGTATTTGAGCCAAGTTACGGGTACAGCACTTAGTTTTTATGAGCTACAAAACATATTGGTGGGCAATATGGGGGCTTTTTTGCCGTTGGTACAAAGGATAGAACAGCGGGCAGATAGCAGCCTTTTTTTGTCGGCGGATACGCTCAATATTGGGTATTTGTTTGAGGTGAACCAAGTGGAGGGCAAGGTAAAAAATAGCTTTTTTAGTGCCAAAGACTCCGATGCCGAAAAAACGCTATCGGTGCTTTATGGTGCTTTTCAGGCGGTTGATATGCAGCGCATTCCGACTAATATATCTTTAAAAGTTGTGTATAACAACGCCCCCAACGAAGCTAATTTTGTGTATGATAAGTTTAATTTTGCCACGAGCCTTGCTATGCCGCTCAAAAAGCCAACAAACTACGCCGAAAAGTAAGTTGGTAATGCGTTTTATTAGAAATAAAGCGGCATTTGTGGTTTTGCTTGCGTGTATGTGCGTGGCAAGTGCGCAGGCGCAGGAGCTATCTAAGCGAGACCTTGAACGGCAACGAAAAGCCCTTTTGGCGGAAATAAAAACGGCTCAAAACCAACTGAATAGCATTGGCAAACAAAAAAATACTTCGCTGGAAGAGGTGGCAACGCTGCGCACCAAGATACGCAAGCGGGAGGTTTTGATTAAATCGTTGAGCCAAGAGGTGGGCGTGTTGGAAGTGGAAACGCAGCAAAATAAGCGTGTGCTGGTGGCTCTGAACCAAGATTTGGGCAAGCTAAAACTGGAATATGCAGAGGTAATAAAGCAACTATACAAGCGGCATACGAGTTTTTCGTTGCTGATGTATTTGTTTTCTGCCGAAAATTTTAACCAAGCCTACCGCAGGCTGCGCTACATACAGCAGTACAATAGTTTTAGGAAAAAACAGGCGGAGTTGATTGTAAAAACCCAAAAAAACATAGCCGATAAAATACAAACGGTGGAGCGGCAGATAGCCGAAAAACAAAATTTGCTGCTGAACCAAGAAGACCAAAAGCAGATTTTTGTGGCTGAAACTGCCGAAGAAAGCCAAAAAATAGACAAACTTGCCGAAAACGAAAAGGGCATTTTGACGAATATAAACGACAAACGCAAGGCAAGGGCGGCGTTGGAGGGGCAAATAGAAAACCTGATACGCCTCGAGGCGATGCGTGCCGAAGAAGAACGGCAAGCCCGCATGGCAGCACGCAAGCTGCGGGAAAGCGAAAAAGCCTCCGCCCGAGCCGAGGGCAAGCCCGAGCCAGCACCAACCATAGCCGACCTGCCCGAAGCACCGCTGGTGGGCGCAAACTTTGGTAGCAACAGAGGCAAGCTGCCCTGGCCCGTGAGCAAGGGCAGCGTAACCGAAACTTTTGGCGAACACCCGCACCCATTGCTAAAAGGCATAAAAACCATAAACAACGGCATAGACATAGGCACGCAACCGAATGCGGAGGTAAAATCGGTGTTTGAGGGCGAGGTAAAACGGGTATTTAATGTACCTGGAATGCAAAAAACGGTGATTATTAGGCACGGAAATTTTTTGACGGTGTATGCCCACCTGGAAAACGTGAACGTAGCCCAAGGCGAAAAAGTGAGCGCAAAACAAGCCATAGGCACCGTGCATACCGATGCCAACAGCGGCGAAACCGAGGTTCACCTCGAGATATGGCAAGGCACGCAGCAACTAAACCCGCAACCGTGGCTCGCCCGCTAAACCATGCTACACACGCCCCTACTCGATAGCTACATAGACGCACACGCCAGCAGCGAAAACCCGTTACTTAGCCAGCTCGATAGAGAAACCAACCTACGATTTTTGCAGCCAAACATGGTTTCGGGCAATGTGCAAGCGCAGTTTTTGCAACTGATATGCGGGCTACAAAAACCCAAAACGATTTTGGAAATAGGCACTTATACGGGCTACTCGGCTATGGCAATGGCGATGGCTGCGCCCGAGAGCTGCGTGCTGCACACCATAGATGTGAACCCCGAGCTGCAAACGATTCATGAAAAATACAGGGAAAAAAGCGGTTTGGACAAAAAAATAATAAATTATTATGGCAAAGCTGTGGACATCTTACCAAAAATAATGGCTAACTTTGACCTTGTGTTTATAGATGCGGACAAAGAAAATTATAGCCGATATTACCACTTAATAATAGACAAAGTGCCTCGTGGCGGCATAATAATAGCCGACAATGTGCTGTGGAAGGGCAAGGTTTTGGAGGCTGAAAAAGACAAAAAAACCCAAGCATTGCATTTGTTTAACCAAGAAATAACCCAAGACGCTCGAGTAACTAATTTTATTTTGCCGCTGCGTGACGGATTGATGATAATGATAAAAAACTAACCCGAATGAAAAAATTTGCTTTTTTGGTGGCGTTGATGCCAATATGCTCGGCACTTTTTGCACAAGATTTGAAAAGAAATGCCGACGCTGAAAACTACATAGATACCTACAAATATTTTGCCATAGGCGAAATGCACCGCTCGAGCATACCCGCCAGCATTACGTTGGCGCAAGGTATGCTGGAAAGTGCGGTGGGCAAAAGTCCGCTGTCGCAGTACGCAAACAACCATTTTGGTATAAAATGCCAAACGACTTGGCAGGGCGATACCTACTACCAAACGGACGATGCGGAAAATGAGTGTTTTCGCAAATACGGCTCGGTGGCGGAGTCGTTTATAGACCACTCGGAGTTTTTGCGCACACGCACACGCTACTCGGCGCTTTTTCAGCTCAATGCCACGGATTACGAAGCCTGGGCTTTTGGGCTAAAACAGGCTGGCTATGCCACCAACCCGCAATACGCCGAAATACTGATACGCAACATAAAGCTGTACGACTTGGATAAATACGACCTTGTAACGCCCAAAAAGCTACAAGCGATGCGTGCCGAAACCCAAGAAAATTTTGACTACGACGATAGAACGATGGCTTTTCAGGCTCAAAAAAATGCGAATGTGGTGTCGGGGGCGCACGTAGTTAATTATTTTAATGGCATAAAAACCATTATTTTTCGGCAATCGGACAACCTGGCTGCCATAGCACAAGAGTTTGGTATGAGCCAAAAACGCCTCGAGAAATACAACGAATACGACAATACGCAGAGTTTTGTGGCTGGCGATAGGGTGTTTTTGCAACCGAAAAAGAAACGTTTAGCCGTTTATTTTCATAAGGTAAAGGTAGATGAAACGATATGGGATATTTCGCAGAAATATGGCTTGCGTGCCAAGCGGATTTATAGCCTGAATAAGCTGCCGCAAAACGCCGAGGTAGCCACGGGCGAAATGGTAAACCTGCGTGAGAGCCGTGCCAGCACGCCAAAACTGCGGACGAGGGACGAGGTGGTTTTTGCCAAACGCACTGCCGAGCTGGCAAAAGAGGAAATAATACCCACCAAAGAGCCGCTGATAGATAAATCGCCCAAGGCAAGCAATGCCGCCCCCGCCGACAGCACCAAGCAAACCCCAACCAAAACGGTGGTGGTGGCTACCCCGCCCGCACCCACCAAGCAGCCCGAGCCAACCAAGCCCGCCCCGCCCGCCCCACCCAAAGCCACGCCCGTAACCGTAGTGCCACCCACGCCCACCACCGCCACGCCCGCACCAGCCGCCGCCCGCACCCACACCGTAATAAAAGGCGACACCATGTACAACATCACAAAAAGATACGGCATAACCATAGACCAACTAAAACAATACAACAACCTACCCGACAACAGCGTAAAACTGGGTCAGGTACTAAAAGTAAAGCCCTAAACCAGTAGCTTTGGTGCCATTCTGCTACAAAAAAACCTAACAAACGCCGAACCGACCCAAAAAATGAACTGTAAAAACTGCACTGGCGAAATAACACTCAACTTTTGCCCCAACTGCGGGCAGCCCTCAAAACTCAAAAGAATTGACGGGCATTACATCATGCACGAAATAGAACACATTCTGCATTTTGAGCGTGGCATATTATATACCATAAAAGAACTTTTTGTGCGCCCAGGGCAAAATATTAGAAACTACATTACAGATAACAGAAGCCGACTTATAAAACCAGTCATTTTCATAATCGTAACCTCTTTAATTTATACTTTGATAAGTCATTTTTTTCATATTGAAGAAGAAATAATAAACTTTCAAGGATTAGAAAAATCAGCCATTGGAAGTATTTTAAAATGGATGCAGGCGAACTACGGATATGCCAGTATATTGACAGGAATATTTATTGCCGTTTGGCTAAAAGTATTTTTCAAAAAGTATAAATATAACTTTTATGAGTTGCTCATTATGTTGTGTTTTGTACAGGGTATTTCAATGTTAATTTTTGCTTTTTTTGCACTTTTACAAGGTGTTTCGCATTTCAAGTTACTAAGTTTTGCAGGAATATTCGGAGTTATTTATATGACTTGGGCAATGGGGAATTTCTTTGAAGAAAGAAAATTTGAGAATTATGCAAAAGCACTAATTGCCTTTTTTTGCGGTACAATGACATTGTATATTTTCATATTTGCCATCGGAATAGCAACTGACCTCATCATAAAACCTTAAAACATGAAAGACAAAATTGGTTTCAACCTCATATTTGCAATAATGGCTTTTCCGATAGGAAGTCTATTGCTCAAACACACCGACTTTACAAACCTTACATTCAAAAAACCAGCCTTAGATACTCTGTATCTAATCATTTTTATTGCTTTGGTTTTTTTTACATTCAAAAAACAAAATAAAGAAGAAGAGAAATAAAAACTGGCAAAGGTGTGATGGTAAATTCCAAAATTAGGCTGTGGTACATAAGGCACTTATCGCAGGAACTAACGATTATCGCCAGCACAATTGCAATGGGCAATATACCCGCTACAATTTGCTTGGTTCTGTTGTAAATTATACGCCCTACCTCGGTACTACCTCAAAATAATATGAACTGTTTTGCAAAGACCATAAATGGTCTTCATTTCCTTGTCGAAGCCAATAATCATCTAACTTAAATCCTTTATTTGCGGCTCTATCTACCGTAAAATCGCCATTGTTTATATTGGGCATAATGCTTTGTAAGCGGTGTACGCAATCGTCATCTACACTACTTATTACATTTAAAATAGGCTGGAAGCGCCTTTCATCGGCTGTAGTATGCCATATCTCCAACCGATAAAACCCAGGAAGGGTTGGCACTATCTTAGCATCAAAAAATAGTGAGTCCTTGCGTATTTCATATTTTAATCTTGAACCAAATTCAAGTTGCCCCGCTGTTATTTTAAAATTAAAGAACGAATTGACAATACTATCAGAATACAATTGCATTGTTGTATCGTACAATTTATATATCCTAAAAGTTGGCACTAATTTGTCTCTGTTAAATTGACTTATGTTGCCCCTTTTCCAGTCTTTTAGCAAGCTGCTGCACGCAAGTTTTAGCGTAAGGGTATCGCCTACTCTTATGGTATCGGTTGTAGGTGTGATGATAAATTCCAAAATCGGGTTATGCGATACAACACACCTAAATAACCTAAATTTTTCGCAGGAACTAACGATTATTGCCAGCGCAATTGAAATGGGTAATATACGCACAATGTTTTTTAAACGTGGTAATTTGAAATTCATGGCTTGTAAGTATTTTAAAGTGAATTACAAAAGAAAAAACAAAACTACAAAACACTTTTTAACTTCGCAACAAAAAAATAAAATATTTTTTATGGTTTATTTATGCAAAAAATTTGGTCGTTGAGCGTAGCCTAAACAACCCCACCTACACGCCCAAAATAGCCTTTATTTTGTCGGAGACAGCTTTGTTGTCTGCCCTACCTGCAATTTCTGCCTGCGCCACGCCCATTGCCTTGCCCATGCCTTTTATGTCGGTAACGCCGCACTGCTCCAAAATACGGCGTAGCATCGCCTCCAGCTCGGCATCGGAAAGCGGCTGCGGCAGGTATTTTTCAATCACCACAATCTCCTCCTGCTCCTTTTGCGCAAGGTCGGCACGGTTTTGGGTTTGGTATATGCCCAGGGCATCGGTGCGCTGCTTCATCAGTTTTTGCAGTACGGCTATTTCCTTGGTTTCGTCCAGGGCATCGGTAGCCGATTTTTCGGTAGCCACCAGCAGCAACGCCGCCTTTATGGCACGCAAACCCCGCAGGCTCACCTGGTCTTTTGCCTTCATTGCCAGCACTATATCTTTGTTTATTTTTTCGGTAAGGCTCATTTTATAAAAATTAAATAAAAAATACGGTTATATTTGTTTTCTGTTTCAAAACACAAAAATAGCCATAAAATTGATGAAAAACCAAATAACTTTGCCCACATAAAAAAACCATGAACAAAATACTCATTTACTCGTTTATACTATGCTGCCACTGCGGTATAGCCTCCGCCCAAACCGACACCTTAGCCCTAAAAGCGCCCGACAACACCATTTATAGCTCCGTGGAGCAAACGCCCGAGTTCGTAGGTGGGCAAGATGCGCTGTACGAGTACCTCACAAAAAACATAGTGATGCCCCAAACGGAGGAGAACGTGCAGGGCTCGGTCATCGTAAATTTTGTGGTGGATACCAGCGGAAACGTAATAAACACCCAAGTTTTGCGGGGCGTACACCAAGCCTTTGATGCAGAGGCAATTAGGGTAATAAGCAATATGCCCAAATGGGTGCCAGGCAAGCAAAATGGCAAAAATGTAAATGTGCAATACAACATTCCTATTCGGTTTGCGAGCAACAACAAATCACGTAAAAAAAATTAAACTATTTAACATAAATACTCACATTGGCAGAATTTCAGTACCACCTAAATGAAATAGACCCAGCCGAATTTTTGGGCGACAACAACAACAAGCTACACCTTTTAAAAAACGTATTTGCAAACGTAAAAATAGTATTCCGAGGCGATTTGATAAAGGTAATGGGCGAAGAAGACGACGTAAATGAGTTTAAACAAAAATTTGAACTAATAACCAACCACTACGCCAAGCACAACCGACTTTCGGCAGACGACCTAAGCCTAATGCTGATAGACGACAAGCCCAGCACGCCCGACCAAGTGGTGGGCATAAACGAACCCATTGTGTTTGGCGCAAACGGGCTGGTGGTGAAAGCACGCACAAAAAACCAAGCCGCACTCGTGCAAGCCAGCCTAAAAAACGACATGGTTTTTGCCATCGGACCCGCAGGCTCGGGCAAAACCTATACCGCCGTGGCACTGGCAGTAAGGGCATTGAAAAATAGAGAAGTAAAAAAAATTATACTCACCCGCCCCGCCGTAGAAGCTGGTGAAAACCTGGGCTTTTTGCCAGGCGACCTCAAAGAAAAAATAGACCCGTACCTACGTCCGCTCTACGATGCCCTAAACGACATGATGCCCGAAGGCAAACTGCAAACCTACATAGACACGGGAATCGTAGAAATTTGCCCCTTGGCTTTTATGCGTGGGCGCACCTTAGACAAAGCATTTGTGATACTGGACGAAGCCCAAAACACCAACGAGCTTCAAATGAAAATGGTGCTTACCCGCATGGGTCCCACCTCCAAGTACATCATCACGGGCGACCTTACCCAAATAGACCTGCCACGCACCCAACGCTCGGGGCTGCCACAAGCCATAAACGTGCTAAAAAACGTGAGCGGCATAGAATTTATATACCTAACCGCCGAAGATGTGGTGCGCCACAGGCTCGTAAAATCCATCGTGAAAGCCTACGACCACCACGACCACCAATACCAGCACCCGCAGCAAACCAAAGAATGACCCCAACCCAAACCTTGGAATACTTGGCGGTAGCCACGGGTTTGTGGAGCGTTTGGCTATCGAAAAAAGAGCATATAGGCGTATATCCCACGGGCATTGTCAGCGTGGTGATATACGTTTATTTGTGTAGCGTAGGCAAGCTATACGCCGAGGCAGCCATCAATTTTTATTACCTAATAATGAGCATTTACGGTTGGTTCAACTGGTCGAGGCACAAAAACAGCAACCAAACCACGCTCCAAATCACGGCTTGCACGCCGCTACAAAACTTGGTTTTGGTGTGCGTCACGGCTGCTATCTGGCTCGGCATAGCTGCCTTTTTGCGGCAATTTACGGATAGTACCGTGCCTTACTCCGATGGTTTGGCTACCGCCATATTTTTTGTAGGAATGTGGCTCATGGCTACCAAAAAAATAGAAAACTGGATTTATTGGATACTCGGCGACCTCATTTGCATACCGCTCTACTACCAAAAAGGCTACACCGCCACCAGCCTCCAATACATTGCATTTACCGCAATAGCTGTGGCGGGCTTTTTTTCTTGGCAAAAAAAACTATACAAAACCGCCTAACGCCGCCTTAGTACTCCAAATAATCCTGTATTTTTTCTATGAACTTTTGGTCGAGCGTGCTTAACCTTTTTAGGTCGTTTATGCCTTTAAAATTGCCGTGCGCTGTGCGGTAAGCTATGATGTTTTTGGCGTTGGCATAGCCAATGTACGGATGCCTGCCCAGTTTTTTTAGGTCGGCTTGGTTTATGTTCGTTTTTTTGAGCAATGCCACATTTACCCTACAAAAAGGCAAAATTTCTTGGTATTGCGCTTCGCTCATGCTTTTTACTTCTTGCAGTTGCTCCACGTTTTTAAAGCCGCCCAACGAGTTTCGGTACCAAATTATGTTGCGCACCATGTAGCCACCCAAGCCCTTTATGCCCTCCAACTCCGTGCTGTCGGCGGCATTTAGCTCCACTATTTTACCCGATTTGGCAGTAGCGGCATATTCTCTTTTTGCATAAATGCTGTCTTTTTTGGGCTTGTAGCTGGGCAACGTAATGTAAGGCTGCACCTTGGCGTACTCGGCTGGGGTAAGCGTGTATATTTTTTGCAGGTCGGAGGGTTGCCTAAACTTGCCGCCTTTTTCCCTATAATTTATGATGGAGTTCGCCGCCCGCACATTGATACCCAAGCTCAATAGCTGCGGAAGCGTGGCGGTATTTGGGTCAAAGTTTTGGTAGTTTATCTGTATGTTTTGCGCATCTTTTTGGGCGTAGGTTTTGTATTTATTTTTGGAGTAATTGTAGCCGTTTTCCTCTTGTTCGTTGTTGTAGTCTATTTTTTTGGGCAAGTTTTGTACAAACTGGCTCACTTCCACCCTATAATTTTGTTCGGCGAGGGCGTAGCTGGTAGGCTCGGGCTGGTAAAGCCAAGTGCCGAGCCACAGCCCCACGCAAAAAACCAAAAGCACTGCCATGCCTCTTTTTTCCGATTTATTCAAATTAAAATAATTGCTAAAAAACTGTATTGGTTTCATCTGCACACGCTATTTTGTTTCCGATTTAAGTGATTTTAATAGCCTTTGCCTACCACAAAGCTGTCTTTGAACTTTATTATTTTTCCTTGTAAATTAAATGCCTCGAAGTAAATAATGTAAATGCCCGCCTGCGCCAACTTTTGGTTTTCATCTATGGCATTCCAAGTAAAATTGCCATTTTGGCTCAAAGTTTCGCCATTGGCTATGGTTTTTACAAACCTGCCCTCGGCATCAAAAACCACAATTTTGGCTTGATAGCCAGGCGCATCGAGGTTGTAATTTATAAACAATTGATCGTCGTAGCCATCGGCGTTGGGCGTAATGGCTTTTGGTTCTAAAATTACTTGGCTCGTTTGGTTGGTTGAGGTATAAAACTGCGAATTTTTGTAGGTTGGCGTACCAAAACCGCTGGTGCTGGCGGCAGAAAACCAGTTGTTTTTGTCGTTGCTATCTGCATCGGGGTTTATGCGCTCGAGGCTCACACCTTTTTTGCTATTAAGCAGCGTATAATGCCATTTTTCGTCGTAAAAAACGGCATCTATCCGCTTACCGTTGGCATCGGTGAGCAAAATACCGCCCCTGGGCGTGGAGTAGGTAGGCAGGTTTATGCCCGAAAAAGCCAGTGCGTTTTCACAAAAATACCTCGCTTTCACGTCCTCGGGCAGCTCCGTAAGCACCACGTAGCTTTGCGGCATGAGCAAATAATCGTTGGTGCTGGCTGGCGTGGTTTGGCTTATTTGCCCGTTGTCTATGTTTATTGTGGCTATAAATAGGTTTTTTAGGTTTATAATTTTATTGCTGCGGTTGTACAGCTCCACAAAATCTTTGCCGCCCGTTTGTGCGTCAAACAATATTTCGTTGATGACCAAATCGTTGCTATCGGGCGCACTGGCTATGCCAAAAGCGAGCGTAGCCGCTTGCGCCATCGGGTTTAGTGCGCACGACAGCACGCCATTTGCCGTAATTTGGTAGCTCACATTGGGCAAAAATGCGGTAGAAAACGCCAATTTTACGCTCGTATAGTTTGGCTGCTGCGCTATGGCTGCCGTGGGGCTGGCTGCGCCGTTGCTTAGGCTATAATTGCTCAAGTTTTGGAGGCTGGCGGGATTCATGGCTCGGCTAAAATTCAAAATTAGGGTATCCGTGCCGATAAGAAATACCGACAATAGCTCTGGGGCTACGGTGTCGGGGTTGGGTGCGGCTACCGAGTTGGCTGCGGCGGCGGAGCCGCCGCTCGAGCTTGTACTGGCAAGCCAGTTTTCGCCTTCGCCGCAGAGGTTGTTCACGTCTATTTTTTCGAGCGTGTAGCCGCCCTGCTTTTTTATCGCATCTTGATACCAGCTATCGTAGTAATGCACGGAATTTATCAGTTTTCCAGTATTGTCCTTTAACGTCAGCGTTTCGTCGGTTACATTCAGGCTCGGAAAACTACTTAGCCCAAGTATTTTTGTAATGCCCAGCGCATTAAACTCGGGTATTTTTGAACTGGCGCACAAAATCACATACTCACTCGGCGCAAGGCTGTAAGCAGGCAGCACTTTACTACTCGTGGCATCAGAAAAAACCCAGTTTCGCAGCTCAATAATGGCATTTGTGCGGTTGTAAAACTCCACAAACTCTGCATCGGGCAAGCCTATTTGTGGCGTTGGGTCTGCAAAAATTTCGTTGAAAACCACATCGTTTGCCGCCGCACCAAAAATATTAAAGCCATAATTATACGCCAGCATCGCATTGCCCGCCACATCTTGCACACCCGAAACCATCAAATTATGGTTGGTATTGGGCAAAAAATTATTCGAAAAATCGAGCGTAACGCTATCCCTCGCCAAACTTAAACTGGCTGCTACTGGGCTGCCCACGCCATTGTTTACGCTATAATTAGCCACATTTTGGGCGGTGGCTATCGTTAGTGCCTCCGAAAAACGAATGCCTATCCTGCTATTTCCTATTAAATTTGCGGACAAAACCGTGGGTTTTACGGCATCTATGTAAGGCGTGCCGCTAACCACAAAATTATCAAAATAAAATTTATCGGAGCGTGTGGAGGTATAAACGCACACCACCCCAAAAAAACTGCTCACTGTATGCGTGGCATCGAGCGCACTGCCCTCCAACACATAGCTCGCCCCAGCCGCCGAAGTATCCGAAAAAAGCTGCCAGTTACCCAAATTATCCCTCGTTACTTTTATTTTTAGCTGCGGCACCGTAGTTGTGTTCAGCTTACCATTTGTGCCGTCTATAATCTTGGTTTCGGTGTTGCCCGTTTGCTTGTACAGGCTCACTTCGTCGTCGGTGTTGCCTATTTTTACAAAATAACCGTTCAGCGCACTGGTCAGCGTATCTTTATTGCTCACCAAATATATTTTGGCAAAATTGGTGCTGCTGCCATTAAAATCCAGCCGCAGCGTAGCCTGCCAACTGGCAGTTTCTATGGCTTGGCTGGCGGTACTCAGGTAGCTACTGCCCGAAATAGGTTCGGTTTGTAGCCGTAGCTGCTGCGTGCTGGCTACAAAAGCGGTATCTGTGCCACGCCACGTGGGGTTGTTGGTAAAATCCGAATCGCTAAAATCGTCGGTAAATTGCGCTTTTGCCACGCATACAAAACAGCAAAATGCCAATAAAAGTACTATTTTTTTCATCAAATCAAAAGTGGTTTTTTTTTAAATACCCTCATACAAAGTTACACAACCTTTTTATATTTCATCTTTTTTACCCAAAAAAAACATAAAAGTAACATTTTGTTTTTAATGCCGTTTGAATTATTTCCGCAACCCAAAACTTTTTATTTTAGGTTTGATAATAAAACGCTAATTTTGCCATCGTTTACACACAACCCAACGCATTACCCAAATACCGCATCTCATGCAATTATCCACCCGAGTACAAAACCTGACCGAATCGCAAACGATAGCCATGGCGGAAAAAAGCCGTGCGCTAAAACTGCAAGGAATAGACATTATAAGCCTTAGCCTGGGCGAACCCGATTTTGATACGCCGCTACACATACAAGAAGCCGCCAAGCTCGCCATAGACCAACATTATTTTGCATACACGCCCGTGCCTGGCTACCTCGAGCTTAGGCAAGCAATATGCAACAAACTACTGCGAGACAACCAACTGCACTACACGCCCGAGCAAATAGTGGTGTCCACGGGCGCAAAACAATCGCTGATAAATGTGCTGCTTTGCCTGCTAAACGACGGCGACGAAGTGCTAATACCTGCGCCCTACTGGGTGAGCTACTACGAAATGGTGCGCATGGCGGGCGGCACGCCCGTGGTGCTGCCCACCAGCATAGCCACCGACTACAAAGCCACGCCCGAGCAAATAAAAGCCGCCATTACGCCCCGCACCCGAGGGTTTATGTTTTCGTCGCCGAGCAACCCCACGGGCGAAGTATATAGCCAAAGCGAGCTGCAAGCCTTGGCGGACGTTTTTGTACAGCACCCCGATATTACCATTATTTCCGACGAAATATACGAGTACATAAACTTTTTGGGGACGCACCACAGCATCGCCCAATGTGCGGAGGTAAACGCCCAAACGGTGGTGATAAATGGTTTTTCGAAGGGTTTCGCCATGACGGGCTGGCGGCTGGGCTACATAGCCGCACCGCTAAATATGGCGAAAGCCTGCTCCAAAATGCAGGGGCAATTTACGTCTGGCACTTCGTCTATCATGCAGCGGGCGGGCATTACTGCCCTAAACGACAGCCTGCAACCGACCTTCGATATGCGTGATGCCTTTATGCGCCGCCGAGACATTGTGTATAACGGACTAAAAAATATAGAGGGCGTGCTGCCCAACTACCCCAAGGGCGCTTTTTATATTTTCCCCGACATTTCGTTTTATTTTGGTAAAAAAACGGCAAACCACCACATACAAAATGCCGAAGATTTAGCCATGTACCTGCTCGACCAAGCGCACGTAGCCGTGGTAACGGGCGAGGCATTTGGCAACCCAAACTGCATCAGAATTTCTTTTGCAGCCTCCGACCACGACCTACAACGAGCCGTAGAAAACATCAAATCTGCCCTCGAGCTACTGCAATGAGCCAGCTAAAATATGTGCTAACCACTTTACTACTAACACCTTGCGCCTTTATTTGGGCGCAACCCACCACCGTGGCAGCCATAGATAGCAAGGCACAGTTTTTTTGTTTAGATGCGCTGAACAATGTGTATATCACAGCCAAAAACAACGAGCTAACCAAGCACAGCAAGGGCGTACAAGTGGGCAATTTTCGGAACGCCGTATGGGGCAAACCCAGCAGCGTAGATGCCACAAACCCCAGCGAAATAGCGGTATTTTACCCCGATGCAGCACTTATAATCATGCTCGACCAGCGGCTGAACAACATAAACAACATAAGCCTACAAAATATATTCGACAACGAAACCGCCGTAATTTGCCGCTCGTTCGACAACAATTTTTGGCTCTACCATGAAACTGCTTTTCGGCTAAAAAAAATAGACGGCAACGCCAACATTATGATAGATGCCGAGCGCGTGCCGCAAGTAATACAAAACCACAAACCGCTACAAATTGCGGAACACCGCACCCAAGTTTTTTTGTTGCTGGACGATTTGGGCATCTTGGTTTTTGATTTGTTTGGCAATTATTTAAAAACCATAGCCACGCCCAAAATCACGCATTTTAGCGTTTATAAAAACGAACTAAGCTACATTTACGCCCACGAGCTTCAAATTTACGACCTTGGCACAGGCGTTGCCTCCACCAAAAAACTACCCGAATTTTCGGTTTTGCAGCAAGAAAGTACGGAACTGGGTAGCTTTTTTTTAACCGAAAAATCAGTTATTTTACCGCCCCAAAATTAGGCTCTAACAACCGAATTACGGCTATTGCGCATTTTCAATTCAGCCACATTTTTTTTCTACTATTGGTCGATGAGCTGGTAATCGCCGCCGTTGCCCACAAAAAAACTGGGTATTGCCGCTTTGTTCAGCAGTGCTTGGTTTTTTTTGCAGTAGCCCTGCGCATTTGAACCATCAAAAACCACGAGCTTGGGCGCAAAAACGGCTTTTATGCGTGCGGTATCCAGCCACACATTGCCCGAAACCAGCAAAATATCGGTAGCCATCGCTTGCTTGGCGTACTGCCAGCGTTTGTTTTTTCGGGTCAGGTTCAAAATGCGCTTGCCATTTATTACGGCAGTATATTGGTGGTTTGCCCAGTTTTCATATTTGTAACTCGTTATGTGGTGGGCATTTAGGTAGTTTTTCAAACCCAAAAATTGCAGGTTTTCGAGCTTAGGCAAGCTGTCGTTTACCCAAAAAATGGCTTTTTCGCCACAAATTACGGTGGTTATACTCAGTTTTGTGGCGTTGGATACCAGCAAACTTTGTTGCTTCCAAGCGTTTTTTAGCTCTATAAATTGGGTGATGGATAGCAAAAAAACGCCCAGCAAACTCGCCCAAAGCCAGGTTTTATATTTGTAAATAGCCGCCAAAATTAGCCCAATAAGCACCAAAAACCACAGGTATATTTGGTATTTGGTGATAAAAAGCCCCTGCGTAACGGCGTAGGGCAGCCCTTGCAGCGTGTGTATGAGCCAATCGTTGAACATCAAACAAAGGTTGGTGAGCCACGCCACGGGCGTGGCTACCACGCTCCACCAAGATACGAGCATAAGTACAATGCCGAGCAGCAAAAGCAGGCTCGCCAGCGGTATTACGAGCAAGTTTGCGAACCAAAAATGGTTGGGGAACTGATGAAAATAATAAATGGTGAGCGGCAAAGTAGCCGTTTGGGCTGTAAACGACACGCAGGTGAGGTTCCATATTTTTCGCAAAAAAGTATTTTCTATGTACATGAGGTTGTACATTTTTTTGTGCAAAAAAACGATGCCCAGCACCGCCAAATACGATAACTGAAAGCCCACATCTACCAAATAATACGGATTTATGAGGAGCAATATAAAAAATGTAGCCGCCAGGGAGTTGTACATACTTATGTTTTTCGAGGAGGCTTTGCCCGCCACCACCAACGCAAACATGAACGACGCACGGCACACGCACGGCACCAAACCAGTAACGAATGTGAAAGCAAACAAGCCCAAAATCACGCCAAATGCCTTGGTTATACGGCTTTTTGAGGTGTTTTTTCGGAAAATAAAATCGAAAATGCCCTGCAACAAAAAGTAAATAATGCCCACGTGCAAGCCCGAAACCGACAGCACATGAATGGTGCCCGTATCGGAATAGGCTTGGGTAATTTCGGGGCTTAAATCGCTGCGGTAGCCAATAACCAATGCCGAAAGCAAACCGACATAGTCGGGGTTTTTTAGATAGGTAGCCATGGCAGCCACAAACTTTTTTTGGAGGTTATAGGCTATTTTAAACGGATTTTTGGCGGAAACGCCGCCTATTTTTTTCCAGCTTAGGCTATCCAAATAGGCTTGGTGGTAAACGCCTTTTTTGGCTAAATAATCTCGGTAGTCGAAGGTGTATTCATTGTTTGTCGGCTTTACTGGTACGATGCTTTGGGCAGAAATTTGCAAAAAATCGCCGTATTCTAAGTTTTGTGCCGCCTCGCATATTTTTAAGTTTATGAGCAGTTTGCCCGTTGCTTTTTGGGTATTGAAGCTGGTATCGCTGCTGTTTTTTACTTTTACGAGTAGTTTATAGCTGCGTGCTTTTTTTTGTGGCGGCTCTACTATTTGTACCAGCAAGGCGGAGCTGCTACCCAATTTGCTTGCAAAAAAACTGGGGCTGTGCAGCGGTGTGTGCGCCACCAAAAACTCGAAACCCAACAAAAAACAGCATAAGTTTAGCAAAATGACGTGCGTGTATTTGGCCACATTTGGCTTTACGCCCAAGAGCGCACAGTACGCCACGGCGCAGAGCAGCAACACTATTTTTGTAGCCCAAATATCGTAGTTGTAGTACAAACCCACCACAATGCCAGCCACCAAGGCGGGTGCAATGCGCAAAAATGGGGCGGATTTCCAGGGGATTTCCAGCGAAAAGTCGGCGTGGGGCGAGAGCAACTTGCTTTTATTTTTGTTCATTGTGGTACTTTTAATCCGATTTTGAGCAAAACTTGCTGTAAAACGCACCAAATTTTATTGCTATTTGGTGCGCTTTATCGGATATAAAGTTAATGAAAAATATAAAAACCGCCTATTTATTTTTAAACCCAAAACGAGCAATAATCCAAACCAATTGCTACTCGTAGCTTACCTCTGTGCAGGTTTCGGTTTTTGTAATTATAGCCGTTATGGTGTTTAGCTGCTTATCGCTCATGTATTTTTTTACCGCCGTGATGCACTTGTACACATCTCCTGCGGCACAAATGCTACTGCGTGCGCCAGTTTCGGGTTTTTTGCTATCGTCTTGTGGTGCTATCGTAACCATATTAAAGCCCTTTTGAGCCTTATCATTGCTGAATAAAACGATGGCTTTTTTGTTTTTATAGTTGGCATTGTTCAGTTCTGCGCCCGCCAGCCCAGTTATGGCTGCGTTCATTAGGTCTGCCAGCACTTGGGTATTTTCGTCCAGTAGCTTGTACTCAGCCGCCGAAACCTTGCTTACCGATGCCGCTTGTTGTTGTTTTTGTGTGCAGTTTGTGGCAAAAAACAGCACAAATAGCATCAAAATTCCGCTTAACTTTTTCATTGTTTGGTTGTTTACGTTTGTTGATTGGTTTATCCAATACATTTAAGTTATAACAGGTTTTGTGTTATTTTATTTCTTTTTCTATGCTTTTACTTTCTGCTGTAATTTGAAACTCACCACTTTTTGCCACAGTTCCATCTTCAAATTTTGCCATGTATTCATAGTTACCCAATATCAGGTTTCGGAATATCTCTACATCGCCACCCGATAAAACATATTGCTTGCTGTACTCCTTTGTTTCACTGATGAGTTTTATGTTTACTGTTATTCTTTTTTGTGTGCTGTTTTTTACCTCCAACTTACCCAAATGTAGCTCTTTTGTGGTATCAAGGGCTTTTTCTGTTGTTATGCTTTGTTTGTCTTTTTCTGTTTTTTTGTTTATAATGTCTAAAACGCCCTTGGTATTGTCTAATATTCTGTCTATTGTTTTTTCTTGGGCATTTACACCATTTACATAAATTATAAATGCCAATAGCAAAGTGAAGTATTTCATTTCTTGTTTTGGTGATTTTTTAACATTTTATTCTTTTAAAGATTTGCTTAATGCAAGGATATTTGGTTTTATTTTTTTACGCCTTCAAACTGCGCTCATTTTTAATAAATCTCTACCAATTCATTGTTTTGGTTGAGGTAAATTAGCCTACCATTTGTATTAAAAATGGGTGCTATTTTTAAATCCTTGTTGGTTACATTCAACTTTTTGCTATAAAGCGTCTTTTTTGTGGCATAATCTACTTCTATCATATAATATTCGTCTATATCCATATTAATGCTCATAAATATAGAACCTCCCGTTTTTTCTACATCACAAACATAGTAATTCGTCAAAAAATCTGCGCCTTTACCAGTATATTTTATCTTTTTGGGCGTGTTTACTTTAAAGTACTCATTTTTTTTCATATCCCATATCGTATTCAATGCCTTAAAATATATTAAGTTTTGAGATAGCCCGTAATCCGCTGTTTTAGGTAGTTTAAATTTTTCGTACTCTTGTGGCAACTGATAACTCAGTTTTTTATTAAAAACGTAGCTTCCGCCCTCTTGTTTGTAGTTAGCCATAAAGGTATTGTTTTTGCTATCTAAGTCTATGTTCATGGTACAAACATTCAATCCGCCAGTTTCATCTACATAAAAAGGGGAAATTTGGTCCATAAATACATCGTTTTTTGGGTCGTTGTTTCTTTTTATGGGCATTGCATATACCACGGTGTTGTCTATTATTTTTACAAGCCCAAAAGTAGTTTTTATACTTTTTTCTATTTCGTCTTTTCTACAAAAAGAAACCAAAAGCAACAAGGTATCTTTGTTAAAACTAAGGTTGTCTATAAAAACCATAGGTCTTATTTTTTTCATTTTTTCGGCTTGTTCTTGCAGCATTTCTGCAGAAATGGTTTCACCAAAAAATGCCTCGTAAATTGCGGGGTTTATCAGGTCTTTGCCTTTTATGGTTTTATTTGGTTTTTTAGCGTTTATTATACTAACGCCATTGAACAAATAATCATAAATAATCTTGTCTTCTTTGTAACAAAAAAGGTTTATGTTGTTCGATAATTGAGGTAAATCCGTTTTTATAGTACTAACATTGTCGTAGGTATTTTGGGTATAATTTATGTAATTTACCACTTGGCTCAAACTACCCAACTCGTACTCAAATTTAAAGTCTTTGTTTTTGTTGGAAAATAAATGTACGGTTGATTTTGGGTTTGTACTAAGTTTTTGGTACATACTATCCGAAAAAATCATTTGGCTTTCGGGGTATTTTAAGTACAAAACATCTTCAAAAAGTTTTTTCATAAATGCTTTGTCGCTGGGTCTTGCCACATAAAAAACTTCGGTTGTGGTCGTATCTATCAGGCTTACAGAAGCAAACCCAACATAGCAATTTATGCAGTCGTTGGTATTCATTCTGATGTAGCAAGTTTTGTTTTTTGCATACATATTGCCACAAAAAAGGGCAATAATTAGGGTAATTAGTATTTTTTTCATGGTTTTTATAAGCTGCGATGGCTTATAAATAAGCCATCGCAGTCGTTTTTTTAGTTTGTTTTTAGATTGAAAACAAGCGCTATCTCTCCTTCTTCTAAGCTGGTACTGTATGAAACCACTTTTAATGTTTGCGATAGTTTTTCTACATCTCCTCCTTCATATACTTTTACAACAAAATTAATTGGTTTTTGAGGGTTGCTACCTCCAACGGCATCAGTAGAAATAATACAGCAGGTGCCATACTCACCAGAACAGCTAACCCTTAGTGGGTTACTACCTGGGATAGTTCTCGCACGTCCTTTTATTACTATATTCCCAAATCCTTGTGGTAAGTCTTCTGCCATACAGTTTGTAGCAAAACACAGGGCGAGTAACATACTCATTACGCTTAACTTTTTCATCGTTTGGTTATTAAATTATTTTTTGCTTACTATTTTTGCGTAATGCAAGGGTGTTCGGCTTTTCCCTTTTTGCTGCTGAGAGCTACGTACATAGCAGCGTTGTAAGTGGCTCGCAGTGTAAAATTATACATAATTTTTTGTAAAAAAAAAAAAATGAATTAATTTTCCACAAGTTATCAACAATGCGTAAAAACCCTAAAATGTGCTTATTTTAAGTGATAAAATGCTTGTTTTGGCGTTATTTGGGTGCGGAACAAAGCCTTTTTTACAAATATACATATAAGTAAATTCAATATTTGACAATTTTATGTTGGAATAATCTCGTTTATAAAGCTAACTTAACACAATACTTAAACTGCCATTTTATAAAAATCCCAAAATTTTATTGCTCTATGGTATTACAGCAAGCGTAAGCCGCAGAACTACAAGAAACACTACACCCAACACGTAGTGCGCCAGTTTGTGTTTCTGTGCTGGATTGGGTAGAGCCTACGCCGCCATTGGCGCATTGCTTTACTACTTCGTTTGGTACGCAAAGGCACGCCAAAGGCACAAGCGGAAACGGCTCGGGGTCGCTTATTGCGGCTAAATAAGCTGAATATGCTTTTGGGTCAATGAGCTTTACTACACCAAATCCTTTGTAAACGGTGGAGGTTTTTGCAAAAGCTACCGTTACATTGTCTAATGCAAATGTGATTGCTGTTTTGCCGCTTGTAAATTGTATGTATGTTTTTTGGTAATTCACCGAGCAATTTACCAGCTCTATGGTTTTAAAGTTTTTTGGCGTTTTGGAGGTTTGCAGCACAAAAACCACGTTTTCCAGCTTTTTCATATTTTGGGGTATGGCTATCAAATGTCCATCTTGGTCTTTTTTTATGGTTAGCTTGCCCACCCGAGCGGTTTGTTTTGTGGATAGCTTGGTTTTTTGGGCATTGGCGGTGTGGCAAGTCGCAAAAATAGACATTGTGATGCACAGAAAAAACATTAACTTTTTCATCTTTGGGTTGTTTGTGTTGGTTGCTTACTATTTTTGCGTGGTGCAAGGGTGTTCGGCTTTTCCCTTTTCGCTGCCTTGTGCTTAGTTCACAGAAGCGTTGTGTGCGGTAATGTAAATATTGTACATAATTTTTATATAACAAAACGTGAGTTGTCCACAAGTTATAAACAGTGTGTGGATAACGCAAAAAGTTGTGGGGCGGGTGCTGAATTGAGTACTATGCCCAAAAAATGCACGTATAGATGAAGTGAACAAAATTAATTTGGATTTTGTTGTCTGAATAGGTAACTTTGCTTCGTGGACAACGACAGACAAATCATAGCTTACAAAAACTATTTCCTCAATTTTTATGAGGAGTTGCCTAACAATGTACAAGCAAAAATAGAGTGGACTTTACAATTAATTAGAGTTACCCGACAAGTCCCCGAAAAATACTTTAAACATTTGGAAGGAACAAAAGGACTTTATGAAATCAGGGTTGAGGTTGGGAGCAATATTTACAGAATTTTCTCATTTTTCGACAAAGGAAATTTAGTAGTACTTGGCAACGGATTTCAGAAGAAAACACAAAAGACCCCAAAACAAGAAATAGCAATTGCACTTAAAATTAAGGAGGAATACGAAAATGAATGAAAAAAATATAACAACCTTTGACCAAATTTTAGATAAAAAATATGGCACAAAAGGAGCGCCAAAACGAGAAGAGTGGGAGCAACAATTTGAATCGTTCCGACTTGGTGTTTTACTTGAAGAGGCTCGTACCAAACTTGGCATGACTCAAGAAGAGCTTGCCCAAAAATGCGGAACAAATAAATCTTATATTTCTCGAATTGAGAACAACGCCTCCGACATTCGCCTTTCTACACTAATGAAAATAATTCAAAAAGGGCTTGGAGGTCATTTAAAATTAACCCTTCAACTTTAAGGGGAAAAACCTATTTTTATTTTAAATTATTTCCCTCGCATATAAAACAACACCCCCTGACTATCGTCGGGGGGTGTTTTGTTTGCGCTGTATATACTGCACTATATTCTGCTAAGTTTCACCGTATATATTACAGCATATTCTACTAATTTTCGCTGTATATATTACAGTCTATTACAGATATTCTATTACCTAAAAACCTAATCTTAGCCAAAAAGCTAAAAGATTATTGGGCTTTAACCGTAATTGTTATTGTGCCGTTGGCATCGGTGCGTGCGCCAGTTACGGCGGTTACTTTTACCAAACCTTTTTTGCCAGCAATGGTTTTGAAAGCAAATACTTTACCAGCCGCAAGTTGTTTTTGGTCTTCTACGCCATAGGTGTAGTCGGTTAGTTTCACATCGTTTACCAAAGTAATGGCATCAAACTCGGCAGTAGTAATGGTAGATGGCGCAAAGCGAGTGGCATCTTTTTTGGTCCAAGTTTGCAAACCGCTGGTGGCATTGTTATATACCGTAGCTGCGTCGGCGTTGTCGGTAGCGGCTATGCACGGTCCGTTGGTTGCGCCATAATAATACACAAAATCAGCATCGTCTATCAGGCTGGTAGTAGCAGAAGCCGCTTTTGCAGCCGCTTGACCAAGCACAGTTCCCGTAGTTATATCCAAAAAGCTACCAAGCGTTTGGTTAAACTGGCTGCCCACAAGTACCTGCGTGTAAGTATTCACGTTGGCTACTGGGGTAAGTTTGCGGGTTACCACAAACGATTTTGTAATAATGTTCAGTTTGTCGTCGGTAGCCGTAAACTTCCAAGTTTCGGTACCCACGGTAGTGCCTACTGTAAGGGTTTTGTCGTAGTCAAGGCTCGCACCAGTTAGGGTTTTGTTGTCTATAAGCAACACCTGACCGCCTGTTTCCACCTCAAATTTAAAGGTTTTCAAGGTACGACCCACCGCACTTTCTACCAACATACCTACTTTTACACTCGTGCCTACTTCCACCGTAGTATCTTTGGCGGTGTAGCCAGCCGTCTTTTTAAGGGTAATTACGGGTAGCGTAATAGGGTCTTCTACACAAGAGTTTAAAAAACCAGCAGTGAAGATAAGCGACATAGCCGCCATAAAAAATTTAATTTTGTTCATGATAAAAGATTTGAATGTTTAAGTTGTTTTACTTTAAATGAATATTTTAACTATATATTGTTTTACCACACAATTCTTATGCCAAACACAAAAAAATATGCAAAAAACCGTCATTTTGGCACACAAAACCATAAAAAATAACGAAACATTAGTTCGACATTTGGCTAATTTGTAGTTTTTCTTGCTCAAATATCCACTCCAGTATTTTATTAAACAATATCGGGTTGGTGTACCACGTAAAGCAAGTTTTCATGTGTCCATAATCGGGCAAGCTAACCAGGCTCACATTTTCGTTTTGCCTTAGTTTCAGCATCTCCACAAAATTCACTGACGACTGATAGTTCACCAGCACATCTTTGCTGCCGTGCATACAAAAAAACGGCAGCGTTTCCTTATCTTGCAGCTTATCCAAAATATTGGCATCGGCAAACATTTGGCTGCTGCGCCGCCCACAATAATTGCGCAGCCCTTGGCTATCACCCATATCCTGCACATTTATAGTACCCGCTATGCTTATCAAACCCGAAAAAATGGTCGGCTGCCCCTGCCTCACGGTATCGTAAACCAAATGCGCCGCCATATTACCACCCGCCGACTCGCCTATGAGCATAATTTTTTGGCTGCCCCTGCCCTGCTGCTCCATATAATTCCGTGTGGCTTTTAGGGCAAGCTCCGCATCTATCTGCAAATCATAATATTGGTACTTAGGCACAAAACGGTACGTAGCCACCGCCACCGTATAGCCAGCCTCATTCGCCTTTTGAGCAAAAAGCCTATAAAACTCAGGGCTGCCCATGCGCCACGACCCACCGTGGTACAGCAAAATAACCTGCTTACAACGGCGCACATTTTTTTCGGGTTCGTACACACACAAGTACTGCCGCTTGTCGGCGGCATACTTTATCTTGGTATATGTTTTTTTTCGGGGCGTATCCAAAATTATTTTGGCTGCATAGTAAGGCATTACCAAAAACTCCGCCGCTATCGCCACCACCGTTTTCAACGGAAGCATCAAAACCATAGAAATTAATAAATTAGAAAAAAATGTCATACACCTATTTTAAGTCCACAAATCTACTTCAAAAAATTAGCAAATCAAAACCCATGCCTAAACCCTATTATAATATATATTATTTTAAATATTCAATTCAACTTATATACTAATACACTGTGGATAACGTTAATAACTCACGAACGCAGCTATTGCTTTTTAGGTTATCAACAAGTTATTAACCATATTTTTTTAGCCAATGTGCTTGTAATCAATAATATAAGTACACTTTTAATTTTTAAAAACACTTCATTTGTGGATAAAATAAAACCCGATTTTGGTTCTAAAAATGTGGATAACTCGGAGTTATACATACCGCCATCAATCCATGTTTTGTGAAACGCTTTTGTAGCTCCAAAACCAACACCAAATTTAGTTATCAAAAACTATATACACCTATATACACAATTACCGTGCATAACTTTAATTGCAACTAACTTATTTTCAATCTATTGCAAGGCATGACAAACTGTCGTGTTTATAACTTTTTTTACACCAATGCAGCCGTTCAAAATTTTATGGCTACAAAATTTTAATTGCAACTACTTAATTTGTTCATAATCAATTAGTTGTGATTATTAAAAATCATACAATTTTATAAGTAATTATAAATGAGTGCTTTAAATATATACATATTACATACTTATTTTTTAGTTGATTGATAAATATACTTTGTGAAACAAAGTAAATGGCTAAAAAAAAGGTAATTACTTGAAAAACAGGTTGTTAGCTAATTCATCTACAATAACCTCGGGTACAAGGTACTGAATAGACAGCCCATTTTTAATATTTTGCCTAATCTGCGTACTCGATATTTCGATGATTGGAGCAGCCAAAATCTTTATATTTTCTGTGGGTTCAAAATGCGCTGTATTGGCTCTCGGATATACAAAAATTTTATACGCATTTCTCAGGGCGTTCGCATCTTTCCATTTGTGCAGGTTTTGTAGGTTGTCTTGCCCCATAATGAGCGAAAACTCGTATTTTGGGTACTTTTTTGCCAGTGCATTTAGCGTATCTATGGTATAAGAGGGTTTTGGCAGCGAAAACTCAAAGTTAGAAACCCTAATTTTGGGGTTGTTTCCCACCGCCATTTGCGCCAAATGCAGGCGTTCGTTTTGGTTCAAAAGGTTTTTTGCTTCCTTAAAAGGGTTTTGGGGCGAAACCACCAGCCAAATTTGGTCTAAATCGGTGTGGTTTGCAAAATATTGCGCCAAAATTAAATGCCCCACATGAATAGGATTAAACGAACCAAAAAACAAGCCTATTTTCATTGGGCTAAAAATGCGTTTACAATTTCTTCGGCATTTAGTTTTGCGGTTTGTAAGTCGTCGTTTTTTAGTACAATGTCAAACCTCGGGTGGTATTCCAGTTCTTGTTTGGCTTTGGCGAGGCGCATCTCCAATTTTTCCAGCGTTTCAGTATTTCTATCTTTTAGGCGTTGTGCCAGTGTTTCAAAATTTGGCGGCTGCACAAAAACAGTAAGTGCGTGTTCTTTGTACAGTTTTTTTAGGTTCATAGCACCTTCCACGTCTATGTCAAAAATCACCGATTTGCCCTGTGCAAACACCTTGTCTATCTCCGATTTTAGCGTTCCATAAAAATTATCGTTATATACTTCCTGCCATTCGGCAAACTCCTCGTTTTTTATTTTGGTTTTAAATTCCTCTGGCGACAAAAAATAGTAGTCTTTTCCGTTGGTTTCGTAGGCTCTTTGCGCTCTGGTGCAAGCCGAAACCGAAAAGCCCAGCTTAGGGTTGGTTTTTAGTAGGTGTTTTACCAGCGTGGTTTTTCCTGCGCCCGATGGTGCCGAAAATATGAGTAGTTTTTCCATCGTTTTACAGTAGATTTAGGGTTTGCTCTTTTATTTTTTCCAGTTCATTTTTCATTTCCACTACCCATTGTTGTATTTGAGCATTGTTGGCTTTCGAACCTATGGTATTCATTTCTCTGTTGAGTTCTTGGGCTATAAATCCAAGTTTTTTTCCGTTTTGGGTTTCCGTTTTCAGCGTTTTTATAAAATAATCGCAGTGTTGTTTCAGCCTAACTTTCTCTTCGGTTATATCCAGTTTTTCGAGGTAATATATAATTTCTTGTTCAAATCTATTTTGGTCTATTTGGTCTTTTTTTACGTGTTCTTCTATCGTTTTTTGTATTTTTTCTTTGATGTAAGTTATTCTATTTTGGTCTTCGCCCACTATTTTATCCAAAAAAAGCAGTATGTTTTCTATGTAGCTTAGTAGTTCTTCGCTTAGTTTTGTGCCTTCTTCTACCCTAAAATCATTAAAATTTTCTATTGCCAAGTTCAAACATTTTTTTGTTTGCACCCAAGTTTCTTCGTCCGCATCTGCGCTGTGGCTTTGTGTAATGTTGGGCAGTGCCAGCACAGTTTCCAGTAGGTTTGGGCTGGGTTGCACACCCAGTTTTTGGGCTATTTCGCAGGCTTGCTGGTAGTATTGTATGGCAAGTTCTTGGTTTATAAGCGCATTTTGTGTATCGTTATTTTGCTCTAAATGAACAAAAACGCTTATTTTTCCCCTGTTTATTTCTTGTGCCAGCTGCGTGCGAAGCTCCAAATCTTTGTTGAACAAAACAGACGGCAGCCTCAGACTTAGGTCAAATGTTTTGCTATTGAGCGATTTTATTTCGGTGGTTAGTAAACCCAAGTTGGTTTGTATGGTGGCTTTTCCGTAGCCAGTCATCGATTTTGTGGTCATATTTTGTACTTAAAACGATGTAAAGTTAGGTAAAAATGGCTAATTTCTCAAAAAAATTACGTTTTTAGCGCATAAATTCTTTCTATAATGTCCACCACCATTTTGCCGTCATTGGCATTTGCTGTTGGTGTTTCGCTGCCGTTTAGGGTGTTCACCACATTTTCTATGAGCAGGTGGTGGTTGGCTGCGCTACCCAAAAAGCCGCCGTAGTCGTTGCTGGGTTCGGTGGGTTTTATTTCGGGTAAGGTGTAGTTTTTTATGTGGCAATGCGTTATTTCGTTGGCGTATTGCCCGCCTATTTTTAGCGTGCCGTTTTCTGCCAAAACGGTTAGGCTGCTCTCAAAATTTTGGTGGTAGTTGGCGGTGCTGTACTGTATGCAGCCGAGGGTTTGTTTGTTTTTAAAATTAAAATTGACCATGCCGCTGTCCTCAAAATTGGTGTTGTGCTGGTGTTTAAAGTTCGAAAACTTGGCAGAAATATTGTCTATATCGCCAAAAACCCAGTACAAAAGGTCGATAAAGTGGCTAAACTGCGTAAAAAGCGGACCGCCGTCCAGTAGCAAACTGCCTCGCCAGCCCGCCATATTGTAGTAGGCATCGTCTCTGTTCCAGTAGCAATTTAGCTGCACCATGTATATTTCGCCCAGTATATTGCTGTCTATGGTTTGTTTCAGCCACTGCGACGGAGGGCTGTATCGGTTTTGTTTCACCACAAAAATTTCTTTTTTTACCTCCAAACCCTTGGCTATCAGCAGCGCACAATCGGTGGCGGATAGCGCCATCGGTTTTTCTATAATTACGTGCGTATTTTGGTTTAGCACCCGCATAGCCAGTGCGGCGTGGGTGCCGTTGGGCGTACACACGCACACCACATCGGGCGTTTGCGCCTCAAAAGCGCTGCGTATGTTTTCATAAAAAGGCAGGTTGTGTTGCGTAACCAAGTCAGTTTTTGCCTTTTTTTTGTCTATATCTATAATGCCCAGTAGCTGGGCATTGGGGTTGTTTAGTATTATTTTTGCGTGTCTTGTCCCTATCTGACCCAAACCGCAGACCATAAAAGTTGTTTTTTTTTCCACAGAGCTTACTAAAAAATGGGGTGTTTCTCCCTCAAAGATAGTTATTTGTCAGTCATTTTTATGCCTAAATGCCTTAAAAATTAGATTTTTCTTGTTTTTTCAAAGTTGCGAATTTAGTAAAATAAATGCCATAAACAAACCGCCGCCCGAGCTGTTAAGCTCGGGCGGCGGTTCAAACGGTTAAATAAATCAAAAACCACTAAACGAAATACCTGCCGATGCGGTGGTAGCCTGTGGCACGGCTCCACTTTTAAACAGGTCGGTGAGCGAGTAGCGGGCATAAAACGAAACCTTTTTGCCCAGCCCCACCCTTGCTATCGCATTTACTTTGTAGGGCATCAGGTTAAAGCCTTCGCCGTCTTTGTTGCGTATTTTTACGTGGTTTTCGTTGTTGTTTAGCAAAAAATCCACCTTGTTTTTTGCGCCCAAAAGCACCGCACCTTCCACGCCAGCAGCTATGTGTAGCGGCATTTTGGCGTTGGTATTGGGTATTATGTGCAGCATCAGCGGCACATGAAAGTAAGAAGTTACAAACCTATTGCGGCTTACTTTCGTGTTGGCATCGGTGCCAGCTATGGCTGCGCCGAGCAGCGTATCGTTTACACTTAGCAGGCTTATGGGCTTTTTTTGCAAGCCATAGCCATCAAAATTAAAGCCCCAACCGTACATAATGCGCACATTTCGGCTTAGTGCAGGCGTAGATTTTACAAAGCTAAATCCCCAACCGATGGACTTTGCAGCGTCTGTTTTTAGCAATGCGCTGGCGTTGGGCGTTAGCGAGCCAAAGCTACCAGGTTGTAGCATTTGGTTTGTGCCTATGTCTATAAAAGTGCCGCCAGTTGTTTTTTTGTAGGGTTTTTTCTTTTTGTTTTTTTCTATTTTTGCCGTAGCTTCTTCCAGAGCTTGTTTTGCTTCCTCGAGGGCTTGTTTGGCATCACTTTCTGCTATTTGTCGGTCAGAGTTTGCTATTTGTCGGTCAGCATCAGCTATTATTTGGTCGGCATCTGCTATTTGTTGGTCAGCATCTGCTATTCTTTGGTCGGCATCTGCTATTCTTTGGTCGGCATTTGCTAATTGTTGGTCGGCATCGGCTATTATTTGGTTGGCGTTTGCTACTTCTTGGTCGGCGTTTGTTATGATGGTTAGCTCATCTAAATTTTTCATTTGAGCCTCCAATTTTTTCATCTCCACCTCTAATTTTTTCATTTCTACTTCCAGTTCCGCCATGTCGTTTATTTTTGGCATTGCAAGCGAAAGCGTATCTGCCGTGCCTTTGTCGTTTTTCACAATTATTTTCACGCTTTTTTTGCGGTCTTTTTTAGGTGCTGGTGGTACTGCTGGCAGTGCTGGCAATGAAGGCAAGTTCGGTAGCGACGGAGATTTTCTTCCATTTACCTTTGGCAGCGGCGGCAGTGGCGGCATTTCATTGCCTGTTTTGGTTATGGTTTTCGTAATTACCATTATTCCGTTTTCGTTCGTAACGGTGGTTGTGGTGTCTTGGGCGATGATTATGCCCGAAGAAAAAATGCCGTATGCCAGTATGGCGGCGTATAAATTTAATTTCATGGTTGTTTTTGTGTTATTGTTTTTGGCTGCTAGCCCAACTGAGCTCATATCCTTTTATTTGTAAGCTAAAATTTTGTTTGCTATGCCCATTTGGTACCGGAACTGGGTTTTGCAAAGCGGCGATGGTTAGTTTCACGTCATCATTTTTATTGATGCGGTTTAGTGCGAGCAAGGCTACATCTTTCATACTTTCTATGTGTATGTTTTTGCCTTTCTTTTGGTTCTGCATTAACGACGAAGCTCTTTTGTAAAAGGTTGCATCAGCCAAAAGTACGATGGTTTTTGTCGGTAAATTTTCTATCTTTTTCGGGTTTATTGCCGCAATTGTGGCTATATCTTGGCTATTTTGTGCCAATGTATTTGTTTGGTCGATACCTTTTGTGTTTGTTATTTCGGTATTTTGGCTTGCTTGCGCTTGGTTGTTTTGTACCAATGTATTTGTTTGGTCGCCACTTTTTACATTTGTTATTTCGGTATTTTGGTTTGTTTGCGCTTGGTTGTTTTGTGCCAATGCGTTTGTTTGGTCGTTGTATATTGGGCTTTTTATTTCGGTATTTTGGCTTGTTTGCGCTTGGTTGTTTTGTGCCAATGCGTTTGTTTGGTTGCTACTTTTTGGGTTATTGGGCGCAACGTTGTTTTTTATGCCACCGTTTTGGCGCATTTTTCTTTCCGTGGCAAGGTTTGTATTGTTGGCATTTTTTTGTACAAAATAGTAAGTTCCGTAGCCAGAAATAGCCAGTATGGCTACCGCTGCGGCTACCCGCCATTTGTGGTGCAGCCAACCCTGTGCGCCCGCCCAACCAACCGCAGGCAAAGCCACGGGTAGCGCATTGCGTTGTGTTTCGGGGGGTATTATTTTGTCGAACAGCCCAGGCGGCGGGCTTAGTTCTAAGTTTTGCAGTTTTTGTTTTAGCAAAACCTCCATGTTGTCTGGTAGCTTGTTAGGCGAGTGCTGTTTCATTGTCTAAATTTTGCTGGTTTTCTATAAGTTGTTTGAGCAAGTTTTTTGCCCGTGATAGCTGCGATTTCGAAGTTCCCTCCGATATATTTAGCTGCGTAGCTATTTCTTGGTGCGAAAAACCCTCAATTGCATACAAGTTTAGCACCGTGCGGTAGCCTGTGGGCAGGCTTTGTATGATTCCGAGCAGGTTTTCCGCTTCCATTTGGCTTAGTATGTCGTAGCTTTGGCTGGCAGATATATTTTCGTCGTATTCGTGTACAAGGTGCAAGTTGCTTTGTTGGCGGTAGTGGTCCAGAGCGGTATTTACCACTATGCGGCGTATCCAGCCCTCAAAAGACCCCGTATTTGTGTATTTTTCTAAGTAGCGAAACACTTTTATAAAACTTTCTTGCAGTATGTCCGCCGCTTTTTCAGGGCAATGGGCATAGCGCATGGCTACTGCGTACATCTTGCGGCTGTGCAATTGGTACAGTTTTTCTTGCGCTTTGCGGTTTTGCGCAAGGCATTCGCTTATGAGTTCTTGTTCGTTGTAGATCAAGGTCATGGTTGTAGGTTAGGTGTATATACGACGAGCAGCAGCCCCGAAAGGTTGCATCAGCATTTTTTATTCAAATAAAGATGTTTGAATTTCGTAATTCATCTGCCTTACCAAACCAAAACCTTCATTTTTGTGCCGCTTATTTCTGCCAAATAAATGCCTTTGGGCAAGTTGGGCGTAACAATGTCTTGGGTAGTTACCGTTTTTTCAAACACTTTTTTGCCCAAAAGGTCGTACAGTACAAAATTGCTTTGGGGCGCACGGCTGCTGTATTTTATAGGCTGCAAACCTTGCTGGCACGCCAAAAATATCGTTTTTTCCAAATTTTGTACCTCCACGCTACCCACATTTGGGCAGTTGCTGCTGGTGCGCACTATTTTTACATCGTCTATCACAATGCCATCGTTGGGCATGGGCGAAGTGGTGTTGTTGTATATTTGAAACACAAGGCTAATGTCGTTTCCCGCCAAATGGCTAATATCGGCTTCTTGTGTGGCATAAGTGGCTTGTTTTCCATCAAAAACGGGCGAAAACAACGGCGAAAAACCATTTTGATACACATTGGCAGGCACGCTGCCCGTGAGGCACAGCGGCTCTAACAAACTTGTGCCAGTTTTTGCAAACACCTGCACGTAGTTCTCATCTCCCCTTTCAAACTGCCATTTGGCTTTAAACTGCACATAAAAACGGCTGTTTTGCCCAGGCGTTAGCGGCACCTGAAACTTCATTTCGGCAGTCGGATAGTTGGTACTCGGCGCATTAAAGTACAGGTTTTGTTGCACCGCCCAGTCGGGCTCGAGTATCCAGTTGTTGCCATTCAAAAAACTGTCGGCAAATAAAACCGTATCCGTATCGTAGTAGTATTTGGCTACCGTATCCTTAAATACATAGCCAGCGTTGGTGTTTATGCTGGTTTCAAAATTGAGTAGTTTTTCGCAGTTCGCAAAATTATTATTTATGGTTGTATTAGTGGTCGTTTGGCTAAAAGCCGCAACATTGCCACCCAAAACCGACTGGCTACTTGCGCCTACGGTAAGCGGCAGCACCGAAATATTGGTGGCGGCATTGTTATTTATACCGAGGTTTTGGTACAAAAAAGAAAGATTGCTACTCGCCGTTTGCCTATTTATATTTTTGGGTGAGTTTGGTTTTAGCGTTCCGTAGTTGTGCAGCGACAGTGCGCAGCGTATGTTTTGCAGCATATATTCTTGGCACAGGCTTATAATGTCGGCTGCGGGCGGATAAAAACCCTGGTAGTAAGCGGCACTTTCGGGGGTCATTGCCAAAATTTTGGGTTTTGTAACCTGCTCGCCGTACATCCAATCGTCCGAAGTTCCGTTTACATTGTACTGCACCGTTTCTATGGCGGTGCCGCAGCGGGAGCGGTTGTGTTCGGTGGCGGTGCGGCTTAGGTTTCGAAAAGTGGTGCTGTCGTTGGTAGCGCCATTGTTGTATCCCCACGGATAAATGAGCAGATTGCCGTAGCTATGTGCGTTTAGGGCGATTTTAAATTGGTGTTGGTTGCAAAAAAGGCGCATCAGTTGCGTTTCTGGCTCCGAAAAACCCGCCGTGCCACGGTACAAATCGCTGCTTGGGTCGGGCGAAGAGCCTACGTTGTCTATTCCCCAGTTGAAGCCGTAGTTTCGGTTTAGATCCACGCCGTAAGTGCCGTCGGCGTTCAGCCGCCTGTTTTTCCGCCACATTCCGCCGCCCTGTGGGTTGTTGGTTTGGTTGTAAATGTAGCCGTCGGGGTTTACGCAAGGCACAAAGTACAGCTCGGTATTGTCCAACAAAAATTTAATGTCGGGGTTGGTTTGGTAGTTTTCGAGGCAATACCAAGCCAAATAAATGAGCTGGCTCATACTTAGTGGCTCTCGGGCGTGGTGCAATGCGCTGTATAAAATCTCGGGTTCGTTTTCGTCTTGGTTCGGATTGTCCGATATTTTAAACCAAACCAACGCACGGTTTTCGCTGGTGCGCAGTGTGTTGGAAATGTTGGTTCTGGGTTTTACCAAATTCGGGTATTTCGCCGCCATGCTATCCAGGTTTTGCAGCATTTCGTTGTAGGTAAGGTAGCCGCCCATGCTGCCCAGCGCAAAGTTTTGGGGCAGCTCGAAGTATTGTTGGTCGTTACAAAAATTGCTTACTTGCTGCAACGTGCGGTTTTGGGTTGTTGCTTGTTGGTTTTGGGTGGCGTAGTGCTGCTGCACGTTTTCCACCAAAACGGTTGTGCGGTAGCCTTCGTTTTTTATTTT
>JAYUJN010000021.1:0-8246 GCA_043765195.1 Bacteroidota bacterium | reverse complement strand
TCGAGGGCGTGGTTGTTTTCGCCTGCACTACCAGCTACTACGGCTATTTGCGAGAGACCGCCTACGAGTGTTGCATCGCTGTCACGCACATCTGCCTGACCTGTACCGCCTGTGTTGGCTACGGTGGGGGCAAGGTTCGCCAGCGGACCGCTGCCCGTGCTGTTGAACTGCGAAGAAGCAATTTGTACTACATAGCCCATGCCTGCGGCAAGACCAATTTGGTTGCCTGCTGTGCTGGGGTCGCCGTCGGCTACGTTGGCATTGTTGAAGTACCAAGTGCCGTCGGCAGCTGTGGTGGCTGTGCCTATTACTGTGGCATTGTCGGCGATGCCGTCTTTGTTTACGTCGGCATATAGGTTTATTACCACGCCAGAAATAGGCGCTTCGTTGGGGTCTTGCACACCATCGCCGTCGGTGTCTAACCATACTCGGTTACCGATTTCGAGGGGAGCAGATGGACTTACAAGTTCAATGTCGCCGATGCCGTTTGTTTTTTGAAATGTATAGTTTGGGTCGGAATTTCCGTCGTAAACTGGAAATGCTCTTTCGCTACCGCCTGTTGTATTGTTAAACCAATTAACTCCACCTGAAATAAAAGTATGCGGATCCATAGACCCTGCTATTACCTGACCAGTACCAGGCATGATAGCCATACTGCCCGTAAAAGTTTCTTGGTGGTTGTCATAGTTTGGTAATCCATCTTGAAAATAAAATTCGCCACCTCCAAGTCCTTGACTATTTCCTGCACCCGCTGATGTTACTGATGTACCATTTGAGTAGGTAGTTCCGTTGTTTTCTGGTGAAAGGGTGCAAGTGGCTGGGTTTAAACCTACACGAATAAGATCGCCGCCAATAACACCTGGCAAATAAGGTCCGCCAAATCCTTGGTCGGAGCCTCCATTGCAATTGGAAGATACAGCAGTACCTCCTGCGGGATTGTTGTTTGAACCCAACAAAGTGCCTTGTCCTGTCATGTGTCCAGTTCTATCCATCAATCCAACCAAAACAGAGCCATCGGTATCAAAGCTAATGTTCGATACTATTGGCTGCGGATAACTAACCCAATTATCGCCATTGACAGTGGTTACGGTCTGTACACTTGTTACTGCTCCTATCCAAGGATTCCAGTTTACATTTGCACCCGATAGCGCAATTGCGGTAGTTCCTTTGTTGTAATTGAGTGGTATATCTACGATGGGGCTGGCAGTCCACGTGTTGGTATTTGGGTCTAATTCAAAAACACGGGCATTGAGGTCGCTTGTTGAACCGCCATTTTCAGCAGTGCAAACTACGCCAACATATACTTTGCCATTACGAATGGTAATGCCCCAAGGGCGTGCTACGCCATTGCTGCACTGATAGGCAGAATTGGTAAGCCACGGTGCGTTGGGGTAAGCAATTACATCACCAGCGGTAGGAGCTGAGGTAGCTGGGTTGCTTATGGCTATTCTGTACAGGGTTCTGTCTTGCAAATTGGTGAGGTACATAAATTTACCATCTTCGGTCAAATCTATGTCGCCGATGCCTTTTTTGCCTACTTGTGCGCCCGCCGCTGCATCGCACAACCAGTCGAAATCAATCATGCCAGCTCGTTCGGCATCTACATCTCCTGCATTAATTCCAATGTTATTTACATTTACGAACAAACTGCTTGAAGGCGTTCCGTTCAGGTTTGTAACATAAATATCGCCTGCTGTGCCTTTTAAGCCAGCGTGCCGCTTTACTATTGCGCTAGAAAATAGTAATTTTGACTGTTTTTGGTATGCAGTACCCCAAATGTTGCCAATTTCTTGCATCGTGGCTACAGTATTACCTAAGTTAGAACTACCACTACCTGGTGTAGTGCCATCGTTGTAGCCTACCATTTTTAGTACGGAGCTGTTTATGTTGTTATTACTAGCACCAAAAGCAGTATAACCCACATAACCAGTTACAGAAACAGGTACAATAACACTGGGCGGATTGGGCGTGTTGCCTGTATATTCCGCTGGGTTGTTGATGCCAAAATTGACATTGCTTGCACCTCCTGAGGTAAACTGCACAGAAGTACCGCCAGATGGTCCTGAGTAATTAGGTCCATTGCCGCAAGAACCTGAAATGTTAGGTATTTCGAACTCAATACGTACCTGCGCTCCGCTTGGTATTTGTGCCGAACTAAAACTGTACGCTCCCGTGGCATCGGTGGTCGTAGTTACGCTACTGCCATTAGAAAAATAGGCAGTAACCATAATACCAGCAGTACCAAGCTCTATGTTAGGCATGGAAGTACCTTGAGTACCATTACCGTTAAAGTCTCGGAAAACTGTACCACTCACCTGCGCTTGAGCCGCAAAAGGCAGTGCCATGGGCAGTGCAAAAAGCAGCAGCAAAAGGTTTCGCCAAACCACCGTAGGGTAGTTGGGTAAATTTAAGCCTTTTGTTTTGGTGTTGGCTCGGTTAAAACGCCCTTCAAACATGGTTTTTCTTAAACTTGGTTTGAGTTGTGGAGTTGCTCTCATCTTTTGATGATTTTTTGTTTAGATTAATGATGTGAATTAACATTAGATGTTCCGAGACAAACTTACAATTGTTTTAATGATAGGAAAAACCTTGTTCTGGCTTTGGAGTACAATGTAAGATTTTGGGGTGTAAAAAAAGTTTTGCACATTGCATTTTTTCATTAAATTGCTCAATAAAAGCACTTTAAATAAATTTATTTACAAAAAATGTTTTATATTGTGGATAAAATAAGTATGTTATATTTGTGGTATTTATACCATAATGTATATTTATATGTATAATTTGATGATTGTGTTTTGTGTTTGTCGGGTAAATGATATTTGGGCATAAAAAATTTGTAATACATTTAGATATAGGTAATGCGTTTTGGTGGGAAATGCCAGTTTTATAACCCGATGCCGTAGGCATCAAATGTTTGTAGAAAAAATACGTGGTACAGCAGCACAGCAGGTTCGACTCCGAAGGAGTCGCAGAAACCAATCAACTGTTTTCTACAAACGTTTAATCCCTACGGGATTTTAAAAAAATGTACTGTAAGTACTTTACCCCAAAATAACACCCTAAAACCTTGGTTACTCGGTTGTAGTTTTGGGCGGAATGGCGTATATTTGCAACAAAAAGGCTACACCATGCTACATACCAGCGTAGAATACCTCACAGGCATAGGCGGCTACCGAGCGGAGCTGCTTCGTAAGGAGCTGCACATTTTTACATACGCCGATTTGCTGCAATACTACCCGTTTCGGTATGTGGATAGGAGCAAGTTTTATGCAATAACCGATATAAACGACGACAAAACCTATATGCAGCTACGTGGGCGCATTGGGCAGCCCGAGGTGCTGGGCGTGGGCGCAAAAAAACGCTTGGTTTGCACGCTCTACGACGACTCGGGTAGCTTGCAATTGGTTTGGTTTGCGGGCATCAAGTGGCTGAAAGACGGCTTGAAAGCGGGCGAGCAATACGTGGTTTTTGGTAAGCCGAACTATTTTAATGGTAGCTACAATATGCCGCACCCCGAAATAGAGCTGGCGGCTGGTTTTAAGGAGGCGGAGCTTGGTTTTTTGCAGCCTGTATATAATAGTACCGAAAAACTGAAAGCGAGCGGGCTGGATTCTCGGGGCATACAAAAGGTGATAAAAAACTGCTTTGCAAAGGTGCAGGGCAAAGTGCCCGAAACGCTGCCCGCTTATATGTTGGAGGCGCACGGGCTTGTACCCAAAGCTATTGCGGTGCAAAGTATTCATTTTCCACTTAGTAATGAGCAGCTACAACAAGCCATTTTTCGGCTAAAATTTGAGGAGCTTTTTTACATTCAGTTTCAGCTTTTGGCACAAAAAGCCAAGCGAAACCAAACCATAGAGGGCTATGTGTTTGACAAAATAGGCGAGCTATTTAATGATTTTTATAAAAACCAACTGCCTTTTGAGCTTACCAACGCCCAAAAACGCACGGTAAAGGAACTTAGGCAAGACACACGCACGGGCAGGCAGCTAAACCGCCTTGTGCAGGGCGATGTGGGCAGCGGCAAAACGGTGGTGGCGCTGCTGGCGATGCTGCTCGCACTGGACAATGGCTACCAAGCCTGCCTCATGGCTCCCACCGAAATACTGGCTACCCAGCACCTAAATACGCTCACGGATTTGCTCAAAAATATGCCTGTGAACATAAAACTGCTGACGGGTAGCACAAAAGTCGCCGAGCGGCGCAGCATACACGCCGCCCTCGCCGACGGCTCGCTGCACATACTTATAGGCACGCACGCCCTGATAGAACCCGTGGTGCAGTTTAAAAACCTGGGGCTGGCTGTGATAGACGAGCAGCACCGTTTTGGGGTGGAGCAACGGGCGGCTTTGTACGCCAAAAACACGCTTTCGCCGCATATTTTGGTGATGACCGCCACGCCCATACCCCGCACCTTGGCACTAAGTATGTATGGCGACTTGGATATTTCTATCATAGATGAGCTGCCAGCGGGGCGAAAACCCATAAAAACCCTACAAATGACCGATGCCAAACGGCTGCAAGTGTTTGGGTTTATGCGCAACGAAATAGCACAGGGAAGGCAAATATACGTGGTGTACCCGCTGATAGAGGAAAGCGAAAAATTAGACCTAAAATTTGTGATAGACGGCTACGAGAGCATCAGCAGGGCTTTTCCATTGCCCGAGTACCAAGTAAGCATAGTACACGGGCGAATGACCGCCGCCGAAAAAAACTACGAAATGCAGCGGTTTGTGGCAGGCACAACCAACATTATGGTGGCTACCACGGTAATAGAAGTGGGCGTAAATGTACCCAACGCCACGGTAATGGTGGTGGAAAACGCCGAGCGCTTTGGGCTATCGCAGCTACACCAGCTACGGGGCAGGGTGGGCAGGGGCGGCGACCAAAGCTACTGTATATTAATGACCAAGGACAAACTTAGCCCCGACGGAAAAATTAGGATAAACGCCATGGTGGAAACCAACGACGGATTTCGAATATCGGAGATAGATATGCAGCTCCGAGGACCAGGCGACCTGGCGGGCAGGCAGCAAAGCGGCGTACTAAATATGCGCCTCGCCGACCTAAATACCGACGGCGAAATACTGGCAAAAGCCCGCCAAGCCGCCGAAAACATTGTAGCCGCCGACCCCAGCCTAAGCGGCGAACTGGCTACCTACCTAAAAAACCAATTGCGCCAAAACAACAGCAAAATAGATTGGAGCTTGATAAGTTAGGCGGGGAAATAAAGCGTGTAAATGAACTTTTTTTGTGCGATTTTGGTTACGAACTTCACAAGAAAGCAGCAAGGCACGCAGCCAAAATAGCCAAAACCAACCCAATTTTAAGATGAAGTTATCGGAATTTCGATTTGAACTACCCCAAAAACTTATAGCTCCCTATCCGCCCGAAAACAGAGATGATGGTAGAATGATGGTTTTGCACAAAAAAACGGGCAAGATAGAACACAAGGCATTTAAGGATATTTTAAGCTATTTTGAAGAAGACGACCTTTTTGTGTTCAATAATACAAGGGTTTTCCCTGCCCGATTGTTTGGCAACAAAGAACGCACTGGCGCACGCATAGAGGTTTTTTTGCTAAGGGAACTGAACTCAAAAATGAAACTGTGGGACGTACTGGTGGACCCAGCCCGAAAAATACGAGTAGGCAACAAGCTCTACTTTGGCGAAGACAACAGCTTGGTAGCCGAAGTGGTGGACAATACCACGTCTCGGGGGCGCACCATTCGGTTTTTGTTCGATGGCGACAGCGAAGGGCTGCGCAACTGTTTAGAAAGCATGGGCGAGCCACCGATACCCAAAATATTGGGCAGAGAATCAGAAGAAATAGACCGTGAGCGCTACCAATCTATTTTTGCCAAAAAAACTGGCTCGGTAGCCGCACCCTCGGCGAGCCTGCATTTTAGCCGTGAATTGCTAAAACGCTTGGAACTAAAAGGCATTAATTTTACGGAGGTTACGCTGCACTCGGGTTTGAGTGCATTTAAACCCGTGGAAGTAGAAGACCTAACCAAATACAAGCCCGAGAGCGAAAACTTTGAGATAGAGGAAGACGCTTGCACCATGGTAAACAAAACCTTGGACGAAAACAGGCAAGTGTGCGCCATAGGTAGCACGGTGGTACGCACGCTGGAGTCGTCGGTGTCGGCTGGCGGGCGGCTAAAACCCGTGATGGGCTGGACCGACCGCTTTATTTTTCCGCCCTACGAATTTGTGATACCCACCGCCATGCTCACCAATTTTCACATACCAGAATCCACCCTGATGATGACCGCTGCGGCATTTGGTGGCTACGATTTGTTGCGTGAGGCGTACAGCATCGCCATAAAAGAAGAGTACAGGTTTTTTACCTACGGCGATGCCATGCTTATTTTATAAACAGCTTTTTTAAAGGATTTTTATACATTCGGCTACTTGTTGGTTATAAGCTCAAAAGAAATGCTGCGCTCGGTGGCACTCAAAACTTTGATGGTAGCCAGCCAGTAGCTCTGCGGCAGCAGCGGCGCTACCACTTGGTACCACTCCACAAAACACAGGGCTTTTTGGGTGTGTAAATAATCTTCTATGCCAGCATCTATGGCTTCGTTTGGGTGGGCAATGCGGTAGCAATCCAGGTGAAAAATGCGCTGCCCGCCGCCGCCCACGTACTCGTTTGCGAGGCTATATGTGGGGCTGCTCACCTCGTGTGCAGGCACGCCGAGCAGGGCGCAAACGGCAGCAACAAGCGTGGTTTTGCCCGCACCCATGGGCGCATCAAAGCAAATAACTGGGTGCAAAACCGCACGTGCGAGCAATTCAGCGGCTATTTTGGGCAATTCGTTTAAGGTATAACAATACATTGGGTAAAAAAAAGCGGTGGTTTGGGGGCAAAAAACGACGGCTGTGCGGCATTTTTTTGGTTAAAAAGTATTAGAAAAGCATAAAAATACGATAAAAACGCCAATTGGTCGATAAAAGTGGGCAGTTATCGTTTTTTTTTTTTATTTAAGAATAAAAATTGCTAAATTTGTGCTTCAACAAATATATTTAAACACACAACCCAACATTTATCAGATGAAAAAAATTTTTACACTACTGCTGCTCCTCGCAATAGGATATGGTAGCTCGGCTACGCCTGTTTTTCAGATGAGCATAGATAAGGTAAGCAGCTCTGCTACAAAATACCGCATTATAGTGCGCATGACCATTTACGACCCAGCCAACCCAACAGAAACCTTTAGCTTGGCTAATTCAAATTATGCCATAATATTTCCTAATACAATTCTTGCTAACCCAGTAGGGATTAGTACTTCATTAGTATCTCCCAGTTATCAAGTAACTGTTACGCAGCCCAATGCAACTGAGGCTTGGTTTAACCCAGTAAAAAACACTTACGGGCAAGCATTTGGCTTCCAGTTCCCAAATGTACAAGCAAACCCTGGCTGTGGTGGACCTGGAGGCAATGCAGTCCCAAACAGCGAGTTGGTTACCATAGAATTTGATGTGTTGCCAGGACAAGCAAACGCAATACCCGTGTTTAATTTTAATTACAAACATGATATTAATGGTACGATTGACACACAAACTTGGATAGATAAAACCCTTAGCACTGGGACACCTCCATTTGGTGGATTTCCAATTACGCCTGTCCGCATATTGGCTGCTTTGGGTGGCGAAGAGCCATTGCCAGGGAATGCGAGCTTGATTACCTGCCCGTCGACTCTTGCGCCTGCTGTACCGCTTCCAGTGAGTTTGTTGAGCTTTACCGCAGCCAAAAATAATTCGGCGGTGGCGCTGAACTGGCTAACGGCTTCGGAGCAAAACAGTTCGTTGTTTGAGGTGGAGCGTAGCACAAATGGCGAGACCTACACCCGAATTGGTGTGGTGCGTGCGGCTGGCAACAGCAGCACCAAACTTAGCTACCAACTAAACGACAACGAACCTTACTTGGGCTTGAACTACTACCGCCTAAAAATGGTGGACACAGACGGTAGCTTTGAGTACAGCGAAGTGCGCCAAGTGAACTTTGGCAACCGTGATTTGCGCATACTGTCTGCATACCCCAACCCTGCCCAAAACGAAATAGTGCTGAATGTAGCCGCACCAAAAGGCTATAAAAATGCGCAACTTCGTATATTAAACGCCCAAGGTAGCGTGGCAATGAGCCAAGACGTAACCGAAGACCTAAGCGACGATTACATAAACCTGAACATAAGCGCACTGGCAAAAGGCGTGTATTTAGCCGAAATAGCCAGCGAAAAACA
>JAYUJN010000020.1:0-40766 GCA_043765195.1 Bacteroidota bacterium | reverse complement strand
TTATAGAGAAGCAAAAATTGAAGATGTACCACAAATACAAAAAGTAAGAAACTTAGTGAAAGAAAATACCTTATCGAACCCTGCTTTGGTAACAGATGCTGATTGTGTAGCCTACATTACTAAGAGAGGTAAAGGTTGGGTGTGCGAAAATGAGGCTGATATTGTTGGGTTTGCCATTGCCGACCTACAGGATAATAATATTTGGGCACTATTTATACTGCCTAATTTCGAAAAAATAGGTATAGGGCAAAGGCTGCATAAATTAATGCTAGATTGGTACTTTTTACAAACTACCACTAGCGTATGGCTAGCTACTGAAATTGCTACAAGGGCAGTAAACTTTTACAGCAAAGCAGGTTGGGTAGCCGTAGGCACCTATGGTGTAAACGAAATAAAATTTGAAATGACTTATGATATGTGGCAAAAACTGCAAAATAAATAGAAAGGGTTAGTGGTACTTTATATAGATAACACGCCAAATAGCATAGTAGATAACTTTTAAATTCAATGCTTAAAGTATTGATAATTATTTTTTTTCCAAAAGTGATGATGTGCTATGTTATGAGTAAGTATGCTAAGTTTAATTTTTTTTTATTGCTATCTTTTTAAAATACAGATCTTTTTTTGTTTAATCCGTTCACTTGTTAATTTGGGTAATCCTTATCATGGTTTTGATATTTTAACTTGAATACTACAAAAAATATATTTTATTAGCAATTTTTAAAACTAAAGGTTATATCAATATCGGCCCGCATTGGTTTGCAGAAAATTTTAGGTTGTAATGTTAAAAAAACAATAGTTTTCTATTTGGGGCGGAAAATTGTAAATTTAAAAGGTAACATCTAAAATAATGAGCAAAAAATTAATACGATTTGATTGGGCAATAAAAAGACTTTTAAGAAACAAGGCTAATTTCGTTGTTTTAGAAGGCTTTTTGAGCGAGCTTTTGTTTGAAAACATTAAGATTGAACAAATTATTGAGAGTGAAAGCAATCAAGAAACCGACGATGATAAGTTTAACAGGGTAGATATATTGACCCAAAACTCAAAGAACGAACTCATTATTATTGAAATTCAGAGCAGTTACGAGATTGATTATTTTCATAGAATGGCTTACGGTGTTTCAAAAAGCATCACTGAAAATCATAAATTGGGCAGTAAATACAAAGAAATCAAAAAAGTGATTTCTGTAAACATCGTTTATTTTGACCTCGGGCAAGGGCAAGACTACATTTACAGAGGAAAAACAAACTTTATTGGGCTTCACCAAAAAGACTTATTGGCATTGTCTGACAAGCAAAAAAGTACGTTTATGAAAGAAAACGTATCTGACATTTTTCCTGAATTTTATTTGTTGAAAGTCAATCAGTTTAACGACATTGCAAAAAACACGCTGGACGAGTGGATTTACTTTTTGAAAAACAGCGAGGTAAAAGACGAATTTAAAGCCAAAGGACTAAAAGAAGCAGGCGAGGTGTTGGACATTATGCGGCTTGAAAAAGAAGACGTATATGGCTACAACCGCTACATGGATAGTTTGAGTTTGAAAGCAAGTGAAATATTTTCGTTGCAATCTGAGGCAGAATTTAAACTCAAAGAAGCAATTGCAACAAAATTGATAATAAATGGAGCTGACAACAACCTAATTGCAGTTTCGACAGATTTGTCTATTAAGAGAATCGAGGAGTTACGAAACGAGCAAAAAAAATAAATCTTCACCCAACTTACATTTGGCAAAAACTCCTACACAGACTTAACACAAAAGAAATGTGTTTTTTTTGGGCGATACCCGTTTTGTTTGTACCTTAGCGGCTCAGTTAGACCCCAACATGAAAAAACGACTTTTTTGCGCCTTCGCTTTTTTAATAAGTTATGGCACGCACGCCCAAATTCTGCCGTCTTTTGGTGGCTCTCGCACGGGCACTACGGGTATGCAGTTTTTGAAAATAGGTGTAGATGCCCGCTCCGCTGGCTTGGGCGGCAACTCTATGGCTATCATTAGCGATGTAGCCGCCGTAAACACCAACGCCGCTGGGCTTACAAAGCTGGATACCAACCGATTGCACTTGCAGCTCGGGCGCACCAATTATTTTGCAGGCTTGGGCTTAAACTTTGCGGGCATTGCCTATCGGCTCAGTAGCCAAGCCGTGGTTGCGGTAAGCCTCACGTCTTTTTCTACCGAAAATATGCCCGTTACCACCGAATTTCAGCCCTTTGGTACGGGCGAAACCTTCGGCTACAACGCCAACGTACTCGGTTTGAGCTACGCAAAAACGCTAACCGATAATTTCAGTTTTGGTATTTCGGGCAAATACGCCACCGAGTCCATTGCGGGCATCGTTACGCAAAACGCCCTGTTGGATTTTGGTTTTATGTACGACATCGGTTTGGCAAACACCAAATTTGCGGTGAGCGTCAATAATTTTGGGCTAAATGTACAGCCAAACGGCAAAATTTCGGTACTTAGCCTCACGGGTGCCCGCACAGCCACCGATTTTGAACGGGTATCGGTACCCGCCGTGTTTCGCATCGGGTTTGCGTATGATGCCATAAAAAACCCGATACACCAGCTCACCGCCATCGCCCAGCTAAACCACCCCACCGACAACAACGAAACCCTCGGGTTAGCCAGCGAATATATGTGGCGCAACACCTTTTTTGCACGACTTGGGTACGAGTTTGGGCAAGACGAAACAGGCTTACCCGCCTTCGGAATGGGCGTGCGCACCCGCCGAAATTTTGGGAATTTAAGCATAGATTACGGCTTTAACAACAAAAACCGCCTGGGTTCTGTACACAGGTTTACGATAGGCGTGGGCATTTAAAACACCATAAAAATGAAGCTAAAAAACATTGTATTCGCCCTTTTACTGCTCACAACCACGAGTAGCTGCGGCTTTTTATTTGGCAGCAAACAAGACGATACCATAGATGATATTTTACAACAAGGCTCAATAGACCCCAATTTAATACCCAACAAAGTGGGTTATGTACCCATTTTGCCGATTTGGAAGGACTTCAATGCGCCCGTAGATGTGTATGTGGGCTACGACGAAATGGTATATATATGCGACCAAAATGGCGTGCATATACTCGACCAAAAAGGCGACGAGCAGCGGCTCATAAACATACAAGGCGCTACCGATGTGGTGCAAGACCGCAGGCTGTTTACCTACATTTTAGGCAAAATAACCAAGAGCGTAAACGGACAAAACTACCAGTTGGCGGCTGTTTTTAAGGTTGCAAATGCCTCTGGCGCAGGCACGCCCATTTTTGTAGATACGCTCATTCACCCGTTCAACGATGCATCTCGCAACACCACCAATTTTCGCAATGCGCTCGATGAGCAAGTGGCGTTTACGGGCATTGGTACGCTGCACAACAACGAAATTTATTTGGCTCGCACAGGACCCACAAACCAGCAAAGTGCCGTGGCACGCCCCGACAACACCATACTTTTTTACGACGAAAACCTGGCAAATACTGGCTCGGCGGTGAGCCTAAACTCGAGCTCCTCGAGCCTAAAATCCATGCTCAACATTTCGGCACTGACCACTTTTGCTGCGCCGCCGCAGTCGGCGTTTGGCATAAATGCCTCGCCCGATTTTTTGATGCTGCAAACCGCACCCCAAGCCGAGTACAAAGTGCTGTGGATAAAACAAACGTACAGCGCCGACCTGGGCTACGACTACACCGAAAACGCTGGGCTACTGAACTACGATACCAGCAAAACCAGCGGGTTTTTGTACCAATCTTTTCGGTTTGGGCAGCCCGCCGATATTTGTGTAGCACCCGACGAAACGGGCTACATTTTTGTGGTAGATGCCCAAAAAGACAGCTTGTTTCAGTTTACAAACAAAGGATTTGAGGGCGTAAATCCGCCTGCGAACTCTGGCATAAAAAAGCAAATCATAGCCTCGTTTGGCGGCAGAGGGGCGGGCGTTTTTCAGCTCAACCAACCGAGTGGCGTGGCGTATTTCAAGCGTGTGGTGTATATAGCCGACAAAGGCAACAACCGCATAATACGCTACAAACTCAGCACCGACTTAGAAAAATAGGTTTTTTGGGGGGGATTTCATAACAACAAGATGAGCTATTACGACCGAATTAGAGAATTAACAAAAAGTGTTCCTGTGGAATTGGTTGATTTTGAACAACCAAGAGCCCCAGCAAGGACACCTACACAAGCATCTTCTAATTTTATTACCAACAAAGAGCAAGGCGATTGGGCAGAAAATCTTGTAACAAGAGCTATAAATGAAACTTCTAACCACTTCGTAGCTGTAAAATATGGCAAATCAGATAATTTGGTTGCAGGAGAAGATGGTTTTGATACTTTTTATCAAGACTTTCAAACTGAATTAGACACGATTGGTAAAAGACCTGACTTGCTAATTTTCAATAAGTCGGACTTTGACAATGATTTAGGTTTTGACATTAGCCAAATTCAACATCATCAAATTACAGAGTATGTAAAAAAAGCAATTGCAGGTATTGAAGTGCGTTCAAGTGCATTTTTAATTGACAGATATGAAGAAGCAATGCAAGTAAGAACTGAAAAGTTTACACAAATTGCATTACAAACAAAAGACCAAATTCTTTCTGAATTTACAGACGTTTTGCAACATCCTGCAAGACAGAATTACATTGACTTACTTAATGGAATAACAGCTACAACTTTAAATGTTACAGATTTTAGAGTTCCAAGTTGGAGTTCATCTGAAAGATTAATCCAAGTTAAAGACCTATTCAGACAACTGAAAACGGCAATTAAAGAAATCCAAAAACGAGATTATCTTTCAATCACACCAAAAGTTGAAGACATAAAAGTCGTTTATAAATGGATTGAAACTTTCAATGTTCCACATTTTTATTTCCAAGTGTTTTTTGACAAAGTTTATGGCATTTCCTTTGAGCAAATTCTAACAATAATTTCTGACCCTGACAATGATGGAGTTATATTTTCGGTTGAAACTGACACAAAAAACCAAAATAAAACAACCATAAAAATCAACTCAAAATCAGGTGTTCCTATTGCTTCAAAAGTTGATGAGCCTTTGCACGAAAGTGTAAGGAAAGAAATGGACAGAGGAAGATTGTTGTTTTATGTAACATTTAAAGGCGGAACGGCTTATCTTGACATTGAGAATTTGAGAACTATTTTGGAAATCAAAAACAATGATTTCTAATGATGGTAGCAAAGGAATATATAACTAAAAATTCCATTGAAAATGATTACTTAAAATCAAGTTCAATAGAACATCGTAAAAAATTTGCCCAATTTTTTACCCCATTTCCTATTGCCGATTTAATGGCGAAATGGATTTTAGGTAACAAAAATCTAAAAACTGTTTTAGAACCTGCTTTTGGATTGGGCGTATTTTCAAGAGCAATTTTAAATTACAAAGAAGATATTGAAGTAAAAGGATTTGAAATAGATGCAATTATTTTTGAAAATGCAAAACAACATTTTGAAGATACAGAGAACATAAATCTTCTTTTGCAAGATTATATGTACAACGATTGGAAAAATAAATATGATGGCATTATTTGCAATCCACCATATTTTAAATTTCACGATTACGACAATAAAAATATCTTAAAAGAAATTGAAACAAATTTAAAATGTAAATTAAATGGTTTTACAAACCTTTACACTCTATTTTTATTAAAATCTATTCATCAGTTAAGCCCAAATGGGCGTTGTGCTTATATTATTCCTTCGGAATTTCTAAACTCTGACTACGGAAAATTAGTAAAAACATATTTGATAAAAAGCAAAACTTTAAGACACATCATCGTAATTGATTTTGAAGAAAATGTATTTGATGATGCTTTAACAACTGCATCAATTATACTTTGTGCAAATGATAATTTAACAGAAAAGGTTCAGTTTAGCAATATTCAATCATTGCAAGATTTGAGTAAAATTGAAGATATTATTGCTAATTATCCAAATTTTGAAGATACGACTCAAACCTATAAATTTTCGGAAATAAATCCAGAAATAAAATGGAAAGCATATTATCAAGAACAAAATAGTATTAAGTTTAAAAATCTTGTTCCTTTTTCAACTTATGCAAAAGTAGTTCGTGGTATTGCGACAGGTTCAAACGAATATTTTACATTTAGCACATCAAAAGCTAAATCATATTCAATTGACGAACAGTATTTATTACCTTGCATTTGTAGTGCAAAAGATGCTAAAACAGCTTTTTTTACAACACAAGATTTTGAAGAATTAAAGAAAAATGATAAATCAGTTTTTCTTTTTAATGCTCACAATTCAAGCAATGAAAATGTAATTTCTTACATTCAAAAAGGCGAAACAGAAGAAATAAATAAAAAATTTCTGACTGCAAGTAGAACACCTTGGTATTCGTTAGAAAATAGAAAACCTGCATCTATTTGGGTTTCTGTTTTTAATAGAACAGGTCTGCGTTTCATCAGAAATGAAGCAAATATTTCTAATTTGACTTCTTATCATTGCATTTATCCAAGGCAAACAAGTTTGTTTTCAGAAATTAATATTGACTTACTTTTTGCTTATCTTTTGACAGACACCGCCAAACAAATATTTGAGGACAACAGCCGACAATATGGTAATGGACTTCAAAAATTTGAACCGAACGACCTCAATAAAGGTATGATTCTTGACTTGGGAATACTTGACAAACAGATACAAGAAAACATTTTGAATTTATATAGAGAATATAGAATTGCAATACTTGACAATCAAAACGGAGACAAAATAATTGAGAAAATAGACAAAATATTATTTGACAATTACAGCGAAAAAAAGTACACCCACCCCACCCCCAAGCCATTTCACACTCAAATTATTTTATAAAAACGCAATTTATTTCATTTTTTTTCGTTCGTTTTGAGTGCATACCACCGACTAAAACATAAAAATAGCATCATTTTACTACCCAAAAATAATTTACATCGTTTTTACTACAAAATCACGTGCTGCATATTGGTGGTTTTGTGCGTGGCAAACCATGCCAAAGCGCAAGTGCCGAAGGAGGTAACGAACCCCACCTACGTGGATTTTAGAAACATTTCGGATAGCAGCCTCATCGCCCGCCCCGACAGCACGCTCTCGGCTGTGGATACCAGTTTTTCGGACAACCAAGATTTTGCGGAGGAGATAAACTACGCCAGCGCCGACTCTATGTTTTTAGATGTGGTTACGAACGAGGTACACCTTTTTGGCAATGCGGAGGTGAGCTACCAAGACATAAACCTGAAAGCCTGCTATATAATCGTAAATGCCACCAAAAAAACGGTGCGAGCCATCGCCTGCACCGACAGCATTACCCAAAAACCCATAGGGCTGCCCACGTTTACAAGCGGAGCAGATGTATTTACGAGCAAAAAAATAAGCTACAACTTCGAAACCAAAAAAGCACGGGTAAGCGACGTGGTAACCCAGCAAGGCGAGGGCTTTTTGATAGCGCAGGACGTGAAAATGATAAACGACAGCACGTTTTTTATCAAAGATGCGTTTTACACCACTTGCTCCGAAACCGACCACCCGCACTTTGGGCTGAACATAACCAAGGGCAAGGTGATTAAAAACCGCACCATTATTTCGGGTCCGGCGTACTTGGAGCTGGCGGGCATTCCGCTGCCCGTTGCCCTGCCTTTTGCCTACTATCCCATCACCGAAAAACACCCCTCGGGCTTGGTGCTGCCCAACTACGGCAAGGACGTGAGGGGCTTTTTTTTGATAGGCGGCGGTTATTATTTTGCTATCAATCAGCGACTTGCGCTAAACCTGGGGTTGGATATAACCAGCAAAGGAAGCTGGGCGGTGAACCCACGCATTACCTACCGAAAACGCTACAAATACAGCGGAAACATTGGGTTTAAATACTCGAGCCTGCGCACGGGCGTAAATATAGGCGAGCTTGGCTACAAACCAAGGCGTGATTTTAACATTGTTTGGTCGCATAGCCAAGACGCACGCACGCTGCGAAACGCCAGTTTTAGCGCAAATGTAAATGCTGGAACAAGTACTTTTTTGAAAAATACCTCATTTACCAACACCCAATACACCCAAAACCAACTGAACTCCAGTGTGGCTTTTGCAAAGAGTTTTAAAGACATAAAATTTCCGTTTCAGGTGCAAGGCTCGCTGGGGCATAACCAAAACACCCAAACCAAAAGCATTGACCTTAAACTGCCCAACATTACGGTTTCGGGCTTGAGCATCATGCCTTTTCAAAACAACAAAGGCGGCAAACAACGCTTCCACCAAACGATTACGATTGCCTATAATTTTGGCTTGCAAAACGTACTAAGCACCTACGATAGCTTGTTTAAAAGCGTGGTAACCAACCCAAATAACTTAGCCAAAAGGCTGAATTTTGGCATAAACCACAGCGTAACCGTGAGCAGCGGCGCTATAAGTTTGTTTAAAAGCATCAATATTTCGCCCTCGGCGAGCTATACCGAGCGGTGGTACATACGCAAGTTAGAAAAACGCTACGACCCAATCAAGAAAAAAATAGTAAACGACACCATCGCCGACGGTTTAAATAGGGTTTACAACTACGGCGTTTCGGTTTCGGCTACCACGGCACTTTACGGTATGTACCAAATAAAAAGCAAGCGCATAGCCCTAAAAACCATTAGGCACACCATGCGCCCGAGCATTAGTTTTGGGTATGCACCCAATTTTGCGGACAAATACGCCTATAAAATACAAACCGACACAATAGGCAAGCGGTTTGGCTATGTAACCGATTTTGACGAAGGAATTTATGGCACAGCACCCATTGGCGGCAAGTCGGGGAGCATTGGGTTTAATTTGGACAACAATGTGGAGGGCAAATTTTTGCGAAAAACCGATACTTCCTCCACCCTCGAAAAAAAGCGGCTCATAGATGGTTTACAGCTAAATACGAGCTACAACTTGGCGGCAGATAGCCTCAATTTGGCAAATATTAATTTATCGGGCAGGGTTTCGTTGGGCAAATCGGGTGCAGGCACAAACTTTGGAGCGAATTTTTCGCCGTATGAAGTAGATAGCAGCGGCAACTCAATAAATACGTATTTGTGGCAAAGCCAGCGCAAGCCAGCAGTGCTAAACTCGGCTTTTTTGAGTTTTAATTACAGTTTAAACTCGCAATCGTTGGCGGGGGGCAATGGCGCAAATACGGCGCAAAATGCAAATCCGCAGCCAGTTGGGTTTGACGTTCCGTTTGATTTTGCGTTTTTTTATACGTTCAGGTATCAGTTGCAGCGTGCTTATTTTAGCCCAAAACAAAAAAAACCCAAGCCGATAAGCCAAAGTTTTACGATAAATGGCAGCACACGGCTCACCGAAAATTGGCGCATTGGTTTTATTACGGGCTACGACATTTCTACGAGGCAAGTTTCGGCTACCTCCATAAACATAGACCGAAACCTGCACTGCTGGCGGCTAAGTGTGCAAGTAAACCCTTTTGGGGCGTACAAAAGCTATATGTTTACGCTGCAACCCGTTTCGGGTATGCTCTCGAGCCTAAAACTGACCCGCAGGCGTGAGTGGTTTACGTATTAAAGCCCAAAAGGAGTTTTTAGGTTGTTAGAAAATTCATTAATTTGGTGTATCTTTGCCTTAATGTTCGCCACGGTTTGTGGCGGGCTGCAAAAAGGTATCTAACAAAAAATTAAATAATAGCAAAATGGGGTGTGTATCGTGTAGTACTGGGGGCTGCTCGCCTTCGGGCTGTGGCAGCAAGGGGCATTGTGCCTCGGGCGGTTGCAACCGACTAAATGTATATGATTGGCTTAGTATCAATGACATAGGCGAACTTAGCAATGAGTTTGACATTGTAGAGGTGCAGTTTAAAGGCAGTCGCAAAGGTTTTTTTAAGAACTCGAACAACTTAGAATTATATAAAGGCGATTTTGTGGCTGTGGAGGCGCAGTCGGGCGGATTTGATGTGGGAAAAGTTATTTTGAAGGGCGAACTGGTACGCTTACAACTAAAACGCAAGCGCATTAAGGAAACGACCGAACACTTGAAAATTTATAGAATAGCCCAACAAACGGATTTAGATAAGCTCGAAGAAGCCCGCAACCGAGAACCCGAAGTGCTGTACCGCACCCGAGAAATAGTGCGCTCCATTGGCTTGGATTTGAAGCTGGGCGACATAGAGTTTCAGGGCGATAAAACCAAGGCGACTTTTTACTACACCGCCGACGGCAGGGTGGATTTTCGGGAGTTGGTAAAGCAACTTGCCACCGAATTTAAGGTGCGCATAGAAATGCGCCAGATAGGCGCACGCCAGGAGTCGGCACGCATAGGCGGCATAGGCTCGTGCGGGCGTGAGCTGTGCTGCTCTACGTGGCTCACGGATTTTAAATCGGTGAATACCTCGGCGGCACGCTACCAAAACCTGTCGCTGAACCCGCTGAAACTGGCGGGGCAATGCGGCAGACTAAAATGCTGCCTAAACTACGAACTGGATACGTATATAGATGCGCTCAAAGGGTTTCCGAAAAACGCCGACCTGCTCAAAACCAAAAATGGCACAGCAGAGCAAATAAAAACCGACATTTTTAAACGACAAATTTGGTATCAATACAAAGGAAGCGGCAACCAAACGCTGTTTGCACTGCAATTGGAGCAAGTAAATAAAATATTGGAGATGAATAGCAAGGGTATTTTTCCCGATAAAATAGAAGATTTTGCGGTCGTGTTTTCGGACGCACCCGTAACCGACAGCGTGGGCGAAGTGGTGGAAGTAGTAGAAATGGAGTTTGAAGAGGGCAACCTAAACCGCTTTGACACCGACAAACGCTCGAAAAACAAGCAAAACAACAGAAATAGGCCCAACCAACCCAACCGCAACCCGAACCAGCCCAACAGACCAGATAACCTGCAAACCAACCGCAACCCGAACCAAGCACCAAGAACTGAAAACCAGCCGAACAGACCAGATAACCTGCAAAACAACCGAAATCCGAACCAAGCAAGCAACAGAAACAATCCGAACCAAGCACCAAGAACCGAAAACCAGCCGAATAGACCAGATAATTTGCAAACCAACCGCAACAACAACCAACCGAACAACCGAAACAACCCAAACCAAACAAGACGCAACGAAAACACACCACCGAAGTCGGAGCAACCGCCGCACCCAGCCGAAAGCCAACCCAGAAACAACAGACCGCCCGACCCAAGGCAAAAACCAGAATAAGCATGCCATGAACCCTAAAAACATTCTATCTTTGCTGCTGCTGCTCGCCCTCACAGCCTGCGACCCCAACCGTGTGTTCGACGACAACCAAGCCATAAACACCGCAGGCTGGCGATACAACGAAACCCTGAACTTTGCCGTTCCCATCACGGACATTGCGCCAAAGTACAACATTTACATAAACATTCGGCACAAGGGCGACTACGAATACAACAATTTGTACCTCATTTTTAAGGTAGAAAACCCCGACAAAACCGCCCAAACCAACCGCCTAAACCTACACCTCGCCAACAAACAAGGCAAATGGTTCGGTACGGGCTTGGGTGATATGTACAGCACCCAAATTTTGTTAAAAGCAAACCAACAGTTCACACAAAAAGGCATTTACACATACAGCCTATCGCAATATATGCGCATAAACCAACTAAAAAACGTGGTAAATGCGGGCATTCGCATCGAAAAAGCCAGCTAAAACCCTGTACCTAACCCAAAAACTGATTCACATAAAACCAATTGATTACGCCATGCGCAAACAACTCATTTTTATCCTAACAGCATTTTTTGCCCTCAACCACAGTTTTGCTCAAACCCAACAAAAACTAAGCTACGACATAAAAGTAGCCCTAAACGACCAAACCAACACCCTAAATGCGCACGAATCGTTGGCTTACACCAATAATTTTGATGCCCAACTATCGGTTTTGTACTTTCATTTATGGCCCAATGCCTACAAAAACAACCAAACCGCCTTTGCCAAACAACAGCTAAATTCGGGCAAAACCAAGTTTTATTACGCCCCCGATGCTGACAAAGGCTACATAGACAGCCTAAATTTTATGGTAAATGGCGAAAAAGTAAAGTGGGAGCTGCTCACTGATAGCATCGATATTTGCAGAATTTACCTACCAAAACCGCTCAAAAAGGGCGAAACCATCAATATTTCTACGCCATTTCGGGTAAAACTACCCATTTCGTTTTCACGTGGCGGACACACCGAGCAAGCCTACCAAGCCACACAATGGTACCCAAAACCAGCGGTTTTCGACGGCAAAAAATTTGTGTATATGCCCTACTTAGACCAAGGTGAATTTTACTCGGAGTTCGGCGATTTTCACGTGAGCATTACCCTACCAAAAAACTACGTGGTGGGCGCAACGGGCGTTTTAGAAACCGAAAGCGAACAAAATTTTTTAGATAGTTTAGCCACCGAAACGGCTAAAATCACGGATTTTGACCCAAAAAACTTGGCTTTTCCAACCTCCGATGCACAAACCAAAACCATACATTACTACCAAGACAATGTACACGATTTTGCATGGTTTGCCGACAAGCGTTTTCATGTGCTACACAGCCAAATACAGCTGCCCAACAGCAAGCGCACGGTAAAAACGCAGGTAATGTTTACAAATTTGGAGGGTAATTTATGGAAAAAAGGCGCAATGTACGTGGACAGCTCGGTTTATTATTATTCGCTCTGGAACGGCGACTACCCTTACACAATCTGCACCGCATTAGAGAGCGCACTCAGCGCAGGCGCAGGCATGGAGTACCCCACCGTTACGGTGATAGGAGAAATGAGCAATGCCCGCAGCCTCGAAATAGTGATAGCCCACGAGGTAGGACACAACTGGTTTTACGGCATTTTGGGCAGCAACGAGCGTGATTTTGGTTGGATGGACGAGGGCATAAACTCCTACTACGAAACCCGCTACACCACACAGCGCTTTGGCGTAGAAAACCCGCTGGCGAGCATGGGGCTACCCGCCAACATTAAAATTAAAGCCAAATTCCCAGCCAATACCGACGCTTTTATATCCAATTTACAGTGTTTGAGGCTAAAAGACCAGCCCTGCCAACTGAACTCCAACGAAATGACGGGCATCAATTATGGCGCAATTATGTATAAAAAAACAGCCGCATTGTTTTTCTATTTAGCCGACCACTTGGGGCAAGAAAAATTTGATGCCATTATGCAAAAATACTATACCACCTGGCAATACAAACACCCGCAACCGCAAGACTTGCAAGCCATTTTTGAAACGGAATCGGGCGAAAAGCTAAACTGGTTTTTCGACGACCTCATAGCCACCACAAAACACTTGGACTACGCACTTTTTTCGGCTAAAAAAACGGCTAACAACAACTTTTTGATAAAAGCCGTGAACGCAGGCAGCATAAATGCGCCCGTAAAAATAGGTGCAATGACCAAACAAAACGAAGTACTCGCCACACAAACCTTCGAGGGTTTTGCGGACATAAAAAAACTGAACTTCGATGCGAGCAAAATTACACAGCCCATTCACCACTTTACCATAGACCCCAAGGGCGCTGCGCCCGAGTACAATGTGGAGGGCAACAGGCTGCGTGCCAACGGAATTTTGAAGGGCGTGCAGTTAGCCAAACCCAGTTTTCTTTTGGGCGTGGACGACGTAAACCAACGCAAATTTTACTATGCGCCAATCATTGGCGGCAACCGCTACGACAGTTGGCTGGTGGGCGCAGCCATTTACAACAGCTTTTTGCCCAAAGACATTCAGTCGTACATGATGCCACTGTACAGCACGGCTACCAAAAGTTTGGTGGGGCAAGCAGGCATGGATTTTTACTATTACCCCCAAAAACACAACGGCGCAAAAAGCCTGCGCTACAGCCTGAACCTAAAAAGCTACCACTATAACGAACACTATTACGCCAACTTTGTGGGCGGTCCAAAAACGTTTTACGACCGATTTACGAGGTCGAGCCTCGACTTGGTGTATATCTTTAAACCCAAGGGCGCAGCCAGTAAAATAACGCACCAAGCCACGGCAAGCCTCATAGAAATACAGCGAAAAGAAACTTTGGTAAAGTCCGTAAACGACAGTTTGGTGGGGCTGCTGGCGGACACCACCTACCGAAATGCGGTGCTGCGCCTGGGCTACGAAATAAAAAACACCAGGGTTTTAAATCCTTATAGCCTAAATGCCACTTTTGTGGGCGGCGCAAACTACGGCGAAAGCCAAAAAAGTTTTGGTAGGTTGAGTGTGGAAGCCAAGTACAAACTTAGCTACCAAAAAAAGAAAAAAGGCTTGGACGTTCGCCTGTTTGCGGGCGGATTTTTGTGGCATAAATTTACGCCAATTGATGGCTTGCCAGGCTACCGCACGCCCAACGATGCCGACCTGCGCCTGAGCAGCTACACAGGGTCGGACGATTTTTTGTACGACAACACCTATCTGGCTCGCAGCGAAAACAGCGGCGCACTATCCAAACAAATGCACGTGGCGGACGGCGGTTTTAAAGTACTGCAAAACGGCATAAATCCGCCCGTGGGCAGAAACAACCTGTGGCTCACCGCCATAAACCTCGAAAGCTCGCTGCCAGTTACGCCACTCAAAATTTTTGTGGACTACGGATTTTTTCCCCAGTCAGATGTAACCACAGGCACAAAAACCATACAAAAAGCCTACGATGCTGGCGTAAGTTTGCATTTGCTAAACGGCGCTTTTGTGCTGTACGCACCCATTGTGGTTTCTGAAAACCTAAAAAACAACCCGAACGGCAACGAATTTTACCGAAACGTCAGCTTTTCCATCAATTTTTTGAACAAAAACCTATTTCAGCTCATAAGAGACATTGAAATTTAAACCCAATTTTTAGTTCAATGAAAATTTTTACGGACTACGACAAAAAAAACTTCCGCATCGTCGATTTTTTGCCCGAGTACGGCTTGGCGGTAAAACAACTGAATTTAGACTGGATTGAAGCCTTTTTTTGGGTAGAACCCATAGATTTTAAAGTACTGAGCAACCCAAAAGAAGAAATAATAGACAAAGGCGGCTTCGTTTTTTGCCTCATTTACCAAAATGAAGTGCTGGGTACGGCATCTTTGCTAAAAAAAACCGAAAACGTTTTTGAGCTCACCAAAATGGCGGTAAGCCCCACGGCGCAAGGCATGGGGCTGGGCAGTTTATTGATGGAACACTGCATAGCCGCCGCCAAAAAGAAAAATATGGACAAGCTCATTTTGTTTTCCAACACCAAACTGACCGCTGCCATAAGTTTGTACCGAAAATTCGGCTTTGTAGAAGTGGCGTTAGAGCCTGGCATATACACGAGGTCGGACATTAAAATGGAAAAAACTTTGTGATAAATCCGCCCAAAAAACTGGCGTAGCGTGGTAAAAACGCACATTTAGGCTATGCCCAAATTTTACCCAAAAAATATGGTACAAATATTGCAATAAGGCGTTATCTTTGCAGTCCAAAAAAAAACTCAATTTTATGCCGTCTCAAAAACGCAAATACGTACATGTTGATAACCTTTATAGCCCTTTATTTGGGGGCTACGCTGCTCATCGGTTGGTGGGCTTCTCGTAGGGTAAAAACAGCCAAAGACTTCGCAGTAGCCAGCAAACAATTACCGTTGTTTGTGTCTGCCTCTGGTTTGTTTGCCACCTGGTTTGGGTCAGAAACCGTGCTTGGAGCTTCCTCCGAGTTCGTAAACCACGGCTTAATGGGCGTAATAGAAGACCCATTTGGTGCTGCACTATGCTTGTTGTTGGTCGGGCTATTTTTTGCTCGCCCGCTGTATAGGCTAAACATCATCACATTTTGCGATTTCTACCGCATTCGTTTCAATAAAAAAGCAGAGCTTTTGTCTGCATTCCTCATTATACCTTCTTATTTTGGCTGGATAGCCGCCCAATTGGTGGCTATGGCTATCATCATAAATGTACTTGTTGGGCTTCCGATTGCCTATGGCGTGTTTTTTTGTGCCTGTTTGGTGGTGTTTTACACCTACATTGGCGGTATGTGGGCGGTGGCGGTTACCGATACCATTCAAACCATCGTAATTATATTTGGGTTGTTTTTTATTACCTACCAACTGGTGGGGCAAGCTGGCGGATTTGACAACATTTTAGCCAAAACGCCCAGTGGATTTTTTCGGTTTTACCCCAAAGAAAACTCCACAACGAGCTACATCAGTTATTTTGCGGCATGGATTACCATTGGCTTGGGTAGCATACCGCAGCAAGACATTTTTCAGCGGGTGGCAGCCGCAAAAAGCGACGAAACAGCCGTGAAAGCCTCTTATTTGAGTTCGGCAATGTATTTGGGCATAGCGGTTTTGCCGCTTATTATTGGTCTTTGTGGCAAAATTATAGCCCCGCATTTGCTGCGCAGCGGCGGCGATTCACAGCTATTTTTACCGCATTTAATTATGGAATACACGCCCGTGGGCATTCAAATTTTATTTTTTGGCGCATTGCTATCCGCCATACTAAGTACGGCGAGCGGTGCTATACTGGCACCAGCCACCGTGGTGGGCGAAAACTTGGTGCAGCCACTATACAAAAAGCTCCTTACCGACGCACAAAAACTACGGATTATGCGCATATCGGTGCTTATCGTTGCGCTCATTTCTATGGTCATGGCTATGATAAAAGGCAACATATTTGAGCTGGTGGGCGAAGCCTCGGCGGTAAGTTTGGTGTCGCTGTTTGTGCCACTTTCGGCGGGGCTTTACTGGCGGCGAGCCACTGCCCTTGGCGCATTAGCGAGCATGATTATGGGTACTTTGGTGTGGCTCTGGTGCTACAACGGACACGAATATTTTGAAATCCCAGCACTAATTTGGGGTTTGGTAGCCAGTTTTGCAGGCATGATACTGGGCAGCGTGCTAGATAGCCAAACACGCCAACTAAATGCCCAAAGCAAACACGATTCTTTGAAAATGAATACGAACAACAGCTTACCGCAAGAAGAAGTTGAGATAGAAAATGTGCGGTTGGTAATTTAAACAAAACACGAGCCATGAAAATTTATACCAAAACAGGAGACGAAGGCAACACCGCCCTAATTGGTGGCGTGCGTGTACCCAAAAGCCACATCAGAATAGACGCTTATGGCACGGTAGATGAGCTGAACAGCCATTTGGGCTTGCTCCGAGACCAACCCATGAGCCAAGAATACCGTGATTTTATCGTTACAATACAAAATAATTTGTTTGTAATAGGCGCACAACTGGCTGCTGCGCCCAAGAGCAAAATGCAACTGCCCGAGCTGCTGCCCACGCACACGCTTGGGTTGGAGCAAGCCATAGACGGCTTAGATGCGCAGCTTCCGCCGCTCAAAACATTTGTGCTGCCAGGCGGGCATAGCACCGTATCGATGTGCCACATAGCACGCACGGTTTGCCGCCGAGCCGAGCGGTTGGTGGTGCTGCTGGCGCAAACCGACGCTGTAAACCCCGATATATTGGTGTACCTAAACCGCCTCTCCGATTATTTATTTACGCTGGCTCGCAAGCTGGCGCAAGACCTAAATGTGGAGGAAACGCCTTGGATAGCCTAAAAATCGCCCTTATTTGTCGTTCATGGAGCGCAAACGAATTTCGGTAATCACCTTTTTGGTGTACTCCGCAAAATCGCCCTGCATCATCCAATTATAATAGCCGCCGTCTTTTTTAAATACCTCCGCCACGGGCTGCGTTTTGTATCTACCAAAATTAAACACCTCCACATTGGCATCGTTGCGCACTATAAGCCCCGCCAAATCCACTTGTTTGTTGTTGCGAACGGTGTAGTTGTGCAAAAAATTTACGTCGTTTTTCAGGTCTTCATACCGCTCGAGCTGCGCCAAAAGTATTTCGTAAGTGGCAGTTATGTCCGCTTCAGCACTGTGCGCCTTCATCAAATCTTTGCCGCAATAAAACTTATAGGCAGCCTTCAAATCACGAGGCTCTTGCTTGTGAAAAACAGCCTGCACATCTACAAACTTGCGCCCTTCTATGCTAAAATCCACCTTTACCCGAGCAAATTCTTCGGCAAGCACGGGAATATCGAAGTAATTAGAGTTGTAACCACCAAAGTCGCAATCGCTCAAAAAATTGCGCAGTTCGTGAGCAATGCTCTTAAAAGTAGGCATATCTTTCACGTCTTCGTCCGTAATTTTGTGTATTTCTGTGGACTGTTTGGGTATCGGCATTTCGGGGTTAATGCGTTGGTTCATACGCTTTTGTGAACCGTCGGGCATTATTTTGAGTACCGCCAATTCCACAATTCGGTCTCTGACTTTGTCTAAGCCAGTGGTTTCGAGGTCAAAAAAAGCGATGGGGCGGGTAAGTTGGAGCATTGATTTTATTTTTAAATTACAAAAACAAGCCAGAGGCATTGCTTTAATCAAACACAAAGTTAGCATCAAATTTGGTATTTTTTTAAACATTAGCAATCAAATATAAACCGCCATACGCCATAAAATTACCCAAAAATGGTATTATATTTGCCAACAAAAAAGTAAATGCGATTTCAGACCCTAAAAACTACCCTAAAAACCGAGCTTGCGCACCTATACCCGCCCACGGAAACAGATGCCATGGCGCAAATTTTGATTAGCCACGCCACGGGTTTTAGCAGTCAGCAGCTACTTTACAAAAACACGCAAACCCTTGATAGTGAGCAACAAAGCCTTATCCAGTCTTTTTTGCCGAGGCTCATAGCGGGCGTTCCATTGCAGTATGTTTTGGGCGAAACCACGTTTTTCGACCTACAAATTTTGGTGGATAGCAGCGTACTCATACCACGCCCCGAAACCGAGGAACTGGTGGAACTCATACTAAAAAACAACCGAAACCCAGCCCCAAAAAACGTGTTGGATTTATGCACGGGCAGCGGCTGCATTGCTTTGGCACTGAAAAAAAACCTACCAAACGCCCAAGTATTCGCAATAGACGTTTGTGAAAATGCGCTAAAAATAGCCCAAAAAAACGCCGACCGTTTGGGTTTAGACGTACAGTTTTCGAAAGCCGATTTGCTGCACGATGCCCTACCCCAACTGCCAAACTTTGATGTGATGGTGAGCAATCCGCCCTACGTGCTGCACAGCGAGCGGGCGCAAATGCACGTAAATGTACTCAATTTTGAGCCGCACTTGGCACTGTTTGTACCCGACGACGATGCGCTCATTTTTTACGAAAAAATAGCCCAAATAGCCCTCGAAAAACTAAACCCAAATGGCAAACTTTTTTTTGAAATAAACCCACTAAAAGCCACAAATACCATTGAATTGCTGCAAAAAATGCGCTTTAAAAACATAGAACCAACCAACGACCTAAACCAAAAAACACGGTTTGTAACCGCCGAAAAACCCTAATACCATGCCCAACATCATTTTATTTGACGATGCAGCCAGCGAAAACCTGCTGCCGCTTACCTTTACCAAACCGAGCTGCGAGCTGCGCTTGGGCATTACTACCATTACCCAAAAATGGGCGGCGGCTCTGGGTAGCCAGCCGTCGTTTTTGCCATTTAGGGCTTACCTCAGCCCCAAATACCCAACGGTTTATGCCGAAGACAATGTTTTTATAAACGCACGCTTTTTGCCCAGCAACCAATTAATAGATGCTATTTTGGGCTTGGAAATGGATTGCGGGCTGCAAAAAAACGAAACCAACATCGCTTTTAGAACCAATGCGAGCATAGGAAAAATAGCGAGCATCGAGTTTTTGGGTGAGGTAGATGAACTGAAACGCCCCTGCGACATTTTTTTGCTAAACGACAAAGTGCTGCGCAGCGATTTTGTGGCAATAACCAAAGGTAGAACCTCGCAAAACCTAAGCAGCAGCAACCAGCTACTGGGCAACGACATTTTTTTGGAGGAAGGTGCGGTGGTGGAGTGCGCCATTTTGAACGCCAAAACGGGACCGATTTACATAGGCAACCACGCCGAAATTATGGAGGGCAGCACCGTGCGGGGTGCGCTGGCACTGTGCGACCACGCCACCCTGAAAATGGCGACCAAAATATATGGCGCAACCACCATAGGTCCGCACTGCAAAGTGGGCGGCGAAATAAGCAATTCGTTGCTGGCGGGTTTTAGCAACAAGGGACACGACGGGTTTTTGGGTAGCTCCGTGGTGGGCGAATGGTGCAACTTGGGTGCGGATACCAACACCTCCAACCTAAAAAACAACTACGAAATAGTGAAGCTGTGGAACTACACCACCAAACGCTTTGACCCTACTGGCTTGCAATTTTGCGGCTTAATTATGGGCGACCACGCCAAGGCGGGCATCAACACCATGTTCAACACTGGCACTGTGGTGGGCGTGGGCGCAAACATTTTTGGGGCGGGATTTCCCCGAAACTTCCTACCATCGTTTACTTGGGGCGGTGCGCAGGGCACAATGCCGTATAAGTTCGATAAGTTTTTGGAGACCGCCAAAATTGTGATGCAACGCCGAGATACCACGCTCACGGAGCATGACATCGCTATTTTGAGAAATGTGTTTGAAGAAGAAACCGCTTAAACCCTGATTATTATGGAATTTGTGGGCAAAAAATAGTGGTATTTTTGGCGTAAAAAATGGTATCTTTGCGGTCATTTTACGTCGCATAGCCAATGAATTACCCCGAATATAAGCAGCTTGACCTTGCAAGCATTCACAAGGAAATACAGGATTTTTGGGTCAAAAATCAGATTTTTGAAAAAAGCATAAGCACCCGAGCAGGCAAAGAAAATTACGTATTTTACGAAGGTCCGCCCTCGGCAAACGGAATGCCAGGCATACACCACGTGATGAGCCGAACGATAAAAGACCTTTTTTGCCGCTACCAAACCCTGCTGGGCAAGCAAGTACACCGCAAAGGCGGCTGGGATACGCACGGGCTGCCCATAGAACTGCAAGTAGAAAAAAAACTGGGCATTACCAAAGACGACATCGGCACTAAGATTTCGATAGCCGACTACAACGCCGCCTGCCGCCAAGACGTGATGGCGTTTAAGAGCGTGTGGGAAGACCTTACCCAAAAAATGGGCTATTGGGTGGATATGCAAAACCCCTACATTACCTACGAAAACAACTACATAGAAAGCCTGTGGTGGCTGCTTAAACAACTGCATACCAAGGGTTTACTGTACAAAGGATTTAGCATTCAGCCTTACTCGCCCGCCGCTGGCACGGGTTTGAGCTCGCATGAGCTGAACCAACCTGGCTGTTACAGAAACATAAAAGACCAATCGGCGGTGGCAATGTTTGCAGTAAAAAAAACGGACAATGCTTCGTTTTTATTTGCCCAAAACGACGAAAAACTGTACTTTTTGGCTTGGACCACCACGCCCTGGACGCTGCCCTCGAACAATGCGCTGACCGTGGGCGGCAAAATAGACTACGTAAAAGTGCGCACTTTTAATGCGTACAACGGCGATGGAATTTCGGTGATTTTGGCAAAAAACTTGGTGAACAATTATTTTCCCCCGAAAAATGCTGCGCTGCGCTTCGAAGATTTTAAGCCAACGGACAAAGAAATTCCGTTTGAAATAACCCAAGAATTTAAAGGCACACAACTTGTGGGCTTGCGCTACCACCAGCTTTTGCCATATATTACGAGCGAAAATTTAGAAAAAAACGCCTTTAAAGTAGTAGCAGCCGACTACGTAACCACCGAAGACGGCACGGGCATAGTGCATACTGCCGCACTTTTTGGGGCAGACGACTATAAGGTGAGCATACAAAATGACCTTGCCATAATAACGGCGACCGACGAAAACGGCGACCAAGTGCCACTGGTAAACAGGCAGGGCAGGTTTGTGAAGGAAGTTACGGATTTTGCGCATGAGCCTGTGAAAATAGACTACCTAAGCCAGCTCGAGCTGGCGGCGGAAATGGAAAAACAGGGCGTAACCAAAGAAAAAGACCTAAAAAGCGTGGACGTGCGCATTGTGATTAAGCTAAAAGACGAGGGCAAACTTTTTAGGGCAGAAAAATACGAACACAACTACCCGCACTGCTGGCGCACCGACAAACCGATTTTGTACTACGCCTTGGATAGCTGGTTTATTAGAACCACGGCGTACAAAGAGCGTATGGCGGAACTGAACAAAACCATTAATTGGAAGCCCGAAAGCACAGGCACGGGCAGGTTTGGCAACTGGCTGGAAAACTTGGTGGATTGGAATTTGAGCCGAAGCCGATATTGGGGTACGCCCCTACCGATTTGGCGCACGGCAGACAACAAAGAGGAAATTTGCATAGGCAGCATGGACGAGCTGGCGCAAGAAATTGCCAAGGCGAACGAGGCTTTTGGGCTTGGGCAGAGCCTGCCGCCCGACCTGCACCGACCGTTTGTAGATGACATTACGCTGGTTTCGGCAAGTGGAAAAGCCATGCTGCGCCAAACCGACCTGATAGATGTTTGGTTTGACAGCGGCGCAATGCCTTATGCGCAGCTTCATTACCCGTTCGAAAACAAAGAGCTGATAGACGAGCAAAACAACAACTTTCCCGCCAGTTTTATTGCCGAAGGTGTGGACCAAACTCGGGGCTGGTTTTTTACGCTGCACGCCATAAGTACGATGCTTTTCGACAGTGTGGCGTTTAAAAATGTGGTTTCCAACGGGCTGGTGCTCGACAAAAATGGGCAAAAAATGAGCAAACGCCTGGGCAATACCATCAATCCGTTTGAAACCATAGAAAAATATGGTGCCGATGCCGTGCGCTGGTACATGGTGAGCAACGCAAACCCTTGGGACAACCTGAAACTGGATTTGGAGGGCATAGATGAGGTGCGCCGTTCGTTTTTTGGTACGCTATACAATACGTATTCGTTTTTTTCGCTGTATGCCAACATCGATGGTTTTGTGTACGACCCCAAAACGCTTGTGCCAGTGGCGCAACGCACGGAGCTCGACCGCTGGATTTGCTCCAAATTACAAACGCTGATTTTGGAGGTGCAAAAAAACTTGGACGACTACGAGGCTACGCCCGCCGCACGTGCCATAGAAAATTTTGTAGATGCGCACCTAAGCAACTGGTATGTGCGCCTGAGCCGCCGCCGTTTTTGGAAAAGCGACAACAGCCAAGACAAAGCCGCCGCCTACCAAACCCTGCACGAATGCCTTGTGGTGGTGGCGCAACTGATGTCGCCGATTGCACCATTTTTTGCAGAAAAACTGTACAAAGACCTCACCAAAGACGTTTCGGTGCATTTGAGCGAGTTCCCAAAAGCCCAAACCGAGCTTGTAAACAGCGACGCAGAACTCGCCATGAACTTAGCCCAAACCCTAAGCTCGATGGTACTAAGCCTGCGCAAAAGAGAAAAAATACGTGTGCGCCAGCCGCTGGCAAAAATACTCATTCCTGCCACAAACGCCACCACACAACGGCACATTAGCTCCATAAAAGAGTTTTTGCTCAATGAAGTAAACGTAAAAGAACTCGAGTTTATAACCGATACATCTGGTTTAGTAACCAAAAAAGTAAAGCCAAACTTTAAAATACTCGGTCAGAAACTCGGGGCAAAAATGCAAATAGCCAAAAAAACCATAGAAGAATTGGAACAAAGCCAAATAAGCGAATTGGAAAAAAACGGCAACTTGGCACTTATGCTGGAAAACCAGCCATTTTTACTAGAAATAAGCGACGTAGAGGTTTTGAACGAGAACATCATCGGCTGGCACGTAGCCACCGACGGCAAACTTACCGTGGCGCTCGACATAGCCATTACGCCCGAGCTACAAAACGAAGGCATCGCACGGGAGTTTATCAACCGAGTGCAAAACCTTAGAAAAGAGCAAGGTTTGGAAGTAACGGATAAAATTCGGGTAACAATTGCAGAAAATCTACAAACAAATGATGCAATTACGCAGTTTAATGCGTACATTTGCGCCGAAATTTTAGCCGAAACGCTAACGATAGAAACCCAAAGTACTAAAAATAATACGGTTATAGAAATTGAAAATGAAAGTATTTTTGTAACCATCACAAAATTGTAGGAGAAAATAAAAACCATGACAGATTTTTTGAAAACACGTTATAGCGATGAAGAACTCGAGGAGTTTAGAGTGATTATTTTGGATAAGATTGAAAAAGCGCAATCGGAGCTAAAAAACTACCAAGAGCAGCTATCCAACAGCAACAACAACGGCACAGACGACACTGCGGGCGGATATGTAACCTTGGAAGAAGGTTCTGCCACCTTGGAGCGTGAGTACGTGAGCCAACTGGCGGGGCGGCAGCGCAAGTTTATAAGCAACTTAGAAAGTGCGCTCATACGCATAAGCAACAAAACCTACGGCATTTGCCGAGAAACGGGCGCACTTATACCCAAGCCACGCCTGCACGCCGTGCCGCACGCCACCCTGAGCATCGAGGCAAAAAACAGCCCCACACGCACCAACGTATAACCCTTTTTGTACGCAAGGCTTACATATCATTGCACCAAACTGACCCAAAATTTAAGTAGGGCGTTTGGTGCTTTGCGCTTTTTATAATTTAGCTCCACACCATTTACCCAATGCAAACAATCCTCATCATAGATTTTGGCTCGCAATTCACCCAACTTATTGCCCGCAGGCTGCGTGAGCTAAACGTTTTTTGCGAAATTTATCCGTACAACAAGTTTCCGAAACTGACCGAAAACATAAAGGGAATTATTTTGGCGGGCAGCCCCTACTCAACCCACGACCCCAATGCGCCCGCACTAAACCTCGAGTTTTTGGAGCATTACCCAACCTTGGGCATTTGCTACGGGGCGCAGCTCATAGCCAAAAACTTGGGCGGCAGCGTACTAAAAAGTACGATAAGAGAATACGGCAGGGCAATGTTAGCACCCGATTTTAGCACAAACGACCTGTTTGCGGGCGTAAATTCCGAAACCCAGAGCCAAGTATGGATGTCGCATGGCGATACCATAGATGCGCTACCGCCCCAAACCGAGCTGCTGGCGAGTACCAGCTCCGTAAAAAATGCGGCTTTTAAACTCGCCCAAAAACCAGTTTATGGCGTGCAGTTTCACCCCGAGGTTACGCACAGCGTGGGCGGTATGCAGGTTCTAAAAAACTTTGTGGTCAATATTTGTGGCTGCGAGCAGCTATTTACGCCCGACCATTTTATAAACACCACCACAAACCACCTAAAACAAACCCTGGGCAACGACCAAGTAATCATGGGTTTGTCGGGCGGCGTGGATTCTACGGTGGCTGCCGTGCTTATTCAGCGTGCCGTCGGCGATAATTTGCACTGCATTTTTGTGGACAATGGCTTGCTGCGCAAAAACGAGTTTGAGCAGGTGCTGGCATCTTACAAAAACATGGGCTTGAACATAGTGGGTATAAATGCCCAAAACCAGTTTTACGACGCACTAAAAAACCTGACCGACCCCGAACAAAAACGCAAAGCCATAGGCAAGGCATTTATCGATGTTTTTGATGCGGAATCCAAAAAAATAACCAACGCCGCATGGCTGGGGCAGGGCACTATTTACCCCGATGTGATAGAAAGCATACCCGTACACGGCAGCTCCGCCACCATAAAAAGCCACCACAATGTGGGCGGTTTGCCCCCAAATATGCGCCTAAAACTGGTAGAGCCGCTCAGTAGTTTGTTCAAAGACGAAGTGCGCCGTGTGGGCAACGCTTTGGGCATAAGCAAAAACATACTCAACCGCCACCCTTTTCCTGGTCCGGGCTTGGCTATTCGGATTTTGGGCGACATTACGCCCGAAAAAGTGGCTATTTTGCAGCAAGCCGACGAAATTTTTATGGATTTGCTCCGCACCCACAACCTGTACGAGCAAGTATGGCAGGCGGGCGCAATTTTTTTGCCCGTGCAATCGGTGGGCGTGATGGGCGACGAGCGCACCTACGAAAACGTAATTTGCCTGCGTGCCGTAGAAAGCACCGATGGCATGACCGCCGACTGGTGCAGCCTGCCCTACGATTTTTTGCGCTTGGTTTCCAACGAAATAATCAATAAAGTAAAAGGCATAAACCGAGTGGTGTACGACATAAGCAGCAAGCCGCCCGCAACCATAGAATGGGAATAATTGGGCAAAAAAAAAGCCCGCATTGCTTCACAGCAAACGGGCAACACTAATAATTATGAATTATGAGGAAAACTGCTACCAAATACGCAGAACAATGTAAAAGGGTTGGGTAAAAAACCTAACTTTGTACAAAATAACCACAAAAAAGCATGAATGTATCTACAAAAATAAAATCAATTTTCGCTATCTTGCTTGTTAGCAATGTTTTGGCTTCTTGCAGCAATTTATTTGAGGGGAAAAAAGAAATCAAAAATATTTTTGAAGACGTAGAAATGCAGCAAATTTATACGCATCAATACAACCGAAATGCTGTAAAACTGGTAAGTTACCTAAAAAATAAAGACGAAAAATATCGATTGTTTGCGGCACAAGCCCTTGCTTCGGTGCAAGATAGCAGCGTGCTGTCGGATTTGGTAGCCGCCATAAAGCTGGAAAAACAACCCAACATCAGGGCAGCCATGGCGTACAGTATAGGGCAAATGTACTGTACACAGGCACAGGGGGCGTTGCAGGCGCTGTTCCTTACCGAAAAAAACAAGTGGGTGCGCAGCCAACTATTGGAATCGTTGGGCAAATGCGCTACGAGCGAAACGATAAATTTTTACGAAAAAATACCACTGCCGCCCACCGATACCGCCGAGTGCCTGGGCGTGGCGTGGGGCATTTATAGGGGCAGCCTGCGCAGTTTTGCCAGCCAGCAAGCCACCGCCACCTGCATACAACTCATTGCAAACCAATACCCCGACACGGTGCGCTATGCGGCGAGTTGCTACTTAGCCCGCACCAAAAAAATAGACCTTAGCACCTACGCCCACGAAATTTTTTCGGCTTTTATCATCAGCGAAAAACAAAACAATGTGGACATAAACATCAATTTGTGCAAAGCACTGGGCAAGGTAAATACCACCAATGCCCAGCGGCTGCTCTGCGTAGTTGTAAAGGGAAACTACGATTATAGAATGCGTGTAAATGCGCTTATTGCCCTAAAAAACTACGATTATACCGAAATAAGAGCCTGTTTTTTGGCTGCGGCACAAAGCCCAAATGCGCAAATAGGTACGCAAGCCTGCGAAATTTTGCAAGAAAAAGCGCAAGTTTTTGATGCCGACACGCTGCTCAAAATTGCGGTAAACCAAAAAAATATACGCTGCAAATCCACGCTGCTGGGTACATCGTTGCACCTAATGAAAAACGACAGCCTAACCAAATTTATAGCCAAGCAAATAGCCGCCGCTACCACCAGCTATCAAAAAGCGTATTGGATAAAGGCACTGGCAAACGACGGCTCGCAGTACCAACTCATTGCCGACTTGGCACTACAAGCCAATGATTTTGTGGTAAAAACGGCGGCATTTGAGGCATTGCTCAACCAGTTTGAGCGCCACCAAACACCCGAAAAAAGCGTTTTTGCGGCTTTTCTAAAACAAATACTGGCTACCAACGACGTGGCACTGGTGGCTACGGCTGCCGTGGGCATACGAAACCCCGAACTAAGCCTAAAACCCTTTTTTGAAACTGAGATAGCTCTATCGCAACTAAAAAATGTGCAAAAAAAGCTAAAACTGCCCGCCGAAGCCGAGGCTTACTTGGAACTGGCGCAAACCATCGCTTTTTTGGAAAACAAACCTTATATAAAGCCCGAAATGAGCCAGTTTGCGCCGCTGAACTTTGAGGTGATAAAAGGCATAAAACCCAACAAAATACTGAAAATAAACACCGAAAAAGGCGTGATTACCATACGGCTTTTAGTGAACGATGCGCCCGCCACGGTGGCGTACTTTTTGGAATTGGTCAAAAACGATTTTTATAAAAAAGGCAGCGTACACAGGCTCGTACCCAACTTTGTGGCGCAAGCGGGCTGCCCCCGTGGCGACGGCTATGGCAGCCCAAACCTGCTCATAAAATCGGAGCTGGGCAGCCTGCACTACCTCGAGGGTAGCATGGGCATGGCTTCGGCGGGCAAGGACACCGAGAGCAGCCAGTGGTTTTTTACACACGGTTTTATGCCACACCTCGACGGAAGATACACTATTTTTGCCCAAGTAATACACGGTTTTGATGCCATGCACCAGCTCGAAGTGGGCGACAGAATTTACAGCTACCAATTAGAAAACTAAATGAAACACCGCAATAAAAACATCGTTTTAGAAAATTTACTCATCACCGACGCAGCCTCCGACGGCAGAGGGCTGGCTCGCATAAACAACATGGTGGTTTTTGTGCCGCATACCGTGCCAGAAGATGTGGTAAATGTAAAAATTTATAGGAAAAAAAACAACTATGCCGAAGCCGAATTGCTCGAGCTGGTTACGCCTTCGCCGCTGCGGGTTACGCCCTTTTGCGATTATTTTGGGGTGTGCGGCGGTTGCAAATGGCAAAATTTGAGCTATGAGCAGCAGCTTTTTTTCAAGCAAAAACAAGTAACCGATGCCCTAACCCACATAGCCAAAGTGCCGCTGCCCGATGCCACGCCCATACTTGGCTCGGCGCAAACCACGCACTACCGCAACAAACTGGGCTATACTTTTTCGGATTTGCGCTGGCTTACCTACGCCCAGATGGACGAAAACCCAGAGCTAAAAGCCGCCACGGGGCTGGGTTTTCACGTGCCAAAACAGCATAGCAAGGTGGTACACATAGAAAAATGCTGGCTCTTGGACGATGCGCACAACGAAATACGCAACGAAATTTATGATTTTGCCACCAAAAACAACTACGAGTTTTACAGCACTTACACGCACAAAGGTTTTTTGAGGGAACTCATTATCCGCACCACCACAAACAATGAGTTGATGCTCCAATTTATTTTTGATGCCGACAAACCCAAGCTGCGCAACGCTTTACTGACGCACATACAAGAAAAATTTGCGGCGGTAACTTCTATTTTTTACTACATAAACACCAAAGTAAACGAAGATTTGGAGGGCGTAGAGGCGCAGCATTTTTTTGGTACGCACACCATCACCGAAAACTTGGGGCATTTGAAGTATGAAATTTCGCCAAAATCGTTTTTTCAGACCAATAGCCTGCAAGCCTTCCAACTTTACAGCATCATAAAACAAATGGCGCAGCTCACTGGCAACGAACTGGTGTACGATTTATACACTGGCACGGGCAGCATTGCGCTTTTTTTGGCAAATGCGGCAAAAAAAGTGATAGGCGTGGAATATGTGCAGGAAGCCATAAACGATGCCAATAAAAATGCGGCACTCAACGGCATTACGAACTGCGATTTTTTTGCTGGCGATATGCGTGCGGTGCTAAACGAGGATTTTGTGGCGCAACACGGCGCACCCGACATGATTATAACCGACCCGCCAAGGGCTGGTATGCACCCAAATGTGGTGGAAATGATGCTGAAACTTGCCCCGAAAAAAATACTGTACGTGAGCTGCAACCCCGCTACCCAAGCCAGAGACGTAAACACCATGCAGCACCAATACCGTGTGGCGGCGTACCAGCCCGTGGATATGTTTCCGCACACGCACCACGTAGAAAATGTACTGCTGCTCGAGCGCATTGAGGTTGAGGTTTTGCCCGACTAAAATGCCAAGGCTAAGGCTGCACCAAAGCAAGCGGTAGCCAGTTTTACGATGTTGAAACGGTGGTTTTCGCTGTCTGCTTCGTGAATGATGGTGGTGGAAATGTGCAAAAATGAGCCTGTAACCAACGCCAAAATAAGGTGCAGCGCAAACGAGCCGTTTTGGAAGGCAGATGGCAAAACTGTACCCAAATACATGCCCAGCGGCGTGGCTATTACAAACACAATGAGGCTAAGTAGCCTGTTCTGAAAACTCATTTTGCCCTCGCCGAGCAGCATCATGAGCGCAAAAGCGGTGGGCGCTTGGTGCGCCACTACGCCTACAAAAAGTGGGTTTGAAAACATACCCTGCGCCGAGCTACCCAACGGAATGCCCTCCAAAAAACTGTGCAAAAGCAACGCAGAAAGCAAACCCAAATATACTTTGGCTTGGCTGGTGGTGCTGTGGTCGTGGTGGTGGCAATGCCCGTTTGGCTGGTTGGTGTGCAAATGCCCATGCTCTACGCCCTGCGAAAATTGCTCTAAAAAAAGCTGTAACAAAAAGCCCAGCGCCACAAAAAAGCCCGTAAACTTGGTTTGGCTATGCACAAAAAGCTCGGGCAAAAGGTGCGTGGTAGCCGTGGCAAACAAAAAACCGCCCGAGGCTATGAGCAGCAACCGAACGTGTTTTAACGAAAAACTGGGTAAATAAATCTGCGCCAAGCCACCCAACAACGGCACTAAAATTAAGATAAGGTATCCCAAGATGTAATATTTTTTAGCAAAATGCCCATGAAATACCCAATGCCGATGCCCAACAAAGCACCCGAAAACACGTCAATTGGGTAATGTACGCCCACATACACTTGGGCGTAAGCCACAGAGGCTGCCCACAAAAACAGCAATGGTTTTATTAAAGTTCCAAATTTTTTGAAAAAGGGTATTAGGTAAAATGCAATGGCAAAATGGTTGGTGGCGTGCGCCGACGGAAAACTATAACCGCTCCCGCAACGCACCAAAAGCCTGATTTGCGCCGCCAGCTCGGGCGTGTTGCAGGGTCTGAGCCGTGCCACAAACGGTTTTATTAAATGGCTCGCCAGTTGGTCAGCCATTACAAAGGTGAGCAGCAGCCCCAGGAGCAACCATATTCCTTTTTTGCCAAAATTTATGAGCCAAAATGCCACGACAAATACATACAACGGCGACCAAAAAAACATATTGCGCACCTGTACCAAACCCATATCTAAAAGCGGGCTGGTGTATTGCGTATTTATTTTAAAAAAAAGAAATTGGTCTATGTTTTTTAGTATTTCGAGCATTTTTTTAAATCGTAACTATCTTTTCAAGGGTTTTTATGATGAGCTGCTCTATGGTTTTATGCGGATTTTTACTAAATTCTTGGGTAATTCTGTTTGCCAAAATTGCATTGAGCGAGCAAGCCTTATGACCCAAAATTTGTGCCAAACCAAAAATGCCCGCCGTTTCCATTTCAAAATTTGTGGTACGTATTTGGTTGTATGAAAATTGGCTAATTTTTTGTATAAAATCGGGCTGCGCCAGTTTGTAGCGCAACTGCCTGCCTTGTGGCGCATAAAAGCCCGCACAAGTAACCGTAATGCCCTTGGTCATGCCTGTTTCAAAAACGCCGTTTAGCGTGGCACGACTCACCTGCGGCACGCACATTTGGGCTAACTCGGGCATTTCTGCCATGAGTTTTTGCTTTAATTCAATGCAATTTGGGTCGTTGTTCTGCACATAAAAGCCCAGCAAACCATCTAAACCAATGGCAAACTCCGAAAAAACGAAGCTATCGGGGCGAATTTCGGCTTGCATAGCCCCCGATGTACCCACACGCACAAACTGCAAAGGCGTAAAGTCAGGCTTGGGCTGCTGCGATGTTAAATCATAATTTTTTATGGCATCGAGTTCGTTTAGCACAATGTCTATGTTGTCCGTACCGATGCCCGTAGCCACCACCGAAAGGCGTTTTTTGCCCAAAAAACCCGTGTGCGTTACAAACTCCCTGTGCTGTACCTTGTACTCCAAAAAGTCAAAATGTTTGCTCACATCTGCCACTCGGTTGGGGTCGCCCACCAAAATAATGGTGTCGGCGAGCTGCTCGCTGTGCAGGTTTAGGTGGTAAATACTACCGTCGGCGTTGGTGATGAGTTCGCTTTGCATTTTGTTTTGTATCTCACAAATTTACAACAAAAGCAGCTTTGTAACAATAAAAAACCAATTTATTTGTCGGAATGGCAAAAAATGGCGTTCCTACGCATTTTCAGGCACGTTTTTGGTGTGTATAAATTGTAAATTTCCATTAAAATTAATTTTGTACATTTGCATTACCAAACCTAAAAGGTTTATTTTTCGTTTGTTATAAGTTAAACCACGTTCCAAATAAAAAAATCAAGAAGATAAAATGAAGTTTTTACCATTTTTCGCAGTCCTATTTGCATTTGCATACCAAGCCCAAGCCGTAAATTACTACTTAAAAGCCAACGGCAGCGATGCCAACACGGGCTTATCAGTAGCGCAGGCGTGGAAAAACCCAGCAAAAATAAACGCCCTCGACCTAAATCCAGGCGACTCCGTTTTGTTCAAAGCAGGCGATACCTTCAATGGCGTAATTTATATAGAAACCGAAGACGACGGGCTACCCGCATCGCCTGTGCATTTTGGCACTTATGGCGGCACCGCACGTGCCGACTTGGTGGTGGGCGACTCCGATGGTTTTAGGGTAATAGACGCAGGCGGCATATCCATAGCCAACATTAATTTTGTGGGCAACGGACTAACCTCGCCCGTGGGTTTGAGCGGTGTTACTTTTTTTAACAACAGCGCCGTACAAGGCACAAAAATAGCGTATGTATTCATAAAAAACATCAGCGTATCTGGTTTTAGAGGCACAGGTCTGGCTTTTTGGGGCTTTTCCGAAGGGTCAGGTTGGAAAGATGTAACGATTTTGAACTCCGAATTTTTTCACAACGGCGAAGCAGGCATTTTAACCAACGGCTCGGTGATACTGGGACCAAACGACTCCGTTTTGGATTATGCACACAAAAATTTTAGGATTTCATACTGCAAAGTCAATAACAACGACGGCATACCAACCGTAACCGATAGGCACACAGGCAACGGAATTGTGATGCGCAAAATAGCCAAATTGGTGGTGGACCACTGCGAAGCAGGCTACAACGGCGGCAGCAATCCTTATTTATACAACGGACCAAGCGGCATTTGGACTACCCAGTGCAGGGACGTACTTTTTGAGTTCAACGAAGCGCACCACAACCAAACCAGAGGCAACACCGACGGGGGAGGCTTCGACTTTGATGGCGGCACTTGCAACGGCTTAATGCAGTACAACTACTCACACGACAACGACGGCGGCGGATTTTTAATAGCCCAGTTTGGCACGGCTACACGCATGGATACTACGGTTTTTAGGTACAATGTAACCCAAAACGACGGCAGAAAAAACAATTATGGCGGCATCACCCTATGGTCGCAAGACCAAAACAACGGCGGAGTGGACCATTGCTACATTTACAACAACATCGTTTACATCAAAAAAAGCCCAGCACCCTGGGGCTACAACCCAGCCGTTTTTATGGCAAGCCCGTTTTTGTTCAAAACCTATTTTATGAACAACGTTCTTTACTCCGAAATAGGTCAAATAAGCAACACCGTTTACCGCCCAGGCGTTAATTTTTTGGGCAATATATACCTCGCACCAAGGGGCGTTACCCGCAATTTTTCTATGGCGGGCAGAAATTTCGTTAGGTTGGATTCCATGCAGGCAAACAACCAAGAACGCTGGAACGGCGTAAACTACGGCATCTTTACCGACACCAGTTTTGTACTTAGCAGCCTAAAAATGCCAGGCTTTGGCAACGCACCTACCATAAACAACCCCGATTCGCTTTCGGCGGTGCTGGGTCGCTACTACAAAATCGGAGCTGGCTCGCCGCTCATAGATGCTGGGTTTGATACCCGCCTAATAGGTATGCCGAGCGTGGCTACCCACGATTTTTTTGGTGTACCGATGAACCCATTTGTGGGCAGCGCACCCAACATTGGCATAGATGAATCGTCGCCCGTGGTGGGCATTACCGACGTAGCCAAAAGCAAAGCGCAAACCATCGAGGTGTTGCAGCAAGGCAATGAAATTTTGGTAGATTACATCTCGGATTTTAACCAAAATGCCCTTTTGCAACTGATAGATGCCTCGGGCAAAATACTGATACAAAAACCAGTTTATTTGACCACAACCAAAAACCAGCTTAACATTCCGTTGGGCGAGCTGCCCCAAAGTTTTGTGGTAGTGAGGCTCATCACCGCACGTGGCACTACGCCCACCGCCAAGTTGATACTCAACTAATTTGTTATTTTTTGTGAATGAGTTTGTGCAAATAATAATTTAGCACAGCCGCTACCGTGCTTTTAAACAGCCCGCCGAGTACAAACGGATAAAATCCGTACGCAAAGCCATCTTTTATGCCATACAAAAAGCACAAATAAACAGTACCGCACAGCAAAATAAGGAGCGTAGCCATGAGCATTTGCCCCAAAAGAATGTAAAAATGGGTGCGCTCCTTGCTTATTTTCTGTAAAAAAATGCAGGACAGGAAAAAACCCACAAAATAACCAGCGCTGCCCTCCGCCAAAACCTGCCAACCGCTGCTGCCATCGGCAAAGATGGGCAAACCGCAAATGCCCAAAACGGTGTACAATGCCAGCGCACCCAACGAAACCCTCGCTGGTAGCCAGTAACCAAGCAAACACACCACAAAACTTTGTGCCGTAATGGGTATTTTGCCCACATTGATGGTAACCTGCGCCGATGCCGAAAGCAAGGCTGCGCCCACCACTATACCCAAAATAGGGTTTGTTTTCAAACTATTTTTTTGCATATCAATCTTAGTTTAACCCATATTTTTGGTTCAAAAATGCTTTTGGGCTATAAAAAAGCACAAATTACGAAGCCAAACTGCACAAAAACTGCATGGTATCTATGTTGTCGGCGTAGGTGTGCAGGCTGGGGGTTTGGGTGCTACCAAAAGCCACGGCGGAGGCAAAAAGCCGCTCGTCGCCCGCCACGCATTGCAGCTCGGAGTGGTGCGCCAGTATTTTGTCTTCCAAATCTTGGCTATCGGTGTAGTATTCGTAGTGCAGCGTACCAATCGGCGATTTTAGCTGCTGGTTTTCCATCACAATAAGAAAGGCATTGCCCAAATGCGTGGTTCGGTTTATGAGCGCCACGGCAAGGTTGTATTCGTAATTGTTAAAATATTTGTGGTGGTTCGCAATTTCGGCATGAGAACCATCGATACACCTAAAAAAGGGCGTAAAATCGTAGCCAGTCGGCACAAATAACTTGGTAACATTGCGGCAACCAAGCCCAAAATACCTAAAAATATCCGATGCCAAATTGGTAATGTCCTCTTGGGTTTCTGAGCCAGATAGTATGGCTGCCGAGCTTCGGCTTTTTCGTATAATGTTGGGTACTTTACCAAAATAATAGTCGAAATAACGGGCTGTATTATTGCTACCCGTGGCTATAATTGCATCGTAGCTTTGCAACCGCTCTACTATTTGTATTTTTTCTTGGAGCGCATCGGGCATCAAACCAAACACGGTTCGCATCAAAAAAGCATCGGTGGAAGAGAGCTTAATTTGCGCCGTAAAACCACAAGCCAGTACGCACAACACATCGTGTAAGCCCACAAGCGGAATGTTGCCAGCGGCTACAATGCCGATGTTTTTGGTTTGTTGCGGGCGTTTTGGGTAGTTTTGCAGCCAGTTTTCTATGTTTTGCACAGTTAGGCTGTTGCGCCAGTGCGTTAGGGCAAAGCGTGTGTTTTCGGGCGTAAACCACGTGTTTTGGTTGCGTGCGCTTGCCAAAACATTGTCGAGGGCATCGTGGTCGTCGAGCAGGTTTTCAATGTTTTGTCCGAGGGTTTCCAGTAGGTTTTGAGTGTCTGACATTTTCTAAAAATTAAACATCAGGCTCACGCTGGGCAAAAACGGCAGTTGGTTTACCCGCTGAAAACGCACCCTATCGAAGTAAAATATATTTTGTCGGTTATACAAGTTTGTGATGCTAAACGTAGCATCGAGCGAAGTAAAATCGCCGAGTGTAAAGCTCTTTTTGAGCGTGTAATCCAAGCGGTGGTAACTGGGCAACCTGCCAGCATTTAGCTCGCCGTAAAGTATGCCAAGTTCGCCATTTTGGGTGGTATAATTGGTGTTTATGCCGTTCGAAAACTGAAATTGCTCGTAAAAACCCTGGGTTTTTGTAAACGGAAAACCAGAGCCGTAGTTCCAGCGCACGCTCATTTCCCAGTCCAAATCCTTGCCCAAGGTATAAGTACCGAGCAGGTTTATGTTGTGCCTGCGGTCGAAGTGCGGGTAGTAAGCCGTAATGCCATCAAAACGGTCCACGAAGGCATACGAGTACGTACCCCAAAGGTAAATGTTCTTTTTTTGGTATTTTAGCCTAAAATCTATGCCTTTGGCTTGCCCTATTTCTACGATGTAGGTCTTTTTTTGAATGTCGGGTATGGCGGCATTTGTGGGTACATCGTCAAAAAGTTTGTTGCGGTTGATGTTCACCAATTGCGTAAAATCTTTTAGGTACGCCTCCACATTCAGCTCGAGGTTGTTGGTAATATCCAGCTCCGTACCCACAATGATGTGGCGGGCTTTTTGGAGCTTGGTGGTTAGCGGCTTGCCGTTGAAGGCGGCGGGCAGGTCGTCGGGACCCGACAAAAAGCCATAAAAAAGGTTCACTACGTCCCTATCGGACACGGCACTTAACAAATTTTGGGAGTAAAGCCCCGCCGCCATTTTCAGGCGAAAGTTATGGGTTACGTTCCATTTTGCGCCCAAGCGTGGCTCTACCGTGGTTTCGCCCAGCGAGGCGTAGTAGTGCAGGTGCAAGCCAGGCTCTACCACTATTTTGGGCGTTACGTGGCGGTATTTTACAAACCCCGATAGCTCCGTGGTGTTTTGGTCTTGCCCTATTTTGCGCCCCAAACTGTTGTAAAACTGAAAATTGGTGGCAAAACCCAGTGCTTCAAAGCCATAGTCTATCTGGTTTTGCCCCAAAAAATAGCTAAAATTCAAACCGCCATTAAAGCTACCGATGCCGCTGGTTCGTGGCTTGCCGTCGGCTTCTATCTGCTGAATTTGGTAGTTGGAGTACGCAAAATTTCCCTTAATAAGCGTGGCACTACCGCCTGGCACAATAATAAAATCGGTGCCGCCGCCGTAGGTATTCCAGTTTACGTTGGTTACGTTGGTAAAATTTACCCTATCCCTAAAATTAAAACCAAACAAATTTAGCTTGCTGCCGCTTTTTGAGCCAAGGGTCGTTTTTGCGTAAATATCGGTAAAATTATAGGGCAAACCCGTTCCGTTATTGATGTATTTATACAGCGTTTTGGAGGTTTGCTCCAAAAACGAGTTTTTTGCAGCCACAATAAATGTAGGCGGCAAGCTGTTTCCCTTTGCCTTTCCTATTGGTCCTTCTATCAAAAACCTGCCCGTAAATGGGCTGGCAGATGCCTTGCCCCTGATGCGTTTTGGATTGCCATCTTTGGTGCTTACGTCCATCACCGCCGAAATGCGCCCGCCGTGCTGGGCATTAAAACCGCCCGTATATACCTCGGCGTTTTTGATGAGGTCGGTTTCAAACACCGAAAACAGCCCGATGGAGTGAAACGGATTATATACCACCATGCCATCGAGCAGCACCTTGTTTTGTATGGGCGAGCCGCCCCTGATGTAGAGCTGCCCGCCTTGGTCGCCCGTAAACACCACACCTGGCAATATTTGTAGGTACTGCGCTATGTCGGCTTCGCCGCCCACGGAGGCGAGCTGCGTAATTTGCTTGGCGGTTACGGTTTCCACCGAAACCTTTACGGTGGTGCGTGCCTCTTGTTTGTCGGCAGAAATTTCTACCCCACGCAAGCTAATGCCCCGCTGGGTAAGCTCAAAACGCTTGTTTATAATCTGCCCCGCCACCAAACTGATGGTTTCCCTGAGCGTATCGTAGCCCACATAGCTGCACTGCAAGGTATAAGTTCCCGCCTTTATTTTGGTGAGGGTATAAAAGCCGTTTAGGTCGGTTTGCACGGCGGTTTTGGCTTCTTTTAGGTACAATGTAGCGGCTATCACGGGTTCGCCCGTTTCTTTGTCGGTTACCAAGCCACGTATGCTGGCAAAATTTTGGGCAGAAAGCACAAACGGAAAAAAACCTATAATAAGCAGTAAAAAAAGACGCATGGTGGGTATTTTATTTTCGGGGCAAACAATGCTAAAATGGTAAATGCCCACAAAACACTATTTGCTGGCAAATGTACGCATTTTTTCGGTTTTTCTGCATTAAAATATCAAAAAAATGATGCTCGGCTTGCCACAGATTTAAGGCACAGCCGCAGTTTTGGTGCGCAAGTACAAACCCAAAGTTTATTTTTTTGCCTAATCTGAAACGAAAGCAAACGCCGAGTTTTTTAGTGTTTCTTTGCTTTTTAAAAATATTTTTACTTTTTTTTATTTTTTGTTTGGATAACAAAAAAACATTTTATAGCTTTGAGGTGTAGTTATATCGGTAACTTTTTTAACCCGCAAAAAAAATGAAAACAAAAATACTTGGCATTTTAGCCCTGCTATGCAGCCTGCACGCAGTGGCACAGCTACCCCAACAACCCGTAAAAATTTGGGACAAAAGCTTTGGTGGCAGCAACGACGACTCGTTTAGGGGCATGATACACACAACCGACGGCGGATACATGATGATAGGACACTCGGAAAGCACCAACGGACAACTACAAGGACAGCCAAACGCATCGAGCCTGGCACCCGACATTATGCTCTGCAAAACCGATAGCAATGGTACATTACAGTGGGTAAAAAAATACGGCTCCAACGCCAGCGTAGAACCCAGCAACGTACTGCAAACACCCGATGGCGGATATGTATTTGGGGGGAGTGGTGGCATGGGGCTGCCCGGGTACCACGACCCATACAGTGTAGCACCTAACTACGGCAGCGGCGGCGACGTATGGATAGTAAAAACTGACAGCAGCGGAACAGTACAATGGCAAAAAGCACTTGGCGGCACCAATTTTGAGACCCCGACCCTGCTCACACTACAAACCGACAGCACCATAAGGGTGTTTAGCACCACACGCTCCAGCGATGGCGACATAGGCGGCATAAACGCATGGCGACCCCTCGTTTACCTCAATTTTAGAACATGGCGGTTCGACCTAAAAATAAGCAACGGCGACACGCTAAATAAAAAAATCGTAAAAAGTTGGTACAACGGTTCTCTTAGTGACATAAGTTCTCCCTTTAAAATGTTTCATCAGTACAACAAACATATAGTTACAATGCCTCGTGGATTGAGTAGTAGATGGTATTTGTATTCAAAAAATATGGATACACTACTTCATGTTGCTTTCATAGGCGGTTGGAGTGGCGGAGAATCTATATATCACGACTTTATACGAACTGATTCTGGTACGTATGTAGCAGCACACTCCAGTAATGCAAGGCTCAATGACCCTACATCAGTTTATCATACTCAAGGTCCTTATGCAGATTATCACGATGCTTGCATATCTAAAATAGACAGTATGGGTAACTTTATATGGAACAGATGCTATGGTTTTTATAAAACCCAAGATGCAGCCCACAGCATAAAAGAAGCCCCAGATGGCAACTATTTGGTGGTAGGTACAGGCTCCGTAAGAGAAGATACCACCATGAATATAGACAAGCACGACCTAAAAGTATTCAAAATATCGCCTGCTGGCAACCTTATTTGGGAGTACTACATCGGCGATTTCGCTGCTGATGACGTGGGTATGTCTTCGGTTATGCTACCAAATGGCGACTTGGTTATAGCTGGGTATAGCAGTTCGGGTGCAAACACACGCACGGCACCCATTTACGGCAGCACCGATGGCTGGCTGCTCAAACTGCGCACTTTCTCCGAAAAAATAGTGCCAGGCGTGGGTACCGAAGCCACCACAAACTCCAACCTATGGGCGGTAACGCCCATAGCCAACAACCGCTACCAAGTTAGGTTTTTGGGGCAGAACCTAAAATACCCAATCGCCCTTACCATCACAGATGCCACGGGCAAGCAAATTAAGCAACTAAGCGCCACCAGCTCCGAAACCATCATAGACCTAAACAGCTATGCACAAGGCATTTATTTTTTGAGTAGCCCGCTGGGTGCAGCTAAGATGGTGCGGTAAAAACCGCAAGACAGCAAATGAGGGGCTTTTTTTACAAAAAGCCCCTTTTTTAGTGTTTCTTTGCTTTTTAAAAATACTTTTACTTTTTTTTATTTTTTGTTTGGATAACAAAAAAACATTTTATAGCTTTGACGTGTATTTATATCGGTAACTTTTTTAACCCACAAAAAAATGAAAACAAAAATACTTGGCATTTTAGCCCTGCTATGCAGCCTGCACGCAGTGGCACAGCTACCCCAACAACCCGAATTCACACATTGCATAGTTTGGCAGAAACAGATAGATTTAATGCCTTGGGAATACCCGAAAATATTGCACAAACCAAATCAATTATTGAAGTTTGGATTGCTGAAAATCAAAAAGAAAATATTCTTAGTTTTACTTTTACCGTCGAATTAGAAAATCAATTTATTGGACTTATTGCCTTAAATTTGGGCAAAGAAAAATATAGAAATGCCGAAATTTGGTACAAATTCCATACCAATTTTTGGAACAAAGGCTACGCAACCGAAGCATTAAAGGCAATTATTAATTTTGGATTTAATGACCTAAAACTTCACCGAATCAGTGCGGGCTGTGCCGTAGAAAATATTGGCTCAATAAAAGTTTTAGAAAAAGTTGGTATGACTTTGGAAGGAAGAAAAAGACAAAACCTACCACTAAAAACTGGTTGGTCAGACAATTTTGAATACGCTATTTTAGAAACAGATATATAAAATAATACTATAGAAATATAACAAATGAACTCAAATCAAAACTCCCCTTTAGGGGGCGGGGGTATTATCCTCATCACAGGCGGAGCGGGCTTTATTGGCTCGCACGTAGTACGCCTTTTTGTAACGAAATACCCGCACTATCAGATAGTTAACCTCGACAAACTCACTTACGCAGGAAACCTCGAAAACCTCAGCGATATTGAGCATTTGCCCAATTATACCTTCGAGCATGGCGACATTACCGATGCAAATTAT
>JAYUJN010000019.1:0-41092 GCA_043765195.1 Bacteroidota bacterium | reverse complement strand
TGGGCGACCTGCTCGCCCAAGCCGCCATACTGGCTACCTACGAAAAACTGACCACCGCCGAAGTGCTGGCAGCCATCACTTACCGAGCCGCAAAAGCCTTGAATAAAAGCCAGATAGGTAGGCTGGAACTGGGTTTTCAGTGTGATGTAGCCGTTTTTGATACCGCAAGCTACCAAGAAATTTTGTACCAGCAGGGCAAGCTCAAACCCAAATTTGTGTATAAAAAAGGGTGTTTGCTGTAATTGAAAGTTGGGTGGAGTGGTGGTGTTTTGAAATCCAAGCAAAATTCAAATAATTCCTTTGTCCGTACAGGATTTTTAGGATTAAAAGATGGACAGGATTATTTACCACAAGCCTGAAAATTCCAAAATCCCGTAATCCTGTGCAGACGTTTTTCGGTTGGTCGTTTGTTGGGTAGAGACGCGATTAATCGCGTCTGTACAAAAAATCATTTTTTCAATAATCAATAATCCGACGGCTAAAGCCTTCGGCTATTGAAAAACTATTTGGGGCGTGGTTAATCCATTGCAATTGTAAATAAAATTCAATAGCCGACGGCTTTAGCCGTTGGATAAAAAAATGATTATGCAATCGTACAGACGTTTTAGTGCAACGTCTCTGCAAAAAAATACAGTAGAGCCGTTTTTGTAGAGACAAGGCATTGCCTTGTCTCATGTTATAAGGTTTGTACAGTTTTGGTGTAAAATTATACAGACGTTTTAGTGCAACGTTTGTATAAAAAATACAGTATATTTGTATTTCAATAGCCAACAGCTTCAGCTGTTGGAGAAAAATGCCATTCCAACAGCCAAATTTGTATTCGGGTTTCACCTATTTACTGGTTCGTTTTCACCAATTTTTTTGTAGCATAAGGCGTTTGTACCCAATACAACCCCTCGGCGTAGTTGCTTAGGTCTATTGTGAGCGTATTGGTGTTGGCTTGCAAGCGCATTATTTCTTTGCCCATGGCATCTGTGATTTGTATAGTCGTAGGGTATTTTATGCCATCGCCCACCAAACTTAGCTCGTATTGCCCAGCTACGCCTGTATTTGCTATGTTTAGGGCATTTTTTACGAGGTTGTTGCCTGCCGTATTTAGGGCTATTACAGGCACAGCCACCGACCTTGCGGGGCAGCCCGTGCCGCTGGGCGAGGCTACCTCTATAAAATAATTGCCCGTTTGCATCACTATAAGGGTCTTTGTTTGAGAGTTTGGTATGGCATTTCCGTTGAAATACCACGCCACCACCGTATTTGTGCCGTTGTAGCTCAGTATATTTCCGCTTTGAGTTATGGCCACAGGTGGCAGCAGCACTGTATCTTGCCGCACCACTGCGCCATACGACCTCGAAAAAACGCCAGAAGGAAATGTGCTTGCCTCCAACCAATACGTGCCAGCCATACTATGCGTTACGGTTATCGTTGGGGTGGTGCTGCCATTGCTCCACCTAAAATTATTGTTTGGGCTGTAGTTCGAACTAAGCGTTACGCTATCGCCGCTGCACAAAGTTAGGCTGCGGCTGGCTAATAGACTATACAAGTATGGCGAGTAACTTACAAATTTAGTAATGCTATCGCTCCCAAGAGGGTTGGATACCTTTAATTGCAGTGCAACAAGCGTATCATAGAGATAAATTCGGGCATCGGTCAGGTTTATGAAAGAGACACGTGAAACCAAACCACCTCCATTTATCCCGCTCCAAGTTATCTTGGTAGGTACACCTGTGCTGGTGCTGTGTACATCTGTTCTATTTATTTGGACAGGTTGGTTAAAAGTATAGTCGGCTACGGGTGCTTGCATTCTTACATTGCTATAAAAAGTGTCTATTTTAAAACAAGTAGAGACACAACTGCTAAAATGCTGTCCGTCCCAAGCTCTATCCATGACTAACGGCGAATTTTGCATTGTTAGTAATGAATGATAACTTAATGTTATTTGACCGTGAGTGCCTCCAGACCCGCTTAATTGCATGTCTCTTCCGCCTACAAAGTTGCCAAGTGTGTCAAGTTTTTCTACGTATAAATACCGAGGTACTGGGTAGGTTGAGCTTGGAACTGTGGAATCGTCATACCCCACGCTTGTATATACGTAACCCAAGCCATCTATCACATACGCACGGTCTATGGTTAGGTTGTACGTGAGGGTATTTACACCCAAATAGTTGTACCTTTTTTTCGGAACTTTATATGTGCCACCTGGGAAGTAGTCTCTAAAAACCAAATCGCCGTTCCCCAGTTTTTGTGGGTCATAACCCGTGGTAGCGTTGGTTAAAGTCCAGTTTACCACACCCGAATCGGTGAGGTGGTAAAAATCAGTAGCATCTTTCCAATAAAAGCCTCCGTGTTCATCGTTTGCAGCCCATATTTTAGCTGCCAAATTTGTGTTGTGTACCAATACGCCGCTGGCATTTAGTTTCACCAATTGTGTGCTGGAACTTAGGTATATGTTGTTGAACTTATCGGCTTCCATTGCGCTTAAGCCCGCTTGGGCTATTTTTTTTGCCCAAACAAGATTTTTGTTGGTGTCGTATTTGTACAAAGTATCGGAGTTGCAAAACACCAAAAGGTTGTTCATCTCATCACGGGTCATAGCCTTAATGTTGCTCTGAAACGGTATAATCCAGTTGCTCCCGCCCGAGCTTTTTACAATGTAGTTGTTTGTTAGCACAGTAGTAGTCTTGCCCAAAATGGTCACTTGGGTTAGAATATAATTTTTTTGAAACTGATGGTAAGCCTCGTTGGTAGCCAAAAACTGTGCAGATGCCACAAGAGTATAAGGATATGGGTTGTAAGTTCCACCTGGAAATACAGAGCAGTAGTAGTTGTTAGAAGCAGAGGAGGTGCAGCTGGTATAGCAAGCATAACCACCTTTGTTTACTTTTAGCTCGTTAATGTAGCCATTTACTATGCCAGAAGCAATCAAAGACTGCGCAAATGAATGTTGTGCGCCAAACAAAAAAAGTGCGAAAATGGCTAATTTTTTCATGGTTATGGTTTTTAAATGTTTTTTTGTTATTTATTGGTTCGTTTTCATCAGTTTTTTTGTGGCGTAGGGCGTTTGTACCCAATACAACCCTTCGGCATAGTTGCTTAGGTCTATGGTCAGCCTGCTGGTGTTGGCTTTCAAGCGCATTATCTCTTTGCCCGTGGCATCTGTGATTTGTATGTTCGTTGGGTATTTTATGCCATCGCCCACCAAATTTAGCTCGTATTGCCCAGCTACGCCTGTATTTGCTATGTTTAGGGTATTTTTTATGAGGTTATTGCTTGCCGTATTTAGGGCTATCACAGGCACAGCCACCGACCTTGCGGTGCAGCCTGTGCCGTTGGGCGAGGCTACTTCTATAAAATAATTGCCCGTTTGCATCACTATAAGGGTCTTTGTTTGCGAGTTTGGTATGGCATTTCCATTGAAATACCACGCCACCACCGCATTTGTGCCATTGTAGCTCAGTACATTTGTGCTTTGGGTTATGGCAGGTATCGGCATTGTATCTTGCTGCACTATTGCGCCATACGACCTCGAAAAAGAGCCAGAAGGAAATGCGCTCGCCTCCAACCAATACGTGCCAGCCGTACTCGGCGTTACGGTTATCGTTGGGCTGGTGCTGCCATTGCTCCACCTAAAATTATTGTTTGCGCTGTTGTTTGAACTAAGCGTTACGCTATCGCCGTTGCACAGAGTTAGGCTGTGGTTGGCTACCAAACTGTACAATTGTGGCGAGTAACTTATAATTTTAGTAATGCTATCGCTCCCAAAAGGATTAGATACCTTTAATTTTAGCGTAACAATGGTATCATAAGCATTAATGTATGCATAGTTCATGTTTGCGTGATATATACTGCCAACCACACCACTTACCGCACTCCAACGTGTGTTGGTAATCATGCCCGTGCTGGTACTCTGTACATTTATATTGAATAGTTGGTTAATTGGGTTCGTAAAAGTATAGTCGGCTACGGGTGCTGGTATATTCATATTGCTATAAAAAGTGTCTATTTTAATGCAAGTAGAAACTCCATTGATATAACTACCTGACCCACCCCAAGCTCTATCCATAATTACAGCTGAATTTTGCATCGTTAGCAACGAAAAATCACTTACTGGCTGCTGTGGTCCTCCAACAACTCCATTTAGTTGCATATTTTTGCCGCCCACAAAATTGCCGAGCGTATCAAACTTTTCTATGTAAGCAAACCGTATTGGGGAGTTTGGGGTTGCATAAGAATTATACGCTACGCTCGTATATACGTAGCCCAAATTATCTACTACATAGTCACGGTTGGAAGTTAGGTTGTATGTGAGGGTATTTACACCCAAATAATTGTACCGTTTTTTCGGAACTTTGTACGTGCCGCTTGGCGAGTAGTCTCTAAAAACCAAGTCGCCGTTCGCCAGTTTTTGTGGGTCGTAGCCCGTGGTAGCGTTGGTTAAAGTCCAGTTTACCACACCCGAATCGGTGAGGTGGTAAAAATTATTTGCATCTTTCCAATAAAATCCTCCGTGTTCATCGTTTGCAGCCCACACTTTTGCCGCCAAATTTGTGTTGTGTACCAACACGCCGTTTGGGTTTAGCTTCACTAATTTTGTACTCGAGCTTAGGTATATGTTGTTAAATTTATCGGCTTCCATGGCTGTTAAGCCCGTCTGGTTTATTTTTTTTGCCCAAAGGAGTGTTTTGTTTGTATCGTATTTGTACAAAGTATCGGAGCTACAAAACACCAAAAGGTTGTTCATTTCATCACGGTTCACAGCCTTGATTATGCCCTGAAACGGTATAATCCAATTGCTCCCTCCCGAGCTTTTTAAGATGTAGTCTGATGCTATCACAGTAGTAGTTTTGCCCAAAAGGTTTACTGGGGCTGCAAACCGAACGTTTCCAAAGTGGTGGTAGGCTTCGTTGGTAGCCAAAAATTGCACAGAACCACCCAACATATAAAAATTGTTGTCGTAAACCATGCCATTGCTTGGAAATACAACGTGGTCGTAGCTGAAAGAGAACGTCATTCTGCGGCTGGAATAGCAAGAATACCCACCTTTATTCACTTTTAAGTCATAAATAAAGCCGTTTCCCGTGCCACCAGCAATCAAAGATTGTGCAAATGAATGCTGTGCGCCAAACAAAAAAAGTGCGAAAATGAGTAATTTTTTCATGGTTGTGTTTTTAAAATGTTTTTTTGTTAGTTTACTGGTTCGTTTTCACCAGTTTTTTTGTGGCGTAGGGCGTTTGTACCCAATACAGCCCTTCGGCGTAGCTGCTTAGGTCTATGGTCAGCCTACTGGTGTTGGCTTGCAAGTGCATTATTTCTTTGCCCATGGCATCTGTGATTTGTATGTTGGTTGGGTATTTTATGCCATCGCCCACCAAATTTAGCTCGTATTGCCCAGCTATGCCTGTATTTGCTATGTTTAGGGCATTTTTTACGAGGTTGTTGCTCGCCGTATTTAGGGCTATTACAGGCACAGCCACCGACCTTGCGGTACAGTTTGTGCCATTAAGCGAGGCTACTTCTACAAAATAACTGCCCGTTTGCAGCACCGTAATCGTATTTGTTTGCGAGTTTGGTATCGCATTTCCATTGAAATACCACGCTACTACTGTATTTGTGCCATTGTAACTTAGTACATTTGTGCTTTGGGTTATGGTAGGTATCGGCATTGTATCTTGCTGCACCACTGCGCCATACGACCTCGAAAAAACGCCATAAGGAAATGCGCTCGCCTCCAACCAATACGTGCCAGCCGTACTCGGCGTTACGGTTATCGTTGGGCTGGTGCCGCCATTGCTCCACCTAAAATTATTGTTTGCGCTGTTGTTTGAGCTGAGTATTACGCTGTCGCCGTTGCACAAAGTTAGGCTGTGGTTGGCTATTAAAGTGTATATTTCTGGTGAGTAACCTATAATTTTAGTGATGCTATCGCTCCCAAAAGCATTAGATACCTTTAATTGCAGTGCCACAAGTGTATCATAGACATAAATGTGGGCATCGGTCAGGCTTACCGAAGACACACCCGAAACCAACCCACCGCCAGTTACCCCACTCCAACTTATGCTGGTAGGTACACCTGCACTGATGCTGTGTACATCTATTCTATTTAGTTGGGCGGGGGAGTTCATAAAAGTATAGTCGGCTACGGGTGCTTGCATTCTTACATTGCTATAAAAAGTATCTATTTTAAAACAAGTAGAGGTACAACTATAAAAACTCTGCCCATGCCAAGCCCTATCCATAATTACTGGTGAATTCTGTAGCGTTAGTAGTGAATAGTAACTTAGTTGTTGTTGAGCGCCCCCATATCCGCTTAATTGCATGGTTCTTCCGCCTACAAAGTTGCCAAGTGTATCAAGTTTTTCTACGTATAAATTCCGAAGTGCTGGGTAGCTTGTGCTTGGTCCCGTATAATAATCATACCCCACGCTACTATATACATAACCCAAACCATCTACTGCGTACGCACGGCTGGAAGTTATGTTGTACATAAGTGTATTTACACCCAAATAATTGTACCTTTTTTTCGGAACTTTATACGTGCCGCCTGGCAAATATTCTCTAAAAACCAAATCGCCGTTTGTAAGTTTTTTTGGGTCGTCGCCCGTGGTAGCGTTGGTTAAAGTCCAGTTTACCACGCCAGAATCGGTGAGGTGGTAAAAATTATTTGTACCCTTCCAATAAAATCCTCCGTGCTCATCGTTTGTAGCCCAGGTTTTTGATGCCAAATTTGTGTTGTGTACCAATACGCCACTCGCATTTAGTTTCACCAATTTTGTACTCGAGCTTAGGTATATGTTGTTGAATTTATCTGCTTCCATAGCCGTAAAGTTACCCAGCCCCACTTTTTTTGCCCAAACAAGGTTTTTGTTTGTGTCGTATTTGTACAACGTATCGGAGCTGCAAAACACCAAAAGGTTGTTCATTTCATCACGTGCCATAGCCGTAATTCCGCTCTGAAACGGTATAATCCAGTTGCTTGCTCCCGAGCTTTTTATGATGTAGTCGTTTGTCATCACGGTCGTGGTTTTACCCAAAAGGTTCACCGTGGTTACATTTTGAATTTTTTGAAACCGATGGTAGGCTTCGTCCGTAGCCAAAAATTGTGCAGATGCCACAAATGTATAAAAATTTTGGTTGTAAATGCCACCTGGAAATACTGCGTAGTCGTAGTTGCCATTATTTGCCAGACTATAGCTGGTATAGCAAGCATAACCACCTTTGTTTGATTTAAGGTTGTTGATGTAGCCGTTTCCTATGCCAGAAGCCCCAAAAAACTGTGCAAATGAGTGCTGTGCGCTAAACAAAAAAAGTGCGAAAATGACTAATTTTTTCATGGTTGTGGTTTTTAAATGTTTAATAAACAAAGTTAAAAGTTTTTTTTGAATTATTGATTGTTTTTTATTTTTTTTTTGAAATTTGCACATTTTTGGTGGATAAATCCCATTTTTTGCACATATACCTTAATTATAGCCGTCTAATAAATAAAAACGTGTATATTTGCGCAATCAATGGGACTTTTAAAAAAATATTTTGTGTTTTTTGTGCTGCTTTTGGCTTTCAGTCACATAGCAGACCAGTATTTGCTGCCTGCGGGCGGCAGTGCCACTGATTTTTCTACCAAAAAATCGGGTAAAACGCACGAGCTTTCCGCCCAAACTTGGGCATTGGCGAGCAGTTTTTCGGTTTCCATTGCACCCAACGAGGGTTTTCTACCGATATGCTCCGAGGCATTCGCCCCGAGGTTTGTGGCGGGCTGCTACCAAGCGGTACTTACCTACCCGAGGCTACAATTTTGGTGCATGGCCGCCCTGCGGGCAGGCTTTTTGCGCACCATCAGCCATTCGTGCATACCCAAACAAGCGCCTTAGCACACACGGTCTGGTATTCCACCGCATTTGCCTGTGTGCAAAACGCCCCACTGCGCCCGCACCAGCGGCGCACCCGTATTTTAAATTTTTTTTAACCAATTATAGAAAAACAACCATGAAAGGACAAGGATTAATCCGATTTTTCATCATTGCATTTGCAATCGTGTGCGGCTACCAGCTACTGTTTAGCTGTGGCGCAAAAAGCGTAGAAAGCGACGCAAAAGCGTTTTCGAAAGGCAATAAAAAAGCCTACCAAAGCTACATAGACAGCGTGCAAGACCGCACGGCTTTGAACCTCGGCTTTGCCGAATTTACCTATAAACAATGCCGAAACAAGCAAATAAACCTCGGCTTAGACCTACAAGGCGGCATGAACGTGGTGCTCGAGGTTTCGGTGCCAGATGTAGTAAAAGGTTTGGCTGGTTATAGCAACAATCCATTGTTTACCAATGCCTTAGATGCAGCCGTAAAAGCCCAATCGGATAGCCAAGACGACTTTGTTACCCTTTTTATAAAGCAATTTAAGGCTAAAAACCCCAGCAAAAACTTAGCCAGCATCTTTGCAACCATAGAAAACAAAGACCGTGTAAACATAAACACCAGCGATGCCGATGTGGAGGCGTTTTTGCGCCAAGAATCAGAGGGTGCGATAGACCGCTCGTTCAACATTATAAGCACACGTGTAGATAAATTTGGCGTAGCCAACCCCAACATTCAGCGTCAGCAGGGTACGGGGCGCATCAACGTGGAGCTGCCAGGCGTAGATAACCCAGAGCGTGTGCGCAAGCTGCTACAAGGTACAGCCAAGCTCGAGTTTTGGGAGACTTTTGAAAACTCGGAGGTGATAAACAGCCTCGATGCCGCCAACAAATTATTGGGTGAAAACGTAAAAGCCGCCAAAAAAGCCAAAAACACCGTAAGTGTGGGCAAAGATGGCACTTTGAGTGGTAGCCTCGATAGCACAGCCAGCCAAGTAACAGCAGCCACGGATACCACCAAATCGCTGCTGGATAAGTTAGATGCCGCCGAAAACAAAGACACAAAAGACACCACAAAAAAGACCGATGCCGCCAGTAAGGCGCAAATTCAGGCAGAAAATCCGTTGTTTGCGCTGCTAAACCCAGCCATTTTTACCAAAAACAACCAACAGCAAGTATCCCCCGGACCCGTGGTAGGTTATTCGCTCGTAAAAGATACCGCCAAAGTAAATAATTTGCTCGCAAAATCAGAGGTTAAGGCATTGATGCCCAAAAACTTGCGCTTTATGTGGACGATAAAACCAGAAGGCGACAAAGACAAATTTTTGCAGTTGGTGGCTATAAAAACCAACAACGACGGCAGAAGTAAATTGGACGGTGGCGCAATATCCAACGCCAACCGCAGCGTGGACCAAATAGGCAACAACGAAGTAAGTATGCAAATGAACAGCGACGGTGCTAAGGTTTGGCAAAAACTTACCCGAGACAACGTGGGCAAAAGCGTAGCCATCGCCCTCGACGATTATGTATATAGTTATCCTCGGGTAAATGCCGAGATAGCAGGCGGAAACTCGTCTATTTCGGGTAGTTTTACGCCCGACGAAGCCGACGATTTATCCAACGTATTGAAAGCAGGTAAACTGCCTGCGCCTTGCCGCATTTTGGAAGAAGCCGTAGTAGGCGCATCACTCGGGCAAGATGCCGTAAATTCGGGTATGTGGGCAAGTATTTTGGGACTTTTAGCCGTGTTTTTGTTTGCATTTGCTTACTATCGCCAGGCTGGTTTGGTTACCGACATTGCGCTTATATTCAACTTGTTTTTTACTTTTGGCATCATGGCGAGCTTGGGTGCGGTACTTACGCTGCCAGGCATAGCGGGTTTGGCACTATCCATAGGTATGGCGGTAGATGCCAACGTACTTATATACGAACGGATTAGAGAGGAACTCGACTTGGGCAAAAGCCTTCGTCAGGCGGTAACAGACGGTTATTGGCACGCTGCCTCAGCTATCATCGACTCCAACGTAACCACACTTTTGGTGGGTATCATACTTTATATTTTTGGTAAAGGTCCGATTAAAGGATTTGCTACCACGCTTGTAATTGGTATTTGCTGCTCGTTGTTTACGGCGATTTTTATTTCACGCCTCATTTTTGAGTGGCGCTTGGCACAAGGAAAAGAAATTTCTTTTGCTTCGGAGGCGACCAACAAAATTTTTAGGAACATGAAACTAAACTTTTTGGGCAAGCGCAAACTGATGTACATCGTTTCTTCGGTGGTAATTGGAGCAGGCATTATAGCCATGCTTACGAGCGGTTTTAGCTTGGGCGTGGATTTTCAGGGCGGACGTAGCTACGTGCTACAATTGCCAGCGGGAAAAAACATCAGCGACGTGCGTGCTGCGCTAACCAAAGAATTTACGGAAGCCGCACCAGAGGTAAAAACCTACGGCAGCACCGACGATAAATTTAAGGTTACAACCGCATTTTTGGCAAAAGACAACTCCGATGCCGCCGACGTGCAGGTGTTGGGTAAGTTGTACAAGGGTTTAGAGCCTGTGATAGGAGGCGTAAGCTCGGCAGATTTTGCCGCAAAAAATGTGCTAAGTTCTCAAAAAGTAGGTCCTACGATAGTGGACGACATCAAGGCATCGGCTGGTTTATCTACCATTTTAGCCATTGTGGCTATTGCCGTTTACATCTTAATCCGTTTTAGGAAATGGGAGTACAGTTTGGGCGCAATCATTGCCATGGCGCACGACGTGTTGGTTATATTGGCTATTTATGCCATTTTCTGGCGCATTATGCCATTTAGCATGGATATTGACCAAGCGTTTATAGCCGCATTGCTTACCATTGCGGGTTATTCCATCAACGATACGGTGGTGGTGTACGACCGTTTGCGTGAGTACATTGGGCTAAAACGCAAAGGCACGTTGGACGAAACCATTGCAGATGCCGTAAATTCTACGCTTAGTCGTACCTTGGTTACGGCGGTAACTACGGCGATTACGGTGCTTTTCTTGTTCTTTATGGGCGGCGAAGTGTTGCGTAGTTTTTCGTTTGCGATATTGGTGGGTTTGGTAGTAGGTACTTACTCGTCTATATTTATAGCATCGTCGGTGGTACTGGATATTCAAAAAAGGAATGAAGCCAAAGGCGTAGCCTTGGCGGCATAATAAATTTGGCTAATTAGCCAAATTTATGTAAAAGCGATATTTTATAAAATATCGCTTTTGTAAACGCCCCCCTGCTGCCCCGATAGGGGCAGCAGGGGGGATTTGTTTTATCGCAATTTTTTATGTAGAGACAAGGCATTGCCTTGTCTCCATTGCAACGTGTGATTGTTTTGGTTCAAAATATAACGGAGACGTTGCATTGCAACGTCTGTACGGTTGTGGTTTTTTATTGCATAATTTTTATGTAGAGACAAGGCACTGCCTTGTCTCCATTACAACGTGTGATTGTTTTGGTTCAAAATATAACGCAGACGTTGCATTGCAACGTCTGTACGGTTGCGGTTTTTTTGTCCGCACAGGATTTTCAGAATTAAAAGATGGCAGACGTTCTAATAGAACGTCTCTACAATCCTAAAATCCCGTAATCGTGTTCGGACATTTTTTGTTGGTCGTTTTGGTGGGTAGAGACGCGATTAATCGCGTCTGTACGGTTGTGGTTTTTTTGTCCGCACAGGATTTTCAGAATTAAAAGATGGCAGACGTTCTAATAGAACGTCTCTACAATCCTAAAATCCCGTAATCCTGTTCGGATTTTTTGTTGGTCGTTTTGGTGGGTAGAGACGCGATTAATCGCGTCTCTACGGTTGCGGTTTTTTTGTCCGCACAGGATTTTAGGATTAAAAGATGCAGACGTTCTAATAGAACGTCTCTACAATCCTAAAATCCCGCAATCCTGTTCAGACATTTTTTATTGATTGTAGAGACAAGGCACTGCCTTGTCTCCATTGCAACCTGGACTGTTTGCTATAAAAACGACAAAGCCAAGGCAACGCCTTGGCTTTACTATAATGTCCGTAATGTTACTTCACTATTTTCACGGGTCCGTTAAACTCCTGACCATCTGCGGTATTCAAAGTGTAGTAATAAATACCCGCCGAGTTGGTATTTGCGCCCCAATCGTTGCGGTAGTCGGCAGACTCGTATATTATTTTACCCCAGCGGTCGTGTATTTTTAGTTTTGTACTTGGGTAATACTCCAATTGTTGAATTACAAATTTATCGTTTGTACCGTCGCTATTTGGTGTAAAAATATCGGGGATAACCAAATTTTTGCGCTCAAACTTAAATGGTATCCAGTTAGAATAAGATTTTAGTTTCGTAACAGGCTCTACGGTGTAAACCCTTGTTATAAAATTCCCTTCTTCGTTGGGTTTGCGCAATACAAAGGTTTGTGCGGGCGTGTTACCAGCTTCTATCCACGTGGTTGGGCTTTGGTCTTTTGCGTATTGAACGTTGTATATGGGTGCTAACCAGCCCCTGTACGCATTCCAAACCAAGCTCACAAGCGTATCTTCTGGTGCAGAAGCAGGCGTATTTTGCAAATAAATGGTATTCAAATTGTTGGAAATAGGCGTGGCGGGCGTGCCATTGTTCAGTGCCATATCCACCGCATAAAAGTAAGTGCCTAAGGTGGGCGGCACCAGCGGTGCGGTATCGTAGGCTATGAGCTGCGTGGAGTCAAAAACTTGGGTTACCAAAGAAAACGGCGTGGTAGCTGGGTCCACACTTGCCTGTAAACCATAGCGCAAAAAGAACTGAAAATCAAAGCCTATCGGTTTGCTCCATTGCCCAAAATTAGCCGCATTGCTGGTGCTATCCACCGAAACGTTTACGAGGCGCAGCGCCTGACTGTACATATACGGCGGCGGCGGCGGCGGGCAATCGTTTACCACCACAACCAAGGTATCAAATTCGGGCTGGTATTTAAGGCATTTGTTACCCATCGTATTGCCGTCGTCGCCGAGCTTGCTATACAAATAATACACGCCATTGGTTACCAAGCTATCAAACATAAAAACATGGAGGCTATCCGTTCTATCGTCGGCGGTGCAGCTTATAGGCACTACATTGTTCACCGACAAACCGAAGCCACTTTGGTCAAAAACCCTAAAATCCGACCCATTTAAAGATATAGAAGCGCAAGCCACGGGCGTATTTAGTTTGATGGGCAGAAGCACCGATTTACACGGTACGCTCAATGTGTCTTTTTTGTAAGTAGGCGTTATGTTGTCGCAAAAATCACCCACATCTATCTGCATCTGAATGTCTAAGGTAAGCTCAGAAATAATTTGCCCTGCTCTGTACTCCCTAATGCGTATGGCAAAAATGGCAACTTGCGCCATATTTGTATTAAACCTAATCACGCCCAGTGAATCTATCACAAGCGGAGATGTAACAAATACAGGCTGTGCTGGCGTTACGCCAGGAGCATAAACGATGCTCACGCCTGGTCCCTCGAGGGCTGGTACTAAGGCAAAAGCCAAAGAGTCGCCATCTACCTCCGTTACACCAGTATTAAACACAACGGGTTCGTTGAGGCAATAGGCTGGTATGTACGGAAAAGCAAATGTAGGCGAATTGTTGCAAAACAAAGGGTTGCCAGCCACTCGGTTGTACATAATCGTTTCGAGGTAAATGCTACCTCCTGCTGGTGAAGTATTATTTGTATTTCGGCAGCAATTGGTGTAACTAAACGTCCAAACTTGGCAGTTGTTTGCGGTGGTGGGTGGTATTGTAAAGAAACCAAACCCTTGGTACTTTTGTACCCCATAGCGTGTGCCACCGTCGCAGGTGGTGGGTTCGTTGTCGCATTCGGCTCGTATGGGCGCACCCGTTCCAGCTACTGGAAATATATTTATAGGTATTTGCGCCCCGCACGTATTTGTTGCTGTAATTGTTGGGGGTAGGGCGAGCGGAATGCCGCTACAATCTCTAAAAAGGGTGATAACAACTTTATACTGGTTGGGTGCGATACACTCGTATGTAATCGTACCGCCTGTGTTGTGCGATGCCTTGCTGGTGTGTACAGCAAATGTGGCTACAAGCACCATTAATAATTTTAACAAGGTGTTTTTCATCTTTGTTATGTTGGGGTAATGTGGTTGGTTTTTGTCGGTTTCTTGGGTTTTGCGTAGTACAAAAATATCAAAAAGCAAAGCTAACTATTATTTCGCTATTCTACAATGTTTATTACGGTATTTAGTTGTTTTTGGTTGGTTTTTGTGGCACAAAATAAATTTTTACGCCAAGTTTGTGCCTAAAAATCTTTTTTTATAAAAATTACGCCGCCCAAACCAAAAACTCGTTCTTATCTGGTTGCTTCTTGTATTTTTAATAGTTTTTCGAGTAATGCCTCGAGTTTGTTTAGTTTCAGCATATTGGCACCGTCCGATTTTGCGGTGTTGGGGTCGGGGTGGGTTTCTATAAATATGCCGTTTACGCCCACCGCCATAGCCGCCTTCGCCAGCGTGTGTATGTGCGTGTGCATTCCGCCCGTAACGCCATTTACTTGGTTGGGTTGCTGCACCGAGTGCGTTATATCCATCACCACGGGTACTTCAAACGCCTGCATTTCGGGTATGCTCCTAAAATCCACCACCAAATCGTTGTAGCCAAAAGTTGTGCCTCGCTCCGTAGCTATAATGTTGTCGTTGCCCGCTGCACGCACCTTGTTTATGGCGTGCCTCATGGCTGCCGCCGACAAAAACTGCCCTTTTTTAATGTTCACGCACTTACCAGTTTGGGCTGCTGCCACCAGCAGGTCGGTTTGTCGGCACAAAAAAGCAGGGATTTGCAGCATATCCACCGATGCCGCCGCCAGGGCGGCATCGGTGGTTTCGTGTATGTCGGTTACGGTCGGAATTTGCAGGGTTTGCCCCACTTTTTTTAGCACCTCGAGGGCTTTTTCGTTGCCAATGCCCGTAAATGAATCCAAGCGGGTGCGGTTGGCTTTTTTGTAAGATGCCTTAAAAATGTACGGAATCTGGTATTTATCCGATAAAATTTGTATTGCGCCCGCCACGTCCATGCAAAGCTGCTCGCTTTCTACCACGCACGGTCCCGATATTAAGAAAAAATTCCCGCTTTTTGTATGTTTTAGTTTCGATAAATTTGGAAGCATTGTAAGTAGTTTTGTCGTTAAAAAAATGGTTGGTTGCCAGAAAAATTATAGTAAATGCGCCTCCGCAATGTTTAGCACGGCGGTATAAAAACTGATGAGCCGTGTGCGCACTATGTTTGCGTAGGCGGTGTTGGTGGGGCTGGCTGCGTAGTTGTTCCAAGCAGAAGTCCAGTAGTAATCGGTGGCTTGCCCCGACAGCAAAATATTTTTCAGCGCAGTTTTTAGCGCAGCGTCTGCTGGCAGGTTGTGTAGCAATTCCAGTACGTCGTCTATCAGTAAATTGGGGTCTTGTGGGTTGGGCAATTTATTGGTAAAGGCGAGCGTATCGGCTTTTACGCCCCCAAATCCGTTGCTAAACAGTCTGTCTATCAGTTCTTTGCGCTTGCGCAAGGTATCGGCATTTATCCATATTTCGTGGTAGCTCGGTGCTTGGTAGTAAGCCGACCAGCCCGCCACATTGGGTGGTGTTCCCGCCGCCATCAGTTGCTCGTTTTGGCGGTTCATTACCGAGCCTAAGCTGGCATATTGGGTTTGCACATTGGCATTTAGCAGCGGCAATTCAAAGGCTTTTACGCAGCCCACCACGTATTCTATTGGGTTTTTTATCACACAACCTTTTTGCATCGTATCAAAAAAGTGCTGGCTACCCAAGAGCGCTTGCAGCACGGGCAAAATTTCGTAGTTGCTACTCCGAAACAAATCCGCCAACGGGTTAATGATGGTGGTTTCGGTGTTGGCATCTATCTTATAATACACAAAATACCTATACAGTTTGCGCACCATAAACTTGGCTACTTCCTGGGTGCCAAACACCATATTTATCAGGTCGTTTAGCTCATCTGCACCTGCATTTGCGCCACTGCGCCCCGCAATGGTGGTATTGTTGTAAAAAGCCGAAAAAACCTTGTTTGTGGCATCGTGCTGCGTGTTGTCAAAATAACTCGTATTGGTTGTGGAGTTTATTTTCCAGCCCGTAAGCACCCTTGCGGCGGCTTGCACATCGGCTTCGGTGTAGGTATTTGGTAGGTCTTTTCCTACTGTAAACAGCTCTTGCAGCTCCCGTGCGTAGTTTTCGTTGGGGGCTGTTTTTGTGTTGTTTCTTCCGTCCAAGTAGGTGAGCATGGCGGTGTCTATGCTCATATTCCTTACCAACGATTTGAAATTACCCAAGGCATTGTTCCTCAAAAGTAGGTAATAAGTATAGCCTCGGCGTGGGTCGGTGTCTATAAATCCGCTGTCCACGGGCAGGTGGTTGTGCCAAAACAAAATCATTCTTTCGGTGATGTTTGCGGCTGGTGCGAGCTGCTGCTCCACCCACCAGTAGCGCAGGCTTTGGCGGCGTTGCCCCTCAAAAGTGTTGTTTCTCGGCGCATTAATCCACGTGCTGCCCAGCGGCACATCTACATCGGTAGTTCCGTAGTGGTTCAGCGGCGGCGTAGGCGCAGGGCTTATGGTTAGCAGCTCTGCCAGGCTTTGGGCGAGGGTTTTGGTGGCAAAATAGCTAAGGTTGGCTTTTGTAAAGCCCAAAACGGTGCGACGAAGTAAGTGCAGGGCTTGTGCATTGCCCCAAGTGCCTGTGTAAGGAGTTATCATTTTTTGTCTTGGGTTAAATTTTTTATTTTTGTTTGCGTGGCGTGGTTTGCGGGTACTAAGGGCAGGCGCAGCTCGTTTTGGCACAGCCCGTGTAGGTGCATCAGGTATTTTATGCCCGACGGATTTCCGTCCTCAAATATGGCGGTGGTCATGTTTTGTAGGGCGTAGTGCAGCGTGCGTGCAGCGGCGTAGTTTTCGTTCAGGCATTCGTTTACCAATTGGCTTACTTGGGCGGGATAGGCGTTGGCTAAAACCGATATTAGCCCCACTGCGCCCAGTGCGCAAAGCGGTAGGGTGGCGGAGTCGTCGCCCGAGATGAGTGCGAAGCCTTTTGGGGCGTTTTGGTAAATGTCGGCACATTGTGCAAAGTTGCCGCTTGCCTCCTTTATCCCTACAATGTTCGTAAAATCGTTTGCCAGCCGCACCACCGTTTGCGCATTGATGTTAGATGCCGCTCGGCTGGGTACATTGTACAGCAAAATGGGTTTGGGGCTAGCCTGCGCAATGGCTTTGTAGTGTTGGTAAATGCCCTCTTGCGAGGGTTTGTTGTAGCTTGGGTTCGCCGAAAGCACGGCTTCGTAGCCTTTAAAGTCGAAGCTACCCAAAAAATCTACGATTTTTTGAGTGTTGTTGCCGCCCGCACCTATCACCAGCGGCAGCCTGTTGGCGGTTACCTCACGCACCACGTTGGCTATTTCCAGTTGCTCTTCGTGGGTGAGTGTGGGCGTTTCGGCGGTTGTACCCAGCACCACAAGGTAGTTTAAGCCGCCGCTTATGCAGTGGTTTACTATTTTTTCGAGGGATAAATAGTCTATTTTGTGGGTTTCTGCCAAAAACGGCGTAATCAACGCCACGCCCGTGCCTTTTACTTGCATTTTAAGTTATATTTAGGTGTTTTTTTGGTTTGGTAGCTCTTAATTTACTGGTTATTGAGTAGTTACGGGGCTTTCTATAAATGATTGCCGCTGGCGCACCGCCTCAAAAAGTACCACGCCCGCAGCCACCGACACATTCAACGAAGAAATGAGGTTGGTAATCGGTATGGCTACTTTGTCGTTGCATATTCGTAGCAGTTCCATGGAAATGCCCGTTTCTTCCGAACCAAGCACGATGGCAGTTGGTATTGTAAAGTCGGCTTTGTACATCGTAATTGGGGCTTTTTCGGTGGCGGCTACCACGTTTAAGCCGCTTTTTTGCATAAAATCCAGCACCCAAGCCAAGTTATATTCCCTGCAAACGGGTATGATGTTTAGCGAGCCAGCCGACGTTTTTAGCGCATCGGAGGTAACTAATGCCGCATCGGCAATCGGAATTACGATGCAATGCACGCCAGCGCACACCGCACTGCGGGCTATTGCGCCCAGGTTGCGCACGTCGGTTATTCTATCCAGCACCAAAACCAAGGGCGTTTCGCCGCTCTCAAATATTTGGGGTAAAATATCGGCTATGCGGTAATACACCACGGGCGAAACCAGTGCCACTGCGCCCTGGTGGTTTTTGGTGGTAAAGCGGTTTAGTTTTTCTTTGGGTACATTCTGCACATATACGTGGTTTTTTCTTGCCAGTGTACGCAGCGATTCTATGGCATCGCCTTTGGTTGCCTCTTGCAAAAAAAGTTTGTTTACCTGTCTGCCAGCGTCTATGGCTTCTATAATGGCGTGTATTCCATATATTACGTCGGGGTTGGCGGTATTGCTTTTGGTTGTGGTACTAAAATTTTCGTTCATTAAATTAGGCTTATTATTCCTCAAATATACCAAAAAAATGTGAGGTATGGTATATCTGAGCAGAAGTTATTTCGGGGGTAAGTTATTTGGTTTTTAAGAAATTGAGCAGCACGCCATTTGTCCAGCCAAAGCCGTCTTGCAGCGGATATTCGCCGCCGCCTGCCTCGAGCTTGGTGTCATATACATTGTATTTTTCGAGCATTTTGCCCGTTCTTTTATACACATTTGTGTTTAGAGCCACCCAGCGGGCTTTGGCTTTGCTTGCCAATGCGGTTTGGGCGTAGTTTTCTAAGCCTTTTATTGCCATAAATTGCAGGGGGCTCCAAGCGTTTGGTGCGTCCCATTGCTGCCCGCTTTGTACCAATGTGGTGGTAAATCCGCCGTCTTTCAAAAAATCTTTTTCCAGCAGTTGGGCGGTGCGCTTGGCTTGCTCGGGTGTAGCCAACCCAAAATAAAGCGGTGCTACCATTGCCATTGTGGGGCGGTTTGTGGGTTGGTTGCGTACAAAATTATAATCGCCGAAGTAGCCCTTTGCCTCGTTCCAGCAGTATTTTTGTATGGCTGCGGCTCGTTTTTGGGCTTTTTCGTTGTAAATGGCTTGGTTTGTGCCGTCGCTGTTTTGTTCGTAGGCTTTGGCTATGGCGTTTTCTAAGTTGTAGAGCAAGCAGTTTAGGTCCACGGGAATTAAATCGATGGTTTCTATCGTTTCGAGGTTTTTTTCGTCGGCAAACCATCGGCTACTAAAATCCCAGCCCGACTCTGCGCCCGAGCGTAAGTTTTTGTACATTTCGGAGGCGGGGCGGTTGCTTTTTTTGGCTACTGCCACGTCTTCTTTGTAGGCTTCGGGGCGTGGCGTGGCGTTGTCGTCGCAGTACCTGTTTAGCACGCTGCCGTCGGGCATACGTACCACACGGCGGTGCGTGGGGGCGGTTTCGGTCAGGTTTTGGCTGCCCTCGCACCAAAAAAGGTACTCTTTTTCGAGCTGCGGTAGGTAGTGGAGTAGGGCGGTATCGGAGGTGTTTTTGGCGAGCAACTGCACCATTGCCGCAAAAAATGGTGGCTGTGAGCGGCTCAAATAATAGGTGCGGTTGCCGTTGGGGATATGCCCGATGGTGTCTATGAGGTACGCAAAATTGTCTATCATATCGGTAACCAAGCCCATTTTTTTGTCTTTTACCAAGCCTTGCATCGTAAAATAGCTGTCCCAATAATAAATTTCGCCAAAGCGACCGCCAGGCACAATGTAGGGTTTGGGCAAAGTGATGAGCGAGCTGCCCTCGAGCGCAGGCTCAGGCTGCCTACGCAGCACCGACCACAGGCTGCTGATGTGCTGGGCTGCGGTTTTGGTTTGGTCGCTCACAAAATCGGTGCTAAACTGCTCGGGCAGGGAGAAGTAATTGGTTACAAAGGCTTTAAGGTCAAAATTTGCGTCCGTTTTGGCGTTTTGGTAGGCACGCATGATGCTATCTGGCTTTTGTTTGGGCGTGCAATCGGCAAAGGTTTTGGAGTCCGAAAAAACAGCTTTTAGTTGCACCGCCTCAAAAAGTTCGCCGTAGTTTTGTTCGGGCGTGAGGAAACCCTTTTTAGCCTGCTGCACCTCGGTGGGGGCGGGCTTTTGGGGCGAGGGCGTGCAAGCAAAGCCCAAAAAAAGTAAAAATACAAAGTTGCGCATCGTTATGTGTTTAATTGACCACAAAATTAATTAAAAATAACGGTATTACTACGCTAAATTTTTATGGCATAAAATCCATACAAAGAAAAATTTTGGCTTAATTGTTCAAGTTGGTTTTATGCGCTGGGCTGGTTATCACCGATGTTTATGGTTTCAATTTTTGCCATGATGTGGTGGGTTTGTGTTAGTGCTATAATTGTTTTTTGGTAGTGAAAAGTCCGCTGGGTATGTATCCACCCCGCCCGTTGGGCACCCCTCTCTTGGAGGGGAATTTGGGGATAGTGCTTCTTTTTCAGCACGGGAATTTGGCGATAATAATTCCCCTCCTTAGGGAGGGGTGCCCGAAGGGCGGGGTGGGGTTTAAGGCTTTGTGCGAGGTGGGGTAGAATATTCATTTACGATGTAATGTTCCAATCTTTTCATTGCATTGCTTAAATTTTTCTTTACATCAATATCCGTGATGCGATACACTTTTAAGCCGTAGCTCTCGAGGTAGGCTTGCCTATTTGCGTCGTATTCTTGTTTGTTGTTGTGGCTGCTACCGTCTATTTCTACTACCAAACCCAATGTTTTTACATAAAAATCAACGATGTAATTTCCGATAATTCGTTGTCTGTCAAAGTCTATTTTATGAAAAATGCCTTTGTGTACCTGTTGCCAAAATAAAACTTCTGATAAAATGCCTGCCTTGCGTTTGTTTTTGGCTAATTGGCTTAATGCGCCATTGTAGGGCAAGTTTTCTACAAAATTTCGGTAAATGGGTGTGTTGTTTATGGTGGTTACAATCGTTTTATTTGTTATGTTTTTATTTTCCACCCCGCCCGTTGGGCACCCCTCCCTTGGAGGGGAATTTGGTGATAGCGCCTCTTTTTCAGCACAGGAATTTTGGGATTGTGCCTCTGCCTCATGAGGGAAATTTGGCGATGACAATTCCCCTCCAAGGGAGGGGTGCCCGAAGGGCGGGGTGGGGTTCAAGGTTTTGGGCGGGGTGGACATTTCTGATGTAGAGGTGTGGGTTTCAAGGCTTGGGGCGGGTTGGGCATTTCTGATGTAGAGGGGAATTTGAGTTCGGCAATGGCAATATTGGTAACAAATTACCCATCTTGGTACAGATGAAAATCCCACTGGAATATGTATCGTCATTTCATAATTGGGGCGTATTGTATGGCAAATATACAATTTAAATTGACAAAAGCCTTACAAGGTGCGTGAAAGTCCTTCTTCCCCACACGCTCACTGCTTCACATAAACCCTTTTCACCCGCTCCGATACGTTGGTCAGCATTTCGTAGGGGATAATGCCCGTTTGCGCACAAATTTTTTGTATCGGATATTCCTCGCCAAATACAACCACTTCCGTGCCCTCGCTGGCGCTCGGCACGTCGGTAATATCCAGCATACACATATCCATACAAATGTTGCCGATGGTCGGCGCAAGCCGCCCGTCCACATAAAACTGCGCCCTGCCCAGCCCAAAAGTCCTATCTATTCCGTCGGCATAGCCTATGGCGAGCGTGGCTATTCGGCTGTTGCGCTCCACAATTCCTTTGCGGTTGTAGCCCACCGTTTCGCCCTTTTTCAGTTCCCGCACCTGCGAAATCACCGTTTTCAGCGTGCTTACCTGCTGCAATTTTTCTTGGTTATCCAGGTTGCTATCTATGCCGTGCAGCCCAATGCCCAGGCGCACCATTTCAAAATGCGCCTCGGGGTAGCGCTGAATGCCCGCAGTGTTCGTGAGGTGGCGCAGCGGTTTGTAGCCCAGCGTAGCGCACAGCACTTTGTAGCAATCGTTAAAAGCATTTATTTGCATCGTCGTAAACTCCTGTAAATGAGCATCTTCCGCCGCCGCCAAATGCGAAAACACCGAAACGACCTCCAAAAACGGGTGCTTTTTCAGTGTTTGCGCCAGCTCAAAAATAGTAGCAGGCTCAAACCCCAAGCGGTGCATACCAGTATCTATTTCTATGTGTATCGGCACTTTGGGCTTGTTTTCTATCCCCGACAAAAAACCCAAAAACAAATTCAACAGCCTAAAACTAAAAATAACTGGCTCTAACCCATGCTTTAAAATGGTGCTAAAACTGCCTTTTTCGGGGTTCAAAACCATTATCGGCGTTTTTATGCCCGCCTCACGCAGCTTTACGCCCTCATCGGCGTATGCCACCGCCAAATAATCCACTTGGTGGTATTGCAGCAGGTTCGCCAGCTCATAGCTGCCGCTCCCGTAGCTAAACGCCTTCACCATCACCATTATCTTGGTTTTTGGGCGCAATTGCAGCTTAAAAAAATTAAAATTGTGCATCATAGCGTCCAAATTCACCTCCAAAACGGTCTCATGCGTCTTGTCCGACAAAAATTTATCTATCAGCTCAAACTCAAACTTTCGAGCACCTTTTAGCAAAATAACTTCGTTTTCAAACCGCAATTTATGGTTTAAAAAAGATTGCGTATCCTCAAAAAAATGCGTTGTTTCTATGTTTTTAAAATAATCGGCTCGCTTGCTTATTTCACGCCCGATGCCCACCAGTTTTTTAATGTTGTGTTGTTGCAGCAGCTCGGCTATTTGGGCGTATATTTCCTTGCCAAAACTATCCGTATCCGCAAAATCACTCAAAATAACGGTGTGCGCCAAAAACGTTTTTTGGTTTTTGAGGTAATCCAGTGCCACCACCAACGAACTCATATCCAGGCTATAACCATCGTTAATCACCAGCGTGTTGTTCGTACCTTGCTTCTGCTCCAAGCGCATACGCAGGCTTTGCAGTCGGCTTATGCGCTGCTGAATGAGCGGCAAATGGTAGCCTTTTTCGAGCATAAAAATGAGGCAGATAAGCACATTTTCTATCGAGGCTTTGTCCGTAAACGGAATTTTAACCATAAAATTTTCCGCTTTGTAGCGGCAAGTAAGCAAACTTTCGCCGTCCATCTCCACCGATTTTAGCAGCGTCAGGTCGGCATTTTGCGTTGGTTGGCAGCTCCACGTGCATAGCTCGGTTTCGGGGTAAAGCCGCATAAACTCCGTTACCGCCAGTTGTAAAGGCGCATAGTCGGGGCTGTAAAACAGTTTTTGTACTTGGGTAAATAGGTTGAGTTTTTCCAGCGATTTTTCAAAATCGCTCCCAAAACCCTGCGCATGAGCCGTACCAATGTTGGTTATAATGCCTATATTTGGCTGAATAATGGCTTGCAGCGGCAGCATTTCGCCCCTTTGCGAAATCCCAGCCTCAAATATCGCCATTTGGCTGTCGTTGTTCAGTTGCCACACCGAAAGCGGCACGCCTATCTGCGAATTGTAGCTGTTTGGGCTTTTTGTAACCCTAAAATCGGGGCTTAGTAGCTGCCCCAGCCATTCTTTTACAATCGTTTTTCCGTTACTGCCCGTAATGCCCACCACGGGCAAACTAAACAGATTTCGGTGGTAAGTCGCCAGTTGCTGCATGGCAAGCAGGCTGTTGTTCACTTCAATGATGCTTACATCTTGGGCAAAAAAAATATTGCTCAAATACTCGCCATTTTTTTCTACCACAAACACCCGCACGCCAGCGTGGTAGGCTTGCTGCAAAAACAAATGCCCGTCGGACTTGGCGGTTTTTAGCGCAAAAAACACCGAGCTTTCGGGCTGGTTGATGCGCCTTGTATCGTATATCAGGTGCTGAACTACGCCCTCAAAGCCGCTGAAAATCAGGTTTCCGTGTGTGATTTCGGCTATTTGCGACGCTTTGTAGTGGATATTAAGCAATTTTTTGCCGATATTTAAGTGGGGTGATGGTTGATAATCTAACAATTTTTATAAAAAAAAAGTTTTAAACACCAACGCACACAAACCCAAACCTACCTACTTTGTGGCTGCTGGTAGCCAGTGCCTTCCAGGCTCTGAATAATGAGTTCTATGTCTCGGTCTTCTTGGTGGTCGTAGTCTGTTTTTAGGTCAGCACCAAACACACGTGCCACGCCCTGCCAAAAAAACGCACTCATGCCGCCCCTGTAATGCTTCACCAGCTCATACGAGGTGTAGCGGGTTTCACGGTCTATGAGTTTTATGAGTATTTTCCCTTGCGAAAAGGTCATTTTGCGCAGGTCGTCCTCAAATTCTTTCATCAAACCAGCCTCGGTTTGCTTCAAATAAATTTCTTTTTGGCGTGGATTGGTCATTTTTTGCAGGTTTGCATCTACCATACTTATGGTTTTTCCAGCCGCTTTGGCGTAGGGATAAACGATTTTTACGTTGCGGTACAGGCGGTCGTAGCGGGCTTGCGCCCAGCGGTCGGCAAAGCTGCGGGAGTTGCTCACTTGCAGCGGGCGCAGGGTAATAATGGGTATGGTATCGCCATTTTCTACCACGCCACGCAGTATGTAGGGTTGTGCGTAGCTTTTTAGCTGCCCAAAAAAGCACACAACGAGTAAGAGTTTATAAATATTTTTGTTCATCAATGTTGTCCTAAATGTAGTTATTTGCCGCCGTGCTTCCATTTTCGTTGTTTGGCGGCTCTGTGGTGTTTGCGCATTCGTTTTCTGGTGCTGCTGTCTTGTATTTTAAATGCTTTTTTTAGCGTAAATTTCCGCACTTTTGCGGCTCGCTTGGCTTTTATTTTTGCCAAAAACGAATCGTCTTTCTTGTTCATGTCCACAGTTTTGCCCTTCTGCCGATTTTCAAAGTCCTTCAAAGCCGATTTTTCGCCCTTACTTAGGTTGTTTTTACGTATCTTTGCCTGCGCTTCTGCGTGCTGGTATCCAGCCAAAAAAACGCACAAAAAAGAGATAATAAAGATTTTTTTCATCAAATATAATTTAATTTTTTACCTAAATCAAGCATTTTGGATACAAACGCACTCACCGCAATTTCGCCCATAGATGGCAGATACAGGGATAAGACGGAGGTTTTGTCTGCTTATTTCTCCGAGTTTGCGCTCATAAAATACCGAGTTTTGGTAGAAATTGAGTATTTTTTGGCTTTATATCATTTGCCTTTGCCGCAGCTCGAAACTTTAAACGCTAACGATTCGGATATTGTTGCAAAACTAAGATATATTTATGAAGATTTTAGCATAAATGATGCCGAACTTATTAAAAATACCGAAAAAGTGATTAACCACGATGTAAAATCGGTGGAATACTTTGTAAAACAAAAATTTAGCGAACTCGGCTTGGAAAACTACGCCGAATTTGTGCATTTTGGGCTTACTTCGCAAGATATAAACAACACCGCCATTCCGTTGAGTTTGAAACACGCCGTGGTGCAGCAGTATTTGCCCGTGTTAGATGCCTTGGTGGCGGCACTGGCTGCGCTCGGGCAGGGGTGGGCGCACATACCCATGCTCGCCTTCACGCACGGGCAGCCCGCCACGCCCACACTTTTGGGCAAAGAAATTTCGGTTTTTGTGGAGCGGCTAAACAACCAGATAGCGATGCTCAAAAGCGTTCCTTTTGGCGCAAAGTTTGGCGGGGCAAGCGGCAATTTAAACGCCCATAAGCTGGCTTTTCCGCACGTGGATTGGGTGGCGTTTTCCAACAGTTTTGTGTCCGAAAAACTCGGGCTGCTGCGCTACCAACACACCACCCAAATAGAACACTACGATTTTATGGCGGCACTTTTCGATAATTTGAAACGGATTAACACCATTTTGATTGACCTTTGCAGAGACATTTGGACCTATATTTCCATGGATTATTTTACCCAAGAGCTAAAAGCGGGCGAGGTGGGCAGTAGCGCCATGCCCCACAAAATAAATCCGATAGATTTTGAAAACGCCGAGGGAAATTTTGGCTTCGCAAACGCCATTTTTGAGTATTTTTCTGGTAAACTGCCCATTTCCCGCCTCCAACGAGACCTAACCGACAGCACCACCCTGCGCAATATCGGCGTGCCGCTGGGGCATACGCTCATTGGGTTGCAGAGTTTGAGCAAAGGGCTATCGAAAATAAAGGTAAACGAAGCCAAAATAAACCAAGATTTGGGCAACAATTGGGCTGTGGTAGCCGAGGCTATCCAAACCATTTTGCGACGAGAAAACTACCCAAAACCCTACGAAGCCCTCAAAGACCTGACCCGCACTGGCTCAAAAATTACCCAAGAAACCCTAAGCGCATTTATAGAAAACCTGCACGTTTCGGCAGAAATAAAACAAGAATTGCTGGCAATTACGCCATTTAATTACACAGGAGCATAAATTATGGGCATACAAAATACTGGATTGGTGCAAGGCGAAGATTTTTATATCAATGAAGATGGCTACATGGTTTTTACCGAAAAACACCATTTGAAACGTGGATTTTGCTGCGGCTCTGGCTGCAAGCATTGCCCATATAAGCCAAAAATAAAAAATACAAACCCGAAATAACCGAAATGGTAAAATAAATTGGCAAAAAAATCGTTTTAGAAACAAAGCATAAAATCATGGGTTACTTAATTTTGATTTGTTCATTTTGGTATGCGTTTTTGGGCAATTCTGAACCAAAAATGAGTTGGAGCCGCCAAAATACCCTAACTTGCGCCGATTTTAGGGCAGACGATAGGCATTTTTTTAAGGGAAACGATGCCGAAAGCTGCATTGATTGGGATTGTAATTTCAAATACCAGTACAATGTGGTGGCTGTGCAGGCGACTTGTAATTTCAATTGCGAAAAATCTTGGTTCGATAAGCGGCATTGCGACAACAAATGGCTGCTAAACCACGAGCAACGCCACTTCGACATAGGGGAGGCGCACATCAGGCTTTTTCGCAAAAAATTGGCGGAGGTTAAATTTGTTTCCGAGTGGAAAATAAGCAAAACCGTTTTTGGGCTTATGGAGGTTTATTTGCAGCAAAGCAACCAAGCCCAAGCCAAATACGACCTCGAAACCAACCACGGATTGAACCGCATTGCCCAAAAAAAATGGGACGCTTCGATAGATTCCATGCTTTTTGCCAACATTAATTTTCAGAGTACGCTGGTAACCATGCAAATTGTGGATTAAATTACGCAGCGCTCATTTCAAAATTACAGATAATTTGCTATCTTTGTGAAAGTACCAAAATGCCTGTAAAATGTCAGAGATAACCACCATACAACCCCACGAGCGCAAAGAACTCCTGAATAGGTACAGAAAATTGTTGCGCACGTGCCGCCCGCACTTAGAAAAAGGCGACGAAAAGCGCATCAGAGCCGCTTTTGAGCTGTCGCTGGAAGCCCACAAAAATATGCGCCGTAAGTCGGGCGAGCCTTACATTTACCACCCGCTGGCAGTAGCCCAAATTGCAGCCGAGGAAATTGGGCTGGGTACTACCTCCGTGGTGTGCGCCCTGCTGCACGATGTGGTGGAAGATACCGAAATTAGCCTGCAAGACATTGCACTGGAGTTTGGCGATACCACCGCCAAAATTATAGATGGACTGACGAAAATTAAGGGTTTTTCGAGGGACGATTTGCAAAGCAAAAACTCTTCGGAACAGATAGAGAATTTTAGGAAAATGATACTTACCCTCTCCGACGATGTGCGGGTAATACTCATAAAACTCGCCGACCGCCTGCACAATATGCGCACCATGGACAGTATGGCGGGGCATAAGCAGCTCAAAATAGCCTCGGAAACCCAGTATTTGTACGCACCTTTGGCGCACCGTTTGGGCTTGTACAACATAAAGTCGGAGCTGGAAGACCTATCGATGAAGTACCTAAATGCCGATATTTATAGGCAGATTTCCAACAAACTGAACAATACAAAGCAAAAACGCAACCGTTTTATAAAAGATTTTATAAAACCAATAGAAGACAAAATAGCCGAAAGTGAATATGCGGGCAAGTGCGAAATAAAGGGCAGACCCAAGTCTATTTCGTCCATTTATAGCAAAATGGTGGCGCAAAACATTGATTTTGAGCAGGTTTACGACCTTTTTGCCATCAGAATAATAGCCGATGTGCCGCTGGCGGAGGAAAAATCGGCGTGCTGGCGGCTCTATTCTTTTGTAACCGACTTGTACAAACCAAGCCCCAACCGTATGCGGGATTGGCTCTCGGAACCACGCAGCAACGGTTACGAAAGCCTGCACATAACCGTAATGGGGCAGCAAGGAAAATGGGTGGAAGTGCAGCTCCGCACCGAGCGCATGGACGAAATAGCCGAAAAAGGTTTGGCGGCGCACTGGCGTTACAAAGGGCAAAAAAACGACAAAGGCATAGACGAATGGCTGCTCAAAATACGTGAAATACTCGAAACCCAAGCCTCCACATCGTTGGAAATGCTCAATGATTTTAGGCTGAACCTAAACAACGAGGAGGTGTTTGTGTATTCGCCCAAGGGCGACCTAAAAAAACTCGCCAAGGGCGCTACCGCCTTAGATTTTGCCTTCGAAATACACACCGCCGTGGGTACACGCTGCATAGGTGCGAAGGTAAACCACAAAATTGTGCCGATAAACCACGTACTTAAAAGCGGCGACCAAATAGAAATTTTGACCTCCAACACCCAAAAACCCAAGCAAGATTGGTTGAAATTTGTGGTAACGAGCAAGGCAAAATCCAATATTAGAAACGCAATAAATGACGAACGCCGCCTACAAGCAGAAAATGGCAGAGAAATACTGCTGCGCAAGCTAAAAAACTGGAAAATAGATGCAGGCGAAGACAAAATTCAGATTGCTTGCAACAATTTGAAGTACAAAAGTCCGATTGACTTTTTTGCGGACATTGCCGAAGAAAAAATTTCGCTTGTGGACGTAAAAGAAATGTTTTTGAGCGAGCGCAGCCCCAAACCAGAAGCCGAAAGAGAAAAAATAGACGTGAGCCGTGTTACAAAAATAACGGCATCGGACGATAGCTTAATCATTGACAATGAGTTAGATAATATGCTGTACGCCTTTGCGAGGTGTTGCTCGCCTATCCCTGGCGATAAAATATTTGGTTTTGTGAGCGTGCAAGAAGGCATAAAAATACATAGAACCGACTGCAAAAATGCGCCCGAGCTGCTGGCGAAATACGGCTACCGTATTCAGCGGGTGCGCTGGAAAGAAAGCCTAAACAGTGCCAGTGCCTTCGCTACGGGTTTGCGCATTACGGGCATAGACGATATGGGCATTATTAGCAACATTTCTCGGGTAATTACCGACGAAATGAACGTGAATATGCGCAACATTTCGATAGACTCGAACGATGGCGTTTTTGAGGGCAACATAAGCCTTTTTGTAAAAGACAGCGGTCAGTTGCTTAGGGTGATAGAAAAACTGCTGCGCATAAAGGGCGTAGTAAACGTAAAACGCTTTGATGAAGTGTAGTTTTTTTGATGGTTTAATTAAAGTAGAGAGTTATATAAATGTTTCAAAAAATTTATGTAAAACCCATTTTTGTAGCTTAATTATCATTATTTGTGTTGTTTAAGTGATTTATGTACATATAAATAATAGGCAAATGTAATTTATTTATTTTAAATAAACTAACAAAAAGAATATAAAGTCTATCGATGTAAGATTTTTTTAAAAATAAGACCATAAATAAAATGAATAGGGTGGTAGAACCCTTAAAAATGTGTGTATGAAAAAAGAAATAGCGATTTTTTTGTTTTGGATTTTTGGTATTCAGTTGGTGCAAGCCCAAACGCCAGCCCAAATAGCCAGCAGGTGCGCCCAGGCGGTGGGCGGTAGGGCTGCGTGGCAAAGCATTGATTTTGTGCAGTATGCGGGCAATATGCGGATAGATGAAAAAAAATATCCGATAAAATTTTATCAGAAAATGCCCAATTTGTACCGTCTCGAGGCAACGGTAGAAGACAACGTAATTGTAGAGGCTTTTGATGGCAAGCGGGCTTGGGACATCAATCCGTTTGGGCTTTATGGCGAAAAAGCGCACCTAAAAACCAAAATAGAAAGTGCCGAAGCCGCCGAGCAAAATATGCAAACGGACTTGATGGACTACAAAAAAAAGGGCAGCCAACTTTTTTTGTTGGATACCATAAACTACAACGGATTGCAGGTTTTTTACCTAAAACTCATAAAAAACAACGAAAATGAAGTACTTTATTTCATAGACAGAGCCACTTATTTGCCCGTGATGGTAAAGTTGGTCATTAATTCGGGCATAGCAGCAGGCGCTGCGGTAGAGCTGCACTACGCCGACTACCGACAAATAGGCGACGTGGTCCTGCCTTTTAGCATTAAAATGGTGGCAAACGACATCGTTTTGCAAGAACTTACCTACTCAAAAGCCGAGTTGGGCGTGCGGGTAAATCCAGCTATTTTTGATTACATAGAGTAAACAAAAAACCGTCCGAGCGTTCGGCTTTCGCCGAACGCTCGGACGGTTGAAACCATCAAAGTTTATTTAGCAACCTATCAAAGTTTGGTCGCAAATGTAATCCACTACTGCGTCCATGTCTTTTGTGCGGCGAAACACATCTAACTGGCGGTCGGCACCTGTGCCTGTTTCCATAATTTTGTAGGCGAGGTTTACGGTTTCTCGGCTGCCGAGGTCATCTACCACATCGTCTATAAATTCCAGCAGTTCGGCTATCAGGCTGCGGGTTTCTACCTCCACTTGCTTGCCAAAGTCAATCATTTTGCCCTCGATGCCGTAGCGGCAGGCACGCCAGCGGTTTTCGTTTATAAGCACACGGCTATATTGTATAAAGTTCAGGTTTTTTTGCCTCAATCTGTATAGTTTTACGCTCAATGCCTGAAAAATAGCGGCTACCATCATCGTTTCGTCGAGGGTCATGGGCAGGTCGCATATTCGGTATTCCACCGTATCAAAAAACGGGTGAACCCGCAAATCCCACCATATTTTCTTGGCATTGTCTATGCAGCCCGTTTTTATGAGCAGGTTTACATAGCTCTGAAACTCATCGTAATCGTTAAAAAAATCGGGCAAGCCCGTGCGTGGAAAACGCTCAAATATCTTGGCTCTAAACGATTTAAAGCCCGTAATGCGTCCTTCCCAAAACGGCGAATTGGTGCTAAGTGCATATACGTGTGGCAAAAAATAGCGCATACTGTTGGCGATGTGTATCGCCATATTTTTATCTTTGATGCCCACGTGTACGTGCAAGCCAAAAATAAGGTTTGAGCGTGCGGCATCTTGCATTTCGTTCACTATTTCGAAGTAGCGTGGGTTGGGCGTGATGAGCTGCTTGCTCCACTGCGAAAACGGGTGCGTGCCGCTGGCACCGATGCGCAGCCCCAGCTCGCCCGCAATGTTGGCGGCGGTTCTGCGCAGCTCGCCCACTTGCTTGCGGGCATCTGTGATGTCGGTACAAATAAGCGTGCCACTTTCTACCACCGCTTGGTGCATCTCGGCTTTTAGCTGCTCGTTGCCTCTTTCTATGGCTATTTCTACTATTTTTTGGTCGTGCGATGTAAGCTCACGGGTCTGCGGGTGAATAACCATGTATTCCTCCTCTATACCCAAGGTAAATTTTTCTTCCATAGTTTTTCTGTTGTAAATTTATTGTTTCAGGTCTGCTGTGCTATAAAAAGGAAAACAAATTCCTTATTTTTTTGCCGTTGTTTTTTTTGCTGCTGGTTTCGCCGCTGGTTCAGCTTCTGCTTTTTTTGCAGCGGCTTTTTTGGGTTCAGATGCCACTGGTGCGGCTTCTACTTTTTTTGCAGCGGCTTTTTTAGGTTCGGGTGCGGCAGCAATCGGTGCAGAGAGTGCATTGTTCGACGCATTGCGTACAAATGTACCCCAAGTAAGGTTGTTTTCGCCGTCTTTTTGCCCCAAAGCACGCTCTATGGCGTATTTTGCGCTGTGTTCCACCACCCAATCAAAGTTTTCTTGCCCCACGGAGCTAATTTCGGCATCGGGTGCAGGGTTGCAAAAATCTATGGCATACGGCACGCCATCACGTATGGCAAACTCCACGGTATTAAAGTCGTAACCCAGCGCATTGTTCAAATCCAACACATATTTGTGTATGAGCGCCAGCATTTTATCGCCCACTTTAAAGTCGGCTACGTACCGCAAGTGGTGCGGGTTGCGTGGCTCGTAGTTCATTATGCGCACGTGTTTGCGCCCAATGCAGTAGCAACGGAAATAAGCATCAAATTCGATGCCCTCTTGTATCATCATCACCAGTTGGCTGGTGTCGTGGTATGCCCTAAACACGTCGTCGGGGTTTTCTACCCTATACACACTTTTCCAGCCGCCGCCAGCGTGGGGCTTCATGTAGGCTGGAAACCCAATGTGTTCAAATATGGTTTGCCAGCCCAGCGGAAATTTTAGGTTGCTAAAAGATGCCTCCGTGGTATCGGGCGGACGCTCAAACGACGGCAACAAAAACGTTTTTGGCACAGGCACGCCAGCATGGATAGCCAGCGCATTGTTAAAAAACTTTTCGTCGGCACTCCACCAAAACGGATTGTTTATTACAGCGCAACCATTGAGTGCGGCTTGCTTCAAAAACGCCCTATAAAAAGGCACATCTTGCGAAATACGGTCTATAATTACCGCATACTCCGATGTCCCAGCTTGGTTCACTGCATCTATGTTTACAGCCTCAGCCATCACGCCTTTTACGCCAAGGCTATTTACTTTGGCTACAAAAGCCTCGGGGAACGAACGCTCCATTCCGTGTAGTATTCCAATTTTTTTCATGAGTTCGGTTTTTTTTCCAATATTACTACTTAAATGCCAAAACTCAAAATTAATTCATAAAAAAAAGCAATATTGTACTACTTTTGTGCCATTATTTATAGAAAATAATTAAACCTTGGCAACACCCTACCTAAACGCACTCAAAATTTTGGTATAAAACCACCACAAACAATTTCGCCCACGAAATGCGTTGCCACCAAAATAACCTAACTACCTAACTTTGACCGACCGAAAATATTTTTTTTCAGTAATTAATTACCTGCGAAATTTTTACCACACCGACCGATTTCAGTGGCTCGCCATTGCGGTTATCCCACTTTTTTGGTTGCTCATTCCCTGCAATGCCGATGCTGTGTTCGTTTCCACACGGTTGGATACCTGCGACACCGAAATTTACCACGATTTTACCTATCCGCCCGCCCACAGGCTGCTGGTGCTTTATACCCTAAATTTGTTTAAATGTACCGCCGATGCCAGCAATTTTAGTATGGCAGTTTGGATTAATATTTTGGCTATTTGGGGGCTTTTTGCGGCAATAAGAAAATATTTTAAGGAGTTTCACCAAATAAAAATAAACAATTGGCTCATTTTGGCTTGCATTTTGGCTACGCCCATGCTGCTTACCACAAAAATAAACATTCAAACCGACTTATATGCAGGCATTTTGGTTTTTGTTTGGATTATGGAAATAGAAAAAATAAAAAGAAACCTACCCCAACGAAAAATTTCGCTCACTGAGTCGTTTCTCTTGGCTTTGCTGGTAATTACGGCTTGGAACATCAAAGAAACCGCTATACTGCCCGTAATTTGCTACATTTTAACCATCATTTACCAAGACTATAAAAAAATAGGGCAGTACCTCCAATCTTTTTGGGGCTTGTTTTTAATGGTATTTCTACTGCTGCTCTTCGAAATGTTGCTGATGAAATGGCAATTTGGCAGCTATACCTTTAAATACACAAATGCGTGGCTGCGCCCCCACGGCAACGGAAAAGAATACGCCACGGCGTTAAACTCGGTGCCTGTGCCGCTGTATTTTTACCACATTTACGAACATTTAAAAGTAATTGGTAGCCACGGTTTGGGCGGTTTGTTTGCGATTTTGGGCAGTATTTATTTTTTCAAAAAACTTTTTGTTGCCCGTTTTTTCGTTATTTCTCTTGTATTTATGTCTCTTTTGGGCATTTATGGCAACTTTACGCTGTGCCGCTACTGGTTTTTGTTTTACTTCGCCGATGTAATACTCATTTATTTCTGCATACAAAAAATAAAGGGCGTGAAGTACGGCAGGTATTTAAGCACCTTGTGCGTAGTATGCGCCATTTTGCTTAGTTTAGGTAATTATTTGTATCGTTATTATTCATTTTTTTAATAGTTTAGCATGGATTTTTTCATAGGAGATAGGGTGCGTTTGCTGTATAGCCGTGCCGAGGGCGTAATCGTAAAACTGCTCCCCGACGGGCTGGTAGAGGTGGATATAGACGACGATTTTGTGGTGCCAGTGCATATTAGCGAGCTGGTACCGATAGGCATAAGCAACAAGGCACTGGGTGCTACCGCACCCAGTGCAGCCACTCGAACTGTACACAGCACGCCACAAGTGGCGGCGGCTGCGCCGCCGCCCAGCGCAGCCCGCTCGGTGCAGGGTTTGTACTTAGCCGCCATTGCATTCGGCAACCAAGAAATAGAATTTTGTTTGGTAAACAACACCGACATAGATTTTTTGTACGCATTTTTTAGCCGCTCCGCCAAAGATACCCAAAAAGGCGTGCTAAAAGGCGTGAAAGCGGGCTTGCTGCCGCCCAAATCCGTGCATAAATTGCAGCAAGAACGCCTACAAACCATCGCCGAGTGGCACAGTTATTTATTCGAAATAACGCCCTTTGCCGAAGGTTACAACCAAAAGCAACCGAGTTTTCAGAGCCGATTTACGTTTAAAAAAGAAGATTTCGCCGCCAAGCCAACCCAAATGAGCCTGCTCAACACGCCAGCCGTGCTGTTTCAGCTCGATGAATCTGAAAAAATAAACGCCGAGCAATTGCGCACCTCCATGCTCACGCCCAAAACCGCCGCTGCGCCCAGTGCGCCCACACCCAAACCCGAAAACACGGTTATCGACCTCCACATCGAAAAACTGCTGCCCGATACCTTCGGCGATATAAATAAAGCGGAAATGCTGCAAATTCAGCTCGCACACTTCGACAAAATGCTCGACCAAGCCATGCTCCACAAACAAGCCAGCATTACTTTTATCCATGGTTTGGGCAACGGAATACTCAAAGAAGAAATTCAAAAATTGGTGAGTAAAAACCCAAACATCGACACATTTAAAGACGCACAAAAGCAAAAATTTGGCTACGGAGCGATAGAAATATTTTTTAAATAAAATAACTTGCATATCTCAAAAAAAGCAGTACCTTTGCACCACAGTTTCGGGGTGTAGCGCAGCCCGGTTAGCGCACCTGGTTTGGGACCAGGGGGTCGTAGGTTCGAATCCTACTACCCCGACACAGCAAAGCAGCCTCTTACACAAGAGGCTGCTTTTATTTTACACCTAATCTCCCCCAAAAAAATGTACCAACAATACATAAACGGCACGTGGCAGCCAGCCACAAACGGCAAAACGCTCGCCGTAATAAATCCTGCTACCCAAGAACACATACAAAACATAGCCTACGGCGACCAAAACGACTGCATAGCAGCCCTAAATGCCGCCCAAGCTGCGTTTGAAAAATGGAAAACCAGCCCCTATAAAAGAGCCGCCATTTTGCAAAAAGCCGCCGCACTCATGCGTGCCAAAAACACCGAGTACGCCGCCATCACCACAGCCGAAAGCGGAAAACCACTTGCCGAATCCAAGGGCGAGTGGCTGGTAGCCGCTGGTTTTTTTGAGTGGTTTGCCGAAGAAGCCAAGCGCACCTACGGAAAAACCATACCCAGCAGCCGCCCAAACAAGCGAATGCAGGTGATATATCAGCCGATGGGCATCGTGGGGGCTATTACGGCTTGGAACTTTCCAGCCTACAACCCAGCCCGCTGCTGGGCTGCCGCCTTGGCTGCTGGCTGCTGCATTGTAGCCAAACCCTCGGAACTCACGCCCATCACCGCCATGTGCATAGCCGAATGCTTACACGAAGCGGGCTTGCCCGCAGGCGTGCTAAACCTCATAAATGGTGATGCCAGCGCCATTGCCGACGTGCTGCTAACGGACAAACGCTGCAAAAAAATAAGTTTTACGGGCAGCACACGTGTGGGCAAATTGCTGATGCAAGGCAGCCACCAAACCGCCACCAAACTCGCCTTAGAACTGGGCGGCAACGCACCAGTGTTGGTTTTTGACGATGTAAATGTAGATGAACTGGCGGAAACAGCCGCCTTAGCCAAAAACCGAAATTGCGGGCAAGTGTGCATTGCGCCACAGCGTTTTTTGGTGCAAAGACCCATTTATGAGGCATTTACCCAAAAAATAGCCGAAAAAGTAGCCAACCTACGCATAGGCAACGGCACAGAACTGGATACACAAGTCGGACCGTTAATATCTGAAAACCAGCGGCTTATGGTACATAACTTGGTGCAAAAAAGCGTGGCACAGGGCGCAAAACTGCTTTGTGGCGGAAAAATAGCCGAACACGCCCAAGGCTATTTTTATGAGCCTACCGTACTGGCAGACGTAGCGCCGCACCACGATATATTTAAAAATGAGGTTTTCGGACCCGTGCTTAGTATCACGCCATTTGATACCACGGAGCAAGCCTTAGCCTTAGCCAACGATACGGAATATGGGCTTATTGCCTACGTTTTTACCCAAAACCTAAAAAATGCCACGCTCGCCAGCGAGGGTTTGGAGTTTGGTATGGTGGGCATCAATGACTTTGCGCCGCACGCCATAGAAGCACCGTTTGGTGGCTGGAAACAGAGCGGCGTAGGGCAGGAGGGCGGCTCGGAGGGCATTTTGGAGTACATGGAAAAAAAACTCATCGGTACCGTAATTTAACCAATTACTGGTTTCGGTACATATCTTCGAGCCTGCCGTTTTTTAAGTCTCGGCTGCCATTTTCTTTGTTTATGTTGCGCTGCCCCGTGCCGTTTCGGCTGTAAATTTCGTTGCGCCAGTTGTCCATTTTCGGTTCGTTGCGGGCATCGGAGTGCAGCAGCACGTAGTCGGTGGCGGTGAGGCTGGGGTTGTAAAACACAAAGCGTACCTGGCTTTGCGTACCCAAGCGGTTGTATTGCCATATTTCGTAGGGATAGGCTTGCGGGTCGTTTTCCACGGAGTTGCGCCCGTTGGGTTCGCCGTATTTCAAATAAATTCTGCCTCGCTCGGTTTGGTAGCCTTTTGTAAACTTATTTCCAAACGAATTTTGCACCTTTTGTAGTGCCACTTGGTACTCCGCCCAAGCCTGTGCGGGCTGTAGCGCATTGCGCTGTTGCCAAAACCACAAAAAGAACTTTTGCATATCCACCAAATCGGGCGTTTTTGGGCGCAGGAGGTTGTCTATGTAAAGCTGTTCACGCTCTTTTGTGATGGGGTAGAGGCTTTTCAAGTGGTTTTTTAGGTCGGGGAGCGCATAGTTAGCCGCAAAACCAACCTTAAAATCCGAGTCTAAATAATCTTGGTTTTGAACTATGGCGGCATTTATCCGCTGAAAATCAACGGTTTTTTGGGCAATTAAGCCACTATCGCTTTTTATATCCAGTGCCAAGGCATAGTTGCCCGTGGCTATCTGGCTCAAATCGTAGGAGTAATGTATGGGTTTTATGCCCAAAAACTGCTGCGTTTTTACGTTTATTTCGCTGCTGGGTATTTTTTTGTTGTTGTCTATGTCAAACAAATAAAACGAAATGGTAGCTGCATTGAGGTTGTAAATTTCGGTGTAAAAGTGCAGGCTGTCTATTTTATTTTGGTACAAAGTGCCGAGCCGTGGGTAAATTTCTAAGTTGTGTTTGGTGTAGGTGGTGGCTTTTTGGCTAAACAATGGGCTGCCACACAGTGTTACGTCCGAAATATAGGTTTTTTGGTTTTGGCGCACTTTAAACTTGTACTCAAATTTTAGGGTATTTTTGCGGTCGTTCACATCTTTCAAAAACAAAAAAAGCGTGTAGCTGCCAGTATCCAGCGCATAGCGTTGCAGGTCTTGGAAGCTAACCAAGTTTGTGCTGTCGCAAATGGGACTTTTTAGCCGAAATTTGTCGTATTTTACGGTAGTGGTATCTTTTTTTATTTGCAAACTAATTTCTACACCAGCTTGTACTTTGTTGTTTTCTATTTTTGTAAATGCCACGGAGTTGGCTAAAACCCTGATTTGAATTTCGACGTAGCTGCCCACCGAAGGCGCATAGAATTGCTGCAAATCAAATTTTGCTTGAATTGCGTGGGCATGGAAGGATATGGCGGTGGTTACAAAAATTAGGAGGTATCGCATGGTAAACCAACGTAAATTGGTTGCAAATATATTGAATTAATTTAAAAAAAAGGCAAAATCTTTTGTTGATTTTGCCTTTTTTTGTTTAGTATTGCTGCGGACGAATGAGTATGTAAGCGTTTCGTACTCTAATATTTCTCGGTGATCTACATTGTAGCTGTATTTTCCAGGCATTTATAGTACCGCCGTCAAATTTTCGCCAATCGGTTATGAAAGCCATTTGTTCATTGCCCGTCTTATTTGTACCCACATTAGTGGGTGTGGGACAGCCAGTTCCAACTGGTGGAGTACCCGTACCGCCGCAATCTAAGTAGGTCATGTTTAGGTACTGTGGGGAGGTTATGCCAACACCAGTGTTTAACAGGCAACTTGCATTGAGGCGAAAATCGGCTACACCTGAACCACCTGTCATGTTGTCATACACTACTACGAGCTTGATTTCTACTTTTCCGTTGGGTTCGTAAATGTCTGGGTCTATGAACGAAAATCCATTTGTTTCTTTTGCACCCACCGGCCCTGACTCTAAGTTATAAAAAGTATTTAGGGGTAATGAGGCATCAAATACAATATCGGCGGAGGCCACGAGCTGAATAGTGGTAACCCAGTTTGCGGCTGAACCAAAGCCACGTACATCGAGCATGTGCGGGGAGGTGCTGCTCACTGTGGCGGGTGGCGGGTAGGCTGCGGTAGCGGTTGCGCCCAAAGAAGGGGCGAGGTTTGTGCCTGTACTGTCTCGCATATTTATGCCCACCTGACCGTTTTCACGCACATAAAACAGCGAGCTTTTGTTTGCTGCATTGAAGTTTACCACGTCAAGTGCTTTCTTGGTGGTATTGGGCAAGCCAAACGGGAAATTGGGGATTGCAGTTTGTATGTTTGGGTAATGATAATACAGGTTGGTTGGGCTGGTTACATAAGTGTTGTTTGGTTGTCTGTTTATATTGGCAGATTTTATGTTAAAGCGGGCTAATCCAGCGTTGTTTGCCCTCGTTCTATCGTAGCCTATTGCGCCGTTGCCATTGTAATCTACAAAGAAAGCGGAGTCGATTTGGTTTTCTATGCTAAAATAAGTGGTGTCGGTTTTTAGTTTTAGGCGTGTAGGGATAATTAATGGGTTTACCACCGTTCCTGTGCCGCCAGCATAGCTGCCGAGCCTTATTTTTTTGGTGGTTGGGTCTATGTGCAAGCCGTTTTCTACGGTGTTTGTGAGGCTTCGTTTTTCTATTGAGCCGTTGCTACCTATCACCAAAATGCTATCGAACGTGGTGTTGTTTGGTAGGTTGTGCAGTTTGAATGCGCCCGTGCCATTTAGGGTAAACGACATATTAAAGTTGCCTAAGTCTATGTTTGTGGGTTTTATGAGCGTGCCGCCGAGCTGTACTTTGGGTCCGGTTGCCATCGTTAGTCCGTTGTCGGCATCTGATGGTCCGGTAGGTCCAGTCAGTCCAGTTAGTCCAGTTGCACCTGTTGAACCAGTTGCTCCTGTTGAACCAGTTGCTCCTGTTGAACCAGTTGCGCCAGTAGCTCCAGTTACACCAGTTGCGCCAGTTAGCCCAGTTGCTCCTGTTGCGCCAGTAGCTCCAGTTACACCAGTTGCGCCTTTTGCACCTGTTACACCAGTTACTCCATCTACGCCGTCAGTGCCAGTTGCGCCCACTGCACCAGTTGCGCCTTTTACACCTGCTGCTCCAGTTGCGCCAGCTATACCTGCGGGACCAGTTGCGCCGTTCAAGCCGTTTGTTCCGTTTGCACCTGCTGCGCCAGTTGCACCCGTTGCGCCAGTTGCGCCGTTAAGTCCGTTTGTGCCTGCTGCGCCAGTTACGCCGTTTAAGCCATTAGTTCCGTTTGCGCCTGCTGCGCCAGTTGCTCCGTTTAAGCCGTTTGTACCTGCTGCGCCAGTTGCGCCGTTCAAGCCGTTTGCACCTGCTGCACCTGCTGCTCCAGTTGCGCCTGCTGCGCCTGCTACACCTGCGGGACCAGTTGCACCGTTCAATCCGTTAGTTCCGTTTGTACCTGCTACACCTGCGGGACCAGTTGCGCCGTTCAAGCCGTTTGTTCCGTTTGTACCCGCTGCGCCAGTTGCACCGTTAAGTCCGTTCGTTCCGTTTGTACCCGCTGCGCCAGTTGCGCCAGTTGCGCCGTTAAGTCCGTTAGTTCCTGCGGGTCCTGCTGCTCCAGTTGCGCCGTTAAGTCCGTTAGTTCCTGCTGCGCCAGTTGCGCCATTAAGTCCGTTCGTTCCGTTTGTTCCTGCTGTGCCAGTTGCGCCGTTCAAGCCGTTTGTTCCGTTTGTACCCGCTGCGCCAGTTGCGCCGTTAAGTCCGTTAGTTCCGTTTGTTCCTGCTGCGCCAGTTGCGCCGTTTAATCCGTTTGTTCCTGCGGGACCAGTTGCACCGTTCAAGCCGTTCGTTCCGTTTGTTCCTGCGGGACCAGTTGCTCCGTTAAGTCCGTTAGTTCCTGCTGCGCCAGTTGCGCCGTTCGTTCCGTTAGTTCCTGCTGCGCCAGTTGCGCCGTTTGCGCCATTCGTTCCGTTTGTGCCTGCTGCGCCAGTTGCGCCGTTTAAACCGTTAGTTCCGTTTGCGCCAGTTGCGCCAGCTGCGCCGTTTAATCCGTTTGTTCCTGCTGCGCCAGTTGCACCGTTTAATCCATTAGTTCCGTTTGCTCCTGCGGGACCAGTTACACCGTTAAGTCCGTTTGTGCCTGCGGGTCCAGTTGCACCATTGCTACCAGTTGCGCCTTTAATGCCTATTGCGCCCGTTGGACCTTGCACACCTTTACAGTCCAGTACGTTTACTACGCCGTCGCCGTTTGTGTCTTCGGTCGCCAAGTCGGGTGTGCCGTTGCTGTTTAAGTCCCAGCAGCTTATGCCGTTGGTGCCATTTGTACCGCCGCCGCCGCCCGAGCCGCCGCCCGATCCTGTGGGTCCTTGTAGTCCTTGCGCACCTTGTGCGCCATTACACACGGGTGCGGAGTTGGTTATTTCTGCGGCATCTAAAATGCCGTTGTTGTTTGTATCCAAGCCCGAATTTACCAAAATACCGCCGTTGGGGCATTGTGCGCTACCCACCACCAAGGTAGAGGTAGAAGTAAGGCTTTTTAGTCCACTTGCGCCTGTTGCGCCGTTCGTACCATTTGTTCCGTTG
>JAYUJN010000018.1:0-53858 GCA_043765195.1 Bacteroidota bacterium | reverse complement strand
CATTTGTGTTGTCTGCCGTGCTTGCGGCTGGCTCGCCTTGGGCTTGCTCGGCTTCTGCGGCTGCGGCGTACATATCTTGCGAGGCTGCCTGCCAGGCTGCATTCAGCGTTTCTACTGCGGCATCTATGGCTACAATGTCTTTGCTGGTGTGCGCCGTTTTTAGGGCTGCCAAACCTTCTTCTATCGTCGTTTTCTTTTCGGCTGGTATTTTATCACCGTATTCTTTCAGTTGTTTTTCGGTGCTAAATATAAGCGAGTCGGCTGCATTTAGTTTTTCGGCTTCCTCTTTGCGGGTAGCATCGCTGCTGGCGTTGGCTTCGGCTTCTTCTTTCATGCGTTGTATGTCTTCTTTCGACAGCCCCGACGATGCCTCTATCCTGATGCGCTGCTCTTTGCCAGTGGCTTTGTCTTTTGCCGTTACGTTTAGTATTCCGTTGGCATCTATGTCAAAACTCACCTCAATTTGCGGTATGCCACGGGGCGCTGGTGGCAGCCCGTCCAGGTGAAAACGACCAATCGTTCTGTTGTCGTTTGCCATTGGGCGCTCGCCTTGCAACACGTGTATTTCTACGCTCGGTTGGCTGTCGGCGGCGGTGCTAAACACTTGGCTGCGTTTTACGGGTATCGTAGTGTTCGACTCTATGAGCTTGGTCATTACATTGCCCATGGTTTCTATACCAAAACTCAGCGGCGTAACATCGAGCAGCAACACGCCGTCCACATCGCCACTTAGTACTGCGCCTTGCACGCCCGCACCCACGGCTACTACCTCGTCGGGGTTCACGCCTTTGCTTGGTTTTTTACCAAAAAACTGCTCCACCACCTCCTGTATTTTGGGTATGCGGGTACTGCCGCCCACCAGTATTATTTCGTCTATTTCCGATACATTAAAGCCCGAATCTTTGATGGCTTTTTTGCATGGCTCTAAGGTGCGTTTTACCAAATCGTCGCATAGTTGTTCGAACTTAGCACGGGTAAGTTTTTTTACCAAATACTTAGGCACGCCGTCTATTACGGTAATAAATGGCAGGTTTATTTCTGTTTCCGACGAAGCCGAAAGCTCAATCTTGGCTTTTTCAGCCGCCTCCCTGATGCGTTGTAGCGCCATTGGGTCTTTGCCCAAATCCACGCCTTCTTCGCTTTTAAACTCGCCGATTAGCCAGTCTATAATTTTTTGGTCAAAATCGTCGCCGCCCAAGTGCGTGTCTCCGTTGGTACTTTTTACCTCAAAAACGCCGTCGCCCAGTTCCAGCACCGATATATCGAACGTGCCGCCCCCGAGGTCAAACACCGCTATTTTTATGTCTTTGCCTTGCTTGTCTAAGCCGTAAGCCAGCGCAGCAGCCGTAGGTTCGTTTACAATGCGCTCTACTTTCAAGCCCGCTATCTCGCCCGCCTCTTTCGTGGCTTGACGCTGCGCATCGTTGAAGTAAGCAGGCACCGTAATTACGGCACGGGTTACCTCATGCCCAAGATAATCTTCGGCGGTTTTTTTCATTTTTTGCAGCACCATCGCCGATATTTCTTGCGGCGTATATTTCTTATCGCCTATTTCTACCCGTGGCGTGTTGTTTTCGCCTTGTACCACCTTGTAGGGCATACGTCCAATCTCATTTTTTACTTCCGAAAACTTGCTGCCCATAAATCTTTTTATAGATGCAATGGTGCGTGTGGGGTTGGTTACGGCTTGGCGTTTTGCTGGGTCGCCCACCTTTATTTCGCCGTTTTCCAAAAAAGCAACCACCGAGGGCGTGGTGCGCCTACCTTCGCTATTTGCTATCACTATGGTTTCGCCACCTTCCATTACCGATACGCAAGAGTTGGTCGTACCTAAGTCTATACCAATAATTTTGTTACTCATTTTATTTGTTTTATTTGGTTTATTGTATTTTAAGCTCTTATTTTTGCGTGCAATCCGAAAACTGCACCCAACGCTCTACATTTATCAAACCTTGTGCCAATGTATTTTTTGGCAAAAAATATGACAAATTGGCATTTTGTGCTACCACTTTTCATGCTAAAATAGGTTATTTCGGTTTTTTTTATACCAAAAATTGCATTATAAGTCTAACATTCATGCTACAACAAAGTAGTATTTTGGGGAGATTTGCATAAAAATAAAAAAAGCAACCTATATCCCAGTTTTTTCGTTTACCTTAGCGTACTCAGTTTTGTTATTAAAATGCGGTTGTTTTCACCAAAATATTTTTTGTTTTTTGTGCTATGTAGCTTGTGCGGAAGGGCGCAGGCGCAGGAGTTTTTGCTTTTTGGCACCGTAACCAATGCCCAAACTCAAGATACGCTGTACAATATTAATTTTACGAATTTGCGCAGCAAGCAGGTGCATACCACGCAGCAGGGCAACGGGTATTTTATCAGTTTGCAGTTTGGCGATACCATTGTAGCCTCGTGTGTGGGCTACGAAAGCCAGCGGGTGCGCTACGAACCAAGCAACAAATCGCTTACGCTTATAGCCACCGTGGCGCTAAAACCTGTGGTTTACAACCTAAAAACCGTGAATATTTATGCCTATAAAACCCGCAACCTGCAAGATGCCTTTGCCGAAGTGGTGCGTGAGCTGCCCGAACCCAAAACCAAGCCCGAGCTGCTACAGCCCGAGCCGCAGCCCAAGCGCATTGTGCAAAAACCGATGTCGGTGAGTAATGTGGAGCAATTGTATCAGGCTTTTAGCAAGAGCTATGCCCAAAAACAGATTATAGACGAAAAAAACCGACTTATGTCGCTCAATGAAGCGGCAGAAATTCGGTTTTCGGGCTTTGCCAAGCCAATTTTAAAAACGGAAAACGAGGAGCAGTTGCGCACAGCCATGCGCCTAAGTAGGCTCACACCAGAGCAAATATTGCTTTTGAGCGATTACGATTTGGCGTTCATTATAAAAAAACGGGTGAAGCTCTAACGAACTCAATCTTTTTTTGCAAACAGACGTTTCCACCAGCTTTTCTTTTCCAAGCCAAATGCTTCGGTGGTTTCGGCGGCTTGCCCTTTCACCAGCGATTTTAGCGTGGTTTGTAAGGCTTCGCCCCTTAGCCCAACAGCCAAGATTACGCCTTTGCCGTCTATCAAAAAATTTGTGGGTATGCTGTTCACGCCATATACCTGCGCCGCCGCCGATTGCCAGCCTTTTAGGTCGCTCACGTGGTTTTGCCACATCAAATTGTCTTGTTTTATGGCTTGTTTCCAGCGGTCGCCGTTGTTGTCCAGCGAAACGCTAAACACCTCGTAGCCTTTGCCAGCCTTAAATGTTTTGTCTTTGTATTCGTTCCAGCTACGCACCACGGCTGGGTTTTCCATGCGGCAGGGTCCGCACCAGCTTGCCCAAAAATCTATGAGTACTATTTTGCCCTCCAAGTCCGTGAGCGATATTTCTTTGCCCTCGGGCGAGCTTAGTATAATGTTGGGTGCTTTGTCGCCCACCCTAAAATTTTGGGCGCAGGCTATGTTTGCAACAGCCAGAAATGCGAGTAAAATAAGGTTGTTTTTTATTTTCATTTTAAAAAATTGTTTGTGCGAAAAACGCTACTATTGAATTGATTGAAACACAAATTTACGATTATTCTGGTAAATACACCAACTATAATTATTTTTTAGGCACTTGGGTTCACAAATGGCATTTTTGCTACGATGGCAGGCACTAATTTTTCCCTTATTTTTATGTAAATTTGGGTATTTATAGCCGAGTGCGGCGTTTGTACGTAGCCCATGCCTATTAGTTTTGCGGTGCTGGGCGACTCTGTGCCAGAGGTAACTTCGCCGATAACCGTGCCGTCTTGGCTACAAATTGGGTAGTGTTGGCGGGCTATGCCTCTTTCCATCATTTCGAAACCCACGAGTTTTCGGGTAATTCCAGCGGCTTTTTGGGCTAATAAGTAGGCTTTGTCTATAAAATCGCCGTTTTTTTGTAGTTTTGTAATCCACCCAAGCCCAGCCTCGAGCGGCGAAGTGGCATCGTCGATGTCGTGTCCGTAGAGGCAGTAGCCCATTTCTAAGCGTAGGGTGTCTCTTGCGCCCAAGCCGATGGGTGCGATTTGGTGGGCTGCGCCAGCCTCAAATATGGCGTTCCAGAGCGTTTGGGCGTGTTGGTTGGGTACATAAATTTCGAAACCGCCTGCGCCAGTATAGCCAGTTGCCGAAACCACGGCGTTGGTTATACCCGCAAACTCGCCTATTTCGAAGCTGTAATACGCCATTTTCGATAGGTTTATTTGGGTCAGGCTTTGCAGGGCGGTGATGGCTGCGGGTCCTTGAACCGCCAGCAGCGTGGTTTCCGCCGATAGGTCCGTGAGCTGCACGCCCCACTGGTTGTGGCTGCCAATCCAGCTCCAATCTTTTTCTATGTTGGAGGCATTTACTACCAGCATAAATTTTTCGTCGGCTATTTTGTACACCAAAAGGTCATCTACAATGCCGCCCTTGCCGTTGGGTAGGCAGCTATACTGTACCTTGCCGTCGGTTAGTTTGCTTGCGTCGTTGGTGGTTACAAACTGTATGAGGTCGAGCGCATTTTTGCCCTCCACCAAAAACTCGCCCATGTGCGACACATCAAAAACGCCCACGCCGCTGCGCACAATTAAATGCTCCGCCTTGATGCCTTGGTAGCTCACGGGCATATTATAACCTGCAAAAGGGACCATTTTGGCTCCCAGCGCAATATGGGTTTGGGTAAGGGCTGTTTCTAACACGTTTATTTTTTGTTTGGGTTGATTTTTTGTGGTATAATGGCTGGTTTTGTTTACAGCCAGTTTTTGGTAGTGGTTTGGGGAAATGTTTGCCGTTTTATTCTAATATACTTGTCATACGTTTGTACTTATTTTCTCTTTCAGTTTTTCCATCGTTAAAAATATTCCGCTAAATTGTTTGTGTAACATTCTGTGGCAGTTAGCACAAACTAAACCTAAATCGTTCAACGTTGTTTCGGTTACACCTGACTTCGAAATGGGTGTCTTGTGATGGCATTCAATAAACTCAACACCAAATTTGTCGATAAATGAAAAACTACAAATCTCGCATTTTAAATTTTGGTTTTTTAGAGCCTGTTCCTTTTTTATTTTAATAATATTTCTATCTCGTTCTCTGGCATAATGAGTTATCAATCTTAATCTTCCTTCTGTTACAGATATTGAATTATCATCGTTGTCAATTTCAGTTTCTATACTTTCTGTAAAACTCGCTGAGTTTTGAAATTCCGAGCTAAAAAACGGCACGAATTCATTCCAAATATCTTGGAGTAAAATATCGTGATTTTCTACTTTGGATATGTTCTCAATTTTACAAACATTTCCTTGGGATATACCTCGGAAATTCACTTTATTCCATAGTGTTGTGGAAACTGGAATAGCATTATGCGCTTTTGCTTTTGCAATAATTTTTACTTTTCTTCCATACTTAAAGTTTTCCCTGTTTTCTTCAATTCTAACATTATCAACTGGCGAAACTAAATGAGTAAAAACCTTTTGCCTATTTATATTTTGATGAATTAGAATAAGTTCTCCAACTTTTGGGCTTAAAATATTTTCCTTATGACGGTTCGGAAAATGTAGAGTAAACTCTTCGCTTGACAAGTCCATATATGCTTGTCCTGTTTCAGAATTAGTAACATTTTTTACCCAAATAATGTCAAACGGTGTGTAAGGTCTGTTCACTTTTTATCATAGGATTTTATTTTATGTACGGTTATTTATCATAGAGCCTAACATTTCGCTTGCCAGAATATTTGCCTTATTGTTTGATGATATATGCTTTGTGTTTCTCTAAACCGCCCAATTGTGTTTCAAACGATTAATCAACGATATTATTTTCTATTTCGCTTGGGTATAGTGCGCATAATTGCCCGAAAAATCGGTGTAAACGCTGCTAATTCCCGCACTGAGTTCGGTTGTGGGCTGGTAGCCAAGGTTTTTGAGTTTGGTAATATCCATTAGTTTTCGGGGCGTGCCGTTGGGTTTTTCGGCATCAAAAACGATTTTTCCATCGTAGCCCACCGTTTTTTTAATAATTTCTGCCAAATTGCCTATCGAAACCTCTTCGCCCGTACCTATGTTCACAAACTCATTTTCGTTGTAGTTTAGCATCAAAAAAACGCAGGCTTCCGCCAAATCGTCCACGTACATAAACTCCCGCAGCGGCGTGCCGTCGCCCCAAATCGTTACTTCGGGCGCATTGTTTAGCTTTGCCTCATGAAACTTGCGCAGCAATGCGGGCAGCACGTGCGAGTTTTCGAGGTTGTAGTTGTCGTTTTTGCCGTATAAGTTTGTGGGCATTGCCGAAATGTAGTTGCAGCCGTACTGCGCTCGGTATGCCTCGCACAGCTTTATGCCCGCAATTTTGGCTATGGCGTAGGGTTCGTTGGTGGGTTCCAGCACGCCCGTGAGCAGCTCTTTTTCCGACATTGGTTGGGTAGCCATTTTTGGGTAGATGCACGAGCTACCCAAAAACAACAGCTTCGTTACCTTATTTTGGAAAGCAGCGTGTATCGTATTGGCTTCCATCATCAGGTTTTCGTATATAAAATCGGCTCTGTACGTGTTATTGGCATAAATGCCGCCTACTTTTGCGGCTGCAAAAAACACATACTCGGGTTTTTCGGCTGCAAAAAAAGCATTTACTGCCTCTTGGCTGCGCAAGTCCAGCTCTTTCGAGGTTTTGGTTACGATATTGGTATAGCCATTTGTGCGTAGTTGCCGCTCGATAGCCGAGCCTACCATGCCTCTATGCCCAGCTATGTATATTTTTTGGTGTTTTTCCATTGGTTTGGTAAGCGGTTACTTAATAGGGCGAGTAGCCTTTTATGTCGTGTGCCATCATAATATCCACCAGCTCGTCCAAGCGGATTTTGGGTTCCCAGCCCATTTTTTCTTTGGCTCTTGTGCCGTCGCCTACCAGTAGCTCCACTTCGGCAGGGCGGAAATACCGCTCATCTACCTCTATAATCGTTTTGCCTGTTTTGCTGTCTATGCCTTTTTCATCTACGCCTGTGCCTTGCCATTGTATGTCTATGCCTATGTATTTGGCACAACGCTCCACAAACTGCCTTATGGTGTAGGTTTCGCCAGTGGCTATCACAAAGTCCTCGGGTTCGTCTTGTTGTAGCATGAGCCACATGGCTTCTATGTATTCTTTGGCGTAGCCCCAGTCTCTTTGCGAGTCCAAGTTACCCAATTTTATGGTTTGGCGTTCGCCCCTGTGTATTTCGCCCATGCCCACGGTTATTTTGCGGGTTACAAAGGTTTTGCCACGCCTTTCGCTTTCGTGGTTGAATAATATGCCGTTGCAGGCGTACAGCCCGTAAGATTCACGGTAGTTTTTTACAATCCAAAATCCGTACAACTTAGCTACGGCGTAGGGGCTGCGTGGGTAAAACGGTGTGGTTTCTTTCTGCGGAATTTCTTGTACCTTGCCATACAGCTCCGAGGTAGATGCTTGGTAAAAGCGTGCTTCGGGGCAATGGTTTTTTATGGCATCTAAAATGCGCAATGCGCCCACAGCATCGGATTGTGCCGTATATTCGGGCACTTCAAACGATACTTTTACGTGGCTTTGGGCGGCTAAGTTATACACTTCCTCTGGTTTTATGCTATCCAAAAGGTGGTTTAAGTTTGCGCTATCGGTCATATCGCCGTGGTGCAGGTGCAGGTTTTTATCGCCGAGTATATGCTCTATTCTTTGGGTATTAAACGACGAACCTCTGCGTATTACACCATGAACTTCGTATCCTTTTTCGAGCAAAAATTCGGCTAAAAATGAGCCGTCTTGTCCTGTTATTCCTGTTATAAGGGCTTTTTTCATTTTTTCTGTGTTTTTATTACCGATTGGCAATTTATGTATTTTTATTTATTTGATTCAAGTGGTATTGCAAATGTGCTATGTAGTCCTGTACCAAAAACGCTAAGGTTTGGGGTTCTACCGCATTTTTGCCAGTATCGCAGGTAAGCGGTAGGGCGGTGGTGGGCATATTCGCTATTATTTTCACGATTTGTTTGTTCAGCAAACCCCAAAACAGCAGCAGCGTGGCTATGTCGGTATGTTCGTAGTCGTTTATGGCTACCCATTGGTCGGCATCGTACAGTATTTTGGTGTTTTGTTGGTATTGCGTGGTTACAAAACGGGTTAGGTTGTGTATTGCGCTGTCTATCAGATGCCCCAAAACCATTTTTCGAGACCATTTTTTGTCGGGAGCGTAGGGCATTAGCCAAAATGCTGGCTCATAACCGTGTGCATCACGCAGGTATCCGTCCACGATTTGCGATAGTTCCTGTGCTGGGTTAATAGTCGCCATCGTTTACTTTGTTTTCGGGTTTGCGAAAAATCAGGGTATATACCACAAACAATATGGTGGTGGCAATGGTGGTGCGGGTTACGGAGGTATTGGCAAAAAGTATGTAAACCAGTGCGGCACAAACCACCGTGGCTACATACAATATGATAGATGCCCGAAAATGCGAAAATCCTTTGTCCACCAAAATGTGGTGTATGTGCCTGCGGTCGGCGTGAAACGGCGATTTTCCCTCCAAAATGCGGAGTGAAAAAACCCTTAGCGTATCAAAAAGTGGCACAATAAGCAGCGAAATAGCCATAATCGGCGCATTTTTTACGTAAACGCCTCCATCTTGCGGCAATTCGTTCATTTGTATAAATTTTACGGTGAACACAGCTATAATCAAGCCAACTAATAGCGAGCCTGCATCGCCCATAAATATTTTTAGGGTGCGAGAAAAATTAAACCGCAAAAATCCGACCAAAGAACCAACCAAACACACGCTTAAAATGGACATGGAATACCAACCAACCCTAAAAAACCACACGCCGAATGCCAGTGAGGCTATGATGGCGATGCCTGCCGCCAAACCGTCTATGCCGTCTATGAGGTTGTAGGAGTTTATAATGACCACAATTACAAATGTGGTGAGTACTATGCTGGCTATCTCGGGTATTTGCCACACCGAAAACAACCCAAAAAGGCTGCCGATGCGCAAATCCGCCCCAAAAATGAGTATGAGTGCCGAAAGTATTTGTACCGCCAGCTTGCTCATGTTGGAAGTGCCTATCATGTCGTCTTTCAAACCCATGAAAAACAAGATAGCCGTGGCGGATAAAATGTATTGTAACCCGCCTATTTTTAAAAAATTACCCCAAATCGTAAATGATATAATGAGCGATATAAATATGGCTAAACCGCCCAAGCGGGGCGTGGCGTGTTGGTGCGAGCTGCGTTCGTTTGGGCGGTCCATGAGTTGCTTATCACGGGCTACTTTTATAACCACAGGCGTGGTGAGCAATGATACAAATAGCGCAGTTATAAATGCCAAGGCGGCTTGCCCAAGGGCAGAATTTATGTAAGCGAAAAAACTTAGCTCTGTGCCAATCATTCGGTAAAATGTTTTGAGAATACGAAAACGCAAATATACGACTTATAACCCAATACCAGGGCATTTTTTTGTGTGAATTAAGCCAAAAAATTAGAAAACGAAAACGCACCAAGCAAATTTTTAGGGCTGCTTAATGCGTTTGCAAATTTTTATTAAAAAACGCTTAATTGTTCGATATCATCATCGGCATTACGAGCATTAGCAGGGCTTGGTTGTCGTTTTGCTGGCTGGGGAATATGAGCGCAGGGCGGTTGGGCAGGGATAGGTCCACCAAAATTTGTTCGCTGTTCACGTTACTTAGCATTTCGGCTATAAATCGGGCGTTGAATGCGATTTCAAACGGCTCGGCGTGGTTGTATTCGCATTTTAGGGTTTCGGTGCCGCTGTTCGAAAAATCCATGTCTTCGGCAGTAATCGTTACTTGGTCGCTGTCTATTTTTAGGCGCACTTGGTGCGTAACTTTGTTCGAAAAAATAGAGATGCGCTTGATGGCACTCAACAAGTCCGACCTGTTTATAACGAGCTGTTTGTCGTTTTGCTTGGGTATTACTGCGCCGTAGTCGGGGAATTTTTGGTCTATCAGCCTACAAATCAGGCTTAGGTTGTTCACCGAAAAAAATGCGTTTGATTTGTTAAACTCCAAATGCACTTCGTCGTTCACGCCCGAAAGTGCGTTTTTGAGCAAGTTTAGTGCCTTGCGTGGCACTATAAATGCGCCTGGGTGCGGCACGGCTATGTTTTTTTGGGTATGTTTTACGAGGCGGTGCGCATCGGTGGCTACAAAATTAATGGCATTGTCCTCCAATTCAAAGAAAACACCCGTCATAGCCAAGCGTATTTCGTCGGTACTTACCGCAAAAATGGTGCTTGTAATTGCCTCAAAAAGCACATCTGCGCCCAGCGTTACTTTTGTGCCTTGCTCCACGGTGGGTATGCGTGGAAAATCCGCTGCGCCCTCGCCCATGAGTTTGTATGTACCGCTCGCCGAGTTTATTTCTATGGCATTTTGGTCGTCAAAATTAAAAACCAGCGGCTGCTCTGGCAACGCTTTCAATGTATCGGTCAGTATTTTGGAGGGAACGGCTATTTTGCCCGTATCCGTGCTGGCTACCTGCACCGAGTTGGTCATAGAAATGTGCAAATCCGTGGCACTTAGCGTGAGCGTGTTGTTGTTTAGTTCAAACAAAAAATTATCTAAAATAGGCAACACCGAGTTGCTCGCAATTACGCCCTGTATTGCTTGCAATTGTTTTAATAAATCGGAGGTAGAAACTGTAAATTTCATTATATTGTTGGGTTTTGGTAATGTTTGCAAAGATAGTTTTATTTTTTGTAATCTACTAAATTATTTGCTCTTATTGGAGGCTTCCAAGGGTTCAAATATGGGGTCAAAGTTTCTTTTTTGTGCTATTCCGAAATCGTTTTGGCTGGCTATGAAAAAAAAGTAGCGGTCGGGGTCGGGTATCAGCCCCATTTGGGCTACTTGGTCGCTGGTGTAGGCAATGCGCACTTTATTAAAAAAAGTCATCTTTAACGCACTTCCTTTTTTTGGCACAATTTCCAAACCATACACAGGCGTTTGTTTTATCAGGCTGTCCCTTACCGTACTTTGGTTTTCGTAGCCTTCTATGTTCAGGTTTAGGTAGTTTTGCAAATATTTTTGTAGCTGTAATTCATTTATTTTGAGCGGTTTATCGTTCAATTCAGCCGAAAAAACGCCGCTTTGGTTTTGTATATTGATGTTTTGGGGCTGGCTACCAAATTTTTGCAGCCGAATGCTGCCCAGTTCTGCAATGTCTCGTATATTAAACACATTGTTGCTCCGCCACGAGGCTTCATTGGGTACAAAACGGGTGGTTAGGTAGCCCTCCCAGCCCAAAATATGCACCACAAACGGCAGCTCCGAGCCCTCCATAATCATAAAAGTGCCACGGGTATCGGAGGTAGCGCCGCCCACATAAAAAGTTTTTAGCAGCCCATCTTTGGTATAAAGCTCCACCTTAATGCCTTGGGTAGCCAGGTTCTTTTTTGCGTTTTCTATGCCCGATTTCGGCACAGGGTTGCGCACGCTCAGGCGATTTACCGCCTTCAAAAGGCTGTTTACTTGGCTGTGCAACGCCTTATATTTGTTGTTCAGCACCCAATATTTTTGGTCGGTGCGCTCGAGCAGCATTTGGCTACCAGTTTTATCCGCCAAAAATATTTTGGTAATTGCAGCCGTATCCTTCACCGTAAAACTGCGGTCTTGCGCATCTATCGTATTTTTATTTTCGCTTTTTACCAAATAATACGCAGCCACGCACAGCAGCGCAAGAACGGCGGCATACACCAAGTTTTTTTTCATAATCGTTTCTGTTTTAGCCCACAAAAATACCAAATTTACCCCAATTTTTGGTTAAAAAAGTTTTTAACAGTAGTACAAAAAACAAAAAAAAGCCTTATTTTTGGGTTCATTTTCCAAACCATCAACCCAAACCTACTCAAAAATGAACAAATACCTCGTCGAATTTATTGGCACTTTCTTTTTCGTACTCACCATCGGTCTTGCCACCATCGGCGGCGCAGGTAGCTTTGCCCCGCTGGCTATTGGGGCTATGTTTATGGTCATGGTTTTTGCGGGGGCGCACATTTCGGGTGCGCATTATAATCCAGCCGTTACCCTCGGCGTGTGGATGCGTGGCAAATGCACCAGTGCCAACGCCGTGAGCTACTTTGTAGCGCAGTTTGCAGCCAGTGCGGTGGCATCGGTGGTGGTGGCTTATTTTAATGTGGGCGTGGTGGCTGCGCCCGCCGCACTTAGCGTAATGCCCTCACTTTTGGCAGAATTTTTGGGCAGTTTTGCGCTGGTTTACGTGGTTTTAAACGTAACCACCACCAAAAGCAACGCTGGCAATTCATTTTACGGCATCGCCATTGGGTTTACCATTTTTGCGTGCGCCTATTGTTTTGGTGGCATTTCGGGCGGCGTTTTTAACCCAGCTGCAGCCTTGGGCATGGCACTTATGGGGCTAAAAAACACGAGCGACCTCTGGATTTATTGTACCGCCAACTTTGTGGGAGCCGCCGTGGCGACCATCGCCTTCAAAATTATTTACGAGGGAGACGAATAACACCACAATATTTTTCTCAAACTGCGTTAAAGTGTAAAGTTTGGCAGGATTTTTTACACTAATACATAAATTTGTGCGATACTACAAAAATTACGCTTAATTTTGCCTCATTACAAAAAAACATTCCCATGAAAAACATTTTTGCATTCATCTTCGCATTTGCGCTTGCATCTACGGCTTTTGCCCAACAAAATTTTTTTGAAGACACGCAGGGTTTTCTAAAAAAATACGTGAACGCCAGCGGTACGGTAAACTACCAAAAAATAGACAAAGCCGAGCTATCCGACCTCTGTACCCAAATAGCTGCTTTCAATCCGCAAAAAGCCACCGATGCCCAGCGCAAGGCTTTTTATATAAATGCCTACAATATTTTGGTTATTCAAGCCATTGTTCAGGGCAATGTTCCAGCTTCGCCGTTGGATATTGCGGGTTTTTTCGATAAAAAAATACAGCCCATCGCTGGCGAAAAACTAACGCTGAACCAAATAGAAAACAAAAAACTACGGGAAGTTTACAAAGACCCACGCATTCATTTTGCGCTGGTGTGTGCCGCCCAAAGCTGCCCAAAACTGTGGAACGATGCTTACACGCCGCAGGGCTTAGAAACGCAGCTCAATACCCGCACCAAACTGGCACTGAACGACCCCAATTTTATACAAGTAAAGGCAGGTAAAGTGCAGGTTTCCAAGCTGTTTGAGTGGTACAACGCCGATTTTACCACGCCCCAAAAAACGGTGGTGCAGTACATAAACCAATACCGAAAAACGCCCATAAAAGCCACCACATACACCTATTACGAATACAACTGGCAACTAAACAAGCAATAATTTTTTGGGTTAAATGCCTTAAATCAACCCAATGCTACCCATTTTTATAGCAAAACGCTACCTGATAGCCAAAAAGGCCACCAATTTTATAAACATCATATCGTCTGTTTCGTTTTTGGGCATAGCCATAGCCACGGCGGCTTTGGTCATTATTTTGTCGGTTTTTAATGGCTTAGAAAACCTGGTTAGCAGCCTTTTCACCAAGTTCGACCCTGCGCTAAAAATAGAAGTGGTGCAGGGCAAGGTGTTTGCGCCCACCGCCCCGCAAATGGCGCAGCTACAATCCCTGCCCGAGATAGCGACCATCGCCCAAACGCTGCAAGAAAGCGCCCTTTTTAAGTACCAAAAAAACCAAACAATCGCCACCATCAAGGGCATTGACCAAAATTTTGTGCAGCTCACGCACATAGATAGCTGCCTGAGCCAAGGCGATTTTGCGCTGCAAACCCCCGACGGCGTGCCGCTGGCTGTGGTGGGTAGCAGCCTCGCTTACACCTTAGCCATAGCCCCAAACGACTACACGCACGTACTCGAAATATTTGTGCCAAACCGCAGCAAAACCATAGATTTTACCAACCCAAACTCGGCATTTAACAGCGCATTTGTGCAGCCAGTGGGCTTTTTTAATGTGCAGCCCGAAATCAACGCCAAGTACGTGCTGGTATCTTTGGCTTATGTACAAAACCTGCTAGGCTACCAAAACAACCAAATATCTGCCTTGGAAATAGGCGCAAAACCTGGTGTAAACGTAGAGCGGCTGGCTACAAAAATAAAAGCCATTTTTGGCGAAAAATTTACCATAAAAAACCGCTACCAGCAGCAAGAAGCCGTTTACAAAATCTTTAAAATAGAAAAATGGGCGGCATTTCTCATACTTAGTTTCATCGTTTTTATATCGGCACTGAACTTAGTAGGGCTGCTCACCATGCTTGTGCTGGACAAAAAAGCCGACATAGCCCTGCTCCAAGCCTTGGGTGCAAACAAATCGCTGATTACACGCATTTTTCTTACACAGGGCATTTTAATAACGCTCACGGGCGCATTTTTGGGCATTTTTTTGGGCGTGGCTGCCTGCCTTTTACAACAAAAATTTGGCTTCATTGCCTTTGAGGGCAGCGGCAATTTTATCATAGATTATTACCCCGTTAGCGTGCAAGCCACCGACATACTATCCATTTTTGTGATGGTTCTTAGCCTCGGTTTTTTGTGCGCCATTTACCCTGCGTGGCAAGCCGCCAATGCACATTCTAGCACAATTTTGGTGGCTTAATTGTTAAAAATGATTATTTTTTGCACCAAAAGCACTTTTCAGCCCTAAAAAGCCCGTTTTTTCGAAAATTAAAAACCCAAGTATAAAATAAAACGTTTATACTTGCAGTACCAAAGCCAGCGTTTGCGCTTTGGTGTACAAACTACATAAATCCCCCACGCCCATAAGTTCAGCTTTACACGATTGTTATTTTTTTTCAACATTTTAATTCGTGAGGCTATGCAAACTATTAGTGTACTGCAAAGCGACAAGGAGCTGCTTTGCGCCTATGTCGCAACCAAAGACATCGGGGCTTTGGAAACCGTGATTTTTCGCTACAAAAAGCGCATTTTTACCTCTATACTCATTACTGTAAAAAACCGAGAGGTAGCCGAAGACATTTTTCAAGATACCTTTATTAAGGTAATAGACACCCTAAATTCGGGCAACTACCACGACGAGGGCAAGTTTTTGCCGTGGGCATCACGCATTGCGCACAATTTATGTATCGATTATTTTCGGAGGGCAAAAAAAATGCCGACCATAGCCAATGTTTTCGATGAAGATGGCGGCGAAGAGTCGAATATTTTTGATTTTTTGAACATGGGCGAGGATAATGTGGAGCAAAAACTGATGAAGCACCAGAGCCAAGAAAAAATAAAAATGCTCATTTACCAGCTTCCTTTGGAGCAGCGGGAGGTGCTTACGATGCGTTATTACGGCGATTTGTCGTTTAAAGAAATAGCGCAAACTACCCAAGTGAGTATCAATACGGCGCTGGGGCGTATGCGCTATGCGCTGAATAACCTGCGCAAAATCATACAAGAAAACGGAATAGAGTTGTAGTTTTTAGGCTCGTAAGTCTTAATTTACGCCAGTTTTTAGCTCGGCGATGGTCTGCGGCGGGTTGCTGCTCGAAAACACAAAGTTGCCCGCCACCAGCACATCAGCGCCGCTGTGCAGGAGCTTGGGTGCATTTTGTTGGGTTACGCCGCCGTCTATTTCTATCAAAAAATTTGCGTTGGATTGCTGGCGCATCTCCGACAGCATTTTGCATTTTTTGTAGGTATTTTCTATAAAATGCTGCCCACCAAAGCCAGGATTTACGGACATGAGGCACACCAAATCCAAATCCGACAAAACGTCTTGCAGCAATGCCACCGAACTGTGTGGATTGAGCGCCACGCCAGCCTTTGCGCCCAAGTTTTTTATGGCAGCAATGGTGCGGTGCAGGTGCGTACAGGCTTCTAAGTGAACCGTAACCACATTTGCGCCCGCTTGCACAAATCGCTCCAAATACCGCTCGGGGTTTTGTATCATCAGATGCACATCAAAGGGTTTGGCGGTGAGCGGGCGCAGTGCCTCCATAACCACAAATCCGAACGAAATATTGGGTACAAAACTGCCGTCCATCACGTCTATATGCAGCCAGTCGGCTTGGCTTTGGTCTATCATAGCCACCTCTTGGGCTAAATGTGCAAAGTTGGCAGCCAGCAACGAAGGTGCTATAATTGGTGTTTTCATGCCACAAAAGTACACAATAAATTGATTTTTGGCGTAACTTTGTGCAATGAAAACCAATAAAATACTCGCAGTAGGCGCATTTTTAGCCGCCATAGGTTTTGGGTTAGATGCCTTTGGGGCGCACGCCCTAAAAAAAATACTGGATAGTCAGAGCCTCGAGGTTTTTAAAACCGCCACAAAATACCAGCAAATTCACGCCATAAGTTTGGTGCTGCTCGGTGTACTCATGCACCAGCACACCCATTTACAAACCGAAATACGGCGCATCGCCCAGTTTTTTTTAATCGGGATTTTGCTGTTTTCGGGTTCTTTGTACGTAATCAGTTTCCAAAAAACATACAACTTTTCTGTGGGCATTTTGGGCTTGGTTACACCATTGGGCGGTTTGTTTTTTATTGGTGGTTGGCTTTATTTGGCTTATATTTTTATAAAAAGAACGCCCCAGAAATAAATACTTCCATTACTTCACACAGATATAAAACCCAACGAACACAACATATTTTATTCAAACATGACCATCGAACCCACACATACACCCATGAAATACCAAATTAGCCCCAAAATTTCGGAGGCTTGCACTTACCTGATTGTGCCTGCCACGCCCCAAACCTTGCCCGCCGCCACACAGTCGGTGGCTAAGTTTTTGGGCAATGAAACTGGCTTTACAGCCCAAAACTTTAAGGCACAAAAGGGCGAAACCATGCTTTTTACGGCATTGAACGAAGGTAATTTTATACAAATTGCTTTTTTGGGTTTGGGCGAAAACCCACAGCCACACAACCTGATGCAGGGTGTTAGAAGCCACATTTTTAAGCAGAAAAAAAACCTCGAAAACGCAAACATCGAGGTGATGCTCACGCATTTTTCTGCCAAAAAGCCCGCCGTTTCGCAGTTTGCGGCTGGTGCGTTGCAGGGTTTTTTGTTGGCATTTTACCACATTGGCATTTTTAAAACCGATGCGCCCGCTCTAAGTTTTCAGGGAAATTTTAGCCTTATAACCAACGCAAAAGAAACCGAGCTGGTAAAAACGGCGTGCGAAAAAGCCGAAATTTTGGCGCAAACCCAACTGCAAGTTTTGGATTTGGTAAACACGCCAGCCAACCACTTAAATGCCGAAACATTTGCGGACATTGCCAAAAAAGCGGGCAAAGAACACCATTTTGGCGTGAAAGTACTGAACGAAAAAGACTTGGAACACGAGGGTTTTGGTGCGTTGCTTGCTGTAAATAAGGGCAGCAAAAACGAACCTCGTTTTGTAATCATGGATTATAAGCCCGAGTGGGCGAAAAAAAGCGACCTAAAAACCATTGCCATTGTGGGCAAAGGCGTTACTTTTGATACTGGCGGCATTTCTATGAAAGCCAGCGCAAATATGCACTACATGAAGAGCGATATGGCGGGCGCAGCCGTTGCTTTTGGTGCGATACTGGTAGCGGCTCGCCTAAAACTGCCGCTGCACATTGTGGCTGCCATGCCCCTCACCGACAATTGCGTAGATGCCAAAGCTACGCTGCCTGGCGATGTGGTGAAATCGTACTCGGGGCAGACCATTGAAATTATAGATACCGATGCCGAGGGCAGGCTCATACTCGCCGATGCGCTTTCGTATATTTGCCAGCATTACAAGCCCGATACGGTCATCGATTTGGCTACGCTGACGGGGGCGTGCATTGTGGCTTTGGGCAATGTAGCGGCTGGAATGTTTTCGAACAACAACGAATTGAGCAAAAAACTGTCGGAGGCGGGTATGCAAACGGGCGAAAAAGTATGGGCAATGCCCCTGTGGGACGACTACGCCGTGGAACTAAAATCGGACGTAGCTGACCTCAAAAACTACCACGGAAAACCGTCGGCGGGTAGCATTGTAGCCGCTAAGTTTTTAGAAAAATTCATACACCAGCACACCAACTGGGCGCATTTGGACATAGCCGGAACCGCATTTGGGGCGCATGAGTACAGCGATATGCCCAGTGCCACGGCATTTGGCGTGGCTTTGCTGGCGCAATTTATGCAAAATGAGGCGTAAACTACGCAGTTTATCCTACCCATATTTTTTACATTTAACCTTATTTCGGGTGAATGAGATGAACACCAAATTTTGAACCTTGATTTATAAACCCAAACGAACACAAATAAAACTACATGGAAAAATTTCAACAGCTTGTAAATGAGGGCATTGCGCAGCTAAACTGGCAAAAATCGCCCAACGAGCTATATGAACCCATTGCATATACTTTAAATTTGGGCGGCAAGCGTTTGCGCCCCGCACTCACGCTGGCTGCCGCCGACTTGTTCGGCGGTGATGTGCGCCTTGCGCTTGCGCCCGCATTGGGCATCGAGCTTTTTCACAATTTCACGCTCATACACGACGACATTATGGACAATGCACCGCTTCGGCGTGGGCAGGCTACCGTTTACCAAAAATACAACGTGAATACGGCGATACTAAGCGGTGATGCCCTGTTTGTGGAGGCGTACAAGCTCGTGGTTCAGTCGCCAAAAGTGGTGCTTTCGGAGGTGTTGCAGGTGTTTAACCAAGCCGCACTCGAGGTGTGTGAGGGGCAGCAGCTCGATATGAACTACGAAAGCCTACGCTCTATCACCACAGAAAATTATTTGGAAATGATAGCCAAAAAAACTTCGGTACTCATTGCGGCTGCCATGCAAATGGGCGCTATCATCGGTGGAGCTACCGAACAAGATGCCAAAAACCTATATGATTTTGGTAAATATATGGGCATTGCTTTTCAAATACAAGACGATATTTTAGATGTTTTTGCCGATGCCGCCACATTCGGAAAGCAAGTAGCTGGCGATATACTAAGCAACAAAAATACTTTTTTGAAAACCAAGGCTTACCAAGTAGCCAATGAAACCGAAATGGCTGCGTTGAACCATTTTTTTTATGCCAAAAACATTAGCGACCAACAAAAAATAGCGGAAATAACGGCTATTTTCCGAACATTAAACATACAAGAACTGGCACAAGCTGAAATGGAAAACCAGCTAAACACAGCCACCACTGCGCTAAATAAAATAGATGCGGCAGCAGACAAAAAGCAAAACTTGCTTGATTTTGCCAATTACCTCATAAAAAGACAGGTATAATTGTTAGAATAAATTTGCATCAGGTCATCAAATAAAAAAGGCGGTATCAAATTGATACCGCCTTTTCTTTTGTTGTGGTTTAAATATTGTGCGTAGCAAACTCCTTTACATAAGGGTGTTTGGCTGGTATTAGGCTAAACTTGCTCAAAGATTTTAGGAACACAAACAAGAATATGCCCACAAAAAGTAAGGTAACGCCAAACTCGGGTACAATGGTGGCATCGTGTCCTTGCACACCTGGCATCACGCCCAAATATACGTCTGTCCAGTGTCCAACCATCAGTATTATGCCCGCTATGAGCATAGAGTTTTGCTTGCGCTTTGCGTCTCTGCTCATCAAAAACAAAAACGGCGTTACAAAATTGATGATTAAATTGAAGAAAAAGTAGGGTTTCCAGTGCCCACCAAAGCGCTCTTCGTAGTAAATAATTTCATCGGGAATGTTGGCGTAGTAAATAAGCAAGAACTGCGATGTCCATATATACGCCCAAAAAATGCTAAAACCGAACATGAGCTTGCCCAAATCGTGGAAGTGGTTGTCGTTTACGATGCTTAGGTAACCGTTTCTTTTGAGCAGTACGGCTACGATTGCCACAAAACTAAGCCCTGTAAGCCAAGTAGTTACGAAGTGATACACCCAAAAAATGGTGGAGTACCAGTGCGGGTCTAGCGACATAACCACCGACCATATAAACATAGCCCAGCTTACGCCATAAAATACCACAAATATACTTGCGAGGGTTTTGTTATGCCTTAGTGCTTTTATGCCGCCGTTTTGGTCTTCGTTTAGGGAGTTCGCCCTAATTCTGCGGGTGATGAGCGTCCAAACCAAATAGGCTACGATTTGTATGCCAAAGAACATACCTGTGTTCAAAAACCAAGATTTTGAGGCGATAATTGGGTCATAATGCTCCGATTTGGGGTCGGTGATGCCCTCGTGCGACCAGTGGTAGAGCTGGTGCATACCCAAAAAAGTAATGAGCAGCACAATTGCGCCCGCTATGGGTATGTAGCTCATCATGGCTTCGCCGATGCGCACCATGCCCACCGACCAGCCTGCGGCGGTCAGGCGTGCGAGGCACACAAAAAGTGCGCCAGCCATGGCTATGCCCAAGGTGTAGTATGCGCCCACAAGCATTGCTGCCCACGGTTTTGGGTTGTGTTCGCCGTGCCCCATAAAAAATGTGGCTACCAGCGACACTGCGCCTATGGCTATAAGTGCGTAGGCGATGTTGTATATTTTCGAGGGTATGGCTACCTGCTCGGGCTTTACTTCTGTTGAGTGATGGTGGTCGTGTGCCATTGCGTTTGTGTAAGTAGTTAAATTAGAGGGTTACTGGGTTATTCAAATGAAAGCTCTACACGGCGGTTCTCTTGTTTGCCCTTTTCGGTGTTGTTGTCGCCAACTGGCTGCACGCTACCAGCACCTTTTGCCATAATGTTAGTGCCGTTTGCACCAAATTTGGTTATTTTGCTTTTAACCAAGTTAGCCCTTTCCAAAGAAAGTAAGGCATTTTTTTCGGGTTTTCCAGTATTGTCTGTATGCCCCACAATGGTTAGTTTTTTGTTCTCTTTGGTTAGCCTTTGGGCTATTTTTTTTAGGTAATCGTCCAGTTTTGGGTTGGGCAGGTTGTTTGCCGAGCCGCTCGGAAACCGTATAATTACCCTATTGCCCTGCTCTATTATCTGCGTTTGTGCAGCCACGTCAGCCGCCGTTTTGGGTGCTTGTGGTGCTTTTGCGTTGAGCAATGCCATATCGGGGTCGGTGTAGCCCCTTAGTGTGTTCACATAATTTACGATGTGCCAGCGGTCTTTGGGCAAAATTTGGGTTTCGTAGCCTTTCATACGGTTTGCGCCCACGGCTATGGTATGGTAAATATGCCCCGAAGATACATTTTTTAGGTTTTGCGCATTAAAGTTGGCTACGCCGCCGTACACCAAACCTACTTTTCCCTTGCCATTTCCAAGCGAACCGTGGCAGGGCGTGCAGTAAACGGCGTACAAATATGCGCCACGCTCTAAGCTCGCTGCGTCGTTCAGCACTGGGTTGTGCAAGCTGGTTTCCGCCAGCACCATGTCGCTGTCTTTGCGCAATGGGTAGTAAGGCGTAAGTTCCAGCGGAATGTTACCGTCGTCAAATCCCTCGGCACGCACAATTGTACCTTGGGCAGGGCGGCGCATATTCAGCCCGTCGGGGTTTATTTTATTGGCTTCTACTTGCGAGTAGGGTTCATACGATTTTGCATCGTACATCTGAGGGGCGTATTGCGTGCCTGTGGTGTTGTTGTGTTCGGTATAGGTTTCGGTTTTGGAGCCACAAGCTATTGCCAAACTGCACACAGCATAAGCCGCAAAAATGTGTTGGATTTTCATTAATCTATGGTTTTTTTGCAAAAATACTTCGTTTTATAACGTAATTTCTTGGTTTCTTATTTCTATTGCGCCGTATTCTCTGGCTATTTCGGCGGCATCGTGTTGTGCGTCTTCGGCTTTCATAGCAATGCAAAAGCGGTCGCTGGTAATGCGCAAGTCGGGCTGTAAAATGGGCGCACCAGGGAAATAATACGATGACAACAAAAACGTAGCCACCATGCCCAAAGCCGTAATGAGTACCGTAGCCTCAAAGGTTACAGGCACAAAATCGGGCCATGCAAGGTAGGGTTTTCCGCCTATGTTTATCTGCCATTTGCTAAACCCAAGCATGTACGCCTGCATCGTTAAGCCAAGCGTAAAGCCCACGCTACCAAACAAAAACGCCGCTTTGGGCAGCCGAGAGCGGCTATAACCCAGTATATCGTCTATGCCGTGTATCGGAAAAGGCGAGTAAACCTCGTGTATCTTAGTGCCAGATTTGCGTATGGCTATCGCTGCTTCCATCAATGGTTCTTCGTCATCAAAAAAAGCCAAAATAAACTTATCTTTATCCATTTCTATGAATTGTTTTGCAGGTTGCCCCACGTTGTTTCCAAAATATTTTTATGCGCCTACGGGCAATACACCCTCTTTTTCGTCTATAACCCTTTGTTTGGCTATGTAATTTTCGGCGTTGGTTTTCATCACGCTTTTTACTTCGGCAGCCGCTACCACGGGTACGTATTTCGCAAAAAGTAAAAATAAAGTCATAAACAAGCCCTGTGTGCCTATAAACATACCTATTTCTACCCAAGTAGGCGAGTACATTGCCCAGCTCGAGGGCAAATAATCTCGGTGTAAGGAGGTTACGATAATTACGAAACGCTCGAACCACATACCTATGTTCACCACAATGCTCATAATGAACACAAAAGGAATGTTACGGCGCAGCTTTTGCGACCAAAAAAGTTGTGGCGTAATTACATTACAGGTCATCATTGCCCAGTAGCTCCACCAATACGGACCAAACATACGGTTTATAAACGCATAACGCTCGTATTCTACGCCCGAATATGCGGCTATCACAAACTCTGTGATGTAAGCCGAGCCTACTATTGAGCCAGTTACCATAATAATTTTTGCCATTAAATCTATGTGGTTAATGGTGATGTAATGCTCTAAATTCATTACTTTGCGCATAATAATAAGCAGCGTAAGCACCATAGCAAAGCCCGAAAACACAGCACCAGCCACAAAATACGGCGGGAAAATGGTGGTGTGCCAGCCTGGAATTACCGAGGTAGCAAAGTCGAAACTTACAATGGTGTGTACCGAAAGTACCAGTGGCGTAGATAGCCCAGCCAATATCAGCGATACCGACTCGAAGCGTTGCCAGCCTTTTGCCGAGCCGTTCCAGCCGAAGGCAAAAAAGGCGTATATTTTTTGCCGTAAGCCCGTGGCTCTGTCTCTTATGGTGGCAAGGTCGGGTATTAAGCCCACATACCAAAACACCAGCGATACGGTAAGGTAGGTAGATATGGCGAATACGTCCCACAGTAGGGGCGAGTTGAAGTTTACCCAAAGGTTGCCGTAGGTGTTTGGTAGCGGCAATGCCCAGTATATTACCCAAGGGCGACCAGCGTGTAGCAGTGGGTATTGCCCAGCGCACACTACCGCAAATATGGTCATGGCTTCGGCGGAGCGGTTTATGGCGGTGCGCCATTTTTGCCTAAACAGCAGCAGCACAGCCGAAATTAGCGTCCCTGCGTGCCCTATGCCTACCCACCACACAAAGTTGGTGATGTCCCAGCCCCAATCCACGGTTTTGTTTAGCCCCCAAGCGCCTACGCCCACAAATAGTAGGTAGGTGATGCAAAAAAGCCACAGACCGAGTATCGTAACCGACAGCGCAAAGCCTACGTACCACCATTTGGTGGGGTTTTGCTCTACGGGTATGGCTATGTCGTCGGTTATTTTGGTATAAGAAGATGCGCCTTCTATTAAGGGTCTTCTAATTGGTGAGTCGTAATTCATTTTTTAAGCGATAAAAAATATGATTATTGAATTTTTGCCAAAACGGAATTTATGCCAGTTTTGGGGTTGTATTTCTTATTTTAGTGAGGTAGTTTACAGATGGTTGCACGTTTATTTGCTCTATTACGCCATACGCTCGTTCGTTGCGGAAGAGCTGATATACACGGCTGTTTTCGTCGTTCACATCTCCAAAAACGATGGCATCGGAGGGGCAGCTTTGCATACAGGCGGTTTTTACTTCGCCGTCTATGATGCCTCTGTCGTTGCTTTTTGCTTTGAGTTTGCCAGCTTGTATGCGTTGTATGCAAAAAGTACATTTTTCCATTACGCCCCTTGCCCTTACGGTTACATCGGGGTTTAGCACCATTTTGCCCAAGTCGCTTTGCGATGGGTTGATGCCCGTAAATCGGCTGTTGTCGGGGTAGCTGAACCAGTTGAAGCGGCGCACTTTGTACGGGCAGTTGTTGGCGCAGTAGCGTGTGCCTACGCAGCGGTTGTAGGTCATTTGGTTGATGCCCTCGTTGCTGTGTGTGGTGGCTACCACGGGGCAAACGGTTTCGCAGGGTGCGTTGCCGCATTGCTGGCACATCACGGGCATAAACGTAACCTGAATGTCGGCGTAGTCTTCTACTTTGTTCTCAAACCTAAACTTAAATCCGTCGGGGTTGTTGTCAAAGCGTTCGCTGCCGTAATCCGTTTCTTTGGTTAGTTTGTTGCCGTCCGTTTCAAAAGATTTGGCTACATCGTCCTTAAAGGCATAGTAGCGGTCAATCCTTATCCAGTGCATTTCACGCCTGTTTATTACCTCTTGCTTGCCCACTACGGGTACGTTGTTTTCGGCTTGGCAAGCCACCACGCACGTGCCGCAGCCTGTGCAGGCGTTGAGGTCTATCGCCATTTTCCAGTGGTGTCCTTTGTAGGTGCGTTTTTCCCACAAGGTTACTACGTCTGGTTTCGACAGGTCTATTTTTTCTACTTTGTTCGTTATTTCATTCCGCCCCACTATATAAGGTCTTACGTTGCCGTCTGCCCTGTTTTTGGCGTATTTTTCAAAGGTAGTTTCTTTTACAATGTCCCTACCTTCTATACTGTGGTGGGTTTGGGTTTGGGCTAATGTGCTGGTTTTGCCAGTTTTGCTCACTTTTACGTCTGTGGCGTAGTTTAGTCGGCTGCCGTTTTGGGTTTTTGCAAACGGATAAGCATTCACGCCTACTTTGTCGCCCACCAATCCAGCTTTTTCACGTCCGTAGCCCAAGGCTAAGGCGCAAACATTTTTCATCAGTCCTGGCTGTACCAGTACGGTGGCTTCCACTGCATAACCGTTGGCTTCTATGCGCACCACGTCGCCCTCGGCTATTTTATTTTCCAAACCATAATTTGGCGATATTGCAAGGTAGTTTTCCCAGCAAACACGAGAAATAGGGTCGGGTAGCTCTTGCAACCAAGGGTTGTTGGCTTGTACGCCGTTGCCCAAGCCTACTTTTTCGTATAGTGCAAGCTCCAAACCGTTGCTCGGTTGGTTGTTTATTTTTGTGGCGGCTGTGGTTATGGCGGCGGCGTTGTAGCTGCCTGCGCTCATGGCTGCGGGTGTTTCAAAAATGCCGTTGTGCAGGGTTTTGCGCCAAAATTGCTCATAAACAGGGTCAGTAGAGCGTTTTTGCCAGTTGGCTTTTATAAAATCATGGTAGGTTGCCGTATTTTGTACCAATGCCATCAGGCTTTCTTCTACTTGCCTCGTATCAAATATGGGCGTTATGGCTGGTTGGGTAATGCTGTAATAGCCCGTTTTGGCTTCGGCATCGCCCCAGCTTTCCAAATAATGGTTGGTGGGTGCTACGTACATACAGTTCGAGGCGGTTTCGCAGCTTCTGTCCGAAAATGCCACGCTCAAACTTAGTTTTTTTACACCGCTCACAAAATCTTTTGCTTTGTGGTAATCGTAGGCTGGGTTTACGCCAGCTACCAGTATTCCGCCTGCATTGCCCGAGTTTATATCGGTTACCAAGGCTTCCATTTGGCTGTCTATGCCTTGTTTGGTTTGGTAGGCGTTGCTCCAATTGATGGTGTTGCCGTAGCTGCCTATCATTTGGTTGATGCCATTCACGAGGGTTTGTATGGCTGCATCGTTGCTGCCGCACACCACAAGTGAGTTGTTTTTGTTTGCTACCAGTTCTTTTGCGACGGCTTTTATGGCGTTGGCTGCTATGTCAAAACTGGCGGCGGTAATGGTTTGGCTGCCCGTAAGTTTGGCTATTTCGTTGTACAGGTTGGCTACCACCAAGCCTTCTTGCGAGGGTTTGTAGGTAATGCGGCTGTCGGCGTTGCTGCCCGTAATGCTTAGGTAGCTCTCAAACTGTATGTGGCGAGACATTCTGGGGTTCTCGGCGTTTATTCTGCGGTTTTTTGAGTAATCCACCGTAAATTCGGCTGGTGCTATCCAGTTGCCCAAAAAATCCGCACCGATGCCCAGTACTACTTCTGCTTTATCAAAGAGGTAGCTGGGTATGGCTGCCTTGCCAAAGCTGGCTTGGTTTGCCTCCAACATTCCCGAGTAAGATACGGCATCGTAGCTCACGTGCTTTACATTGGGGTATTTGGCTATAAATTGTGCTATTACTTCTTTCGAAGATGGGCTTATGATGCTGTTTGTGAGCAAATAAACCGTTTTTTTAGCGGCACTAAGTTCGTTTAGTTTGGCTGTTACCTCTTTGTCTAAGGTTTGCCAAGCGGTTTTTACGCCGTTTTTTGTGGGGTTTTGCAGCCTTGCGTCGTCGTACAGCGATAGCAACGATGCCTGTACTCGGGCGTTTGTAGTGCCTTTTGTAATGCCAGATAGCGTGTTACCCTCTATTTTTACGGGTCTACCTTCCCTTGTTTTTACCAATACGGCGGCATAATCGTGTCCGTCGTACATGGTAGATGCGTAGTAGTTGGCTATGCTCGGCGATAGCTCCACGGGTGCATCTAAAAAAGGAATGGCTTTATGCACTGGCGTTTTGGTGCAGGCTGCCAAGGTGGCGGCTGCGAGCCCAAAGCCCGAAATTTTCAAAAAATCTCGGCGTGTACCGTTCATGTTAAATGTACCGTCGGCTACTTGCTCTACGGGTATGTCTTGTCCAAATTCTTTGGCGGCTTCTTGGTTAAAGTTTTCGCTAAGGGTGCGCTCGTCGAGGCTTTTCCAGTATTTGCTTTTTATTTCCATTGATGAAAATTGTTTGGTCTTTTTGGTGGGGTAAAAAAATCTTTTTTAAAAACGCTAACGCAGATTTTTTTTTAATAATGGCATTTTGAGCATTCCATACCTCCAAAAGCAGCTATGGTTACGCCTTTTTTCTTGGCATCGGGCGATGCGAGGTAGTCTTTGTGTACGGCTTGGTAGTAGCCGTTGTTTACTTTAACGTTGGTTTTTGTGTGGCACTCTATACACCAGCCCATGGTTAAGGGCGAGTATTGTTTCACTACCTTCATTGTTTGTATGGGTCCGTGGCACTTTTGGCATTTGATGCCCGCTATTTTGTAGTGTTGGTAGTGGTTAAAGTAGGCGTAGTCTGGCACGTTGTGTATGCGTATCCATTGTATGGGTTTGCCGCTTTCTCTGGCTGCCCAAATTTTCTTTATTTCGGGGCTTTCGGTTTTTATTACGTTGTGGCAATTCATACAAATGTTTGAGGCGGGTATGGTGGCGCTTTTTCCACGCTCTGCGCCCACGTGGCAGTAGGTACATTGTATTTCGTACTTGCCTGCGTGTAGCTCGTGCGAGTAGGCAATGGGCTGCACGGGTGCGTAGCCTTGCTGCATACCCACTTGGGTGTAGCCATACCAGTACGCAAATGTAAACAGTGCGCCGAGTACTGTGAGTACAAAACCGACCCTGTTTAGGGGCGAAAGGCGGGGCAGAGAGGGCAGTTTAAATACGTCTTCATAGTCGCCTTGGGTTTTGGTGTAGCTCTCGCCGAGTACGCCTTTCATGCGGCTTTGTACAAAGGCGAGCAAGCCTATAATGGCTAAGGCAAGCCCTGTAATGATAGCCAAAAGGGTGTTTTGCGACATGAGCGAAGGCTCGGCGGCTACGCCACCTGCGCCGTCCGTAGCAGCCACGGCTACGGGTTTGGGTACGGTTTGCACGTACGCCAGTATTGAGCGTACATCGTCGTCCGACAAAAACTCGTGTGCGGGCATCACGCTGTTGTTGTATTCTTTGTACAAGGCAGTGGCGTAGGGGTCGCCAGTTTTCAAAAACGCCTGCGAGTTTTTCACCCATTTTATTAGGTTGGCTTCCGAACTCCAACGCTTCGGAGCGTCGTAGAGTGCCGGTCCAGTATATTTTTCGTGTGGTTTGTGGCAAGTAGTACAGTTGGCTTCGTACAAGCTCTGTCCTTTTTTAAGGTCCACAGCGGCAAAACTCACTTGCGTTATCAGCAGTATTATTGCGGCTAAAATGGGGCTAATTATTCTGTTATTCATTTCTGGTTTTGTTTTCTTTTTTAAGGATAAAACACTTTCCGTTCAAGTTGCAAAATTAGGTGTTTTTTGCGAAAAAATCCATTGATTTTCGAAGTTTTTAAATTACAATGCGCTATTTAGAATTAATACAAATAAAAAATACATATTACACTATTCCCCCTGCGCTGCGCCCCGCATTTCTACCGCCAGTTTTTCGCCCAAATACCGCTCTATCACGCCATGAACCGCATATACAACTGGGGTCATGAGTATAGCCATAAAAAACTTGTAGGCGTACTGCACAAAACAAATGCTCATAACCAGCGCAAAGCTCCAGCCCTGACCTATTTTAAATGCAATAAAAAGCACCACAAAGCTATCGATAAACTGCGAAACAAGCGTAGAACCCGTGGCTCGAAGCCATATATTTTTTTCGCCCGTAATTTTTTTTACCTCATGAAATATAAATACATCTATCAATTGACTGGTAAAAAAAGCCGTAATAGACCCAACGATAATCCATAAACTCTGCCCAAAAACCTGCGCAAAAGCCACTTGCATATTTATATTGCCGCTTTGCGTAGTTTTTTGTAGCCAAAAATCGGCGGGGACTAATTTAATAGCACCGTACAACATCAAAAATGCGTAGGCAATGATGCCAATGGTGAGGTAGGACAAAAAACGCACGCCTTGCTGCCCATAGTACTCGTTTATAATGTCGGTGGTAATAAAAACGATGGGCCACATAAGCACGCCCGCCGTCAGGTTCCAGGCAAAAGGTCCTTCACCCAATAAATTAAAGGCAAAAGGCGTGATGCCCACGGTTTTTTCGAACGAAAATATTTTTACACCAATAAGCTCCGCCAACAGGGCGTTAGAAATAAACACCGCAGTAAGTATAAGAAATAACCGAGCTTTTTTGGCGTGCCACGTATCCATTTGTGTCGTAATTAAAGTACCAACTAATTTGCACAAATACAACAAGTTTTTAGGGTTTTGGTTTCAACTGTTTTATCATTACTTTTGTGGGCTTTAAAATGTAAAAAAATGCCGCTATCTAAAAAAATAATTTCGTACAGTCTATTGTTTGTTTTGTGCTGCAATGCGCACCTAAAAGCCCAAAACAACCCACAGGACAGTAGCCTAAAAGTAAATTTGGTTCTTATTTCGGCTGTGGGGCAGCTACCCGCTGCCGATTTTGCCAAGCGGTTTGGGCTGGGCAGCAACCTGCGCCTCGAGTTCCATCGGCTGCTACCAAACAATCTTATGTGGGGCGTTAGCGCAGGCGCACTGGTGGGCAACCAAGTGAGAGAAAGCAACATAGCCAGCAACCTAACCACGGCACAAGGCGAAATAATAGACGAAAACGGTAACTTTGCCGTGCTCGAGCTGCAAGAGCGAGGCATTACGGCAATGGCGCACATAGCAAAAATTTATGTGCTAAAAGGCATCAGCCCCAACCAAAACAGCGGCTTGGTGGTGCAAGGCGGCATTGGTTTTGTGCAGCACAAAATAAACATTTATAGCTCGGGCGGATACGTGCCGCAGCTCAGTGGCGCATACAAAAAAGGCTACGACCGCCTAACCAACGGCGTGGCGTTGCAGCAGAGCATCGGCTACCAAAACCTATCGAACAACCGCCGAAAAAACTTTTATGCGGGCATCGACCTCATAGAGGCACTTACAAAAAACCGCCGTAGCTACAATTTCAATACCCAAACCGCCGACAACAAGCTAAGGTTGGATATAATGATAGGTTTGAAAATAGGTTTTATTTTGCCCCTGTACAAAAAATTTGCCGATGAGTACATTAGTTACTAACCCAAAAATGGCGGGCGCAAAACGCTGTTTTCTCCCCAAAAAAACCTTAGCAACGGCATAATGCACATAAATTTGCTGCAAAACTATGCGCTGGTTTACTCCATTTACAACCACGAAATACTGGGAACCATGGTAGCGCCCTACATTGTGCAGCTAAACACAAAAGGCGAATACACCTACACTTACCAAAAAATAAACCACATAACGGCGTTAGATTACCCAAAAGCAAACTTAGAACCCATTGATTTAGAAGTAATTAGCGATTTGTACCATTGCGAGCCAGCCCAGCTCATAAAGCAAGTTTTTAAAAAAGACATTCGGGTAAACGACTTTTTTTTGAAACGCTACAACGCCGCCGAACACCAAGCTGTTTTTCGCAACCTGATAGAGCTTTGCTTGGTAAAAAACCTGCCCTACATCACCCAAAAGCCCATTTTTGCCATGGGGCTCGATGGCATACCTACCTGGCAGCCGCTGCAAGTTTTTGGCGGTTTTACCGATATTTTGTTCCATTTTAAGCGCACCGAGCAAGGCACTCGCTACTACCCAACCCTGCAATACAACGGAAAACTGGTGCAGTTTGTGCGCCAAAACGCCCAGCTCATTTGCGAAAAACCCGCTTGGTTGCTGCTAAAAAACCAAATTTATTGCATTCCGATAGAGGGCAAAAAGTTGCTGCCGTTTTTGCAGCGACCCTACGTGGAAATAGAGCCTAAATCGGAGCTGATATACTACCAAAAATTTGTGGCTCCGCTCATAGAGCAGTACCGCATTCGCTACGACGGATTTAAGGTTTACACCGACTTAGAGCCGCCCCAAACGGTGCTAAAACTCAGTTTTGACGAGCAAAACAACGCCCAGATAGCAGTGGTTTTTGAGTACAAAAACCACCATTTTTTGGCAACAGAACCCAAAAAAACAGCGGTAAGAGTAGCCCAAAATGCCGATGGTTTTATTTTTTATAAAACCAAAAGAAACCCAGAACTGGAAGCCGTAAAACTGGATTTTTTGGCTGAATTGGGCTTGGATAGCTGCGACAATAAGTTGCTTTTTTTGCAAGAAAATATAGAAGAAATAGGAAAAAATGGCATTTTTATAGCACAAACCGACGAAAAACGCTACCATTTTGGTAAAAACAACCTAACCCTCGATTTTACGCACAACAACGATTGGTTGGATATAAAAGCCAAGGTGCAGCTGGGCGATTTTGAAATTCCGTTTTTTAGGCTAAAACAACACATACTAAATAAAACCGTGGAGTACGTGCTGCCAAACGGTGAAATTGCGTTTATACCCGAAGTTTGGTTTACGCAACTGCACGAGCTATGCCATTTTAGCACCAAAACCGACCCCAACTACGAGCAGCAAGTGCGGCTACCAAAACAGTACATCGGGCTGGTGAATGAGCTGCAAATGACCGACAATGAGTTGGTGAAAAAACGGGATTTTACCCAGTTCTCGGCTACGGAGCTGCCCCAAAATTTTATGGCTACGCTGCGCCATTACCAAAAAACGGGCTTGGATTGGCTTTGGTTTTTGAATAAAAATGGCTTTGGCGGCATTTTGGCGGACGATATGGGTTTGGGCAAAACGATACAAACACTGGCATTGCTGCTAAAAAACAAGGAGGCTTTTGCGGGCGAAACCCAAGCCAGTTTGCTCGTAGTGCCAGCATCGCTGATTTACAACTGGTTTTTTGAGGCACAAAAGTTTGCGCCTTCGCTGAAAGTGGGGCTGCACACGGGCTACCAGCGGCAAAAAGACAAAAACATTTTTTTGGACTACGATTTGGTTATAACAAGCTACGGCACGGCTCGCTCGGACATTCAACTGTTTGAAAGCCAGTATTTTAGTTACCTAATATACGATGAAGCCCAAACCCTAAAAAACCCAGATAGCAAGACGACCCAAGTGCTAAAACGCCTAAAAGCCCAGCATCGATTGCTGCTTACGGGTACGCCGATAGAGAACAGCCTGATTGACCTTTGGTCGCTGATGAGCTTTGCCAACCCAAAGCTGCTGGGGACGAAGCCCTATTTTAAAAAAAACTACGCCACGCCCATAGAAAAAGAAAATGATGGTAGCCACGCCACCAAACTGCGGGCGATTATAGCGCCGTTTGTGCTGCGCCGCACCAAAACCGAGGTAGCGCCCGAGCTGCCGCCCCGCATCGAGCAGGTTATTTTTTGTGAAATGACCCAAGCCCAAAATGAGGTGTATGAGCAGCACAAAGCCAGTTTTAGAAACGAAATTTTGGGTAGCGAGGACATTAAAAAGTCGCAAATTTTGCTGTTGCAGGGGCTGAATATGCTGCGCCAAATAGCCAACCACCCCGTGATGGTGCTGCCCGAGTACGTGGAGGATTCGGGGAAGTTTGTGCAAATTTGCGAAACGATAGCCAATTTGGTAGCCGAGGGGCATAAAATTTTGGTGTTTTCGCAGTTTGTGAAGCACTTGCAGCTTTTGAAAACGCACTTGGAGGCGCAGGCATTCGGTTTTTTGTATTTAGATGGAAATACAGCCATAAACGAACGCCAAAATTTGGTGGAAAAATTTAATAAAACGCCCGTAAACCTGTTTTTGATTTCGCTCAAAGCGGGCGGCGTGGGGCTAAACCTCACCGCTGCCGACTATGTGCTGCTGCTCGACCCGTGGTGGAACCCCGCCACCGAAGCCCAAGCCATAGACCGTGCGCACCGCATTGGGCAGCAGCAAACGGTGATTTCGTATAAATTTATAACAAAAAATACGCTCGAGGAAAAAATACAAACCTTGCAGGCTCGCAAACGAAATTTGAGCAACCAAATTATAGAAAATGAAACTTCTTTTTTGAAGGGCTTGAGCCTGAGCGAAGTAGCCGATTTGCTGGCGTAGGGCTTTTTAGCCGTGATTTGGCGGTTGAAACGGAATTTATGCACCCGAAAACCTCGGAATTTACCCGAAAAAAAGAGGCAAAAAAAGTTGATTTTTTTTTGCAAGCTATCGATTTCTTTATTATCATTACATTTCAATTGTAAAAGCCGAACATTTTTGGTAACTCGGGTGTTTATATACTACGAATTGAGATATTATTATAAAACAACACATACATGGACGCTAAATTTTCGCCTAAGGTAAGAGAAGTACTGTCGTATAGCAGAGAAGAAGCCATACGCCTCCGCCACGAGTTTGTAGGACCCGAGCATTTGTTGCTGGGGATTTTGCGGGAGGGCGAGGGACACGCTGTAAAAACGCTAAAAAACTTGGGCTTGGACCTGATTAACCTCAGAAAAGCCTTGGAAGAACATATAAAAAGTACGGCGGGCATTGTGATGAACAATGTGGAGGATTTGCCGTTTACGAAACAATCGGAGAAAGTGCTGAAAGTTACGTATTTGGAAGCAAAAATTTTTAAGAGCGAACTCATCAGCACCACGCACTTGCTGCTGGCTATGCTGCGTGAGGAAGATACGCTGCCCTCACGGATATTGAGTAGGTTTGGTATAAGGTATGAGGACGTGAAGGCGGAGCTGGATAGCCAGTTTACGAACGGAAGCGAGGACGATGTAGTGGAGCCTCGTGCGCCCACGCCGCCCAGCGCACGCTCGATATACAACGACGACGACGATGAAGAGCCGCAACGCAGGGGCGGCGGCCAGGGCTTTGATGCCAAACAGCCTGGCAAGGCTGCCAACCCAAAATCTCGCACGCCCGTGCTGGATAATTTTGGTAGAGACCTGTCGCTGCTCGCCGAAGAGGGAAAACTAGACCCAATAGTGGGCAGAGACCAAGAGATAGAGCGTGTTTCGCAAATACTATCTCGCCGCAAAAAAAACAACCCTGTGCTGATAGGCGAGCCTGGCGTGGGTAAAACTGCGATAGCCGAGGGTTTGGCGTTGCGCATTTTGCAGAAAAAAGTATCTCGGGTTTTGTTCAACAAACGCATTATAACGCTGGAGCTTTCTACGATTGTGGCGGGTACAAAATACCGTGGGCAGTTTGAGGAGCGCATGAAGTCGATTATGACGGAGCTGGAAAAAAACCCGCACATCATTCTTTTTATAGACGAAGTGCATACCATTGTGGGCGCTGGCGGGGCATCTGGCTCGCTGGACGCAAGTAATATTTTTAAGCCCGCATTAGCCCGTGGCGAAGTGCAGTGCATTGGGGCTACGACCCTAAACGAGTACCGCCAATACATAGAGAAAGACGGTGCGCTGGATAGGCGGTTTCAGAAGGTGGTGGTAGAGCCGCCCACAGCCGACGAGGCGATTCAGATACTGTCGAACATTAAGCAAAAATACGAAGACCACCACAACGTAACTTATACCCAAGATGCGATAGAAGCCTGCGTGAAGCTGACGGAACGCTATGTTTCCGATAGGTTTTTGCCCGATAAAGCCATAGATGCCCTCGATGAAGTGGGCGCAAGGGTGCATATAAGCAATATAAATGTGCCAGAAAACATTATTGAGCTGGAAAAACTGGTAGAAAACATAAAAATAGAGAAAAATAAAGTCGTAAAAAGCCAACGCTACGAAGAAGCGGCACGGTTAAGAGACGGCGAAAAGCAATTGATAGACCAACTGGACGCAGCCAAGCTGGAGTGGGAGCGTTTGGCGAAAGAAAAACGCTACGACGTAACCGCCGACGATGTGGCGCAGGTGGTGGCTATGATGTCGGGCATACCCGTAACCAAAGTGGCTCAAACCGAAAGCAACAAGCTAAAAGGCATGGGCGAAGCCATAAAAACCAAAATAATAGGGCAAGACAAAGCCATATTAGCCATTACAAAAGCCATACAACGCACCCGAGCGGGGCTAAAAGATGCCAAAAAACCGATAGGTTCGTTTATATTTTTGGGACCAACGGGCGTGGGTAAAACGGAGCTGGCTAAGGAACTTGCACGCTTTTTGTTCGATACCCAAGATGCCTTGGTACGCATAGATATGAGCGAGTACATGGAAAAATTTGCGGTTTCTCGCCTCATCGGCGCACCTCCGGGCTACGTGGGCTACGAAGAAGGTGGGCAGCTCACCGAAAAAGTGCGCCGCAAGCCTTATGCCGTAATTTTGCTCGATGAAATAGAAAAAGCGCACCCCGATGTGTTTAACTTGCTGCTGCAAGTGCTGGACGACGGTATGCTAACGGATAGCCTCGGGCGGAAAATTGATTTTAAGAATACGATTATAATCATGACCTCGAATATAGGCTCTAAAAAGCTGAAAGATTTTGGTACGGGCGTGGGTTTTAGCACCAATACCCGTGAAACTGCCTTTGACAGCGATAGCAAAGGCGTGATAGAAAGTGCGCTTAAAAAGGCGTTTGCGCCCGAGTTTTTGAACAGGATAGACGACGTAATCGTTTTTGACCCGCTGGACAAGCCGCAAATAAACCAAATTATAGACATAAACCTGCAAGATACCTACAAACGCATCGTGGATTTGGGCTATACCATTAAACTGAGCGATGAGGCAAAGGCGTTTTTGGCAGACAAGGGCTACGACCCAAGTTTTGGGGCAAGACCGCTGAAAAGAGCCATACAAAAGTATGTAGATGACAACATTGCGGAAAAAATAATAAACGGCGAACTCAAAGAGGGCGACGAAATAAGCGTGGATATAAACGAGGAAAAATCGGATTTGGTGGTAAGCGTAGCCAAACCAAAACCGATTAAAAAGGAAAAGGAACAGAAGTAAGGTTTGTTTGGCTGAAAAACTCGTTTGAAATCGTCTGAAAAGCTATTCAGCATCAGTCGAGAAACCTTTATTTAAAATCTGCTGAAAAGTCATAAAGCATTAATCGAGAAACCCCCCAAAAAACCGAAGGTTTTTTGGGGGGTTTTTTTTACGGAATTAGTACAAATAGTCGCCGTTGGGGGCTATTATAAAATTTAGGTCTCTTTTTCCTTTGGTAAATGCATCAAAACCTGTTTTTAGATTGCTCCAAAACGCCAGCAATATTTTGTTGTCCTTGTATTTTGCTTTGTACATCGCAAAGTTTTGTTCCGTCATTTTGAACGGAAAAACATAAACTGGAATTTTAGTTTGCCCATTGTTTTTGGCATGAATGGCATACAAATAAATTTCCTTCATTTTGTCGTCCGTCATAGGCATACAACCGATTGTAACGCAAGAGCCATGAATAAAAATATCGCCACCCAAATCCGAGGCATTACTTTTCAGTTTATCCGCCTGGTTGGGGTAGTTTAGCCCAAGCGAAACGTAAAAGTTGCTACTCGGATTGAACCTGTTTATGTAGTAAAACCCCTCGGGTACTTGGTTGTCGCCCTTTTTTCGTTTGGGACCAAGCGCACCAGAGCGTGAGCAGATTTTGTAGGTAGCCAGTTTGGTGTATGCTGTTTCATTTTTTTTCTTTGCATAAATCTCCAGTTCGTCCTCGTCTTTATACGCAATCACAATTATGTTTAAGTCGTTGAGCGTTAAACCTTTGTCTTGCAGATTTTTTGTAATCAATCCTTCTTTTTCTTTTAATGCAGTGCGCACCCGTTCATACTTTTTTTGTTCCGATAAAAAGTTTTTTTGATAACCAAAAGCACACACAACTACGCTCAAAATGAGGCACATAACTGCCTTTTTAACAAGATTTACTCTTTTGGGTTGAACGAACTTCATGTTTTGGGTATTTTATAAGTTGGTGAAATATATCGTTTATTTATATATAACTATTCAGCTATCGGGCGTAGTTTTATTCTGCCTTCAAATACGTCCAATAATTGTTGTTTTCCAAATAATACTTTCTCCACGCCCAAAATTTAATTTCTCTTTCTGTAAGGCTTACATAATAAGCGATGCTTTCTAATATTTCGATGTCAGTTTCGCTGTCAATGTTGTGCCAAGCATTTTCTGTTAGAACAAATCCTCTTTTTGAAACAGCTTTGTAAATATACCTCAAAACTTCATTTTTATCCTTCAACTCGATGTAGTTTTCACCATATTTTTCTTTATAGAGGGCTAAATTTTTCCTTATGCTGTCGCCTATTATTTTTGCACCTATTTCAAAATCTTTGTACGTTTCTCTTTGCGACTGCGCCTCCTCAACAAAATAATCCTCACGGCTAAACCCAAAGTTTTTTATTTTATCTGAACTGACCTCAAAATCATGCGCATCGTCGGCTATAATTTTTTCGATTGAGGTTTCTATTTTTGTATTAATTTTCTTCCTTTTTTCTTTTATTTTTTCAATATTGGTATCTAAAATATGCTTGAACTCGCCGCCATTTTGAGGCTCGTGGTACGCAAACACTTCCAGCAATTCATCTGGTGTTGCATAAAAATCAGTGGTGTTTGGCAAGCCACCCATTTTAAAAAACAGCTTGTTCAGTCCCCCCATGCCTGTTTCCAACGAAGGTCTGGATTTGTTTATTTCCTTAATCATTTCATTTTCAAAAGGTGGCTCACAAACACCTTTTTCTAAAATCATTTTTAATAGCTCACACAAATTAAATGCCTCGTGAGTATTTGCTTTTTGCACTTTTTTGAAAAACAAAATAAACAAATCCAAATCATTGCAAGCAACCAAATAAGGCATTAAAATATCAATTACGCCCCATTGATGCACAGAATTGTAGCTTTTTAACCCGTCAATCAAAAATTGGTCTGTTTCTTCTTTATCTTGTTCTAACAAATAAGATATTTTTTTTGAAGGGCTTTGCTTAGATAAAAACCAAAACCTAACGATGGCATTTTTTTTGTCGTTGTATAGTGGCAGTAGTTTTTGCCAAAGTAAGTTGTGGTCAATTGTTTTGGGTGTGGAAATAGAGGTTTTAAAAACATCTTTCAACCAAGACAAAACTATTTCTATTTGCGCTGGATTGTAGTCGCCTGCCAAATATGATTTTTCATAAAAGCAATGCTCCAAATAAATGCCAATCGCCAAAATGCAGTAGGTATAAGGATGCCCGCAGGTATCCCAATTGTTTAAAATGTCAAATTCGGAATATCCTGCAATGCAATGGAAATATTCTTGCTCGGGTGCTAAATAAAACGGATTTTGAGTGTAATCTACGTCTTCTTTTTCACTTAATTGAACTTGAATATCTCTATAAAATGTAAAAGTTGAGCCATATTCCAACGTTAAACCGTCTCCTTTAAGCTGGATACATACAGCGTTATTTTCTTCAAATAAAACTTCATTTGTCCAACAAAATCTTTCTACGCCCAATTTATTTTCGCTTTTCATGCGCACCAACTCAACAGGATAGTTTTCAATTATCTTTTGAATGCCGTCAAAAGCAAGTTCCCATTCTCGCGGTTCTATGGATTTTAAATTAATGATGTAGCTTAATTTCATTTTTTTATTTGTCGTCTCACAAAGTTAATCAAAATTCTAAAACTCTATTTATATATTTCGTACTAAGCCCAATACCAGTTTCACAACCTGATGCCAAAGGCATCAAACGTTTGTAGAAAAAATACGTGGCAGGTAACCTGCGACCTCCTTCGGGGTCGTACTCATTTTTGTGGCATTGCCTCTACAAACGTTCAATCCCTACGGGATTTATAAACAAATCTACCCTCCCAAAAAAAGAGCAGCTTATTTCATCGTTTTTACCCAATAAAACAAGCTGCTCTTTTGTGCGTTTACGCCAAAAACCTACGCTCAAACTTTTATTTGAGCTTGTTAAAAGTCTCTACGGCATCAAACTTTTCGGCGGTTTTGCCCTTGCGCAATATCAGCACGCTGGTTATTTTGTCGCCCTGCGCTATGGCATTTACCACTTCCATGCCCTGCACCACGCTGCCAAACACCGTATGTTTGGTATCCAGCCACGGCGTAGCCACGTGGGTTATAAATATTTGGCTGCCATTGGTGCCAGGTCCAGCGTTCGCCATCGACAGTATGCCTGGGCGGTCGTGGATAAGGCTCGGCTCTATTTCGTCCTTAAAATTGTAGCCCGGTCCGCCCATGCCCGTGCCTTGTGGGTCGCCCGTTTGCACCATAAACTGCGGTATCACCCTATGAAAAACAATGCCATCGTAGTACGGCACGCCCGCCGCTTTGGCGGAGTTGGGCATTGTACCTTCTGCCAAAGCCACAAAATTGGCTACGGTCAGCGGCGTTTTTTCTGCCTCGAGCTTACAAAGTATCGTACCTTTTGTGGTATTTATTTGTGCAAAAATGCCATCTGTGGGCAGGTCTTTGTCGCTCAGTTTTTTGGTTTCGGGGTAAATCGGGTCTAGCCCAAACATACTTTTACCAAACACATTAGCCGCATCAAAAGCCTTGGCTGCTGCGCCACGGCGCACAATGTTCAGCTCCACAATACTATCGCCTTGGGCTATGGCATTTACCACATCTTGCCCTTGTAGCACGCTACCAAACACGGTGTGCTTGCCATCGAGCCACGGCGTTTCTTTGTGCGTAACAAAAAACTGGCTGCCGTTCGTACCCGGTCCCGAGTTCGCCATAGATAATATACCTGGGCGGTCGTGTTTCAGGCTCGGCTCTATTTCGTCCTTAAACTTATAGCCCGGTCCGCTCATGCCCGTGCCTGTGGGGTCGCCGCCTTGTATCATAAAATCGGCTATCACCCTATGAAATTTCAATCCGTTGTAATAAGGCACGCCCGCCGCCTTGGCGGTGCTGCGTATTTTTCCCTCCGCCAAACCCACAAAATTGGCTACGGTTATCGGCGTTTTTTCCATTTCGAGTTTTAGCCAAATGCTACCTTTGTTGGTTTTCATTTCGGCGTATAAGCCGTCGGGTAGGGTTTCGGGGTTTAGTTGTGCTTGTGCTGCTGTTGCGGACATTATGGTTAGAATTAAAAAAATAAAATTGCGAAGTATTTTCATTGCTTTTTTAAAAAATAAAGATGTAAAAAGTTTGGTACAAATATACAAACAAAAAAACGCTGCAAGTGTATCTTGCAGCGTTTTTTGCATTTTTTAAGGCTTCTTGCGCCTTATTTCACTATTCGGGTGCTTACCACCGTTTTGCCCGTGCGCAACACAAGGTTGTATATGCCCTGCGCCAGTTGGGTGGTGCTTAGGTTTAGGCTGTTGTTGCCAGCTTGTAGGCTTACGGCTTGGGTGCTTATTATCCTGCCCGTTACGTCCACGATGCTTAGGGTAGCTTCGGCGGCTATGGCATTGCTTATCACCAAGTTTAGCTCATTTATAAACGGATTTGGGTAAACCTGCTCAAAAGAAACCAATTTGCTTGTATATTTAGCAAAAGCCATGTGCGAAACCGTCGTTTTGCCATCTAAATCCACTTGGCGCAAACGGTAGTAGTTCATGCCGCCATAAGGGTTGGCATCGGTAAAGGTGTAGCTGCGTTTGGCGTTGGTAGTGCCATTGCCTTTTACAGTACCAATTTTTTCAAAGCTAATAGCGTCCAAACTGCGCTCTACCTCAAAGTAGCTGTTGTTTTCTTCTGAGGCGGTAGCCCAAGATAGAACAATGCTACCCAAACCATTTTTTGCGTCAAAAGATATAAGGCTTATTGGCAAAATTGTGTTTGGCGAAGGCACGCAGCCTTGGTTATTTACATAAGTTGCATTACCCCCTGCGCCTGGTGTGGCTACACCAGCATTGGTAGCACTACCACCACTCGAGGTGTAAGTTTGGGTATTTACGGCGTAGTTACCTACGGCAGTATTTGCACCAAGTGCGCTGTTGTACAAAAGTGAATACGACGTTCTGGTGGCAGTATTACCAAAATACCCTGAGGTAGGCGAAGTGCAAGGCGCAGAAGAGCCTCCACCACCATCGCCTACACCTACTACTACATAGTATTGGCTACTTGAATTAGCGGGACAATGGTTGCTAAAATTAAGGTTTGTTGCGGGTGCATCTAATCCACAGGCACCAGCGCCGAGTAGTACTATTACATTACTGTTCGGAGGAATGATGTTGGTGGTGGGTACTGGTAAAAATACATTACAGCCAGCGGCAGTATTTAAGTCAGCAATTCGGCTGGTGATGGTCATATTGTCTGCTAGAATACTTGGGTACAAAAATCCATAAACTTCATTACCCGAGTTGCTAACAGCTTCGGTAGTTTCGTTGCTAAGTCCTACAATGCTGTATGGGTTGGGGGGTAAGTTGGTGCCAAGCCAAGTAAAATTTAGGTTGTCGTTGGCAGTGACGCTGCCCACGCCAGCTGCGGTGCCAGCTTGCCCCGAAGAAATGCCCATGTCAGCTATGTTTACCCCAGTACTACCTATCCTGGATATGATAAACTCGTTGCTGCCGTCGTTTCCACAAGGGTTTACTGCCTGCGATAAAATGGTAATCTGCCCCTGCGCCACAAGAACATTGGCGATGATGGTAGCTGCTACCACGGTCATAAATTTGAAATTTAGTTTGAACATAATGAATTTGGTTTGTGTGTTTTGTGTGTGAGTAATTGTGTGAAAAACAAGCAAGGACTGCAATTTTGTATCCCTTGCTTTAAGGTTTTATTTTATAATATTGGAGTTTATTGTATTTTTTGGTGTAAGTACCCTTAGGTTGTACACGCCTTTTGCCAAGTTTGCGGTTTCTATTTCCGTTTTGTTCAGCCCAATTTGTATCGGAACAGTTTTTTGAAGCACTATTTTACCTTGTGCATCATAAACAATAAATTCGGCTTGTTCGTTGTAATCCGACAAAATATTTACGTTCAGTACATTTGCAAACGGATTTGGGTAGATGCGCTGGAAAGCGATGCCCTCATTTTTTATGGTTACCGATACTGTTTTGCTGTATTCAAATTTGCCATCGAGGTCTGTTTGTTTTAGCCTATAATAGTTCAAACCTTTTAGTGGTTTTGTATCTAAATACGTGTAGTTGGCGTAGGTGTTGCTGTTGCCTTTTGCGTTTGTTGTGGCTATTTTTTCAAAATTTTTGCCGTCTTCGTTCGACCTTTCTACTTCAAAAGTGGCGGTATTTGTTTCTGAGGCAGTAATCCAGTTGATGGCTACTTGGTCGTTGTTTTTAATTTTGGCTTCTACGGCAGCCCAAGTTACGCCAAGTGCGCAAGCTGCGCCTGGGTCGGGTATGTTGTATGCAACGGGTGCGCTATAACAAGCTGCCATACCTACCATGGGTACACCTGCTACGGGTGTTATGGTGGCTTTTGAAAAAGCATATACGGTTAGTCCGCCGCCTGTGGGTACGGTTACAGGATTGGTTAGTAGTGTTCCTGTGGGTGCGCCTGTGGCATCTACTGCGTTTGATGCATAAAATTCTACGCTTGTGGCTACGGCTACATCGGCGTTGGCTGGTGGTGCGTTGTAGGTGCAGTTTGTGGCAGACAGGTCGGTTTTGCGCCCAGGGCAAACGAAGGCGGTGTTTGCAATTGCTGTGGGTACGGTGGGTTTGCCTACCAAGGTTACTAAGTAAGATGCGCCTTCCCAGCAGTCGCTCGAGGTGGTGTTTGAAATACCTACTGCATTGCCCAGCGAAGAGCTATTGCCAGACCTACCAGCACTACAAACCAATGAGTTGCCATAGTTTCTGGTAATCATATTATACAGAGCTGTTTTTATTTCGCAAGTGGCTATGGCGGGCATCGTTACGGTTTTAGTAAGCGTAGTTTTACCCGTAGCATCAGGTAGTATAGATGAGTTGCCAGGCGAAAGCCCCGATGAGCCTCCTTGCTCTGACCAGCCCGTAGTGCCAGTGGCTGTACCAGTGGAGTTGGCGGGTGCTGCTGTGGGGGTAGCACCATCTATGCCTATGGTAATATAGCTACCAGCCAAGGTGGTGGCACTACCAGTACCCGAGGTGCTGCTTGCCAATACTGAGTTTTCTTCTACGTGTTGGAAGTTGTAGTTTTCGTATTTTAGAGCGAGTGTTTCGCCGCCTGTGGTGCAGGTAATTATTTTTCGGTTGGTGGCGGCACTTGCGGGCTTGGTCGTAAATGTATTAGCGGTAGCTCCGCCGATAAAGTCGCTGGGTACGCCGTATATCAGTGTAGCGCCTGTTCTTACGTCTTCGGCATCGCCTATTACTATGTTATCTACATAAAAATTAAAGGGCTGTTGGTTGGCACTGCCATTGTCGGTATAGTCGTTTTTGTAGCCTGGGGTGGGTTGGTCGGTGGCGGTAGTTTGGTTGCCGCCCGAGCCTTTGCGAGACGGTGCGGAGTTTAAGCCCCACGTGCCTCCATCTGGTACACGGTTGTAAGAGCTTGTGCAGCCATCTATAAGCGTGCCTAAGTTAAAATATGCGGCATCGGGTATGGCGGGCAAGGTAGTTTGTGGCACGGGGTAGGCATTGGCACCGCTTACGCTTGGTACGGTTGCTAGGGTCATAGAGTTGGTTACGAGTGTACTTGTGGCTGGGTTTTGTTGGTTGCCTTGCTCATAATAAGCGGCATCTACCAAAACTCCGAGGTTATTAAATAGCCCTATGCGCTCGCCGTCGGTGGCAGCAGTGGCATTGTTGAGTACAAAGCTGGTATTTGCGCTTGGCGAAGTGGTGCAGCCAGCCGCCGATACGGCACAGCCGCAGGTAGCCAAGTTTAAAAACGCAGCATCGGCTTTGCCTGCCGCAAAATCGGCTACGCCCGTAGGTGCGTTTGGTAGCACGCCCAAAGCAGTATGCAAACCCGCATAGTCGCAGGTAGCACAGCTCATTAGGGTTGCATTGCTTATCAATAAAAAACTATTAGCAGGCATTACCGTTCCAGTAGGTATTACTACGCTATAACCGCAAGTAGTCATACCTGGTGTACTGGGGCAGCTACCAGTAGTAAGTATCCAGCCGCCAATGTTGGCGGGTCCAGCCGAGCCATTGTATAATTCAGCCCATTCGGCACCTACTGCTTCGCCTACTGTGGGGTCTGGCGAAAATTCATTAATGACCACTTGCGAAAAAGCAAGCGTACTCATACAAATTAGGGCGCACGTAGCTACCCATGCTCTGATTGATTTGGTAAAAGTTTGCATCTGTTTTTTAATAGGTTTGTTTGTTTTTTTTAACCATTACAAAAGTAATAGCTTTTGGTGGTTGAAATGTGATTAAAAGATTAACTTTATAAATAAATCGACGAAGTGCGTAAGAAAATCGACGAATTTTCTTTGAGTTATGAACAACTTGTTAAAAAGAAGCTATGCATAACCATTATTTTTGCAAAATATATTACAAAACATGAAATATTTGTTTGTGCTGTGTGCTTTTGCGCATGGCTTGCTTTGTGCGCAGCCACCAAAAAATAATTTTATTTCGGGCAAATATCCTCTTTTGGGTAAAGCCCACGAGAGCGTACCCTTTGAGAGCCATGCGCTAAAAGGAGCGGTTTTTTACCTCATCAGCGGGCATGGCGGACCCGACCCTGGCGCTATGGCAACCCACAACGGCAGCACCATTTGCGAAGACGAATATGCCTACGACATTACCCTGCGCCTCGCCCAAAAACTCATAGCCAACGGCGCAAAAGTGTATATGATAACCCGAGACGAAAAAAATGGCATAAGAGACCAAGCCATTTTGCCGCCCGACCAAGGCGAAACTTGCTACAAAAAAGGAAAAATACCGCTAAACCAGCTCAAACGCTTGGAGCAAAGGGTGGAGATAATAAACCAATTAGCCCAAAAACACAAAGCCAGCTACCAACGTGTGGTAGAAATACACATAGATTCCAGGGCTGAGGACGCACAAACCGACCTTTATTTTTATCACTTACAAAACAGCGAAAAAGGCGCACGGCTCGCCCTAAACCTGCACAGCACCTTGGCACAAAAGTACGCCGAACACCAAAAAAACCGTGGCTACCGTGGCACCATAGAAGCCCGAAAGCTGTATAGCCTAAAAGCCACCACGCCCTACGCCGTATATATAGAGGTGGGCAACATTCAAAATGCCTTTGACCTAAAACGCATTTTGCTGCACGACAACCGTCAAGCCATAGCAAACTGGCTTGGCGAAGGCTTGGTATCCGATTTTAAAATGGGCGAATAACCCAGCCAAACTTTGTATCCTTACAAAAAAAATGAAGAGAACCAAACCTTTTGTAAATACCTGCGTATTAGCTTGTACAAAATCATTTAACTAAAACAAACCATCTTAAACCCATGAAAAAACTCCTACTTATATGCGCCATGTTCTGGTTGGGTACCAGTGGCTTTGCACAAGTTACACCCTGCGTAGATGCCAACGAACCCAACAATACTACGCTGCAAAATACAGCAGTAAGTTTGTTGCCTTATACCACCACGGGCTGCCTTTTGCCTTTGGATCAAGATTGGTTCAGTTTTACGGCAAATGGAACGAATTATTTGGTGCTTTGCCGTGGGTTTGGCTCCAATACCTCGGGCGGATACAACTTAGACATTGCAGCCGATACCAGCGGCAACATAACCATAGCCACAAGCGCACCCAGCCCCAATCAAAATACAGATACTTACTTAGAACTGTACGATGCAGGTGGTGTAGTGCGCCTTGCCCAAAACGACGATTATATTTTGAGTAATAGTTTTTACTCACGCATTGTTTACAACCCAACTGGTAACCCAGGTGGCGGCGGCGGTACAGGCGTGGTACTCATGCCACAATATGCCCAAGTGAGCGACTTGGCTGGTACTGTAACCACAACCATATCGGCTGCTGGGGCTTACACATACAGCACTTCGTCGGCGTGGCTTAGTATAAATGGCGGCTCTTCGGGTTCAGGCTCGGGCAACGGCGCACTAACCATAAACTATGCCGCCAATACAGGCACATCATCACGCAGTGCAAATGTGGTGTTTAACAGCGCAAACGGCGGTGTAACCGTGTTTAACATTTATCAAAGTGCCGTAAATGCGCCGCCCGTGCCTTGCACCGACCCATTAGAGCCAAACAATACGCCCGCTACGGCTGTGGCTACGTCTTTTCCGTACAACAATGCGCTTTTGTGCCTCACGCCTGGCGACCAAGATTGGTTTAGCCTTTCGTTTGCGGGCAATACTTATAATCTAAAATGCAGGGGTTTTTCGCCAAATGGCTCGATGAGCTTGGGCGCATATACCATCGATTTTGTGAGCAATAGCCCTACTACTTTCACGGTAACTACGGGTGCGGTAAATGGCAATATCGATACTTACTTAGAACTTTACGATTCCAGCGGCGTGCGCATTGCTTTTAATGATGACTTTGGCGGTACTTTTCAGTCGCAAATAAATTACAATACGCAGCAAACATTTTTGGCAGTAACGCCTACTTTTTTGCAGGTGGCAGATAGTGCGGGCATAGCCACTTTTTCGGTAGCCAGCAATACGCCTTGGACTGCCAGCAGCTCTGCGCCTTGGATAAGCATTGCGCCTGCTTTTGGGGTGGGCAATGGTAGTTTTACGGTAAGCTACAACGCAAATACATTTACAAATAACCGTTCGGCGGGCATAAACTTGTCGGGTGGTGGCTCGCAACAGTTTATAAGCCTGTATCAGATGGGTAGCAACGGCTCTGGCACGCCTTGCCTCGACCCATTAGAGCCAAACAATGCGGCGGTGGCTGTGGCATCTGCCATAGGTACATTGCCATATAGCAATGCTGCGCTGTGCCTCACGGCGCAAGACCAAGATTGGTTTGATTTTAGCTATTTGGGCGTCGGCTACAAGCTAAAATGTAGGGGTTTTTCGCCTAACAACACGGGCGAATATGCCTTGGATATAACCACGAGTGGAACTGGTTTTGTGGTAACTACGTCGGCTGTGGCAGGCGGAGGCGTAACCGATACTTACCTCGAGCTGTTTGATAGCTCGGGTGTGAACCAACTGGGCTACAACGACGATTTTGGTAGCACTTTCTTTTCGCAGTTAGCCTACAATTTGCAAGCGGTGTATTTAACGCCCAACCCATCGCAACTGGTGGTAGCCAGCATGGCGGGTACGGATAGCATCGGCATTACTTCAAACCTAAGCTATACCATAAATACAATGAGTAGCTGGATTAGCCTTTCGGCGACATCTGGCATAAACAATAGTACGCTTAATATAAGCTACGCCGCCAACCCCAATACGTGGACCCGCACGGGCATGGTGCGCCTAATGGCTCCTGGCATGATGCGCAGCGTGTATGTAACCCAGCTCGGTACAAATGGCAGTGGCAACCCTGGCGGCGGAACGCCGCCCCTCAACGACGAAGCGTGCAGCGCCTACACCATAGCCGCCGATAGCACTTGTACCCTAACCAGCGGCACAACCGTAGATGCTACTTACAACCTGAATACGGTATCTGCCACTTGCCCCACGCCTTACAACTCTGATGTTTGGTATTTGGTAGCAGTGCCTGCAAGCGGAACGGTAACTTTGCGCACCAGCGCAGGTACAATGTTCGATGCGGTGATGGCGGTGTATGAGGGCGGTTGTAACAATTTGACCTACATAGATTGTGAGGACGATAATTTTAGCTCGGGTGGCGGACTGATGCCTGTAATTACGGTAACTCGCCCCGCAGGCACAATTTTGTACGTAAGGATTTGGGGATTTGGCTCGGCACAAGGCAGCTTTGACCTGTGCGCCGTGGACTATGCCACGCCTACTTTTGTGGCAGCACAACCCAACGAAATGGCTCGCAAAGAAGTACTGCGCTCGGCGGTGGCATCTACGCTAAGGGCTTTCCCGAACCCGTTGAACAGGGGAAGCAATGTATATTTGGAGCTTAAAAACGTAAACCTAAGCGGAAACGACCGCCTCAGAATTTATGATATGATGGGCAAAATAGTGGTAAATACCACCATAAATGCCGCCAAAACCAATGATATGTTGGAGCTAAACACCAGCGATTTGGCGCAAGGCATTTATTACTTGCAAGTAGAAACGCAAGAAGGCAAAATGCTTGGCGAAAAAATAAGGGTGGAGTAGCCCAGCGGCATAGCAATATGTGATACAAATAAACCTGATTTAATAGTAATACCAACTCGAAAACCCCGCCCCCACGCCGATAGGCGTGGGGGCGGGGGCTTGTTGTGCTATGTGGCTTGGTTTTATGCTTGTTCTCGGAGTTTTTCCACTTGTTCTGTGGTGAGTTGGGTGTGTACCGCAATTTCTTGGGTAGAAAGCCCCGTTTTAAACAAACTGCGAGCGATGTCTTCTCGTACTTTTCTTTGAGCAAAACTCATTCGTCCTCTGTCGTCTTGTTCTCGCATTAGCGCATAATCGTAAGCCTCCAATTCTGCTTTTGTCCAGTTGTATTTGTCTGCATCTTGGTAGGCGCTTTTTAAACCCTCGTCTTTTACACTTTCAGGTATTAGCTCTAAATCCTCGGCATTTTTTATAAAATAAACCCACTGTTCAATTACAGAAGTCAATTCAGTTTCCCTCTTATTGAATTTTGGAAGTTCAATAAAGTTAAATTCAATGTCTTTTATAAAGTTTTCTCCTGTTATAATGTCGATAATTTTGTGGCGGCTTATGTAGTCTTTATTTTTTGTGGCTTCAAAATCTAAAATGCCAATAAAAAAAGTTGGGTTTAGTTGTTCGTACAAATCGCCTCTGTCTATTTGCGAAGAATAACTTTTTGAGGCATAATATAAAACCCGTTTGTCAAACCCATCAACGTCGGCTACCTGCATTTCTACGATGTAATTTTTATCGCTTTGGTCTTTGGCTTTCACGTCCACGATGGTAACTTTGCCACCTTTTAATGCTGGCAGTTGGTAAGGCGTTAAAATATCTACGGATACAATTTTTCTGTCGTTTTCTAACAACAAAACTGCATTCAAAAAAGAAATTAGTACTTCTTTTCTGTTCTCATTTCCGAATATTTTTCGGAAGGCTACATCGTTTTTTACATCAACAAATTTCATGGCACTAAGCTAATGTTTTTATTTTATGCTACTATCTGGCTTGCTTTCTTGTCTTTTTTGGGTTGGAAAAATTACTTGCTGCTCTCCATTTTCATTTTAACTACCTGATACACAGCAGGCAGCAGCGAAATACCGATGATGCCAAAAACCACCAGCGTAAAATTGTGCTTTACCACGTCTAACTCGCCAAACTTGTAGCCGAGTACCGTAAAACTAATTACCCAAAACAAACCGCCTGCCACGCTATATGCCAAAAACTTGGAGTAATTCATTTTGCCTACGCCCGCCACAAACGGCGCAAAAGTGCGAATAATCGGTATAAAGCGAGCAAAAATGATGGCTTTGCCGCCGTGTTTTTCATAAAAACCTTGGGTGCGCACCACATAATCTTTTTTTATGAGCTTATAACTGCCCGAATATACTTTTTCGCCCAGGTATCTGCCCACAAAATAGTTTACATTGTCGCCCAAAATGGCGGCAGAAAACAGCAGCGGAATTACAAAATAAATATCCAGCATACCACGCCCGCACAGCGCACCCACCGCAAAAAGCAGCGAATCGCCAGGCAGCAGCGGCGTAACCACCAGCCCTGTTTCGGCAAAAACGATTAGAAACAAAATGGCATACGCCCAGTTGCCGTAGTTTTGTATAATGGTGGCGAGGTGCTTATCTATGTGCAGCACAAAATCTATGATACTGGTCATTTTGAGGCTTGGTTAAAATCGTCGGAGTTGTTAATTTGCATTTGTTTTAGGGCATCGTAAAAAGCCTCTTGTATTTTTACCCGAGATTTTAGGCTAATCAACTTTTTGTTGTCGGCGGTTGGGTTTACCCTATTGCTCAAAAAAACATAGACAAAGTTGTACTTTGGGTCCACCCACACATAAGTACCCGTAAAGCCCGAATGCCCAAAACTGCTGGCACTCGCCGAGGCGGCGGTGGGGCTGCTGGCGGCATCTAAGCTCGGGCGGTCGAAGCACAGCGCACGCCTGTTGCCGTCGTATTGTTGTTTGGTAAACTCACGCACTATGTCGGGCTGAATGTACATTTTTCCGCTATAAATGCCGTTTTGCAGCATCACGTACATGAGCGTACCCACATCGGTGGCATTGCCAAACAAGCCCGCATGACCCGCCACGCCGCCCATTTGGGCGGCGGCGTAGTCGTGTACGTAGCCCTGCAAAAGCTGCATTCGAAACTCGGTGTCGTTTTCGGTGGGCGCTATTTGCATTTTATTGTATTTTTTCAGCGGATTAAAACACAGGTTGTTCAAGCCCATCGGTGCATAAAAATTTTGCTCCACGTATTCATCTAAGGGTACGCCCGTGAGTTTTTCGGCTATTTTTTTTACGTAAAAATACCCCAAATCGCTGTATAAATAGCGGCTGCGGGTTTTTAGCGGCGAGTCGGCTATGCGCTTATAAATGGTATCCACGTAGGTTTTTTGCAGGTACAAATTTTCGGCTACGGGTATCGTAAATCCGTCTTCGGGCTTGGGTTTGTACAGGCTCGGTTTAGCGCCGTTGCCGTCTATGGTTTCTAAGTAAAAGGGTATCCATGCCTGCAAACCCGCTTGGTGCGTGAGTATTTCTCTGAGCGTGAGGCTGGCTTTGTTCGTACCCTCGAGTTCGGGTAGGTAGGTTACTATTTTTTCGTCCAAGTCCAGCTTTTTTTGTTCGCACAGCTTCATTATCACCAGTGCACTGGCGGCTACCTTGGTCAAAGATGCCAAATCGTAGAGCGTTTGGTTGGTTACGGGCGTATTTTTTTCGTAGGTTTGGTAGCCAAATGCCTTGTTGTAAAATATTTTGTTGCCCACTGCCGCAAAAATTTGGCAGCCAGGAGCGGCTTCTTTGTTTATAAGTGCCTGAGCCATAGAGTCTATGCGCAGCAGGGCGAGGTTGCTTATGCCCAAGCCTTCGGGGCTAATGTTTTCCATCGTTCCCCAGCCTTGTAGCTGTATGCCCGTGCCTACAGTCCAGTTTTCGTCGATGCTTATGGGCAGCCTGCCCTCTATGTCGGTAGCACCAAACAGGGCTTGTGCCGCCGCCAAGTGCGTGCTTGGGTTGTCTTCGTAGGCGCACAAAACAGCATCGGGCGATTTAAAGTTTTTTAGGCTATATGGGTTGCCAAAAACCACGGCGGTGGTCGGCGTTCGGTAGCTTATTTCTCTAATCATAGCCAAGGCATCTGCCCTTATGCCGTAGTTGTCGGCGGCTTTTTGGGTGGGTAAATGAATGCCGATGAGTACATTTTTATACTTCGAGGCTCGGGCTTGTATTTCGGCTATGGTAGCAGGGTCGGCGTTCCACGATACTTCTGCCGAGCTGGCATCTGTGTATAGTTTCACCGATTCTGTAAACTTGGCATTGCCCGATGCGCCCACCGAAATGCAAAAAATGTCGTTTTTACTCGCATTGCTAAACGGCACTATTGCCCCTTTGTTTTTGACCAACGTAACCGATTTTTGGTATATTTTCTGTATCAAATACAGGTGGCTCGCCATGTTTAGGTCGTGGTTCAGCTCGGGTAGCTGCACGGGTTGGTAGTGGTTTAGCCCGCTCCAATACTTGGCTTGCAGTATCTTTTTTACCTTTTGCTCTATGTCTTTCCAGCTTAGTTTTCGGTCTTTTATGGCTTGTTTTATGTTTTTTTGGGCTGTGGGAACGTCCGTGGGGTACAGCAGCACGTCGTTTCCAGCTATGAGTGCCTGCACATCTAACACGCCAGGCGGGTAGTATTCGCTCACGCCTTTCATGTTTAGGGCATCGGTAAAAATCAGCCCTTTAAAGTCCAGTTCGTCCTTCAAAAGGTCGCTCACAATCGTAGGCGATAGGGTAGAGGCACGGTTTGGTGTGGGATCCAGTGCGGGTATAAAAAGGTGCGCTATCATTACGCTGCCCACACCTGCATTTACCAGCCTGCGAAACGGAAAAAGCTCTATGTCTTCCAGCCTATCACGGCTCACGCTTATGGTGGGTAGGGTTTGGTGCGAGTCGGCATCGGTGTCGCCATGCCCCGGGAAATGCTTGGCGCAAGCCAAAATCCGCATTTCTTGTAAGCCACGCATATAGGCTACGGCTTTGTCGGCTACGGCGTATTTGTCTTCGCCAAAAGAACGAAAATTAATTACGGGATTGTTCGGGTTGTTGTTTACATCTACCACGGGCGAAAAACTCACATTTACCCCAATGCGCTGGCATTCAGCCCCAATGGCTTTGCCCATTTCGTATATCAATTTGTTGTTTTGCAGCGCACCCAAGGTCATTTGGTTTGGGTATTTGAGCGTGTTGCTTAGGCGCATACTCAGCCCCCATTCTGCGTCCATGGATACCAGCAGCGGCACTGCGCTCATGCCTTGGTAAATGTTGGTGAGCTGGGCTTGTTTTTCGGGCGAACCCTTCATAAAAATGAGACCGCCTACGTGGTGGTTGGTTATCAAACTGGCTACTTTTGCATCATATACCTCCGATATGTTCGAAAAAGCGGCTACCATAAACAGTTGCCCAATTCTTTGGTCGGCGCTCATACTCTTGTACATCGAGTCCACCCACTGCCGAGAGCCTTGTGCGGTTTGCGGCGTACTCAGGTGGTATGGGTACACCGAAGTTTGGCTCATTATGGGTTGTTTATAAAAAGAATCGGCGGTGTAGCAGGTTTTATAAAAAACAAAAATGCAGACAAAAAGGATAAAAACCGACTTTTTTTGCATAAAGTTTTGAGGGTTTAGCCATCTGATAGGTTTAGGTAGTTGTATCATAAAACAAAATTACACGTTTTTTTTGTAATTTACTGAAAAAAATGTGCCAAAAAACTGTGTTTGTGTATAAAACGGCGTTTTTCGGGTGTTTTTGCCCTTATTTTTTTGTTTTTATCATTTTTTCTATTTCTTCCCACAGTTCGTTTGGTATGGCATCGAGCATATTAAACTGCCCTGCGCCTTTTAGCCATTCGCCGCCGTCTATGGTTATTACGTCGCCATTTATATAAGCCGAAAAATCGGATATGAGGTAAGCCGCTAAGTTTGCGAGTTCTTGGTGTTCGCCGAGCCTTTTTAATGGGTTGCGTTGTTTTAGGTCAAATTTTTGGCTGAGGTCGCCTGGCAGCAGCCTATCCCATGCGCCTTTTGACGGAAATGGTCCGGGGGCGATGGCGTTTTGCCTGATGCCGTACTTTGCCCACTCCACCGCCAGCGATTTGGTGAGGGCGAGTACGCCCGCTTTGGCGCAGGCAGATGGCAGCACGTAGCCCGAGCCCGTGTGGGCATAAGTGGTGGATATATTGAGTATGGTGGCTGGTTGCTGGGCGGCTATCCAGGCTTTTCCAAACGCCAAAGTGGTGTGTATTGTACCCATTAGCACAATGTCTATGATGCTTTTGAAGGCATTTGCCGATAGTTTTTCGGTGGGGCTTATAAAATTTCCAGCGGCGTTGTTTACCAGTGCATCTACCCTACCAAATCGGGCTGTGGCTTCGTGGTACAGGCTTTCTACTTGTTCGTAGTGGCGCACATCGCAGGCTACGGCGAGGCATTTGGCGTTGGTTTCGGCTTCCAGTTCTTGGGCTGTGGTTTGCAGCACGTCTATTTTTCGGCTGGTAATGATGGTGTTTGCGCCCAGCTGCATAAAATATTTGGTCATACTTTTGCCTAAGCCCGTGCCGCCGCCCGTAATTACGATGGTTTTGCCCAAAAAAGCGTTGTCTCTGAGCATGGGTTCTGTGTAGGTCATTTTATTCTGTTGGGGTTTTGTGTCAAAAAAGTTTTCCAGTTGGTAGCGCCGCCGCCGCCTAAAACGGGGTTGGAGGTTTGCAGGTAGTGGCATACGGCTACCGCCAAGCCGTCGGTGGCATCTAAGTAAGCGGGCAGCTCGGTGAGGTGGAGCAGGCGCATGAGCATGGCGGCTACCTGTTCCTTGGAGGCTGTGCCAGCACCCGTTATCGACTGTTTTACCTTGCGGGGCGCATATTCGGTTATGGGTATTTCTTGCACCAAAGCCGCTGCCATAGCCACGCCCTGCGCCCTGCCGAGTTTGAGCATACTTTGCACATTTTTGTCGTAAAAAGGTGCTTCTATCGCCAATTCGTCGGGGTGGTGCTGGTTTATGAGGCTCTGCACCCGCTCAAAAATCCGTTTTAGGCGCAGGTAGTGGCTCTCAAAACCGTCTAATTTCAAATAACCCATCTCTATCAAATGGCTTATTTTATTGTTTTCTATGGCTATAATGCCATAGCCAGTTACGGTAGTGCCTGGGTCAATGCCCAAAATAATGCGATTTTTGATGGTGTTTTG
>JAYUJN010000017.1:0-69065 GCA_043765195.1 Bacteroidota bacterium | reverse complement strand
GCGGACTGCGTACAACTGCTGGTTTTGCAAAATTCCAAAAATTTCCTTTCGCTTTGCTCAGAATTTTTGTAACTTCGCAAAGCCAGGCGGGCGTTGTGTGCTATTTCAGAAAAATCCAGAACTAAAGGCTTACTTATCAATAAATAAGCCCGTTTATCAATAATACTTATTACTGCAAATTTCTATAAATTAATATTGCAGTATAATTTGAAACAGATGAAAAAAGTATATTTAATTCCAACAATGATAATTATATGTTTTAGCATATTATTTACACAATGTAAAAAGAAAACCACAACCCCAGTTGAAACAGTTGATCCAACTATTTCCAGCTTTTTAAATATGCAAACACATATTTTTAAACATAGTTGTAATAGCACAGGCTGCCACAACACGGCTGCAGTAAGTAATTTACAACATGGCTTAGCTTTAGAAGGAAGTGATGTTTGGGAGCGTATAGTTGATATAACGCCTAAAAATATAGATGCCAAAAATGCAAATTTAAAAATTGTATATGCTGGCAAAAGCGATAGTAGCTTTTTGTTTCATAAAGTAAACTGGACGGCAAATACTTTGTATAAATTTGGTAATCAAATGCCAATTGGTGCAAACTTATTAGAAGCTGATGAAATAGAATTTATAAAACAATGGATAAATGCTGGCGCACCAAAAACAGGTGTAGTAGCTGATTATAAATTATTACACGCACATTAATTTAATAAATAATAAAAAAAAATGAAAATGAAATTAATAATAGGGCTTGCTATTCTAAGTATAGTTAGCTGCCAAAAACAAATTACGTATAAACTAAGTGATGTGCCAAACGACTTTGTAGGTTTGCCACCATTGCCAAAAGACAGTGGGTTTCAATTGCACATTGCGCCTTTTCCAATACCAGCAAATTTTGAACGTGAAGTATTTATACGCCAAGACCTAGGTAATACAGAAGATATTTATGTAAATAAAATACATAGTTTAAGCCGACCTGGTTCGCATCATTTTGTATTGAGTACTTTACAAGAAACGCCACAGTTTCCATTACCACCTAAAGATGTTATGGTAGATCAAAATAACTTAGATGGTAGTTTTAATTTATTTAGCACTGTAAATAGAGATTTTGTAATGTTTGTTGCACAAAGTGCCGATTATGAACTTGCACTACCTGCTGGTTATGCTATCAAATTACCTAAAGATTATAAGTTATTAGCAAACCCACATTATTATAACAAAACCAACGAAACACGTTGGGGTGAAGTGTATTATAATTTGCACACAATACCAAAAGCATCTGTTACGAATGAATTGTATTTAGATGTTTTTCTTACAGGTAATGATAATCTTATTTTACCACCCAATAAAGAAACTGTAATAACTACTGATAAAATTTATGATACCCCAGTAGAGATAAATGTGATGACACCTCATTACCATAAGCGAGGTAAAAAATTTGAAATACAAATAATTGGTGGTGCAAGAAATGGTGAAGTAGTACTTGAAAGTTATGACTATATACACCCTATTACTGGAATGTATATTAATAAACCTATAAAGTTGTATAAAGGTGAAGGATTAAGAAGTATTGTTACTTATTATCTCACGTTACGCAAGATAAAAAAGAGAAGTGCTTAAAAAGGTATAAATTTGCTTATGGAAAAAATATTTGATTTATATACAGACTATCTGATTTCAAGTTTTGGTCAGACGAGTGCCACTGGCTTGTCTAACTTGTTGGATAACGGCATCAAACATGATAGCATCACGCGATTGTTGTCTAATTCTGATTTTGATTCGAAGAATTTGTGGACATCAGTTAAGCCCTTAGTACGAGAACATCAAGCGGAAAATGCGTGCCTGATTTTTGATGACAGCATTATTGAAAAAGCATTTACAGACGAAAATGAGCTTATTTGCTGGCATTGGGACCATAGTAAAGGGCGCAATGTAAAAGGAATTAACCTGCTGAGTGCGTTTTATTACACCCAAAAAAGTACTGATTCAGAACCTTTACAAGTACCTGTTTCGTTTGAAACGATTAAAAAAACGGTTTCATTTTGTGAACTTGCCACTAAAAAAGTTAAACGAGTCAGTGCCATTTCTAAGAATGAATTAATGAGGCAAATGATAGCCCAATGTATTGCCAACGGACTTGTATTCAAGTACATACTGGCTGACAGTTGGTTTGCCTCTGTTGAAAATATGGCATTTATACGCAAAAAAAAGAAGCTATTTGTCTTTGATATGAAATCAAATCGCATGGCTGCCTTATCTCAAAACGACCGCAACAAAGGTCATTGGACAAGCATTGATGAATTAGTTATATCAAACAATACGCCCGTTGAAGTTTGGCTCAAAGACCTTGATTTTTCGGTTCTTATGACCAAACAGCTCTTTACAAACAAAGATGGTTCAACGGGAATTAGATTTTTGGTGTCTAATGATTTTAGCCTGAGCGATGACGATTTTACAACAACCTATAAAAAACGATGGGCTGTTGAACAATATCACAAAAGTTTAAAGCAAAATGTATCCATTGCAAAATCACCGACAAGAACCCTAAAAACACAATCAAACCACCTATTTGCATCAATAATGGCATATATAAAGTTAGAAAAACTCAAATTCGTCAATAAACTCAACCATTTTGCACTCAAACACAAAATTTATATACACGCAATCAAGGCAGCTTTCAAAGAACTTACCAATTTAAAGCAACATTCCTTTGCGTAACATGAGTTAGTAGTGGTTACAATTGGCAGTGCGTCTGTAAGATTGTAAATAAATGCCAAAGTTTCTACTGGTAAATAAGCCCAAAAAACAGAAAGAAACTTAAATACTTGTTTTTCTTCGGATTTTATTTTGTTCCAGTAAGTCTGTAAAAATGGCTCAAGTACAGTTATCACATTTTCAAATCCATTCATATTGCTTGCAGAAATCACAGAATTGTTGAAATGCTCGTAGTGAGAATTGAAATAGTTGTTCAAAAGCGTTTCAAAAGAAAGCAAGTCGTGTTTGATAAATGCCTTGTAAAAAAAGTGTGTCGATAGGTTTTGTTCAGAAATTTTTACGCAACCAAATTGAACCTCTACCAATTCTAAGTCATTTAATTTTTCAATTGCATCGGCGAATGCGGTGTAATCAATTTCAAAATTGGCAAGAATGGAAGTTGTAAGTTCTTTGTTTTTTTTATACGGAATCGTATGAAAAAATGCAATCAAACCAAGACACTTAATATTTGATGGGTTTTTAAACGCACCATTATCCCTAATAAAAGTAGAGAAGTATTTTTCAAATAAATCTGAAACGTCGTGCAGCGCATAAATGTGATTTTTAGCATTAGCAAGACGAGCCGCCATAATTGCAAGTCGTGGATTTCCGTTGGCAATGCGGGCAATATCTTTGTGAAAACATGAATTGGTTTCAAATGGCTTTGCTCGAACTATATCAACTATCTGGGCATCAGAAAGTGCCGTTAAGTGAATTGGTGTTGTCTTAAATTCTTGACAAAGCATTTCAACCTCGTTAAAGGCATAAGCTCGTACTGTAATCAGTATTTTTAGTTTTCCTTTTCTTTCGTCTTTATAAAATCCAGTTATTTGTTCGAAGTCCTTAATTCTATTTGCATCATCAACGAAGAGTATGTAGTCCTTCTCAGCATCAAGGTATTGGCGCAGGTCGTTGAGTAAAGTATGGTGCTTGTATGAAATGCAGTAAGCATCAAAAGATAAATTTTCTGAAAGAAAACCATTAATTCCTTCAAGTGATAATTTGGTTTTTCCTACTCCTGCCGCACCAGTTAAAATAATAAAATCGGTCTCAGCTATGGCTTTTTTGAGTTCCTCGAGTTCTTGTTCTCTATGTAAAAAAGCATTGTCTAATGGTGTTGCTATCTGTTGAGAGGCTTTGTTATATTCTGCAACAAAGGTTTCGGTTGAAACAATTTGTCCTGTATCCAAAGATAATCCTAAATAATTATGCACGAGGTTACGATGGCGCAAGTCAACAAGTTCTAATGCCAAGTTGTCGAGCATCAGATATGTTATTTTTGTGTTGGGGTTGTAGCCGTTTGCTAAAAGCTCTAATTCATTAATTTTTTCTTGGTCAATATTCCAGTTAAAACACAGAACTATTTCTTCAATTTTTTCTTTTGATATTTTTGTTTTTCCCTCATCAAAACAGCTCGCTATATCTGCGTTTAATTTTTGCTTGTCGCTCTCATTTGTTGTATATTCAACATACAAATAGGTGCCATTTGCCAGAAGAAAAAAACTGTCGGGCGTTCCTACTACAGATTTTTGTTTGCCTACTTGGCTTCCCTTTCTTGAAAAAGCTCGATAATTTGTATTTTTAATTTTTAAATAACTAGCACACAGTTCAGCAAATACCTCTCCGTTAATGTTTTTCAGTGCGTTTTCTATTGTTTGTAATCTACTCATTTGTGCTTAGTTAGTTGTTTTTATAGTTGTTTTTTTGGGTGTTAAAATAAACTCCGTCACACCACATCACAAATTTAAACCATGTTTTTTTAACGTTCTCAACAATTCTAAGGTTTATTTTCAACACAAAAAAATAGCAACGCAAAACTTTCGTTTTGCATTGCTATTTTTTCATATTCTCGAGGTTTTAAAACCTATCCAAGTTCATTACTTTGTGCCAAGCGGCTACAAAATCATGTATGAATTTGGGCGTGTTGTCGGCGCAGGCATACACTTCGGCGATGGCACGCAGTTCGCTGTTGGAACCAAAAATGAGGTCGTTGCGAGTGCCTGTCCATTTCACTCTGCCCGTGGTGCGGTCGGAGCCTTCAAAAAGGTCGGCGGCATCGGAGGTCGCTTTCCACGTCGTACCAATATCCAATACATTTACAAAAAAATCGTTGGTCAAGGTTTCAGGGTTTTTGGTAAAAACACCGTGTTGCGAGCCGTTGTAGTTGGTATCCAAAACCCGCATTCCGCCTACTAAAACCGTCATTTCGGACGTAGTCAGCGTCAGTAATTGCGCTTTGTCTATGAGCAAGGCTTCGGCGGCTATTTTTGCCAAAAACGGTTTGTTGCTTTTGTAGTTTCTAAATCCGTCCGCCATCGGCTCTAATGCCGTAAACGAATGCACATCGGTGTCGGCAGCCGTAGCATCGGCTCTGCCTGCCTCAAACGGCACGCTCACGGTTTGCCCTGCGGCTTTGGCGGCATTTTCTATGCCCACACTGCCGCCCAACACAATGAGGTCGGCGAGCGATATTTTTTTATTTTCGGTTTGAGCCGCATCAAATTCTTGTTTGATAGCCTCTAATTTACCCAAAACTTTCTTTAATTGTATTGGATTATTCGCCTCCCAAGTATTTTGCGGAGCCAAATTGATGCGTGCGCCGTTGGCACCGCCACGCTTGTCGGAGCCTCTAAAACTGGAAGCCGAAGCCCACGCCGTAGCCACCAATTCCGATACGCTCAAACCCGATTCGTTGATTTTATTTTTCAGCAAAGCAATGTCCGTTTCATTCACAAGTGCGTGGTTTATTTCAGGAATTGGGTCTTGCCAAATCAAAATTTCGGCAGGCACTTCTGCCCCCAAATAGCGGTTGCGAGGACCCATATCACGGTGCGTGAGTTTGAACCAAGCCCGAGCAAAAGTGTCGGCAAATTCATCAAAATTTTCGTGAAAACGCTTTGAAATTGGTGCATAAAGCGGGTCCATTTTCATAGCCATATCCGCCGTAGTCATTATCGGAGCGTGGCGTTTGTTGGGGTCATGGGCATCTTCCACGAGGGTCGCTGCCGCCTCGTCCGTGGGTATCCATTGGTGTGCGCCCGCAGGGCTTTTCGTCAGTTTCCAGTCGTATTTGAACAGCGTATCAAAATAACCGTTGTCCCACGTCGTAGGATTAGGCTTCCACGCACCCTCTAATCCGCTCGTAATGGCATCGCCGCCTTTGCCCGAGCCAAAACCACTCATCCAGCCCATACCCATATTTTCTATGGCTGCGCCTTCGGGTTCAGTGCCTTTGTAGTCTTCGGAGGCTGCGCCGTGCGCCTTACCAAACGTGTGTCCACCAGCCGTCAAAGCTACGGTTTCCTCGTCGTTCATCGCCATTCTGGCAAAAGTTTCTCGTATATCTCTGCCGCTTGCCACGGGGTCGGGGTTGCCGTCGGGTCCCTGCGGATTTACGTAAATCAAGCCCATTTGCACGGCGGCGAGTGGGTGTTCCAGTTCACGGTCGCCCGTGTAGCGTTCGTTGCCGAGCCATTCGGTTTCTTTGCCCCAATAAATGTCTTGTTCGGGTTCCCAAACGTCTTCTCTGCCGCCCGCAAAACCAAAAGTTTTGAAGCCCATAGACTCCAAAGCGCAGTTGCCTGTGAGTATCATCAGGTCGCCCCAAGAGAGTTGTTTGCCGTATTTTTGTTTGATGGGCCAAAGCAAAAAGCGGGCTTTATCCAAATTTCCGTTGTCGGGAAAACTGTTGAGCGGCGCAAAACGTAGGTTGCTCGTGCCTGCGCCGCCCCTTCCGTCGGTGGTGCGGTAGGTGCCAGCACTGTGCCACGCCATACGTATAAACAGCGGACCGTAATGCCCATAATCGGCGGGCCACCAGTCTTGCGAAGTCGTCATTAGGGCGATAATATCCTTTTTTACCGCCGCCAAATCCAACTTTTTAAACTCTTCGGCGTAGTTAAAATCCTTGCCCATAGGGTCGGAGAGCGAGGAATGCTGACGCAGAATGTTGAGGCTCAATCTGTTGGGCCACCAGTCGTTGTTGGTCGTTCCCATACCGCTAATCGGTAGTTTTTTTTCTGAATGCCCAAACGGACATTTACCTTCGTTTTGCATATTTTTTTCGTTTTAATTTATTGATTTTTAATTATTTGCGTTTATCATATTTATTTAAAAATCCCGTAGGGATTTAATATTTGTAAAAAACAAATGGCTCGTATCTGCGACCCCGTCGGGGTCGGACGTACTGTTCCACCTATTTTTTTACAAACATTTGATGCCTATGGCATCGGGTTGTCAAACCTTTTTGTATTTTTTTAAAATATAAAATATTCATATTTTGTAATAATTCACTCATTGATTTTTTTTCTTGAATTTCCCTGTTATTTGCAGTTTTATGTCCTGAATTTTGAAGTTTTTTATTTTATTTTTTTTAAAATAATCATTTATCAATTCGCTCAAAGTATCGTCCTCAAAGTCTTCTATGCGTTCAGTTTCGGAGCAATACAGGTGGTGGTGGTTGTTCAGCAGCGGGTCGTAACGCATCACATCTTTTTCGGTTTTTACTTTTTTGAGCAAACTGTTTTCTACCAACGTATCCAGCACTTTATACACTGTGCCTACCGAAATATTGGGGTTGTTGTTTTTTATAAATGCCAAAATATCTTCGGCGGTCGGGTGGTTGTCCAACTGCATAATCGCCTCAAAAATAGCCACCCGCTGCGGCGTTACTTTCAGTCCTTTTTCTTGGAGTTTTTCTCTAAATTTGGTGTCCATTTAATTATTTTTAAATCATAATTATTCTGCAAAGATAATCATTCTTATTTAGAAGTGAAACTATTTTAGCCGAAATACCAATTTTTATTGGCTTAATAGCTAATCCATTTTTCGGGTTTATTTGGTACTTTTAGGCTTAGTTTTTTGTGCGTGCTTGGTTTGCAGTAGCCTATAATTTGGGCATCTACGCCGTAGCTTTGCGCTATTTCTATTACGGTTTGGGCGTACATTTGGGGCAGATACACCTCAAACCGATGCCCCATGTTAAAAACTTTGTACATTTCTTCGTCGGGCGTGCCACTTTGCGCTTGTATCAGCTCAAAAAGCGGCGGCGGCGCAAACAAATTGTGTTTTACTATTTCTATGTTGTCGTTTATAAAGTGCAGCACTTTGGTTTGCCCGCCGCCCGAGCAATGCACCAGCCCGTGTATGTGCGTGCGCAGCTCCGCCAGCACCTGCTTTATAATGGGGGCGTAGGTGCGGGTGGGCGAAAGCACCAGTTTGCCAGCGTCCAAACTGGTGGCGGTGGGCTGGGTTAGCTGCATATTTCCGTTGTAAATCAGTTTTGGGTCGGTGGCGTGGTCGTAGGTTTCGGGGTACTTTTGGGCTAAATAGTTCGCAAAAACGTCGTGCCTTGCGGCGGTAAGCCCGTTGCTACCCATGCCGCCGTTGTACTCGGTTTCGTAGCTCGCCTGTCCAAACGATGCCAGCCCCACAATTACACTTTTTTCGCTAATGTGTTGGTTATCAATCACATTCGCCCGTGGTAGGCGCACGGTCATGGTGCTATCCACAATGATGGTGCGCACCAGGTCGCCCACGTCGGCGGTTTCACCGCCTCCAAAATGTATGTTTATGCCCTGCGCCTGCATTTGCGCACAAAAATTTTGGCTTCCCTCTATAATTTGAGCGATTATTGCACCGTCTATCAGGTTTTTGTTGCGCCCAATGGTAGAAGACAGCAAAAAATCGTCCGTTGCCCCGATACATATCAGGTCGTCGAGGTTCATCACGATGGCATCTTGGGCTATGCCGTTCCACACCGAAATGTCGTTGGTTTCTCGGTAATACATATACGCCAAAGCCGATTTTGTGCCAGCACCGTCGGCGTGCATAGCCACACAAAAGGCGGGGTCGTGGGTGAGGTAGTCGGGCAAAATTTTGCAGAACGCCCTCGGATAAAGCCCCTTATCCAAGTTTTTTATGGCTGCATGAACGTCTTCCTTGCTCGCCGAAACGCCCCGCTGGTTGTATTTGTCTAACATTTTTTGTGCAGTTTTCTTGCCACAAAGATAGCCCAGTTTTTTTTAAATGAGCTTGTTTTGCGTCGCAATTTTTAGCAGTTGAGCTGTATTGTGCGCATCGAGTTTGAGCATCAAATTACTCCTGTGCGTGTTTACGGTGGTTACGCTCACAAAAATTTTGTCGGCTATTTGTTGGTTTGTGTATCCGTTGGCTATTTGTTTTAGCACTTCTATTTCTCTTTTGGTCAAAAAAGGAAGGTTTTTTGGTGCTTTAATGGGCGGCGTTAGCGTGTGGTTTAGGGCTTTGTCTATGTACAATCCGCCTTGCAATGCAGTTTGGATAGCAGCGAGTATTTCGTGGCTTTCGGCGGTTTTTAGCAGGTAGCCCGATACGCCGTTTTGCAGCATTTCCACCAAAAAACTGCGGTCGTTGTGCGTGGTTATGGTTATAATTTTGATGTGCTGGAACTCGGCTTTTATTTTTTTGCACAAGTCCAAACCGCTTATGTCGGGCAAGTTTATGTCGAGCAAACAAATGTCAATTTCTTGTTTTTTGAGTATTTCTATGGCTTCGTAGGCATTGCTGGCGGTGGCGGCTACCACCATATTTTCAAAGCTGGATAGCACCGTTTTTAGTCCTTCTACAACCATTGGGTGGTCGTCGGTGATGAGTATTTTGGTCATTTTAGGTGTTTTTTAAACATTTACCTCTATGTAAAACGAAGTTCCCTTGCCCACCTCCGATTCTATATCCAAGCTGCCATTTAGGTAGGCTACCCGCTGCCTGATGTTTTCTATGCCGTTTCCTGCGCTTTTTTTGGCACTATTTACATCAAAACCCACGCCATCGTCGTCTATCGTAATGCTTAGTTTGTTCTCTATTTGAATGAGTTGCACCTGCAAATTTTGGGCTTGGGCGTGTTTTAGGGCGTTGTTTATTATTTCTTGCACCAGCCGATACACCACTATTTCGTTGCTGGCGTTTTGTATGCGTTTTTCCATACCAAACGATTGGTAGCTCGCCCTAATTTGTTGGCTTTGGGTTAGGTCATCACAAAAATTTTCCAAGGCATTGTTCAGCCCAAACCGAATAAGAGCCTCGGGCATCATGCTGTGCGCCACCCGCCGCAGCTCCACAATGCTGTCGTCGAGTTGCATCACGGTTTTGAGCAGCAGCCCGCTGGCACTTGCATCTAACACCGAGTTGCCTTTCATGCTGTTCAGGTTCAGTTTTATGCCCGAAAGCATTCCGCCCAAACTATCGTGTAGGTCTTGTGCCAGGCGTGTGCGTTCTTGGTTTAGCAGGTCTATTTGGGTGGCTTGGTGGTGGTATTCTTGCCTAATGTTTTTTTCTTTCATGGCTTGCTCGCTGGCTATTAGTTGCTTCAAAATAAAGGTATTTTTGGCATTTAAACCCAAAATAAAAAAGAGCAGCTCCACCAAAATGCCGAGTTGCACCCACATCAAACTGTCCATTATTACAAAACTATTTTTGTACATAAAATGCGTTTGGCTTATGGTCGCCATCAGCCCCGACAAAAACATCGCGCTACCAGCCGTAAACATATAAACCATTAAATAGCCCCAGTTTTTTAGGCTCATGCCCAGCAAAACAATGCTTATCGGAAACAGCACAACAAACCGAAGTGCCATACGTATCGTCCCCGTTTGGGTGCTGTGCGGATAAAGCACTACGTATATAAGCAGCCCCAGCAAATAAACGGCAATGATGCCAACGGTGATGAGCAGCATTCGGTTTAGGTTTTTGGCTTTTTGTTGTGTTTCTAAAAACGCTCTAAAAAAAAGATAGTAAACCAGCAATCCGCCTATTTGCAAATACTCGGTGATGAGGTTGCTCTGGGCGGTGTCGTTTTTCATGTTAAAGTGTGGCAGATAGGTGCGAAAAACCACATAAAGAGCCATAAGCAGCGCATAAAGGCAATAATAGAACATATCGGCACGCCTATTTCGCAAAAAAAGCAAGCCAGTATATATAAAAGAGCAAACCAATGTACCCAAAAATAAGCCTGTATATAAATCGGCGATGCTTAAACTTTTCATTTTGATTAAAAGATGTGGCTGTTTTAGAAATTGCTCTTTGCAAAGTTAGTTTTTTTTTGTGTACAGAGCATCGTATAAATCTATGATATTTTTTTGGATAAAAATACTGCATTCGTATGAAAAATAACCAACAGTTGTTATCTAATTTTGTAGTGTGAGAACAAACCTAAACTCTTATAAAAAACTAAATTTATGAAAACTTTTTACTTTATTTCAACTAAAAAATGCGCTCGGTGAAATCGTTTTTTCCGCCAGTAGCCCACAAACGACCATAGACCTAAGCCACTTGCCCAGCGGTATTTATTTGTTAAGCAATGGCTCTCGAACTTGTATATTTATGAAAAATTGAAGTGTGTGTAATTGATTTAAAAAAACCGTGGCTGCCTATTGCAGCCACGGTTTTTGTTTTGGTATAGTGCCATTTTTTTGGGTAAATAAACTATCTTTGCGTACATTATTTTTTAGCAAATACGACCTTGAACATTCTTTTACTCGGCTCGGGCGGCAGAGAACACGCTTTGGCAGCCAGCATTACCCTAAGCCCGCATTGTACCCAGCTTTTTGTGGCACCAGGCAATGCAGGCACAGCCAAACTGGCTATTAATTTGGCTATCAACCTTTTAGATTTTGAAAAAATAGCCGAGGCTTGCCTAAAAAACCAAATAAAAATGGTTGTGGCGGGTTCGGAGCTGCCGCTGGTAAAGGGCATCAAAGATTATTTTTTGGCTAAACCCGAGCTGGCGCACATTTTAATAGTGGGCGCAGACAGCCGTGGTGCTGCGCTGGAAGGCAGCAAGCATTTTGCAAAAATATTTATGCAAAAATACGGAATACCTACGGCTGCTTACCAAAGTTTTACGCTCGAAACCTTGCAAAACGGCATAGATTACCTAAGCACCCAGCCGCTGCCCATTGTGCTAAAAGCCGACGGATTGGCGGAGGGCAAGGGCGTGATTATAGCCCAAACGCTGGCTGAGGCTGAAAAATCTTTGGTAGAAATGCTCCAAAACGAGCAGTTTGGTGCAGCAAGCCAAAAGGTGGTGATAGAGCAGTTTTTGGACGGCATAGAGCTATCGGTTTTTGTGCTTACAAACGGTGTGGAGTACAAAATTTTGCCCACCGCCAAAGATTACAAGCGCATCGGCGTGGGCGACACGGGGCTAAACACGGGCGGCATGGGCGCAATTTCGCCCGTACCTTTTGCCAACGAAGTTTTTATGCAAAAAGTAGAAACGCAAGTCATAAAACCGACCATACTCGGGCTGCAAACCGAAGGCATACCGTACTACGGTTTTATATTTTTTGGGCTGATAAGCGTGCAAGGCGAACCCTACGTGATAGAGTACAACGTGCGCATGGGCGACCCCGAAACCCAAGCCATTTTGCCACGGATACAATCCGATTTTGTGGCACTTTTGCTGGCGAACTTCAACCACCAGCTCCACGATTTTGAACTTTTGATAGACGAGCGCACCGCCGCCACTGTTGTGCTGGTTTCGGGCGGCTACCCCGAAGATTACCAAAAAAACAAACTCATTACTGGCACTGAGTTGGTGGCAGATAGCCTTGTTTTTGAGGCAGGCACTACAAAACTGGGCGAGCAAACTTTTACCAACGGCGGGCGGGTGTTAGCCATAACCAGTTTCGGAAAAAACAAAAACGAGGCGTTGGCACTTTGCTACAAAAATGCCGAAACCATACACTTTGAAGCCAAATATTTCCGACCAGACATCGGCTTTGACTTGTAGTTGGGGCAAAAGCCCGTTTATTGGTTTGTAATGCGCAGTTGGTTGTTGCTGGGCGTAAAGTAGGTTTGGTACTGTTTTAGGGGCAATGCGGCTGGTAAGTTTATTACCGCACCCGAAAAATTATACTTGGAAGTACAGCAGCTACACCCCAAAAAAATACTGCTTATGCTATCCACCGAAATGAGGTGGCAGCTCTCGGTGGGGCGGTAGGAGCAGGCTCTATCAAAAGCCTTGTAGTCTTGGAGGGCGGCTCGGTACAAAAAAATACCCTTGTACCCAACCCTGTTTTCGGCTTGGTCGGTGGCAACATACACCCAACCGCCGATGGTTTGCAGGGCGGCGTATTGCGGCAAATCCAACCGAATGGTAAAATCGGTGTAAACCTCTGGAATGCTGTATTGCGGGTTTTTATTACAGCTATTTGTTAAAACCAAAATTGCCAAAAGGGCAGTTTTGCGCAAAAAAAAGCGTGTTTTCATGTCTTGTTTGTTTTACATCTTTGGCTGCAATATTTTACTTCGTCCCAGCTACGCTCCCACTTTTTTCGCCACTCGAAGGGCTTTTGGCAGGTCAAACAAATTTTTGTGGGCAGCATTCCTTTTTTCTTATTCATGTCATTGAACGATTATGCGTAACGTACTAATGCTCTGCTGCCCTTGCAGGGTAAGGTAGTAAAAATTTGGCGGCACGCCTTCAAAATTGAGGCTAAATACCTGGCTTTGGTTGGCTATTACGTCAATGTTTTCCATCGTTTTTATTTTTTGTCCCAAGGCATTGTACAGGGTTAGGGCTAAGGTTTCGCTAATTCGTGGCACTACCACAAGTTTGGAGCTTGTGCTGTTTTTGGTGTTTATTGGGTGCGGAAAAATAAAGGTTCGGGTAAATATCGGCGGCAAATTGTAGCGTTGTACACGGGCTTGCACGCTGTCGGTGGTGGTATAAAAGTATTTTTTGCTCTGTACGTGGGCTATGCGGTAGGCGTAAGTGCCTTTAAATAAGTTGGTTACGGTGTATCTGTAATTGCTCGGCGTGTTCCGTGCCGAAACCGTATCTATGCTCACATAATTGGTATCGGATACCCATTCTTGCACATAAAAAACTTGGTTGTTGCGCTCGCTCGTGGTGTTCCAAGTAAGCACAATGCTACCCGAGTCGGTGGCGTGCGCTTTTAGGTTGGCTACCACGGTTTCGGGGGTGTACGGCTCTATGGGTACGCCATAAAAAGCCAGCGCACCCACGCCTCGGGTGTTGGTTACGTACTCCGTGCGGTGAAAGCCCGAGGGCGCATCGTAGCTCACGCTCGGGGAGGTGAGTGGCGTGTAAAACTCCATACCAAGTATGTTTTTATCTATGTTGTATTGGGCGATGCTTTTGTTGGTATCGTTTTCAAAAATAAAATACTTCAATGCTAGCCCAGTATTCAACGCCAAACTGTCGTTTTTGTTGTAAAACTCGAGCGCAACTTCTTTGTTGTTTGGGTGGCAAATGTACGCCCGTTTGATGTTGGGTGCTTCTATGTTTAGGGTGTCGGTGCTGTTGTAAATGTCTCGGCTTATGAGCCTAAAAATGCGTTGCCCCAGCTCCAAATTGCCCGAAAAAACGTAGTGGCAGCTATCAAAAGCCAGCCCACTTATGGCGGAGCTGCTCATCACCGAAACCTTGGGTTGGGTGAAAAAAAGCCTTTGCGTGTCTCGCAGCCTAAGCGATGCGCCCGATATAAATTGCTTGCAAAAGGGGTGAACCTGAAACACATACACTTTTTCCAGCCCCAAAAACTGGTTGTTCCAAGTGTTCAGCAGGTTGCTAAAATGGCTGGTGTACGTAGCCACGCTGTCGCCGTCCGACTCGCCTTGGTAATAAATAATTGCTCGAGGTTGGGTTATTTTTGCCTTGTTTAGCCGATAGTTTAGCCGCCCGTAGTGGGTATTTATGTTGTTTGCATTGTTGCCATCGGGTATTAAAGTGGCTATGGGTGCGCCTGGGTATGCGCCATTAATTATCGCCACGGGTATTTGGTGTGCGTCTATCAGCTTTTTTGCCATCACTATTGCCCATTGCCCTACCAGCCCCGACCCAAAATTATTGCCGTCGCCACGGGCTACATACCAGCTTGTATCCGCCACCACGGGCGTTACGGTATTGCCCCTGTACCCAAAACTGCGGGCAAATGCGCTGCTATAAAACGGCTCGGCGTTGCCGCTATACAGCCTACTTACGGCATTAGATTGCCCATAAATTATATACGCATCGCCACAAACCACGCTATCGGCGGTGTAAACCAGCGGCAGGCTCACAAAATTATCGAGGTAAACCCTAAAATCGTACAAATCCAGCCCAGCCACAATGTTGTAGCTAAATGCAAAATTAGCCTTGCTTTGCGTGTTAAAGTTCAGCGTTTGGCTTTGGGTATTTACCAGCAAATTGTTTTTAAAAACTTTTAGCACCACATTGCTATACAAAATACTGCCCGTGCTGCCTTTTAGCTCCACCTGCGCTTGGTTTGTGGTTAGGTTGCGGGTATAAAGTTGCAGTTTTTTTGGGGCAATGCTCATGTTTATACCCTGCGCATTGAGCAAAATATTGGAAAAAATAAAAGATATTAGAAAAATAAATATGCGCATACAGTTTGTTTTTTGCAAAGTAAATACATTTTACAGTCTGTTTTGTAATTTTTCTACGAATTGGGTTTTCCAAGCCACGAATGTGCCATTTATAATCTGTTTTCGAGCCTCTTTTACGAGCCACACATAAAAATGAAGGTTGTGTATGCTGGCAATTTGTGCGCCCAGCATTTCTTTTGCGTGTACCAAATGCCGCAAATAGGCTTTGCTCGTATTTTTATCCAGTGCCAAATCGCTGTTGGCATCGAGGGGCGAAAAATCGTTTTCCCATTTTTTATTGCGTATGTTTATAATGCCTTCGCTCGTAAAAAGCATTCCGTTTCTGCCGTTGCGGGTGGGCATTACGCAGTCGAACATATCCACGCCCAGCGCAATGTTTTCGAGCAAGTTTGCGGGCGTACCCACGCCCATGAGGTAGCGGGGTTTGTCTTTGGGCAAAATATTGCAGCAAACCTCTGTAAATTCGTACATTACCTCCGTGGGTTCGCCCACCGAAAGCCCGCCTATGGCGTTGCCCTCTCGGTTTTGTGCGGCTACAAACTCCGCCGATTCTATGCGCAAATGCTTGTAGGTGCTGCCCTGCACAATCGGAAAAAGGCTCTGGTGGTAGCCGTAGTGCGGCTCGGTGCTATCGAACTGCGCTATGCAGCGGCTCAACCAGCGGTGCGTAAGCCCCATCGATTTTCTGGCGTACTCCTCCGTGCTGGGGTAGGGCGGGCATTCGTCAAAAGCCATCACAATATCCGCACCTATCACCCGCTGAATGTCCATGATGCGCTCTGGCGTAAACAAATGCTTCGAGCCATCTATGTGCGACGAAAACTTAGCGCCCTCCTCCGTTATTTTGCGCATATTTGCCAGCGAAAACACCTGATAACCGCCGCTATCGGTGAGTATTGGCTTGTCCCAGCTGTTAAATTTGTGTAATCCGCCAGCCTGTGCCAGCGTTTCTAAGCCTGGTCGCAGGTACAAATGGTAGGTGTTTCCCAAAATAATTTGCGCCGCTATGTCGTTTTTTAGCTCCGAAAAATGAACCGCTTTTACCGTGCCAGCCGTGCCTACGGGCATAAATATGGGCGTTTCTATCACGCCATGCGCCGTAGTAATTGTGCCTGCCCGTGCATTGCTTTTGGCATCTGTGGCATCTAATTGAAATTTCATTTTAATGGGTTAAAAACACAAAAATACACTTATTTTTCTTTGCTTTTTAAACAAATTTACCAATTTTTGCCCTTAAATTTGCCCTTTATTTCAGCCAGCCGAACGCTTACAACCCATTTTATTTTGCATTTATATACCTGTTTTTTTTTGGCAATAGCCGCAGTTCACTTTTTATTTATCGCATATTTTTGGCTAAGGTTTGCCGTTTACAAACCTTCAAACACAACAACCGAAGACCAGCCCGACCGCCCATTTTCGGTGGTGATAGCGGCTAAAAACGAAGAACAAAACCTCGAAAAAAACATAAAACTTTGGCTATCACAGCAATACCACAGCCCGTTTGAGGTAATTGTGGTAAACGATAGGTCGAGCGACAAAAGTTTGGACATATTAAATGAGTACGCCGAGGCATTTAGCCATTTCAAATTCGTAAATATTTGGCAAGACAACAACCAAACCAATGGAAAAATGTTGGCTATCACGCTCGGTATAAAAGCCGCCACGCACCCCAACATACTGCTCACCGATGCCGATTGTGAGCCCGCCAGCGACTTTTGGCTGCAAAACATAGCCCAAGGCTACCAAAAACCTGGGGTAGAAATGGTGATTGGCTACGGAAAAATTGCCGAAAAAAAGTCGCTGCTCAGTTATTTTATACAATACGATACCGCCATTACTGCCATCAATTATTTTGGTTTTCACCTCGCAAAAATGACTTATATGGGCGTTGGGCGCAATCTGAGCTATACCAAAACGCTTTTTTTTCGGCACAAGGGGTTTAGTAGGCTGCACCAAACCAGCTTCGGTGACGATGACCTTTTTGTAGCCCGAAACGCCACCAAAACCAACGTAAACCTTTGCATTGCGCCGCAGGCGCACACCATTTCGGAGCCGCAAGCCAACTGGAACGACTGGTTTGTGCAAAAAAAACGCCATTTGATTACAGGCAAAAGCTACATGCGCAGCCACCTTTTTTGGCTTAGTGTGGGCTATTTTAGTTTTATAGCCTTGCTATGTGGCTTGTGCGCCGCCGTTTTTTATTTTACCCAACAGCAAAACTGGGTGCAGCTCCAAATCTGCGGGGGCGCAGGGCTGGTGGTGCTGTGCGCAAGGTGGCTCGTGGTTTCGCTGGCAGCCACCAAGCTCACCGAAGGCAGAGTGCTCGTTTTATTGCCCATTTTAGATGTCGTTTATCCGTTTTTTCAGCTCATTTGGAGTTTTCAGGCTTACTTTTTTAAAGTGAAAAAGTGGCGGTAAGTTGGTTAAATGGCTGATTGTGTTCATTTACCCACGCCCCAAAAAGCATTTACCAATGTTTAGTAAATCCACGATGCCTATTTTACTGAATATAAAAAGCGGCGTGTGCCGCATTATTTTGGCGTAAAAATAAAGCATATAAAACGGCTTTTTTTGCAAAAAACTATCGTAAAAATAGTAGGCATAGCACTGGCTAAAAAAAATATTTTTGATTTTTGGGGTCAAAAAAGGCTGTAAACTCGGCAGCCCGAGTATCCTTTTTTTTACGTTCATTTGTGCTTTGGTTTGCGCCAAGTCAAATGTTTTTTCAAAAATATGCGTGGTCGATTGGTTGTGTACGCACCAAACCGCCGTGTATTCGTTTATTTGAATTACTGGATATTGGCTGGCTATCTGCACCCAAAGTGCGGTATCTTCCCAGTGGCTCAGGTTTTTTTCGAATTTGTGCTGCTCAAAAATGCGTTTGTGCAGGCACGCCACCGTGGGAAAAACGGTAAATTGCAGCAAATGCTCCACGCCGTTGGGCAGCACGCTTTGGGGCAGCTCTACCGCTTTGGGTGGCTGGTTGGGTAGCTTGTGCAGCAGCCCAGTGTAAAAAAAAGCCACTTTGTGCGCCGCCTCACCAATGCCTCGATGCAGTGCCTGCAAGTGCGTGGGCAGGTAGTAATCGTCGCTGTCCAAAAAGCAAATGTACGTGCCTTGTGCCTGCGCTATGCCGTTGTTGCGAGCCACCGAACGCTCTTGATTGGGCTGGTAAATGTATTTAATCCGTGCATCTGTTTGCACAAATTGCGCCACCACCTCGGCGGTACTGTCGGTAGACCCATCGTCTATTACGAGCAGCTCCCAGTCGCTATGTAGTTGGTTTTGAACGCTTTGTATGGCGTTGGTTATAAAAATTGCTCTGTTGTAAGTAGGTATTACAATGCTAAAAAACGGCATTTAGTTACAATAAGTTGAGCTTTATTTTTACAATGGTTCGGGTGGCGAGGTGTGCTTTTTGTAAGTTGGATATGCGTATGCGGCTGGCTAAAATTTGCTCTGGTTGGGTTTGGCATATCTTTTTAAATAGGTTCAAATAAAACCTGTATGCGATTAGTACGCCTGTTTTTGCGCCCTTGGGTAGCTGTTTTATGCCTACGAGTGCGTTGTCAAAATCTTGTTTTATGTCGGCTTCTATGGCTTGCTTTGCGGTGTTGTTTAGGCTTATGCCCAAGTTTATGTTCGGAAAATAGGTGCGCCCCCGAACGGCGTAATCGTCTTTTATATCCCTCAAAAAATTCACTTTTTGAAATGCCGCACCCAAGCTGCGTGCTGCATCTTTTAGGTTTTGGTAGCCCGCCTCATCGCCGTCGCAAAACACTTTTAGGCACATCAAACCCACCACTTCTGCCGAGCCGTATATGTATTCTTGGTAGTTTTTTTCTTGGTATTGCACGTTTTCCAAATCCATTTCCATGCTCTTCAAAAAAGCATCTATCAGGTCGGGCGTAATGTTGTACTGGTTTACCACCTGCTGAAAAGAGTCGAGTATAGGGTTCAAACTAATTTTTCGGGCGATGGCTTTGTGCGTATCTTCCTTAAATTCTTGGAGCAAAAGTGCTTGGTCGAAGCCATAAAAAGTATCTACAATTTCGTCGGCGTAGCGCACAAAACCATAAATGGCATAAATAGAATTGCGAAACCGCTTGTCGAATGCCAAAATGCCCAAACTAAAAGAGGTGCTATAATTTTTGGTAATGAGCTGGCTGCAAGCGATATTGGTTTTTTGAAATAAACTAAACATTGGGTTGGGTACTGGTTTGTAAAGGTTTTTTGGGTTTTTTTAAAAGCCGTCTTTCATAATTTGGTTTGCCACTACCTTGCCCGAAATAAGCGACGGCGGTACGCCTGGTCCTGGCACAGTGAGCTGCCCCGTGAAGTACAAATTATCTAACTTTTTGCTTTTTAGGCGTGGTTTTAGTATTGCGGTTTGTTTTAGCACATTTGCCAAGCCATAAGCGTTGCCTTTGTAGGCGTTGTAGTCGCTCATAAAATCGGTGTGCGCATAGCTGCGTTTATATACTACGTTTGATTTTATGCTTTGGTTCGTAAGCCGTTCCAGCCTATCCATCACAATGTTGTAATATTTCTCTCTAATTTCCTCGGTATCGGTTAGGTTGGGTGCCAGTGGCACGAGTACAAAAAGGTTCTCACAGCCTTCTGGTGCTACACTTGGGTCGGTTTGCGAGGTAGCCGATACATAAAAAAGTGGTTTTGTGGGCCACTGCGGTTGCTCATAAATTTCTACGGCGTGTTGGTCTAAGTCTTCATCAAAAAACAACGTGTGGTGCGTGAGGTTGTTCAGTTTTTTGTTCACACCCAAATAAAACAGCAGCGAAGAAGGTGCCATCACCCTCGTTTCCCAGTATTTTTCGTCGTAATGCCTGTGTTCGGTCTGCAATATTTGCTGCTCCACGTGGTGGTAGTCGGCAGATGCTATAACAACGTTGGTTTCATACACTTTGTTTGAAGCCACCACATTGCTCACCGTCTTGTTTGCGGCATTTATCTGCGTTACTTCGGCGTTGTATATTATTTTCACGCCTTTTTCTTGCGCCAGCGCCAGCATACCCTCTATAATTTTGCCCATGCCGCCCATCGGGTACCAAGTGCCTAAGGCAATGTCGGCGTAGTTCATGAGGCTGTACAGTGCAGGCGTGTTTTTGGGCAATGCACCCAAGAACAACACAGGAAACTCCATCAATTTTATCAGTTTTTCGTGGCTAAAAAACTTGCGCACGTGCTTATCCATCGCCGAAAACAGGTCCAACCGAAAGGCATCTACCAAGTATTTGGGTTTCATAAACTCAAAAATACTCAAACTCGGCTTGCCCACAAATTCGCCCATGCCTACCTCATATTTGTATTTTGCCTCTGCCAAAAAAGCATCTAAGCGCACCGCCGAGCCAGGCTCTATCGAGTCGAATAGCGCTTTTACGGCTGTATAGTCGGCTGGTATTTGCATAAAATCATTTTGGGCATAAGCCACGGTATAGCTCGGGTTTAGGCGCACGAGGTCGTAATAATCGCTGGTTTTTTTGCCAAAAAACTCGAAGTAAGCATCAAAAACGTCGGGCATCCAGTACCAGCTCGGTCCCATATCGAAGTGATAGCCCTGCTCCGAAAAGCACCTTGCCCTGCCGCCTGCGCTGCTATTTTTTTCCAGAATGGTTACATCGTAGCCCTCAGCCGCCAAATGCGTAGCCGCCGAAATGCCCGAAAACCCTGCACCAATTACGATTATTTTATTTTTTTTCTGCATAAATTTCTTTGGGCTGGTTAATTTTGAAAATTCATTACTGTAACCATACCAGCTAACAAATATAAGGTTTTTTTTGTTTTGTCGGGCTATTTTATTTACAAAAATGTGTTTAATCGCAGGCATATTGCATTTTTATGTGATAATAATTTTTTTATTTCAAAAAAAATTTGCGAATATCATTAATTTAGCGTAAATTCGCTGCTTGAAATAACAGGTCATCAACCCTTTTTTTTATAAATAAATGCAATACGCCATTACCCTCGGTCAGTTTATCATCGAGCGTCAGTTAGAGTTTTCCTTCGCAAAAGGGGAGCTATCACGCCTGCTGCGAGACATAGGCATCGCCTCCAAAATCGTAAACCGAGAGGTTAGCAAGGCTGGATTGGTCGGTATTTTGGGCAATGAGGGTAGTGTGAATGTGCAAGGCGAAGAGGTAAAAAAACTCGATATTTTTGCCAACGAACAGTTTATTAGTGCGCTGCGGGCGGGCGGCGAGTGCTGTGCCATAGCCAGCGAAGAAAACGACGATATGCTGCCTATTTACAGCGATTTGGTGAGTAAAAACGCCAAATATGTGGTACTCATAGACCCCTTAGACGGCAGCAGCAACATAGATGTAAATGCGTCCATCGGCACTATTTTTAGCATTTATAGGCGTGTTAGTCCGTCGGGTACGGGCGGCACGCTCGCCGATTGTTTGCAGGCGGGCATACACCAAGTGGCGGCTGGCTACGTGATTTACGGCAGCAGCACCATGCTCGTTTACACCACGGGGCATGGCGTAAATGGTTTTACGCTTGACCCCAGCATCGGCGAATTTTGCCTATCGCACCCCAATATGCGCACGCCCGACTCGGGCGTAATTTACTCCATAAACGAGGGCAACTACGTGCATTTCCCCGACGGAATAAAGAAATACATTAAATACTGCCAAAGCCAAGACCCTGATACCCAACGCCCTTACAGCTCGAGGTACATCGGTTCTATGGTCGCCGACCTGCACCGAAACCTCATAAAAGGCGGCGTATTTATGTATCCACAAACCGCAAAATCGCCCAATGGCAAGCTGCGCCTCAACTACGAGTGCAACCCCATGGCTTTTATCATAGAGCAGGCTGGGGGCAAGGCAAGCAATGGTTTCAAACGGATTTTGGACATAGTGCCGCAGGAGCTACACCAGCGCACGCCCATTGTGATAGGCGCAAAAAACATGGTGGAACAAGTAGAGGAATTTATGCGAATTTACTCTGCCGTACCCAATGCTTAAAATATTTTACAGGTTATAAAAAAGTACCCCACGCAAAGGCGTGGGGCTTTTTTTTGTTTCGCAGAAAGTGCTTGTTATTTTAAAATAACGCCCTCCGCTTCAAAGGTTATTTCCTTTTTGGCTTCGGTGATGGCAGCTATTTCGTCGGCAGATTTGCCCGCATCTTCGGCGTAGTGGCGCAGGTCTGCCACGCTTATTTCTTTTACAAAAGCAGTGCCTTTAATGGTCGCCGTGCGCCCCGCCGAGTTCAGCGGCACAAAAAAAGCGTAATCCTTAAAAGTAACCCTGATAGGCTCGGCATCGCCGTTTTTTAGCTTCATCCAGCAGCCTTTTTTGGCGCAGCAAGACTCAATTTCGCCCACTACCGTAAGGTCGCTAAGGCTGCTCACGTCGTTTAGTTTAGCTACAAGTGCCGTAACTGGCATGGCGTTTTTGTCGCTAATTTTAGCACCAAAAGTTTGGGTTTTGCCCGTGTTCTGCACCTGTTTTGTGTTGTTACAACTGGTTAAACAAAGAAAAATGGCGCAGGTAAAAAGAATTTTATACATTTTAATTATGGATTAAGGATTTATTTGACGCTGTAAAATTACAAAAAATACGATAAAAAACACCAAAATATCTGCGCCTACAACGATTTAGAAAGAAACTCGCTGCTTGCTGTCGGCAAATCCTCTAATTTTAGCAACATAAAGCCGTCCAAGGCATTGTTAAAGTTCGGGTCCACACTAAAACACAGTATTTGCGCACTGTCGGCGATGTATTTTTTGAGCAAAACTGGGATATGCAAATGCCCAGGCTCTATTTCAGAAATTATTTTGTCCAAAAGTTCTATGTCGTTCTCCACGGCATCTAAAATAATGTTGGTATCGTGCTTGTATTTTACCCTAAACCCTTTTTTGGGCGTGATGTAGCGAGCCAAATCGTAGTTGTAGTGGTATTTTTGCAAAAAAGAAATGATGAGCTGCTTCGAAAACTTCGAAAACTCGTTGCTTATACTCACCGGACCTATCACGTATTTCAGTTGTGGATTTTTTTCTACGAATACAAAAATGCCTTGCAGCAACAAAAACAGCGAAAATGGCTTGGCTTGGTAGGCTTTTACCACAAACGACCGTCCCATTTCCAAACTTTCGGCGAGCATTGGCTCCAAACGGTCGTCCAAGTTAAACAGTGAGCTGGTGTATAAGCCAGTTTTTCCGTATCTTGGTATAATTTCGCTGCCCAAGCCCAGCCTGTATGCGCCTACGATGGCTTTTTCGGCGGTGTCCCACACAAAAAGTTGGTGGTAATGCAGGTCGTACTCGTCTATGTCCATTTTACGGTTTGTGCCTTCGCCCACTTCTCTAAACGTAATTTCTCGCAGCCGAGCTATTTCACGCATCAGGTTGGGTATGTACTGCGCCCGCACCGCAAACACTTGGTAATGAGAGCGTTCGGTTATTTTTTTTTCTTGCAACAAAAGGCTTTGTATCTCCTGTTCCAACAAATCTTTGTCCACCGCATCTATTATTTTGGAGGGAGGAAGTAAGTTTCGGAGGTTTTTTGGCTTAAAAAATTGGAGGATTTTCAACGGGCTTTTTTCATTGCCCAGAGGTGCGCCGAGCGCATAAACCCGTGTGCGCAGGTAGCGGCTGAGGCTTTCGGAGCTGGTAAAGTTGGCTATTTCTGCTTCCGAAATTGGTTTGCCGAGCCGTATCGGAATGGTTTGGTCTTGTTTTTTAAAAAGCTCCGATGCCAGCGAAGCCGTGCGAAAATTCGGGTTTATCATGCCCAAAAGGTGGAAAATGCGGCTGTTGTTTCCATCAAAATACATGGGAACTACGGGTACTTTTGCCTTTTGAATGAGTTTAATAGCGGTTTTGTCCCATTCTTTGTCGCTAATGCGCTTGTCTTGGATAGATGAAACTTCGCCCGCTGGAAATATGCCGATTGGGTTGCCTTCTTGCAAATGTTTTAAGGCTCTTTTTATGCCCAAAATGCTGTTCATTTGTTGTTTTTCAAACGGATTTACGCCAATGAACGACTGTTTGAGTGGCAAGATGCGTTCCAGCAAAAAGTTGGCTAAAACCTTTATTTCGGGGCGTTTTTTGGCTATCAAATGTATCATCAGCACGCCGTCTATCATGCCAAATGGGTGGTTGGCTATGACGATAAACGGTCCTTTTTTGGGCAAAAAGTCCAGCTCTTTTTCGTCAAAATCAACCGTTATATTAAGCTCTTCGAGGGCTGCATCTATAAATTCTAAGCCTTCGCTGGACGATAATATTTTGTTGTAGAACTTATTCAGCCGCTCTATTTTGGTAATGCGCATCAAAAAATCTACCACCAGCGGCGAGCGAAGCCCGTTGATGTTGGCATCTAAAATGTCTTTTTTCGAGAGTAAGTCGGGCATTGTGGAGATGGTGCTAAGGTAAAGAACGAGCGTAAAGTTAGGGCTTTTTGCGCATTTTTTTATACATATTTATCAGCCCGTTGGTGGAGCTGTCAAAACTGTGAATGGTTTCATTTTCTTCCAGCGTAGGTAAAATGTTGTTTGCCAGTTGTTTACCCAGTTCCACGCCCCATTGGTCGAAGCTAAACACGTTCCAAATAATGCCCTGCACAAAAATTTTGTGTTCGTACATCGCTATCAGCCCGCCGAGGGTGTAAGGCGTTAGTTCTTTGAGCAAAATGGAGTTCGTGGGTCGGTTTCCCTCAAAAACTTTGTAGGGCGTTAGTTTATCTATTTCGGTTTGGCTCAAACCTTGCGCCCGCAGCTCGGCTATTACAGTTTCTTCGGTTTTGCCTTGCGCCAGTGCTTGGGTTTGCGCAAAAAAGTTGGCTAACAGCTTGTTGTGGTGGTCGTGCAGCGGGTTTTGGCTGATGGCTGTGGCTATAAAATCGGCGGGTATTATTTTTGTGCCTTGGTGTATCAGTTGGTAAAAGGCGTGCTGCCCGTTTGTGCCTGGCTCGCCCCAAATAATCGGTCCCGTTTGGTAGTTCACCTTGTTGCCCGCTCGGTCCACGTATTTTCCATTGCTTTCCATGTTTGCCTGTTGAAAATAAGCCGCAAATCGGTGCAGATATTGGTCGTAGGGCAAAATTGCTTCGGTTTCGTACCCAAAAAAATTGTTGTACCACACGCCGATGAGGGCGAGCGTAACGGGAATATTTTTTTTCAGTGGCGTGTTCACAAAATGTTTGTCCATGGCGTAAGCGCCCTCGAGCAGTTGCTCAAATTTGTCGAAGCCCACAGCCAGCGCAATGCTCAACCCAATGGCGGACCACAGCGAGTAGCGCCCGCCCACCCAGTCCCAAAAACCAAACATATTTTGGGTATCTATGCCAAACTTGGCTACTTCAGCCGCATTGGTGCTTAGTGCCACAAAATGTTTGGCTACGTGCGCCTCATTTTTTGCGTGTTGCACAAACCATTGCCTTGCCGTGTGGGCGTTGGTCATGGTTTCTTGGGTGGTAAAAGTTTTGGAGGCAACCAAAAAAAGCGTGGTTTCGGGGTTCACCTTTTTCAAAACCTCCGCAATGTGCGAGGCATCTACATTGCTCACAAAATGAATATTCAGGTGGTTTTTGTAGCTTTTTAGGGCTTCTACCACCATCACCGGACCCAAATCCGAGCCGCCAATGCCTATGTTTACCACATCGGTTATGGGTTTTTCGGTGTAGCCTTTCCACGCGCCGCTGGTTATTTTTTGCACAAATACCTTCATTTGTTCCAGCACCGCTTTAATGGGCGGCATCACGTTTTCTTTGTTGTAAAAAACGGGTTTTTCGCTCCTATTGCGCAAAGCCGTGTGCAAAACGCTCCTGTTTTCGGTTTGATTTATCATTTCGCCGCCAAACATTTGGGCTATGGCAGTTTCTAATTCCACTTCTTGTGCCAGTTCCAGCAGCAAGCTGTGGGTGCGGGCATTCATTATATTTTTCGAAAAATCCACCAACATATCGGGGTATTGCAGGCTAAATTTCTTAAATCTATTGTTATCTGCCTCAAAAAGTGCTTTTATCGCTGTATTTTTGAGGGTTTTGTGGTGTGTTTTCAGTTTTTTCCAGGCAGCGGTCTGGGTCGGGTTATGTTTTGGTAGCATCGTACTGTTTGTAAATGTTTTAGTTGTCTATATCTTGTAAAAATGGCAGTTCTGCCCTTGTTTTTTTTAGGTCTTGCAGGCGTATTTCCACGCCAAATGTACATTCTTCGTTTTGTGCCTCGTGCAGTACTTCGCCCACGGCATTTATGGCTACCGATGCACCGTTGTGGTATGCGCCGCCTTGGTCGTAGCCCACACGGTTTGCGCCTATTACCACGCATTGGTTTTCTATGGCTCGGGCTTTTAGCAGGGTTTGCCACGCAAAAATTCGTTTTTTGGGCCAATTGGCTACGTATATAAGTAGGTCGTAGGGCTGGTTGCTGTTGTTTTGCGCCCACGTGGCAAAGCGCAAATCGTAGCAAATAAGCGGCATAATGCGCCAGCCTTTGTACTCAAAAACGAGTTTTTTTGTGCCTCGTTCGTAGCTGTTTTGCTCTTGCATCAGGCTAAACAAATGCCTTTTGTCGTAGCTAAAATGCGTTTTATCGGGCAATACCGCAAAAAGTCGGTTGTAGTACCGCCCGTTTTCCACAATGGCTGCGCTGCCCATCATCAGGCAGTTGAGCCGTTGCGCTTGGGCGTGCAGCCAATCTATCACTATCTCGGGGTGCAAAGCCACTTTTTGGGGCTGCATCGTAAATGCGGTGGTGAACATTTCTGGCAAAACCACTACATCGGTTTCGGGGCTTATTTTCGCCAAAAGGTTTTCTAACCGCAAAAAGTTCGCCGCCACGTCCTCCCAAACCAAGTCGGGCTGCACCACCGTAATGTGTAGTTTGTCTTGCATCAGCCGCTAAATGTTTACGTTGTCGCCCTCCGAAGCCAGCACGGTTTTCACCAGCGCATTGGCTTTGAGCGATTCGTTGAGTTTTCGGTTTTTGTATAAAAAAATGGCTTGGTACAATGCCTGACGAAAAGGCTCTAAACTGGCTTGGCTCTTGCCCACAAGCTCGTATGCCGTGCCGTGGTCGGGGCTGGTGCGCACTATGGGCAGCCCTGCGGTGTAGTTTACGCCCGTTTCGAAACACAGGGTTTTAAACGGAATAAGCCCTTGGTCGTGGTACATCGCCAGCACCGCATCAAATTTTTGGTAGCTATGCGCCGAAAAAAAGCCGTCGGCTGGGTATGGTCCAAACGCCAAAATGCCCTCTTGTTTGGCTTTTTCTATACAGGGTTTTATAATCGTTTGTTCTTCGCTGCCTATCGTGCCGCTGTCGCCTGCGTGCGGGTTTAGCCCCAAAACGGCTATTTTCGGGCGGTTTATACTAAAATCATTTTGTAGGCATTCTTGCATCAGCCGCAGCTTCGACAGTATTTTTGGCACCGTAATTTGTTGGGCTACGGCTGCCATAGGCACGTGTCCGCACACCACGCCCACACGCATTTGCTCGCTGATAAGAAACATAAGGCTGTCTTTGGTTTCAAACTGCGCCTGCAAATACTCGGTATGCCCTGCGTAATTAAACGTTTGCGATTGTATGTTGTGCTTGTTTATGGGCATGGTAACCAAAGCGTCTATTTTGCCCAGTTTTAGGTCGTCCACGGCGTATTGCAGCGCTATTTGTGCGTATTTTCCGCCATTGCTCGTAGATTTTCCCATCTCTATTTCTATCTCCTCCTCCCAGCACGAAACCAAATTTATTTTTTTGGTATGCGCCTGCGTTGCATCGTTTATGCGGTTTATATTAAAGTCTTGCACGCCCAAAACCTTGCGGTAATACCCCAAAACCCGCCCCGAACCATAAATAATTGGTGTGCAAAAATGCAGCATTCTTGCATCAGAAAAGGTTCGGATAAGTATTTCGGCACCTATGCCATTTATGTCGCCTATGGTAATGCCTATTTTTATTTTTTCGTCGTTCATTTTTTATACAAATATATTTTATGCAAAAATACTCATTTTACAATAATTTTTTATATTATATTAGCGGTTTCAAACACAATTTAAACAATGAAACAAGTAGCGATATGTCTAATTTTGGTTTTGAGCAAGCAATTGGCTGCCCAAACCGACCAAGCGGCTAACCTAAACAAAACCTTACTCATACGAAACAACTGGGCGCAAATGGTGATGCAGGGCAACCTAACGCCGCAAAATGGCAACATTTACATTGCGCTGCCCGCCTGCGTGGAGGCGCACGGGGTTTCGGTTTCCAATGAAAAGGGCGCAATGCCCAATGTACAAGTAAAAGAAGTGCCAACCTCCGAAATTAGCGAGCCGCTGGGTACGCAAGCCCAGCTTATTTTTGCCAATGTGGGCAAAAAAATAATGGTTGATGTAGCCGAAAGCTCCGAACTGGTGGATTATAGCGGCGTTATTTTGGCAAGCTCGCCCAGCTCCGAGCTGCTCTACCTGCAAACCGACAGCAATTCGGTGGAGGTTTTGCCCATAAAAAACATTACGCACCTTGTTTTTAGCGATAAAAATGGCATTTATACCCAAAAAATACTGGAAACCCAAAAAATGCTCGTAATACCAAGCGGCACCGCCCAAAACCTACGCATCGTTTTTGAAATGACGCAAACGCTAAAAGCCGAAATAGCTTATACCTTGGGTTTTAACCAACAAAACAGTATATTAAAAACCACTTGCAACCTCACCAATACTTGCCTCAATTACAAAGATGTGGGCGTAGAAATTATAATGAATAACAGCAACGCCACGCAAAAAGAAACGCCGCTGGTGCTGCCCAAACAAAATTTGGCGCAAAATATGGTGCATTTTTATACCTTAACGGACAGGAACATAGAGGCTAATTTGAAGTTTGTGGCAAGAAAAATGGAGGATAGCGGAGGTTTTGGCGTGCAAAAGTTTTTGGAATTTAAAGATTTGGGTAGCAACAACGGCGATTTAAAAATCGTTACGCAAAACGATGTATATAACCGCATTGCTTTTTGGGCAGATATGCAAAGCGTGGTGCTGGAAGACAGGAGCGAAGACATTGTTTTGGTGCAAACCGAAAGCGAAGCCATGCCCTCGGAGGTAGCCGCCACCACCGAACCCGCTACCAAGCGCAAACGCACGGAGGCTAATGCGCCCGAGCAGCCCAAGCAGTTTACGGTTAATGGCACTTTTAGCCTAAAAAATACGCTAAACAACGATGTGAATGTAGAAATAATGGGCGGTTTTGATGTGCATAAAAACAACGCAAAGCTGGTGCAAGTAAACGGCAAAAGTCAGGGTTTAGACCAGCCTTTGCGCTTAGAACTCAAAGCAAACCAAGTGTTGGAGCTGCCTTACACGCTTGTAATCACGGAGTGAATTGGCAAAAACTTGTGTGCTTCTATGTTCAACCAACTCAGTGCAGATCCGCTAAGTAGCTGGCTTTTAGTGCGTTGGCTGTACGGCATTCCTTCTATGAGCTTGCCTGCGTGGTGTTCGCCCAGCGGAAAAGGGTAGTCCGAACCCAAGGCGATGCGGTCGGCACCCATTAGGTCTATGAGGTAATCCAAAATGCGCTCGTCGTGCACCAGGCTATCTATCCAAAACTTGCCCAAATAATGCTTCGGCGGTTTTTGGTTGTGTACGGCACATAGGTCGGGGCGCACGTTGTAGCCATGCTCTATGCGGCTAATTGTGGCAGGAAAAGACCCTCCGCCGTGCGCAAAAGCCACACGCAGCTTGGGCAGCCGCTCAAACACGCCCCCAAAAATGAGGCTACAAATGGCTCTGGACGTTTCGGCGGGCATACCCACAAGCCAAGGCAGCCAGTATTCGGGTATTTCGTTTTTGCCCAGCATATCCCACGGGTGTACAAAAATAGCCGCTCCGAGCTGCTCCGCAGCCGCAAAAAAATCAAAAAGTGCGGGCGCATTTAGGTTCATTTCGTTCACGTGCGAGCCTATTTGCACGCCGCTAAGTCCTATTTTTAGGCAGCGTTCCAGCTCTTTTATGGCGGCTTTTGTGTCTTGCAGCGGCAGCGTACCCAGCCCCACAAATCGGGTGGGGTGGTCGGCTACTATCTGGGCTATGTGGTCGTTCAAAAAAGCCGCCGTATCCGCAGCGTGCTGGGGTTTTGCCCAGTAGTGAAACAGCGCAGGCACGGTGCTAAGTACCTGAACGTGAACGCCCTGCTGGTCGCACTCGGCGATGCGGGTAGGCGGGTGCCAGCAGTTTTGTTGTATTTCCCTAAAAAACTGGTCGTCTATCATCATGCGGGCGCAGCAGGGTTTGTGGTGTTGCAGGCTCACAAAGCCGCCGTAGCCAAACCGATTAGCCCAATTTGGTAGGTTTTCGGGTAAAATGTGTGTGTGAATATCTATTTTTAAACAATCCATTGCACAAAAGTACAAAATCTAAACAGTAAAAACAATTTCTGTGGCGTGGTGCAGCAAAAATTAAAATTTACGGAGCAAAGCCAGCTTTTAAATACGGACTTTTGCCATTTTTTAGTACAAAGGCTTGCCAGCGTAAAACTCCAGTATTTTTGTTCTAAAAATGAGGTTGTACTTCGCCTGCAAAACCGAAGATTGTGCGTTGTTGAACGCATTTTGGATATTCAAAAAATCAATGGAATTGCTCAAACCTTGCTCAAACCGAATTTTTGCAAAATCGGCATTTGCTTTTTGTGCCAGCAGGTTTTGGGTGGCGGCTTTTAGCTGTTCGTTGGCTGCGGTGTAGTTTTGGTAAGCCGTGGCTATGGTTTGGTAGAGCTGCTGCTCGGTTTGGCTTTTGTTTAGCTCGGCTTGCGCCACATTTAGTTTGGCTTGGCTGATGTTGTTTTTCACCGAAAAACCATTAAAAATCGGCAATGTTAGCGTCAAACCCACGCTCTGCCCCAAGTTGTTGCCCAACTGCGTGCCTGCGCCCAAGGTATTTAGGTTTGTGAGGGTAAAGTTGGGTTTCAGCACCAGTTCGTTGCTGCTGGGCAGGTAGCCTATGGGCGTGGTCGTTCCGTCGGGCGATATTACAGCTTTTGAGTAATCTTTTATTTGGTTGCTATAAAACGTGTTCACGTTCGCATTTAGGTTCAGGCGTGGGTACAGCCCCGATTTTGCCAGATGAATGCCCGTTTTGGCTACCTCAAAGCGGATATTCGCACTTTTTAGCTCAGGCACGGTGCTTTGCGCCTGCTCATACAGTGTTTGAACGTTGTTGGGTATGGCGGTTATCGGCTCTTCGGGCAGGGTGTACACCACATCAAAACCCTCGGAGTGAGGCAGTTGCAGCAGTTGCTCCAAGCCCAAAAGGTTGGTTTGCCATTGGTTTTGGGCGGTAACAATGTTGAACTTTTGGTTGGCGAGCTGCGCTTCTAAATTTAGTAAATTATCTCGGCTAAGTGCGCCCGAGTTCACCAGTTTTTGCATACGAGTTACCTGCAATTGCGTTACCTCTGTTTGGTTTTTGGCGTTTTGTAGCTGCTCTTTACCAAACACAATGGATAGGTAAAGGTTGGCTATGTTCAGGCACAGGTTGTTTTTGGCAGCATTGATGTCGCTTTTTTGCGCCTCGAGGTTTTGCCCCTGCTGAACAACGTTGTAGTAGTTTTGTAACCCATTAAAAAGCACCACATTCGTACCCAAACCAATGGAGGTAGAGCTCGACGTTTGGCTGGCTTGTATGGCGTTGGTGGCGGGGTTTACCCCAAATCCAAAATTAAAACTTTGGTTGCCTTGCCCATTCAGGCTGGGTAGCCGCTGGTCTTTTGCCCTTTTTGCGGCTATTTCACCGCTCAACGCATTCAGTTCGGTTTGTTTTAGGCTAAGGTTGTGTTCGAGCGCATGGCTGATGCAGCGTGCCAAATCCCAGTTTTTGTTGGTTTGTGCTGTGGCATATTGGGCGCAAAAAGCCACAAAAAGGCATACTAAAAATATTTTTTTCACGGTAATTTTATTTATGTCGTTAGTATCCCTGCGCACCAATAAATTACAGTTTTTTAGCCGCACCCACCACAAAAAGTTATTGCTTGCCCAGTTCCGACCAACTGTATTTTTCGTTGGTATAAAAATCTTTTATGCGTGTATTCAACGATTTTTCGGTGGCAATGCGTTGGTTTTTTGCCCAAAAAAAGCCCTCCAGCTTAAATTCACTTGGCGGAGCTTTGCGTATCGGCGTGGTTTTTCCAGTGGGTTTTGTGTAAAACTTAATGTTTTTGGGCTTGTTTTTTTCCACAAGCATAATAATGTCGGTACTTTCTACACGGTTTGCGCCCACAAATTTATTTTTTTCGTCCAATACATAATAAATGCTCTGCCCGTTGCCTCTTATGTCTATTTTGTCTATTTGCTTGTCTTTTGGGTTCATGGTTGCGGTCAGTATTCTGCCCTTTATTTGGTCGTAGCGCAGGCTGTCGTTTTGTTTTATCAAAAACGCCTGGCGGTACAGCACCATTTTATCAAACCCCTTGTTTTTGGCAAATAAATGTATGCTATCTGCCGAAATTTGGTAGGCATCGTTCCACAAAATCGGCGATTTATACAACCTAAAAACAGAGTCGGCGGTGCTAAAAAACAGCGAATCTGCCTGCATAATAAGCCCCGTGCGCTTGGCTTTTACGTGGTTGTAGGCGTATATGCGCCTTGTGCTATCCAGCGCATTGGTGGTGCTAAGTATGGTATCGGCTACGAGGTACAGCGTGTCGTTTTGGGTGTAGCTCAGTAGCAATGGGTTGGTGTGTACGAGTGCCGTTTTTTCTTTTTTATCTATGTAGGCGTAGCCGCTTTGGAGCATCAGTTTTTGGGTGGTATCCACAAAAAGTACGTGTCCTCTACAAATGCCTATTTCGGTGGCATCTTGGTAAAAAAGGCTATCCGATTTTATCACCTGATTTTCTTTTGTAATCAAATAAGCGTTTTGGGTCAGGTTGGCGTTGCGGGTTTGCGTATCAAAGCTGCCTCTTTCCGTATAAATCAGGTTGCCGCTGCTGCGAATATACGTCGGACCCTGAAACCGTGCCTTTTTCGTTTCGGTTTCGTAGTTTAGCGTATCGGCATTTAGCGTAAATTTGGGGTCGGTTATCACTACTTTTTCTTTAAATACAAATGTTTTGGCGTTGGTATCGTAGTAGCCGTTTTTGCTCGTAATTTCGCTGGTTTGGTACTTGCCCGTGGTGGGCGTATTTTTGTAAAAAGCCGTTTTTTTCTCCGCATCATAGTCCAGTCGGTTGGTTCGTATGGTGGTTTCGCCGTCTTGCAGTACCACATCGCCAAACAAATTTCCGAGCTTTGTATTTCCGTTGTATATCAGCGTATCGCCGCTCACGTTTATGGTTTCTTTGCGGCTTTTTTTCTGTATAAACCGTATGTTGCCAAAGGCAGTAAGCACATTGGTTTGTGGGTAAAGGTAGGCACTATCGCAAAAAAAGTCGGTTTCCTTTTGGCGCAAATGCACGTTTCCACGCAGCAGTTGGGTTTCTATGCCCGTGGTGTTGTCGTAAATAAACTCATCGGCGTTTATCACCTCCACCTGCGTGTTTTGAGCCAAGGCATTGCCCACAAAAAACACCAAAAAAACGCCTAATAAAGCCGCAGCTCGGCTACAAAGTAGGCTGCAAAAAGCAATAAAGCCCAGATTAATAGCGGTTTTGTAGCAATGTAGGCTTGGGGCGGTAATTTGTAAATACGGTGTATTTGGCATATCAAGTAAGTTTTTTCGACAAAAAAAGCGGCAAGCGTAGCCCACGCCACACCCAAAATGCCATAATAATATAGCAAAATTACAGCCAAAATTCCATTTACGGTTAATTCCAGTACGGCTGCACGCAATAATATGTGATTTTTTTGCAATCCAGTCAGTATTGTTTGCGGAAAAACCAGTCGGCTGATGCCCAAAAGCAAAAAAACATTGAAAACCGAAGCGGCTCGCTCGTAGCTCTGGTTAAAAACCAACGGAAAAATGTAGTGGCTCGTGAGCAAAAGCACAAAACTAACGGGTATCAGTTTTAGTATCAGTTTTTGGCTGCGTAGCTTCAAGGTTTGGCAAGCCTCGTGCAGGCTTTTTTGGGCAAAGTTAGCCGAATATGCCACACTAAACGCATTGGCTATGAGGGATATAAGCGGCATTTCCCGTGCGCCGTACCTAAAAATAGCCAAATCGGCATCGCCCAGTTGGTATTTTATAAGCGATAAATTGTAAAAATCCAGCACATTGCCCAAAACCAAACTTGTGGCTAAGGGAAGTGCCACCCAAAAATGTTTTTTCCAATAGATTTGTGGCGTTGGGCTGGCTTGGGTGCGCAGCCAACTGGTGGTGCGCCAAGTTTTCGGGTTCAAAAAAGAAAACAATAGCAGCACCGCACCCAAAAAAAACCTGCATACCGCCGCCGCCGCCACGCCTTGCAGCATGGCGGCAAGCGTAGGCGTTTTGTGCAAAAAAAACGGCATTACCCCGCACAAAAATAGTATAAAAACCGAGCTTAGGCTGTACACAACCAGTAGCTTGCCACGCTCTTTTACCAAAAAACAATACTCGATGAGGTAAGATACAACCGAAAAAAATACGAAAATACCCATCGCAAAGCCGTACATCGCCCCGAAAACAATGGCTACTATGGCAGCCAAAACACACAAAAAGCCAGCGATTTGTAGCATATAGGTGCGCCTAAGCGTGGTTTGCAGCCCCGAAAACTGTGCGGGCAGCACGCCCAGCCAGCCCGACACCCAAAACGAGGTAGCCATGCTCGCCACCGCCATAAGCCACTCGTATTTGCCCATGAGTGCCTGCCCAAAGCCCATTTTTACAAAGGCAATCCCCAGTAAAACGTTGGCACAGAAGCGCATTAGGCTATGAAACTGAAATGCTTTGGAGGCAGAAATGTTCAAATAAAAAAAATTAGGTATAAAATGCAAATTTACTTTTTTTTTTCAATAAATAGTAGTAATTTTGCATCGGTTTTAAATGGAGCTTGTAGCTCAGTCGGTTAGAGCGCTGGTTTGTGGTGCCGGAGGTCGAGGGTTCGAGACCCTTCAGGCTCCCATTTTTTAAACCAAACGTGAATTTAGAATACAGAAAAGAGGAAATTTTTTATTAAATTTTCTCTTTTTTTTGCGTAAAAGCTACTAACTTGCTATAAATCAGATGCAAATACCCAACGCACAGCACAATTTGTATATGCGGCGTGCCTTAGATTTGGCGCAGCTCGGGCAGGGCTACACCGCCCCAAACCCGATGGTGGGCTGCGTAATAGTACACAACGGCAAGATAATAGGCGAGGGCTACCACCAAAAATGGGGTATGCCCCATGCGGAGGTGAACGCCATAAACAGCGTGCAAAACAAGGCGTGGCTGCCCGAGGCGACTTTGTACGTGAGTTTGGAGCCGTGCAGCCATTTTGGAAAAACGCCGCCTTGCGCTGATTTTATTTTGGCACACAACATACAAAATGTGGTGGTAGGCAGCCAAGACAATCACGCCAAGGTGGCGGGCAGCGGCATCAAAAAATTGCGTGAGGCGGGCGTACACGTGGTTTTAGATGTGTTGAAGGCAGAATGTTTGGAGTTAAATAAGCGATTTTTTTGGGTAAATGAACACAAAATGCCCTACGTGCTGCTAAAATGGGCGCAAACAGCCGATGGTTTTTTGGCGGATAGCAACTATGCCTCTAAGTGGATAAGCAACCCACTGAGCCGCACGCTGGCGCACCAGCTCCGCACGAAGGAGGCAGCCATACTCGTGGGTAGCAACACGGCGCTGCACGACAACCCGCACCTGACAGCAAGGCACTGGCTGGGGCGCAACCCCACACGTGTACTCATAGATGGCTCGGGCAAAGTGCCTGCGACGCACAAAATTTTTGATGAGGCGGCGGAGACCATCGTTTTTTCGGGAAATGAAACGCCGCACGAAATTTTGGAGCAACTCTACCAAATGAACCTGCACAGCGTGCTGATAGAAGGCGGTAGTTATACGCTGCAAAAGTTTATAAATGCTAATTTGTGGAACGAGGCTAAGGTTTTTGTGGCTACCGAGCTGCTATGGAAAAGCGGCATAGCTGCGCCCAACTTTGGGCATGGGCAGCAGCCAACAACCATCAAAATACAGCAAGATGTATTAAACTTGTATAAAAATGCCGATTTTTTAGTTAATTATAATTAAATAGTTTTTTTATTCGAATCAAAGCTCTACTTTTGAAGTGTTAAATCGTACATATTGAAAATTTGGAACGGTTTTTGAAATTAGAGTTTTAACAATTTAAAATACAACACCAATAAACAATTTTACCAACAAAAAAAAATGAGAAAATTAGCATTTCTGTTCATCGTGAGCCTTTTGGCTGCCAGCACTTCATTTGCACAAACCGTAGCTGCTAAACCAGCCGCCGCTGCTGCCGTTCAGCCAGCACCCGCCAAAAAAGGCAAGTTGCCGCTCATCGCCTTCACCGACATGAAGCATGAGTTTGGCACTGTAAAAGAAGGCGATTTGGCTTCTTATGAGTTTGTGTTTAAAAACACAGGCAAAGCGCCATTAATCCTTACCAGCGTATCGGCATCTTGCGGTTGTACCACACCAGAGTGGCCCCGTGAGCCTATCGCCCCAGGAAAAACTGGCAAAGTGAAAGCAATTTATAACTCAAAAGGTCGCCCAGGCGCATTTACCAAGCAAATTACGGTAGTGAGCAACGCCAGCACCGAGCCTACCATACTTACCATTGGTGGCAATGTAGAAAAAGTAGAATCTGGCGTGCCAGAGGTAGTGCCTACACCAGGCTCGCCTATCAAACAATAAGGTAGTAAGCAATCTGCAAAGAAAGCGAACCTTTGGAACAAGAAAGTAAGCAATCTGAAATAGAAAGTAAATTATCGAAAACCCCCCAAACCTGCGTAGCAGGTTTGGGGGGTTTTTTATGGACTTTGTGGTTTAATCAAGTTTGAAATTGCAACTAAATAAAGATTAAACTATTTTATTTGATTCAAAAAAATGCAGATTTAATTACTTTATATAATTCAAAAACTCGGTGCGGGTGTTGTAATCGGTTAAGAACAAGCCGCCCATTTCGGCGGTTATGGTGCTGCTGGCGGTATCGCCCACGCCCCGAGATGCCACGCAAAAGTGGTTTGCATCTACCACCACAGCCACATTTTGCGTGCCCAATATTTGTTTAAACTCGTTGGCTATTTGCTTCGTGAGCCGTTCTTGCACCTGCGGTCGGCGTGCAAAATAATTTACAATGCGGTTGATTTTCGAAAGCCCAATTACCTTACCATCAGATATGTAAGCCACGTGTGCCTTGCCCACAATCGGCACAAAATGATGCTCGCACATGGAGTACAGCGTAATGTTTTTTTCTACCAGCATTTGGTTATAGTTGTACTTATTTTCAAAAAGCGTGATTGAGGGCTTGTTTATTGGGTTCAATCCGCTAAAAATTTCGGTTACATACATTTTTGCAAACCGCTCGGGCGTGCGTTTTAGGCTGTCGTCGGTCAGGTCTAAGCCGAGTGTGTGCATTATTTCGTGCATATTTTTCGAAATAATGGCTATTTTTTCTTGCTCACTAAGTAAGTGGGCATCGGGGCGAATGGGTGTAAATTCTGTGTTGTCTTGCATCAATTTAAAAAAGGATAATGTAGCCTAATAAACACCAAAACTATGTTTTTTGTTCTAAAACGTTTGCTTAAAATCGGTTGTTTTCCTTGTGGGCAAAAGTTTTATAAATTCCCAGATTAAGATGCGCAAATGAGCAAAAAATGAGCTATATTTGTGCTACAAAAACTTTGGTTGCTAAAAAAATCGTCATGAAAAAATTAGTCTTGCATAAAATCATTTATTGCCTCTGGCTTTGTTTGCTGGCTTGCGCCAACCTACAAGCGCAAGTTACCATAACGGTAAGCGCCATACCGAGCAACACGCCGCAGGGCGACAACATTTACATAGCGGGTACATTCAACAATTGGAACCCAAACAATAGCGCATATATTTTGCAATACAACAGCAGCTCAAATACCTATACCATTTCTGTGCCGTGCAGCGGCACTATCCAGTACAAGTTTACCAGAGGCACAAGCTGGGCTACGGTAGAGGGCGATGCCCAAGGCGCAACCCGACCAGACAGGAGCTTTAATTGTGCCTCGGGTGCTACCGTTACCAACCAAATACTTAGCTGGGAAGACCTATCGGGCGGCGGCGGCGGAGGCAGCACCGCAGCGGCGAATGTTTCTGTTATTTCCAACAATTTTTCGTTGCCGCAGCTTAGTACCACTCGCCGCATTTGGGTGTATTTGCCACCCGATTACCAGCAAAACCCCAACAAAATGTACCCTGTAATGTATATGCACGATGGTCAAAATTTGTTTGACGATTTGCAGAGTTTTGCGGGCGAATGGGGTGTAGATGAAACACTTAACCAATTGTTTGCCCAAAACGGCGACCCAGGTTGCATAGTGGTGGGCATAGACAATGGCGGTGCCAACCGCCTGAACGAATACTCGCCGTGGGTGAACCCAACCTACGGCGGTGGGCAAGGAGCGCAATACATTTCTTTTTTGATAAATACCCTAAAACCTTACATTGATACCAATTATAGAACCCTCTCGGGCAGAGAAAACACCGCAATCGGCGGCAGTTCTATGGGCGGGCTTATTAGTTTGTACGCCGCTTTGGAGCATCAAAATGTTTTTTCCAAGGCGTTGATTTTTTCGCCTGCTTTTTGGTTTAGCAACCAATGTTTTGCCCAAGCTACGAGCAAAGGGCGGCAGCAGCCCCTAAAAATTTATATGCTCTGTGGACAAAACGAAGGCTCTAACATGGCAACCAACCAAGATGCCATGCGCACCACTTTGCTCAATGCGGGCTTTGGGGCAAATGAGGTTTTGAGCGTAAAAAAAGCCGACGGGCAGCACGCCGAGTGGTTTTGGAAACGAGAATATAAGGCTGGTTACCAGTGGCTTTTTGCCAATGCGGCGGCTACCACCCAAGATTTAGAACAAGAAATTCAGATAATTACCGATGCTTATCTAGAAAATGTAACCGTTATATTACCCACAAAAAGCACCAAAGCTAAGCTCATTATTACGGATATGTTGGGCAAAACAATTTTGAAAAAATCGGTAGAAAACGGCGAAAAGTTGCCCTTGGGGTCGCTTGCCGCTGGCAACTATACGATACACATAGCCACAAAAACCAAATCGATTTACAAAAAAGTACTCAAACCATGACGAAAACAGAGGCATATTTGGCTGATTATTTGCTACAACTGGGCGATAGTGCGCTCATTTTGGGCCATCGGCTGTCGGAGTGGTGCGGGCATGGACCAATTTTGGAACAAGACATTGCACTCACCAACATAGCCCTGGATTTGATAGGCGAAGCCCGCAATTATTTGCAGCTCGCAGGGCAAATGCTGGAAAAAACCGAGGACGAGCTTGCTTTTTTGCGAGATGTTTTTCAGTACAAAAACCTGCTCATCACCGAGCAGCCCAACCAAGATTTTGCTTTTACGATGGCTCGCCAATTTTATTTTGATGTATATCATTTTTATTTGTGCAAATGCCTAAGCCACAGCCCCAACGAACAACTGGCTGCCGTAGCCCGCAAAAGTTTGAAAGAGGTAACCTACCACCTGAAATTTAGTGCGGAGTGGATAATCCGCCTCGGCGATGGCACGGAACTTAGCCACCAAAAAATGCAAGACGCAATACAAGAAACGTGGACGTTTACGGGCGAAATGCTGTCGTATAGCGATGCCGAAGCGCATTTGGTGGAGGTGGGCATCATACCAGATTTGAGCCACATAGCCTCGCTTTGGCATGAAAAAGTAGGTGAGGTTTTGGCGCAAGCCACGCTGAAAAAGCCCGTGGAGGCGTTTTTTCAATACGGCGGAAAAATAGGTAAGCACACCGAGTATTTGGGTTATATTCTGGCGGAAATGCAGTTTTTGCAGCGAGCCTACCCCAATTCAAACTGGTAATTTATTTTTCTGATAGGTTGTAGAGACAAGGCAGTGCCTTGTCTCATGATGTAATGTCGTGTCGCTGTATTTCTATGATGAGACGTTGCAGTGCAACGTCTGTACGATTTTCGGTTTTTTGTTTTGGGATTTTATTGTACAATTTCATATGTACAGACGTTGCACTGCAACGTCTCGTGTTGTTATATTTCTGTGATGAGACAAGGCAGTGCCTTGTCTCTACGGCGATAAAAAAATAAAATAATATTTTACCCCACAAAAAAACCCTGGCTGCCCCGATAGGGGCAGCCAGGGTTTTTGAATAAATTACATCAAGGCACTTGGCACTGCTTAGAGTTGTTGGGTAGCCACTGAGTATTAAAATCGCTTGAATTTACCTGCGCATCTAAGTTAAAATCGGCGGTTCTGGTAGAATAGTTGTACACCTGACCGTTTTGTGGCAACCACGACCCGTTAAAGTCCGTAGAATTTACCTGCTTATCACGGTTGGCATCGCCCGAAACCATGGCATACTTACCACCAGCCACAGCACTTTGCGCATTTGTGCCATAGGCAAACGTATTGCTCGTTGTAAAATCCACCACAACTGGCGTGCTGCTGCCCGCAAACGTAACGCTGCCTGCGCTCATCACACTAAGGTGGTTGCGGTGCCTAATTTCTATTTTATAATCGCCCGTTGGCACACTAAAACTTAGGCTGCTCGTGCCATTTGGGGCTACTACGCTGCCATTGCTCAATAGCAAACCCGTGCGTGCTTTCACAATTGTGGTGGGCGAAGTGCCGCTGCGCAGCACCACATATACCCAATCTATCACCGCTGTGCTACCCGTGGTAGCCAGTACGGCTGCCGTGGTGGTGGTGGCTGCACCAGTTTCGGTGGTGGCATAGCCTATGGCGGTATATGGCTCGGTGGTCGGCAAATGGTTTCCTGCACGCAATACATCGTTCATTAGTCCAGTGGCGGCATTGTAAGGTCCTTGCAAAAACACTTTTGGTTGTATGTTCAAAAGCGGCGGCGTGGTGGGCGTGCCAGCAGCAAAGCCCGAAAAACCAGTAGCAAAACTCCCACTTATATAATACTCGCTACCTACCATACCCGCTGCGCTGGCATTTTGGTAAATTGTTTGCCCGTTCGTAAATGGCGAGCTTGGCGTAATGTTGCCGATAGAGCCGCCATTTTTATAAATCACGGCATTCGCCCAAGTTTTACCAGTGGCAGTTTGCCAATCGGTTACCTCCGTGGCTTTGTAGTACAGCGTAATGTTGTAGTTGCCCGCTGGGTTGTTGTTTGTAGGCGTTACTTTAAACGATTTTGAGGTAAGTAAATCGCCTGCGGTATTGTACCAAAAAGGCACAGCACCCACGGCGGCACTTGCATTGCTGCGGTCTATTTCTATGCGGGTGCAGCCATAATCGTGCGCACTTAGGTTTTGTATCTTTGCCAGCAGCTCGCCGTCGTTGGCACTAAAAAAATAAACGGTTTCGTTTGGTCCCAGCGGCTCTTCTATGGCGTGGGTCAATGCGCCTTCTATGGCAGTAGCCGTTGAGGTAAGCACTACATCGTCTATCACAAAACCTGGGTTGTTGCGCACGCTGTTGTCGTTTTGCCACCTAAAACCTAAGTAAAAATTACTGTTGTTGAAGCTCGAGGGCAATGCCAAACTATACGTAGTAGTTACAGTAACGCCCTGAAAATCAGGTGTGCCAGGCACATTTACAAAATTAATGCCATCGGTAGAGTAAACCAAGTTGCCGTAGTCGTATATGCCGCCAGCATCGGCTTCGCCATTGCATTTGTACTTAAAGCTAAGGTTCAAGCCTTGCAGCCCTGTGGCATTTAAAAGTGGTGTTTTTAGGGTAACGTCGGCTGGCGTGCTAGCCGTGTAACCCAGTGCTTTGGTGGTTGTGTTGTTGGTTATGTATGCACTTTGTGAGGTCATGCCGCCGTTTGCGCCTATGGTCCACACGTTGGTAGTGCCTGTGGTGTTGGTTACGCCCCAGCCTGTGGGTAATGCGCCGCCTGTCGTACCAAAGTTTTGGTTTATCAGCGTTACATTTGCGCCGAATGCTGTGGGTACTGCATCGTCGTCGTTTATGGTTATGGTGTGGGTTTGGTTAAAGGTATTGGGTACTGCGCCCGAGCCAGTTATGGTGTAATTTAGTATAATGGTTTCTGCACTTTCCGTTATTGCGTCGTCTATAATGCGTATGGTTACGGTTTTGGTGGTGGCATCGGCGTTGGTATAAGTTATGGCATTGGGCAAAATGGTATAGTCCAAACCTTGTGTGGCAGTGCCTGTGGCGGTTAGGTTTAATGTGGCATTGCCCGTGGCTGCTGCGGCTATCCCAATGTTTACCGTTACGTCGGTGTAGCGGGGGCAAGTGGTGGTTGTGCTGTTTTCTGTAATTGAATTGCTTGCCGAAATGAAATTAACGGCGTTGGCTATTGGTATGTTGCACACAGTACTCGTAGCAAGCGAGGCACGCAGCGGACTAACGCCCATTACGGCTTGCATACGGGTTTTTTGGTCGTTTGTAAATGTATTTAGGCACGCATCGTTGGTGTAGTCCATGTAGTTTTGCACCATTTCGTTGGTGAGCGTGGTGGTGTTTCCAGTACAAGTAATGGCTTTTGTGGGGCAGCCTGTGTTGCTGGTTTGGTGCGGAGGCGTATCGTTGCAGTAGTCGGTGGCGCAAGTGCCATCGCCCCAAATGTGGCGCAACCCGAAAAAGTGCCCTGCCTCGTGGGTCAGGGTTTTGCCCAAGGCGTACACGCCGCCAGCGGGGTTGGCTGCGTCCACGCTACCTATGGTGGTGTAATGCAGGGCTACGCCCGCCGTGGTGTTGGTTTCGCCGCTGCCCAGCCCTGCCAGCCCCGAGCCAGTAGGAAAAGTAGCAAAACCCAATATACCGCCGCTCATGTTCTGCGACCATATATTAAAATAACGGGTCGGGTCCCAAATCGTAGCGGGTTTTATACTTGCATCTACATACGTGGTGCTGTATGGCGGCGCAGTAAGCCCCAAAGTGTTGCGGTTTATGCGCCGAATGCCAGGCTCGGCGAGTACCACGCCGTTTGGATCTACTCTTGCGGCACAAAACTGTATTTGTATGTTGGCAGCCGACGAGTAGGTACTACCCGATTGGTTGGCATAATCCAGGTTAAGCTGGGTTATTTGCGCATTTACGTAGGCTGCGGCTAAGTTGCTGGCAGTTCCTACGGCTTCGCCGTTGTGTACAATGTGAAAAATAATGGGTACTGTATAAGCCGCATCGGGCGAGCCTGTGCGCTGAATTTCGGCAATGCGCTTGCTAATCCAGTCCTCGAATTGCGCATCGGTGGCTAACTTGGGGTTGTTGGCTCGCAAGTTTTCCAAGTATTCGTGTGTGTAGCACCGAACTACTGGCTCGGCGGTTACCGTTTGCTGGCTTACAGTGAGCGAGCTGTTGTTGGTTTGGGCAAACAAACCCAAGCTACCAAAGCAAAGCAGCACTATGGCATAAATTTTTTTCATCTATGGTTGAGAATTTAAAGTGTTGTGTGTTGAATAAGGTGTAAATTTATGGATAAATTTTTAATTATTTTACTTACAAAAAGTATATATTTTGTTAAAAATAAAATTTTCATTGTCGTTCATGGAAACAAGGCGTTTTACCGCATTCCAATCCATTATTTATTGGGTTTTATGGCGTATAAAACTGGTTTGGAGGGGCTGGCATCGGTATCCAGCGAGGCTATTTGCAGGTTGAGCAAATAACGACCGTCTGCCACGGAGTTTGGCACAAAAATGAGTTCGGTTATCGTGGCATTTTTGCGTGGGTTGTGCGGGTAGCACCAGTAGGCGTGGTGCGCCGCCAGCAGCCCGCCGTCGTCTTCTTTGTCCACCGATGGCAAGTCGGTGAGCAAATGCGCCACGCCCACCTGCGCCAAATAGCCCGTTGCCTCTGCCGTAAAGTAAGGCGGATTGTTGCCCGAGTAGCACTGCGTTTGCTTGTTTTCGGCGTTGGGTAGGGTGCGCACCACCAGCGCATTGCCCTTAAAATCAATCATTTGTGCCTCGAGCATTTCTTTGGTTATTACGAGGTCTTGGGCTTGGTGCGGCTCGCCACCAAAGTATTTTTGTGGCAATACCGTGATTAAACTTGCCTCAAATACAAAGGTTTTGAGGGCATCGTGTATGGCGTGCCGCTCGAGCGTAATATGCCCAATGCACTCAGTATGTGTGCCTTGGCAATGCGGTGTGAGCGTAAGCACCTCACAGTTGCAAGCGCCGCCAGCGGCTACCGAACCTACAAATCTGCCTACCATCAGCGGTTCAAACTTGGGCGCATCTACAAAAAAAGCCAGCGGATTTGGTTGTTTGTTGCTCAAAATACAAGAAATATCTATGGGCATCGAAAAATCTACGAGTGCATCTCCGCCACCAAATTTTATTTGTGCTATCATTTTTTAAAAATTAAATTTATGCTTATTCTGCGCCAAAAGTACGAATTTTTGCGCTTGTTTTTAACTAAAATACGGCTCTAAAATCGTATTAGGCTTTGTTTTAATAAAAACGGCAATGTATTCATTTTAAAGCAGTATTTTTTTGACAAATGTCAAATCTAAAACCTGCGAAATTTAACTACTTTTACCCAAAATTAAAACCCCTTACCTTACCCGATGAAAAAAATGAGCTTGCTTTTGGTTATTTTTCTCGTAAAAATGACAGGTTACGCACAAGTACCACAACTTGGCACCAATACCATTGCCGAAGTGGTGGCAGCGATGACTACTGCCGAAAAAATTGATTTTTTGGTGGGCATGGGCATGACCATACCCAGCCAAAACCCCAGCGATGCCAAAGTGGTGGACAAAGTGGCTGGCATGGCTGGCTCTACCTACGCCATACCTCGCCTAAACATACCCTCGATAGTGGTAGCCGACGGTCCGGCTGGGTTGCGCATACAGCCCACACGCCCCGATGCGCCCAACCAAACTTTTTACTGCACTGCCTTCCCTGTGGCTACGCTGCTGGCGGCTTCTTGGGACGCAAACTTGGTGCAGCAAGCGGGCGCAGCCATGGGCAACGAGGTAAAAGAATATGGCGTGGACATACTTTTGGGTCCGGGCATGAACATACACCGCAACCCGCTGGGCGGGCGCAACTTCGAGTATTACTCCGAAGACCCGCTACTGAGCGGCACGATGGCAGCCGCCATGGTGCGTGGCATACAAAGCAACGGCGTGGGTACTTCCATAAAACACTTTGTGGCAAACAACCAAGAAACGAACAGAAACAGCATTAACACCAAAATTTCGCAGCGTGCGCTAAGAGAAATTTACCTAAAAGGATTTGAAATAGCCGTAAAAACAGCCGAACCTTGGACTGTAATGAGTTCTTACAACCGCCTAAACGGTGGCTATACCTCCGAAAGTAAAGACTTACTAACCAACATCTTACAAAAGGATTGGAAATACAACGGTTTTGTGATGACCGACTGGTTTGGCGGCTCAGATGCCGTGGCGCAAATGAAAGCTGGAAACGCATTGCTCATGCCTGGCGTGCCACCTCAAAAACTACAACTCACCGAAGCCATAGCAAATAAAACGCTGGACGAAGCCGTTTTGGACCAAAATGCCGCCCGAATGCTGGGCATTATACTAAAATCGCCGAGCTTTAAAAAATATGCCTATTCCAACAAGCCCGACCTACAAAAAAATGCCGCCATAGCCCGTGCCATCGCCGCCGAAGGCATGGTACTGCTCAAAAACGACAAAAATACATTGCCCCTAAAACCAAGCTCCACCGTGGCTGTACTGGGCAAAACCTCCGTGGAATTTATATCGGGTGGTACAGGCAGCGGCGATGTAAACGAAGCCTACACCATAAGCCTGCAACAAGGCTTGAAAAATGCGGGCTTTAAATCGGACGCAAAACTAAAAACAATGTACGAGGAATACACAAAAACCGAAAGAGCCAAACAAGGACCAAGACCTGCATTTTGGTTTCTGCCCATAGCACCAATTGCCGAAAAAACACTTACCGCCGACGAGCTAAACATTGCCATGCAAGCCCAAACCGCCGTGATAACCATCGGTAGAACTTCGGGCGAATTTATGGACAGAAAACAACAAACCGACTACGAAATAAGCAGCCAAGAACTGGAACTGATAAAATCGGTGGCGGAGGCGTTTCATAAAAAAGAAAAAAAAGTAGTGGTAATACTCAACATAGGCGCACCCACAGAGGTAGCGAGCTGGAGCAGCTATGCCGACGCTATTTTGTTGGCGTGGCAGCCTGGGCAAGAAGCTGGAAACGCCATAGCCGACATTTTGGTGGGAAAAATAAATCCGTCGGGCAAGCTGCCCACTACTTTTGCCCTAAAATACGAAGATGAGCCGACCGCAAAAAGTTTTCCTGGCGTGGAGCTACCCGAACCAGAAAGAAAAACAGACCCCAACGACCCAATGAGCCTGTTTGTGGGCAAAAAATCGGAAGTGATATACAACGAAGGCGTTTTTATGGGTTATCGCTACTTCAATAGTTTTGGGGTAAAAACCGCCTATCCGTTTGGCTACGGAATGTCGTACACCAAGTTTGTGTACAGCAACCTAAAACTAAGCAAAGCCACTTTTATGGGTAAAATAGAAGTGAGCGTAACCATAACCAACACTGGAAAAACGGCTGGAAAAGAAGTGGTGCAGCTTTATATAACTGCGCCAAGTGCCACCATGCCCAAACCCGAGAGCGAGCTTAGGGCTTTTGCCAAAACCAAACTGCTAAAAGCGGGCGAGGCGCAAACGCTTAAATTTACGATAAACCCAAAAGATTTATGCTCTTTTGATACCAAAAGGTCGGCTTGGGTAGCAGAGCCAGGCAGCTACACCATAAAATTGGCGGCTTCGAGCCAAGATGTGCGTCAAAAAGCGGCTTTTGCGCTACCCAAAGAACTGGTGGTAGAAACCGTGAGCAATTCGCTTGCGCCCGAGCAAGAAATTGTGGAACTGAAAAAGTAACTACGCCCGCAGGGCGGCTTTTTCTATCACACGGGCATAGTGTTTGTGCTCGAGTTCGTGTATTTTTTGTGCCAAAGATGCCACCGTTTCATCGGGTGTAATAGGCAGCATTTGCTGAAAAACAACAGCTCCCTTGTCGTATTCGGGCGTTACTAAATGTATGGTAATGCCCGAATTTTTTTCGGCTGATGCCAGCACCGCCTCATGCACTTTGTTGCCGTACATACCTTTGCCGCCAAACTTGGGCAGCAGCGATGGGTGTATGTTTAGTATTTTGTCGGGGAAAGCCGCAATGAGCGTTTGCGGAATTAATTTTAAGAAACCAGCCAGCACAATTAAATTTATGCCTTCGCTGTGTAAGGTTTGGAGCAAAATTTCGGGGTTGCGCAGGGTTCTGTCCGAAATAAGCACTACGGGTACGTTCAGGCGGTTGGCTCTTTGCACCACGCCAGCATCGGGTTTGTTGCATACCAGCATCACAACTTTTGCGGTGGTATTTTTTTTGAAATATTCGGTTATTTGCTCAAAATTAGAGCCTGAGCCAGAAGCAAAAATGGCAATTTTTTTCATTTCGGTTTATATTTCTACAAAAATACGCAGGTTTTGAAAAAAATACGGGTTTTTGGAAATATTTTTTCCAAAAACCCGTTTTAATTTAAAGAAGTATAAAAGTAGTGTTAGCGCATAGAAACGAGCGATATTAGATGATTGCTCGGTTTTATGGTAGGAGTAGTGCTTTTTACCAAATCCGCTTTTGGTAGTTTAGATTTTGCTTGCGAAAAATTAATTTCGTCTGTGGGTTTAAGAGCATTTTTTGGTGAGCCGCACATTGCGCCCAATAAGAGTAGGATAGCGGTTGATACGCTTAAAATTGTTTTCATGATAAAATTGCATAGTGAGTTTTGTTTGAGTTTTGTTTAGGAAATACAAAATTACAACATATTTTGATTTTGTGAAGTTAATTTTGTGTTAAATTATGTTTTGTGTAAATAACCTGACAAAAAATGACTTTTTTCCTTAAAATAAACTGACAAAACGCAACAAAACTGGCTTTGTTACAAACACTCAAACGCAAATACTATGCCTAAAAGATGGGTTTTTGTTTTTTTTTCGCTTTTTTTTGCAAAAAAATGTAATATATCATTTGTTTCATTTACCAATTTAGCACAACTAAACCAATTTTAAAAAAATGACAGACGGCATAAATTACCGCATTTTGGGCGAAGAAATGCAGTGCGTAGAAATGGAACTTGCGCCAAGAGAAACCGTGGTAGCCGAGTCGGGCGGTATGATGTATATGGAAACGGGCATACAAATGCAAACCATTTTTGGCGATGGCTCGGTGGCGGGCAGCAGCAGTATTTTTGATAAAGTGGTGAACGCAGGCAAGCGTTTGCTCACGGGTGAGAGTTTGTTTATGACCTCATTCACCAATATGCACAGCATAAACCAAAAAGTGAGCTTTGCATCGCCCTATCCTGGAAAAATTATTGCGCTCGATTTGGCGCAGCTCGGCGGCAAAATTGTGTGCCAAAAAGACGCTTTTTTGTGTTCTGTAAAAGGCAACTCGATAGGTTTGGAGTTTCAGCGCAAGCTCGGCACGGGTTTGTTTGGCGGCGAGGGCTTTATTATGCAAAAAATAGAGGGCAGAGGGCTGGCTTTTATGCACGCTGGCGGCTATGTAATGGAGCGCACGCTCTCAGCAGGCGAAATACTTAGGGTGGATACTGGCTGTTTGGTGGGGTTTACGCAGGGCATAAACTACGACATACAAATGGTTCGGGGCATAAAAAATGCGATTTTTGGCGGCGAGGGCTTGTTTTTGGTGCAACTGAGCGGTAACGGAAAAGTGTGGCTGCAAACTTTGCCCGTAAGCCGTTTGGCGAGCCGTATATTGCAGTACGGCAAGGTAGGAGGCAAAGAAGAGGGTAGCCTGTTGGGTGGCGTAGGTAAAATGCTGTCTGGGGATAATTTTTAAAAATAAAAGCGAAAATCCTCAAATTTAACAAAACAAATACAAAAACTTATTGTTACTAAAATACAAATTAAAACACAAAAGATGAAAATCGCAAAACTAATAGCTCCGTATTTATACCTACTTATGGTATTTTTTGTGGTGTACCACAACACCAACTATGAAATCAAACTCATGTTTAGAGTGCCTTACATACTATATATAGTGTTGGCTACGGTGAGTTTCTTTGTTATTCAGTACATTATTAGGCAAGAAACAGACGAAAACTCTTAATTGAGCTGCATTAAAAAATGTCTTTGTGTACAAAAAACACGAATAAAAAAGCCATTTATGAGCGTTTTTTGGAGTGGATATTTTTTTTTTCGTAAAAATGAAAAAAAAATGCAAATATTAAAACAAAATTAAATACATTTGCGTTTGTAATATGTATTTGATTTTTTAAACCTTTAACCCTTTTTCAAAATGTTAAACATTATTCTTGACGGAGCCCTCGCCGCTGGCGATTACATCGGGTTCACATTCTTCACTGGCTACATGTCTATGCTTGCAGCCTCCATCTTTTTTATCGTAGAGCGTGGCACAGTGGACGATAAGTGGAAAACTTCACTACTCGTTTCGGCACTGATTACCTTCATTGCAGCCGTGCATTATTTTTACATGAGGGGCGTGTGGCTCGAAACCCACACTTCACCCACACAGTTTCGCTACATAGACTGGACGCTTACCGTGCCACTTATGTGCATAGAGTACTACTTGATTTTGCGCCCTGCTGGTGCTAAAATTGGTATGTTGGTACGTCTTTTGTTAGGCTCAGTACTTATGTTGGTAGCAGGTTATATCGGCGAAGCCGTAAACCCAGAATCAAACGTACTATGGGGCGTAATTTCTACCGTAGGGTGGGCAGCCATCATTTATGAAATTTACATGGGCGAAGCAGCCAAAGTTGCTGGTGCATCTGACAACAAAGCAGTTACCGACGGGTACAAAGTACTTCGCTGGTTTACGCTTGTGGGGTGGGCTATTTACCCAATCGGCTACATGATGTTGCCAGGTAACTTGTTGAGCGGATTTGTAGGTGGCGGTAGCTTGGCTACATCTTCACCTGTGGATTTGGCTTATAACATTGCCGATGCAATCAACAAAATCGGATTTGGTTTGGTAGTGTATAGCATTGCAAAAAATGCTACCGAAGCCACAAAAGCAAAAAGTGCTTACAATTAATTTGTAATTGTTTCGAAAACCCTGGCTGCCCCGATAGGGGCAGCCAGGGTTTTTTTGTGGGTATCTACGTTTTTTTGTGGTGGAGACGTTGCAGTGCAATGTTTGTACATATAAAATTGTACGAAAAATCTTAAACAATAAATCGTAAATAGTACAGACGTTGCATTGCAACGTCTCATCATAGAAATACAGCGACACGACATTACACCATGAGACAAGGCAGTGCCTTGTCTCTACATTTTTGCCATTATTTTTTGCATTAATTCTATTTTCGTTTTTGGTAGAGACAAGGCATTGCCTTGTCTCATGACGTTTTACGCCATAATAGCATGATATTGCTTTTTCTCATCTATTTGTACGAAAAACACATTGGCATTTGCCTAAAATTTAAAACAGAAACAAACTACAAAAGCCATTGAATATAAACCAAAAAAACGTAACTTTATGCCCTAAACTAATCAGTAAAAAAGAAGGCATAACACATACCAAAACTTAGCATGAATATAAAAACCTTAGCAGAACTTACCGCCGAAGGCAAAAGCCCAGAGGTGCTTTTTTGGGTGGGCTGTGCTGGTAGCTTCGACGAACGAGCGCAGCGAGTGAGCCGTGCATTTGCGCAAATACTCACCCATGCCGAAATATCATTTGCCATTTTGGGCAATGAAGAAACCTGCACTGGCGACCCAGCCAAGCGTGCGGGCAACGAATTTTTGTTTCAGATGCAAGCCATGCAAAACATCGAAACGCTGAATATGTACGAGGTAAAGAAAATAGTAACTACTTGCCCGCATTGCTTTAACACCCTAAAAAACGAATACCCGCAGCTCGGCGGCAACTACGAAGTGCTGCACCACAGCAGCTACTTGCAGCAGCTCATAAACGAGGGCAGGGTGCGCATTGCCGAGGGTGGCGAGTTTAAGGCAAAACGCATTACTTTCCACGATTCGTGCTACATAGGCAGGGCAAACGGCGTGTACGATGCCCCCCGACAACTGCTACAAAGCCTCGATGCGGACCTCGTAGAGATGAAAAGATGCCGCACCAACGGGCTGTGCTGTGGTGCTGGCGGCGCTCAAATGTTTAAAGAAGCAGAAAAAGGAACGAGCGAAATAAACCACGAACGCACCAACGACATACTCGAAACCCGACCGCATATTGTGGCGGTTTCTTGCCCTTTTTGCAACACGATGCTTAGTGATGGGCTAAAACACAAAGAACAAGAAAAAAATATAAAGGTTTTGGACCTTGCGGAGCTTATTGCCACCAACAATAAATACGATGAATAGCCAAAATCAACCAAATTTTATGCGCTCTGAACTCATTACTAACCAAACAAAACAATGAAAGGCATTATATTAGCAGGCGGCTCTGGCACACGCCTACACCCGCTCACACTGGCGGTAAGCAAGCAGCTCATGCCCGTGTACGACAAACCGATGATTTACTACCCGCTTTCTACGCTCATGATGGCAGGAATACGTGAAATTTTGATTATATCCACCCCGCACGACCTACCGCTTTTTGAGAAACTGCTCGGCGACGGCACGCAGCTCGGCTGCAAGTTTAGCTATGTGGCACAAGCCGTACCCAATGGTTTGGCGCAGGCTTTTGTGTTGGGTAAGGATTTTATAGGCAATGATAAAGTAGCCTTGATATTGGGCGACAACATTTTTTATAGCAATGGGCTACAAAAACTGCTGCAAGAAGTACAAGACCCCGAAGGCGGTTTGGTGTTTGCGTACCACGTATCCGACCCCGAGCGCTATGGCGTGGTGGAGTTTGACGACGAAAAAAACGTGATTTCCATAGAAGAAAAACCCGCAAAGCCCAAAAGTAATTATGCCGTGCCTGGTTTGTATTTTTACGACAATTCGGTGGTAGCCATAGCCCAAAACTTAGAGCCAAGCCCCAGAGGCGAGTACGAAATTACGGACGTAAACCGCATTTATTTAGAAAAAAAACAGCTAAAAGTAGCCATGCTCGGGCGTGGCACGGCGTGGTTGGATACAGGAACGATAGATTCGTTGCTGCAAGCCGCCCAGTTTGTAAATGCCATAGAAGCCCGACAGGGCTTAAAAATAGGGTGCATTGAAGAGGTAGCCTACAAAAACGGATTTATTGACAAAAAACAGTTGCAAATACTGGCAGAGCCGCTGCGCAAAAGTGGCTATGGCGAATACCTTTTAAATTTACACTAAAAAATGATATTAGTAACAGGCGGCTGCGGTTATATAGGCTCGCACACCCTCATACAACTGCTCGAAAATGGCTACGAGGTCATTTCTTTGGACAACAATTCTCGGTCGCATGGCTGGATACACCAAAATGTGGAAGCCATAGCCAACCAAAAAATCAAGCTGTACAACTTGGATATTTGCGACTGTGATGCGCTAAAAGAAGTTTTTTTGAACCATGAAATTACGGGCATCATTCATTTTGCGGCATACAAAACCGTACCCGAAAGTGTTCAAAATCCGCTGCTTTATTTCGAAAACAACCTAATGAGCCTCATTAATTTGCTGAAATGCGCCACAGAGTTTAAGGTGAAAAATTTTGTGTTTTCGTCGTCTTGCTCCGTGTATGGAAACCCCGACGAACTGCCCGTAACCGAACAAACCGCCCTGAAAACGCCCGAGTCGCCTTACGCCCGTACCAAGCAAATGGGCGAAGCGATTTTGGAGGACTACGCCCGAGCCAGACCAGAGGCAAAAATAGCCCTGCTGCGCTATTTCAACCCAACGGGGGCGCACCACAGCGGCACCATCGGCGATTTGCCCATCGGCATACCCGATAATTTGGTGCCGTACATCACCCAAACCGCCAACGGCACACGAGCCAAATTGAGCGTATTCGGCAACGATTACCCGACCCGAGACGGTACTTGCGTGCGGGATTACATACACGTAAGCGACATCGCCCAAGCCCACGTGCTGGCGATAAATTACCTGCAAAACCAAACCCAATCCACCTGCGAAATATTTAATTTGGGCAGCGGCATAGGCTCTACGGTGCAAGAAGTTATAAGTGCTTTTGAGCTGGTAAATGACCTAAAACTGCCCTACGAAGTGGTAAAGCGCCGAGCTGGCGACGTAATAGCCGTGTATGCCAACAACGAAAAAGCAAAATTGATGCTCGGCTGGCTGCTGCAATACGACCTAAAACACATGATGCAAACCGCCTGGAAATGGCAAAAATACTTAGACCAACGGGTAGATGCTTAGTTTTCCGAATGCAAAAATAAACTTGGGCTTACACATTTTGGAGCGGCTACCAAGCGGCTACCACGTGATAGAATCGGTTTTTTACCCCACAAATTTTTGCGATGCCTTAGAAATTTTGCCAAGCGAACACTCGGTTTTTACAACTTCGGGCTTGCCCATACCCAACTCGGGTGGCGACCCCAACCTGTGCGAGCGGGCGTTCTTGCTGCTCCAAACCGACTTTGGGCTGCCCAACATACAAATGCACTTGCAAAAGCACATACCGATTGGGGCGGGCTTGGGCGGCGGCTCTGCCGATGCGGCATTTGTGCTAAAAGCAACCAACAGCCTTTTCAAATTGCAACTTAGCAATGCGCAACTCTGCGAATACGCCGCCAAACTGGGCAGCGACTGCCCTTTTTTTATACAAAATATGCCCGCTTACCTAAAAGGCATTGGCAAAGAAATGCAAGATTTTTCGTTGGATTTAAGCCCCTATTTTTTGGTGCTGCTGTACCCAAATATACACATAAGCACCTCCGTTGCCTACGCCAAAGCCAGCCCCAAACCGCCCGAGTACGACCTAAGAAAGGCATTGACCGCACCCATAGAAACTTGGAAAAATACGGTAAAAAACGACTTTGAAAGCCATATTTTTGCGCAATATCCTGCCATAGAAACCATAAAAAACCGCTTGTACCACTCGGGCGCACTGTACGCAAGCATGAGCGGCAGCGGCTCTACGGTTTTTGGTATTTTTGCGGCGCTGCCCCACTTGCAACCAAACTTTGAGGGCTGCATTTATTGGCAGGGCGCACTATCTAATACGGAACTCTAACCCAACTCTGGGCGCAAAAAAACCATACACAAAGTTAGGACCAAACACAAAATTTGAACTGGGTGCAACGCCAGCCCTCGACTCTTTTTGTTGGCTCAATTCGCTTACCAAAATGGGCAGCGTGGCATTTACAACCAACCGTTTGCCTATTTTTTTGTTTACACCAACCGTCAAATTTGTTTGCAGCAAGTTGGTGGTATAGGTGTTTGGCGTAAGCCCCACGGGCGAAAAATAGGTGTGTTTCGATACCCTGTGAAATGCCATAGCGTCTATTCCTACGGTAAAAAAGCCTTTTTTGCCCAAGCCCAAATTAAAGCCATAGCGCAAGCCGCTCGAGCGGTTGTATATGCTATCGATGCTGGTGGGCATGAGTTTTTCGTCGAACGGCGTGATTTCTAAGGTGTGGTAGTTTTGGTTTTGGTGCAGGGCTAAACCCAAGCCAGCCTTGCCCGTGCTGCCATTTGGGGTGTAGCTGGCACGGAGGTTGAGCGTGTTTTGGGCGTGCGCTGCCACAAAAAACAACAAAAAAACGAAAAAAGAAAGCGTGAATTTGAGCATGGAGTTTGTGTGTGAGTGAGTTTAGTATTGCCTTAACGAATTTTTGCCCCAAATTATTTGATTACACCCAACATTTTTCCTACTTCGGTGAAGGCTTGCACCGCCGCATCTAAGTCTGCTGTTGCGTGCTGTGCTTTTTCTGTCATTAGTCTATAACCTGCTTTTGTAGTAAATAAGTCGCCTTCAACAGTGTCAAGTTTGGTAATAATTGCTTTAATTGCTTCGTCCGATTGGTCAATTCCTATCCATTGTCTGCCGTTGGTTTGTGCGGCTTTTAAAGTTGTGCCTGAACCTGCAAAACAATCTAATACAATGCTATTTTCATTAGAAGATGTTTTGACAATTAAGTCTAATAAGTCTGCATTTTTTTCGGTTGGATAAACTGGATATTGCGGGTCTTTAAACTCCCAAATGTCTTGTATTCGCTTACCCTCTTGCTCATCTAAATATATTTTTTTTCTTGGATTGCCTTTTTCACTCCACTCCACCAATCCATCTTTATCTAATTGTTCCAACACTGAAACTTCACTTCTCCAATGTCTGCCTTCTGGTGGTAAAATACCTTTAAAGGCTTGTGCCGTTTTTCCATTTTGAGTTTCTCCTGGGGCGTGTAACGGAATAGTTGTATAACGTCTCCCGTTTTCAGTTTTAGGAAACAGCTTTAGTTTGTCTTCCTCTGTGTATGGCGTTTTTGGCTCATTCCAAATTAAGTTTTCGGTTTTTGAATAAAACAAAATCAAATCTTTCATATTCCCATATCCTTTACGTGGAAAATTTTTAGGATTACATTTTACCCTCGTAATGTCATTTCTGAAGTTGTGAATACCAAAAATTTCGTCCATTACAATTTTTACATAATGTCCAATTTTGCTGTCAATATGCAAGTAAATAGAACCTTCGTCAGAAAGCAACATTTTCAACAACACAAGGCGTTCTCTAATAAACTCTATAAATTCAAAGCCTTTTAAAGTGTCTGTATAGGCAACAGTTCCATTACTGCTGTTGCTCATTGTACTTGCTCTACCATTGGTTATAGTAAAAGTATTGTTTGTTGCAAAAGGTGGGTCAATATAAATTAAATCAATTTTACCTTTTAAATTATGCTTGGTAACCAGTTGTTTTAATGCAATTAAATTATTGGCTTGAATAAGCAAATTCGGACTTGATATTGAGTTGGTTTGCTCCAACTCAACATCGGCAATACTATTAAATATTGCGGTTTCTGTTTTTTTGTTTGGGTAGTTTAGTTGCATAGAATTTTAGATTTGGTATAAAAATTCACGCAGCACCAAACTGCTCATTATGTTGTATTCTTCATATTTTGTAGTAATGGCTGTATAATATTTGCTTTTATCAGTAAGCCACGGAATACCATCTAATATTCCAATGCAAATAGCGCCGTTGTAGTCTGCATTTAGTGTGGTAATAATATCAACGAATGACTTATCCTGATTTCCACCAATGTCAGTAATAAATTTAGCCTCACCTAAAATGTATTTTCCATTAAATCTGCCAATAAAATCCAACCCTTTTTCTTTGTTATACCCAAAATGTTTATTTGCGTATTGTAAAAGAATACCATCATTTCCTCCAAGTATGACATTGTCGGTTGTATTTAAAAAAGTATCTAAATTCACAGGTTTTATTCCCAAAGCCTTACTCTGTAACCATCTGCTAAACATCGGTCCCATTTGGGTATTGGTTTCTTTCGGTTCAGTAAATTTTTCATAAAGTTTGTCTAAACCTAATTGATACATACTCCCTGCTAACCTATTTATAGTTTGCGGATTTTTTAGTAAACTTGTTTTGTCCTTTCTTAAAAACGACACATAACTGTTTTTTATAGGAAACTTTTCAAGTTTTAAAAGCGTAGAAACCAACTCAAAATTGTCCTGATTGGAAAATGCGATTTCAATTTCTTTCCATTGGTTTTGGTTAATATTTCTTATTCCTTCTGGTATAGTGGGATACACGGCAAAAAGGTCATCAAGATATGATTTTTGATTTGCGTATTCAATGCTTAATTCTGTCCAATAATTCATAGGGCGAATGTAACTAAAAGTTGCAAAATTTTTCTTTTTAGATTTAAAGTTTAACGTGTTGCAGTAGCATGGCGCACAATATGGGAATTTGCCTTAACGAATTTCACCCCAAATTATTTGATTACACCCAACATTTTTCCTACTTCGGTGAAGGCTTGCACCGCCGCATCTAAGTCTGTTATGCTATGCCCAGCCGAAATTTGTACCCGAATGCGGGCTTTGCCTTGCGCCACCACTGGGTAGTAAAATCCTACCACATAAATGCCTTTTTCCAGCATTTTTTCGGCAAAAGTTTGCGCCAGCACAGCGTCGTAGAGCATTACGGGCGTAATGGGGTGGCTGCCCTGCGGTATGTCAAAACCTGCGGCGAGCATTTTTTGCCTAAAATATTGGGTGTTGCGCTCCAAAGTATCTCGGAGTTCGGTGCTTTGTGTAAGCAGCTCGAGCACCGCCAGCGATGCGCCTACAATGCTGGGTGCTAAGGTGTTAGAGAACAAATAAGGGCGTGAACGCTGGCGCAGCATGGCTATAATTTCTTTTTTTCCGCTGGTAAATCCGCCCGATGCGCCACCCAAAGCCTTACCCAAAGTGCCAGTTATAATATCCACACGGTGCTGCACGCCGTGGTGTTCGGGCACGCCCCTGCCAGTTTTGCCCACAAAACCCGTGCTATGGCATTCGTCGGTCATTACCAAGGCGTGGTAGGCATCGGCGAGGTCGCAAATTTTGTCGAGTTGGGCGATGGTGCCGTCCATCGAAAAAACGCCGTCGGTTACCACCACAATATGCTCGCAACCTGCGGCACGGGCGGCTTTTAGCTGCGTTTCCAGGTCCGCCATGTCGTTGTGTTTGTAGCGGTAGCGAGCCGCTTTGCACAGCCGCACGCCGTCTATGATAGATGCGTGGTTCAGTTCATCGCTTATAATGGCATCTTTTGCCCCAAAAAGTGGCTCGAACACGCCGCCGTTGGCATCGAAGGCAGCGGCGTATAAAATGGTGTCTTCGGTACTCAAAAACTCCGAAATTTTTTGTTCCAGTTGCTTGTGTATGTCTTGCGTGCCGCATATAAACCGCACCGACGACAAGCCAAACCCATGCGAATCCAAGCTGTCTTTGGCGGCTTGAAGCACTTTTTTGTGCGACGATAAGCCCAAATAATTGTTGGCACAAAAATTTAGCACCTCTGCGCCCGAGCTTACTTTTATGTGTGCGTTTTGGGGCGTGGTGATAATGCGCTCTTGCTTGTATAAGCCCGCCGATTGTATGCCTGCGAGTTCTTTTTCTAAAAAAGGTTTTAGCGTATCGTACATTGTTTTCGTTTTTTGGATTGATATTTGCACAAAAATAGCGTATTTTTACCAATAATTTAGTTACTTTGCATGAAGTTTCTAAAAAACATTCAATTTTTCAAAATGAGCGCCAAGCAATATATTTCTTTCGGGTTTTTAGGTCTTTTTTTACATTTGGCGCAGGCACAAACGCCCATTTTCGTGGGCAATTCCAAACAGTTTTTGGCTTTGTGGCAAAGCGATGGTTACTTATTGGCATCTCAAAACGGTTTTTTGGTAACACAAAATCCGCCCCAAAAACTGGGCGTAGTAATCCCAAATGCCGAAAATTGGGAGAAAAAAGAACTAATTATGCCCGTTGTAGCCTCAAATACGGGCTTGGATAGCAATACGTACACCGTTTTTGCGAGGGCATCGTGGGATACCCTTTTTCCGAAAATAGACGGCTGGCGAGATTATTTGGCTGCCTACACCACAAGCAATGGCATTGATTTTGCCAGACCCAACTTGGGTTTGGTTGCTTTTGGGCAATCCACGAACACTAATTTGATGTTTTACAAGGGTTTTAGCGTGCCGTTTTACGAGCCAAACTCGCCGCCCAACCAGCGGTGGCAGCGGTTGCGCAGGTATTATGATGCTACGGCGGGCGGCTATGGCGGTGGCGCAGTGGGGCTGGAGTACGCCGCCACGCCCACGGGCAGCTACCAGCCTTTTTACACGCCAGTGAGCATCACACGCACCTTAGACAGCTACAACCAAGCCTATTTTGATGCCAAAACCAACAAATATGTGGCTTATGTGCGCTCTTGGCAGCACAACGGCACGCTTTCGGGGTTTAGTTTTCAGGTGAACAATGCCAAGGGTTTTGAGCGGTTTGGTAGGTGCGTAACCCGCATCGAGCTTAGTCCGCAGCAGTATTTCGGTAGTTGGGGTGCGCCCGCAGGCTGGGATTTGTTCGCCAACACGCACTTGGTGATAGATGCCGCCGACTCGAGCGCCGACCACAAAACCGTGCTGAAACCAATAAACAACCACACAGACAACTATATAGCTGGTTTTACGCCCTACCAAGAGGCACTTCAAAACGGCTATCCGCAGGCTTTTTTTATGTTTAGTACCATGTTCGATGCGCTTGCCGTTCGTTTTGTGGGCTGTTATATGGCGGTTTCCAGAGACAATAAAAACTGGCATTACCCCAACCAAAACCAACCTTATGTGCCTTTAAGTGCGCAAAATGGCAGCGGCGATGCTGGAAACCTCATTATGGGCGTGGGCTATATTCGGGCTGGAAACGACATTTTGCAGTACTACTCCGCCACCGATGTAAACGACCAGTCGCATGGTTTGCCCAACAGCCAAATTTTTGCGACCAAGCAGCGTTTGGACGGTTTTATATCCATAGATGCAAGCACAAATGCCGAGCTAACCACGCAAACGATGCAAACCAACAGCCCTTTTTTGTTTGTAAATGCCGAGCCAACCAACTCAAACGGCGAAATGTTTGTGGAAATTAGAGACCAAAACAACCAACCAATCAGCGGTTTTTCGCTCAGTGATGCCTTGCCCATACGCACCGATGGAACGAGCCAGCAGGTGCGCTGGAAAAACAACCAGAGCATAGAAAAATTGCTAAATCAGCCGATAAAACTGCATATAAAAGCCAAATTTATGAAAATATACGCTTTTCAGTTTGAGGAAAATGGAAAAATATTGCCGTTTTCTTTTGAAAAAATTACTGCAAACAGAATAAACAACAACAAAGATGTGCTGGTGAATTACCAAACGCTGTGGGAGCAGCCAGTGGAAAAATACCAGCTCCAACGCAGGCTCAATGCGGGAAACTACCAAACCATTGACACCAAAAAAGCGAACGACATTAGCCACAACAACTACGCTTTTTTGGATATGGGGCTAAAAAGCGACTCGCTCTACCAAACCGCCGAAAGCAATGTGCTGCGTTACAGGGTGAAAATAAACTACCTCAACGGCACAACCGAGTACAGCGACTCTGCGCTGGTGCTGAATTTGGACGTAAATACAAACCACGCCAAGGTGGAAATGTACCCGAACCCAGCGCAAAATAGGTTGTATATAGAAGTTACGCAGGTGGTAAATGGCGGCGATAGTTTGCAGCTTTTGCTTACCGATGCCAGAGGCAAGCAGGTTTTGGTGCAGCCGCTGCGCAACCAGCTAAAAAACGAAATTAACACGCAAAACCTACAAAGCGGCAGCTATGTTGCGCAGATTTTGAATAAAAACCAAGACATTGTTTTTACCCAAAAAATTATTTTAGTAAAATAATGTTGGTTGGGTGCGTTTGGGTTTAGCTACATTGTTTTTGTTACTTAAATGTGGAAAAGCGCACGGTTTTTTATCGTTGCTTTGCATAATTAAACCTAAAATGTGTATTTAAAAAACAATGCAAAAACCCGTTATCTTCCTCTTCTTGTTGTTTTTGGCTACACAAACCCTTGCCCAAAGTGCGGGCAACCCAGCTTTGTCGAAGCTATACACGCAAAAAGCCGATGAAATAAATTGTGCTGCCATACAAGCCTTGCTCAAAAAGTTGGATAAAAACATAAACACCGTGCCGTGCGCCACGTGCAGCTATGAGCAGTTGTTAAAAAAAATTCCTTATACCAAAACCAAGCAAATAGCCAAACGCATAGACGACAAAAAAAAATCGTTGGCTGCGGGCTTAACCAAAGAAAACATTGCCGATAAGTTGGAGAGCCTGCTGGCTTATGCCGCACCAGCCATAGCCAACCCAGGCGTGAGCGCAGCCGAAAACGATGCCAACAAAAAAATACTGGCTTCGGTGGGTGCGCAAATTGTGCGTGAAGCCACCGACCAAGCCAACCAAATAGCAGAGCCAGTAGCCGAAACTGCCGTCGCTGTTACCGAAACCCCAACCGAACCCAAGCTCGCCAGCGATAGCAGCACGGGCATTTTGCAAGAGAGTGTTTTAGAAACCACCCAAACCCAAACCATGAACTACAACTCCGATTTTACCACCATTTGGCTGCCGCTCATAATAGGCGCAGTGTCTATTTTAGCCATACTTATTACGCTTGCTTCGCTCAGTTCTTTGGGGCGCAAGGTGCGCACACTGCGCAACGATGTAGAAGAAATACAAAGTACTTTGGAGGGCATTACCCAAAAAGACCAGCGGCTGGGCAACAGCATTCGTAGCTTTGAAAAAGAAAACGAGCGCATGACCGACCGCCTCTCGGAGTTTGAAAGTATTTTGTTTGAATTGAAGCAAAAACTCGGTTAATTTTCCGTGGTTTTTAGGACTTCTTGCAGTAAAAGTGCTTTGTTTATAGGCACAACGCCCATTTGCTCGCACACCAAACCGCCCGCAACATTGGCTACTTGCGCCGTCGTTTTTAGGCTCATGCCTGCTACCAAGCAAGCCGCCGCCACCGATATTACGGTATCGCCCGCCCCCGAAACATCGGCTATGTTGCGCTTGTGTGCCGAAACAATGCCGCTTTCGCCGTTTTTTTGGTAGTAAAAAATGCCTTTTTCCGACAGCGTAACCAACATATTTTCTGCACAGAGTTTCTGGTTGAACGCCTCACAAATTGTGGTCAAAGTTTCTGCGCTTAGGTCTTTTGGGCTTAGTTTTAGCCCTTCATAGAGCTCTTTTAGGTTGGGTTTAAAGAGCGTAACGCCTACATATTTGTCAAAATTATTGTTTTTTGGGTCGGCGGCGCACATTACGTTGTGTTTTTTGCAGAGTGCGATGGCTTTTTGTATGAGCTGTGGCGTGAGTACGCCCTTGTCGTAATCTTCAAAAATGAGCATTTGGGCTTGGGGTAGGGCAGCCTCTATTTTTTGCAGCAAAAGCTCGCTGGCGTAAGGGCTTATCTCGGTTTTTACCTCGTGGTCTATGCGCAGTAGCTGCTGGCTACCACTTACTATGCGCTGTTTTTGGGTGGTTGGTCGGTCGGTTATTTTTATAATGCCTTTTGTATCAATGTTTTGTGCTTTTGTGAGTTCAAAAAGAGCGTCGGCTGCTGCATCGCTGCCCACGACCGAAAAAAGTTGCACCGAAGCACCCAAAGCCCGCAAGTTGAGTGCCACATTGGCTGCGCCGCCCAGCCTGTTCTCAATGCTGGTAATGTGTACTACTGGCACGGGCGCTTCGGGCGAAATGCGTTCTACCTTACCAAAACTGTAAGCGTCTATCATTACATCGCCCAAAACCAGTATATTTTGCTGCGTAAAACTATCGAACTTGTGTATCAATGCTGTGAAAAATGGTTTTGTTCCTGAACTTTGCTTTTTATTCGGCTGCAAAAATACTTAATATTTGCCATTTATTTTGCCCAAAGTGTTTATTCTGTATTTCATCGCCCGAAAAAACACGGCGTGATAATTATTTTCATATTATTTAGAATTAATCCACATAGTGTATTACCTTTGCGCTATCAATAATCAATCTAATTAAAAATAACGTAGATGAAAAATTTATTTGTAGCAGTTTTGCTCCTTGTAGCAACCAATGTTTTTGCCCAAAATGCCCAAATTAAAGGCATCGTTCAGTCGGATATTGCACCGCTGGCGAACGCCACCATTTTTTTGGTGGGTGCAAACAATGGCACAAGTGCCGATAGCACAGGTTTTTATCAGTTTAAAAAATTAAAAACGGGCAAATATAATTTTCAGGTATCTGCCATAGGCTACAAAACGCAAACAAAAACAATTACAATTGTGGGTGAAAATCAGGTAGTTGTAGCTGATTTTAAACTTGTAGAAAATGGTTTGAGTTTTAACGAAGTAGTCGTAACTGGTACGATGAAGGAGGTGCGGCGCATGGAAAGCCCTGTGCCTGTGGAGGTTTACAGCCCCGTTTTTTTTAAAAAAAATCCGACTTCGTGCATTTTTGATGCGTTGCAAAACATAAATGGCGTGCGCCCGCAGCTCAATTGTAACATTTGCAACACGGGCGACATACACATAAACGGCTTGGAGGGTCCATACACCATGGTTTTGATAGACGGAATGCCGATTGTGAGCAGTCTTTCTACGGTTTATGGTTTGTCGGGCATACCAAATAGTTTGGTGGAGCGCATAGAAATTGTAAAAGGTCCGGCTTCGTCGCTCTATGGCAGCGAGGCGGTGGGCGGTTTGATAAATATTATTACCAAAAACGCTGGCAGGGCATCTAAATTTTCGTTGGATTTGATGAGTACGAGCTGGCTCGAAACCAACCTCGATTTGGGTTTTAAATCCAATGTGGGCAAAAAAGCGACCGTTTTAACGGGTGTAAACTGGTACAACTACGACAACATTGTGGACAAAAACAAGGATAATTTTACGGATATAACTTTGCAAAAGCGTGCTTCGGTGTTTCAAAAATGGAATTTTCAGCGGAAGGAAAACCGAATTTTTAGCCTCGCCGCCCGCTACTTCAATGAAGACCGCTGGGGCGGCGATGTGCGCTGGACCAAGCAGTTTAGGGGCGGCGATAGCCTCTATGGCGAGAGCATTTATACCAAGCGTTGGGAGTTTATGGGCAGTTATCAGTTGCCCGTAAAGGAAAAAATGCTGCTTTCGTTCAGCTACAACGACCACAACCAAGATAGCCGCTATGGCAAAACGGTTTACGATGCCGTGCAGCGCATTGCGTTTTCGCAACTTACTTGGGACAAAACCGTGGATAGGCACGACCTGCTTTTGGGGGCTGCGCTGCGCTACACTTACTACGACGACAGCACGCCCTCCACGCCAAAGCCCGACGAGGTGGTGCTGCCAGGCGTTTTTGTGCAAGACGAAATTAAGTTAAGCGACAACCAAAAAATGTTGCTCGGTTTTAGGTACGACTACAATTCGGTGCATAAAAGCATTTTTACGCCCCGTTTTGCCTACAAATGGGCTATCGATGCCCAAAACATCATTCGCCTAAATGCTGGCACGGGGTTTAGGGTCGTAAATTTGTTTACCGAAGACCATGCGGCGCTTACGGGTGCAAGAGAAGTGGAGATAACAAATGAACTCAGACCCGAAAAAACCTACAACGTCAATTTGAATTATTTGAAAAAGATTTACTTGCGCAACGGTTCGTTTTTTGGCATGGATTTTTGCGGCTGGTACACCTATTTCAATAATAAAATTATAGCCAACTACGACACCGACCCCAACAAAATTATTTACGACAATTTGAATGGTTTTGCGGAGAGCAAAGGGCTGACCGCCAACATGGATTATACCTTAAACAACGGCTTAAAAATGCTGGCGGGCGCTACTTACATGGACGTAACCAATACGAACAACGGCGTGAAAACCCAGCAAATTCTCACCGAAAAATTTACGGGAACTTGGGCGGTTTCTTACAAAATAGAAAAAATGGATTTAGCCATAGACTACACTGGCAATGTGTATAGCCCCATGCGCCTGCCCACGCTGGGTGCGCTCGACCCACGCCAAAAAACATCGCCGTGGTGGAGCATTCAAAACGTACAGCTATTATATACGGGCTTCAAAAACTTTGAGGTGTATGGCGGTGTGAAGAATTTACTAAACTTTTTGCCCACAACAGGCAATCCGTTTGTGATAGCACGCACCAACGACCCATTTGACAAAACCGTGGAGTACGGCGCAAACGGTCAGGTGCTGGCAACCGCCACTAACCCGTATGCCCTAACCTTCGACCCTAACTATGTGTATGCACCCAATCAGGGCATCAGGGGTTTTGCAGGCATAAGGTTTAATTTGAAATAAGAAGTTGGTTGGTTTTATTGAAATATTTTAGTTCAATGCCTTTTTTCCGAAAAACAAAATAAATAACGCTTAATTGTGCGAAAATCGCAAATAACGGGCTGTGTGTTGCGGTTTGTTTATTTTTTATTTTAAATTTGTCGATGAAAAAGGCTATTTGGTGAAAATAAAATAAAGTCGTCGCTTATTTTTTGCCTATTTTTGCACGACCTAATAAATCATTTCATTTTAGCGAACCCAAAACCGATGCAAACACTAAAACGCACTATTTTTACGCTGTTAATCATTTTTTTTATACAGCCATCTAACAGCCCATTAATGGCTCAAAATGTAAAAAAAGTGGTGCTGCAATGTTTTTGGTGGGATTATAAAAACAATAATTTCCCTTACCGCTGGGCAGATTATTTAACTGAACTTGCCCCACGCCTAAAAAGCATGGGCATAGATGCCGTTTGGATACCGCCCACGCCCAAAAACCAGGGTCAGAACTGGGTGGGCTATGGTCCGTTTGATGCCTACGATGTGGGCGAAAAATACCAAAAGGGTTTTGTGGGAACGAACATGGGTACAAAAGACGAACTGATGCGCCTCATCGCCGTGATGCACGCCAACGGCATAGAAGTAATACAAGACATTGTGCTAAACCACTGCGACGGCGCAGGCACGGGCGGCGGTGCGGGCGGCGTGGACCCAACCAGTTTTTCGGTGGCAACCAATGCTGGCTACAAAAACTTTCGCTATACCTGCTACGAAACCCCAACGACCACCGATAATCAAGCCGATTATTGGAGCAGAAAAGGGCGCTGGGCAAAGAACTACACCAACTTTTACCCAAACCCAAACAACAACTGCACCACGGGCGATATTTGTAGTGCGTGGTTTGGTCCCGATTTTTCTTACGAAAGCAACGCCACCGGACCCAGTACCAATGTGAGCGGATACAACCCAGCCCAACCCGCAAACTACACAAAAGACCAAGCCAACAACTGGATTATGTGGTACAAAAAACAAACGGGCGTAGATGGTTTTCGGTGGGACGCTGTAAAGCACTTCCCCGACTATGTGCAAAAAGATTTATCTTACAACCTAAAATACACCCTGCCCACTTGGGCGGCTGGCGGGCAAGATATGTTTAATGTAGGTGAATACGTGGGTTCGGGCGGCACCTTAGATGGCTACTGCTCGGCGGTGCGCAACCCCACCACGCCCAGCGGCACGACCAACGAAATTCAAATGGGTACTTTTGACTTTGGGCTAAGGGGCTTTAACATCACCGACAACGGGCTGTGCCGCATGGTAATGAACAATGCCAGCGGTAGTTTTGACCTTACTACGCTGCTCGGCTTGCAACAAAACACCCGCTACCAAGATTACGGCACAAAAAGGGTACACCGCACCGTTCCGTTTGTGAACAACCACGATACTTTTCGCCCTACGGTAAATGCCGCTGGAAACTACACAGGCTGGACCACCGCCAACGAACTGGCTGCGCACATAGACCCTCGTGAGCCCCGCCTCGCCGCCGCCCACGCCGTAATGATGGCAATGGACGGAAACCCGCAAATTTTTTTCGAAGACCTTTTTAACCTAAACAACAGCAATAGGTTTACGCACCAGCCCAGCGATGCCACCCAACTACCCGCCAGAGCCGACTTGGTAAACCTAATATGGTGCCACCAAAACCTCGACTTTAAGCAAGGAAATTATTTTGTACCCTACGCCAGTGCCGACTATTTGGTGCTGGAACGTGGCGCAAAAGCACTCATAGGCATCACCGACCAGTGGAGCGGCGCACGCACAAACTCGGTGCAAAGCCAGTTTGCGGCAGGCACGGTACTAAAAGATTATTCGGGCGCAAACGGCTCTGCCACCGCAACCGTGGGTACGGGCGGCTGGGTGAGCATTACTACGCAGCCCGTAGGAACGACCAGCGCCACGGGGCATGGCTACTCCGTTTGGGCTCCCGTGGGGCAAGATGCCGATACCTACACGCCACCACGCAGCGCCACCACAACCATAGAATGGGAAATGGCGGACGACCTCGGCGACAGCCACTGCCTCGGATTGGGCTATGGCGGAAAAATACCCAACAACAGCACAAACCAACGTGTGGCGGGCAGGGTTTTTGCAAATGCAGGCACTACGGTTACCTACAACCTTTTTCCGACCGATGCCACCAAAAACCTAACCATATCCCTTTACGATAAAAATGGCAACCAATTAGCCACCAGCTCGGGCTTGGGTGCGCTCACAGGCACATACACCACCGCCGTCACCGATTATATTGTGGTAAAAGTGCGCAACACCACCAATACCTACGCAGGGCAAAGTTGCTATGTAAACATCGCTTATACCGCACCTACGACCGTGGATACTGACGTATTTCCCGCAAAAGGAAACACGAGCATTTGGACTGGAAACAAAAACACCACGGACGTAAGCAACTGCGGCAATTGGGAAGAAGGCACAATGCCCACCGCCACCCGCAATGTAATAATACCCGCCCACAGCACGCCTATGCCCGTAGTTACCGCCACCACGCCCTTGGTAGCCAACAACATAAGCATACAAGCTGGCGCATCGCTCACCCAACAAAACGGCGCAAGCATAAGCCTAAAAGGCGACTGGACGAACAACGGAACGTTTGCGTCGAGCTGCGGAACGGTTTCGTTTAACGGCACAGTGGCACAGCAACAAATACTGGGCAGCACGCCCAATACTTTTTGCGTGTTGGAAGTAGCTAACCCCGCAGGGCTAAAACAAAACATACAAAATGCCGTGAGCCAAGAGCTGCGGTTTACCAGCGGAAAATTGCTGATAGACAACTACAATTTTACCATTTTGCCCACCGCAAGCATTACTGGCGCAAGTGCCACCCAATACGTGGTATGCAACGATGCGCCCACCGCCAGCGGCAGCCTTGTGATGCAAGTGGGCGGCACAGCCACCAGTTTTCCGATTGGTACGAGTACCGACTACACGCCCGCCACCATCACCAACAGCGGCGCATTGAGCGATTTTAATGCCCGAGTTTTTGGGGGTGTTTTGAGCAATGGAAATGCAGGCGCAACCGCCACCAACGCCCAAAAATTTGTGAACAGAACGTGGGCAATAACCCCAACCAACGCCAGTGCCGTAGCCGCCATACAACTAAACTGGAATGTGGCTGACGAAAATCCGAGCCTTAATAGGTCGTTGGTAAAAATGTACCAAAACAGCGGTACAAACTGGTCGGCAAAAAATGCCAGCTATGCCGCCGCCGCAGGCACAAATCCATATAGTTTGGCTGCCACAGGCATCAGCAGTTTTGGGTTTTTTAGCGTGGGTAGTGCGCCACTTAGCCCCGTTTTGGTAGCACCCAAAATGCTGCTGCAAGGCAATTTTAGCACCGCCACTATGCTCATGACCGATAATCTTAGAGCCGCCAACTACCTGCCTACCACCGAGCCATACACCAGTTTGGGCATCGCCCAAACAAACGGCGGTGGTGGCGAAGCCACCGCCGCTGCCGTGCTGGCTACCACAGGCAGCAACGCCATAGTGGATTGGGTGCAAGTAATACTGCGAGACAAAACCACGCCAAGCCTCATAAAAGCCACAAAAATGGCTTTGCTGCAAAGAGACGGCGATGTGGTAGAAACCGACGGCGTTTCGGCGGTTAGCTTCAATACCCTCGATGCCGATAATTATTATGTGCAAGTGCGCCACCGAAACCATCTGGCTGTGTGTACCGCCGCATCGCTTTTGCTAACCGCGGCTGCGCCCACCACCGTGGATTTTACCAACCTTGCCACCGCAAACTACGGCTTAAATGCCCAAAATACGGTTGGAGGCAAAAAAGTACTCATTTCGGGCGATGCCAACCGTGATAAACAGGTAAATTCCAGCGATTTTAATGCGCATTGGTTGCCACAAAACGGACAAACCTACAATTACATGACCCGCACAGCCGATTTTAACCTCGATGCGCAGGTAAATTCCAGCGACTTTAATGCCCAATGGGTACCAAACAATTCTAAGCAAGAGCAAACGCCTTAAACATATATCCTCATCATTTAAAATCCCGTAGGGATTTTTATAGCTTGGTTAATTTTTAACCGAGGTCAATGTCGTTCGTTCGTTCGTTTAGGGTTTCCGCACCAAAA
>JAYUJN010000016.1:0-119449 GCA_043765195.1 Bacteroidota bacterium | reverse complement strand
AATAGATACGTTTTGCTGGGTAGAGACGCGATTAATCGCGTCTGTACGTAATTTGTTCAATATTGCATAATCGTACAGACGTTGCACTGCAACGTCTCAATTCATCGATTCTCCGCCACGCACGTGGGTACAAACTGGCTCACGTCTGCCTTGTATTTGAGCAGTTCACGCACAATGCTCGACGAAATATGCGACAGCGCAGGGTCGGTTACAAAAAAAATGGTTTCCACTCCCAGCACCAGCCTATTAAACTGCGCAATGTTTTTTTCGTACTCAAAATCGGGTGCCGAGCGCAAACCCCTCACGATGTGCGTAGCGCCTATTTGCCTACAAAAATTCATGGTCAAACCCTCATACACCGCCACACGCACCTGCGGCTGCTCCGCAAAAGTACGCTCTATAAACGCCCTGCGCTGTACAAGGTCGAACATATATTGCTTTTGGTTGTTCTGCCCTATGCCCACCACCACCTCCGAAAAAACGCCCAAACTCCGCTGCACCAGCGCCACGTGCCCGAGCGTAATGGGGTCGAAAGAGCCAGGAAATAAAGCTACTTTGTTTTGCATAAATACATTTTGGTTATTTATACCAAAGGTAGCATTATTTCTACATTTTTAAAAAAAATTCATAAAATATTCGTTACTTTGCAGCAATGACCAACCAACAAACTTTTGAAATAAAAATACCGCAGTTCGAAGGACCATTCGACCTATTGCTATTTTTTATAGAGCGAGATGAGTTGGATATTTACGACATCGCCATTTTTAAACTTACCCACGATTTTTTGGCGTACATAAAAAACTTGGAGCAGCTAAACCTAAATGTAGCGGGCGAATTTGTGCTGGTGGCAGCCACGCTCATGCGCATAAAAGCCAAAATGCTGCTGCCCCGCAAAGAAATAGACGCACAAGGAAACGAAATAGACCCACGCACCGATTTGGTAGAAAAACTGCTCGAGTACAAAAAATACAAAAACCTACTCGTGGAGTTTGAGCAACTGGAAGAAACCCGACTGAGCCAACAAAAACGTGGCAACCTAACCCAAGAAACCGACGACATATACCAGCAAAATACCTACGTAGAAGAGCTAACCAACCTCACGCTCTACCAACTTTTGAAGGCTTACCAAGCCGTGATAGACAAGCAAAACCTGCGCCTAAACCAGCCACCAGTACACACCGTGGTGCAATATCCATATACAATAGCCGAAAAAAAATCGTTTTTGATGACCTACATAGACCAAAATACACGAGCCGCATTCGAGGACTTTATAGCCCAATGCACCTCCAAAATAGAGGCTATTTATACATTTTTGGCTGTGCTGGAGCTGCTGCAAATGCAGCTTATAAGCATTGTAATAGGTGAGGGTTTTAACCAATTTTGGGTACAAAAATACCAACCAAACGCAGAAACTGAAACCAACCTATTGCACAATGAATGAAATTTTAGATTTTTTTAAAACACTCACAAACCCGCAAAGTATCATAGAATACGGCGGAATTGTGCTGCTTTTGGTGGTTATTTTTTGTGAAAACGGCGTGTTTTTCGCCTTTTTCTTCCCTGGCGACTCGCTGGTGTTTACGGCTGGGCTTTTTTGCGCCATTGGGCTGCTGCACTATCCGCTCTACACCGTAGAAGCACTGATGATTGCGGCGGCGTTGCTGGGCTATTTGTTTGGTTATTTTTTTGGGTACAAAAGCGGCGATGTACTCATGAACCGCCCAGATTCTATCTTTTTTCGGAAAAAATACATAGAAATGGCGCAAGACTACCACAAAAAATACGGCGGAAAAATGCTCATCATCGCTCGGTTTTTACCGATTATACGTACATTTGCGCCCATTTTGGCGGGCATTATTAAAATGGATTTCAAAAAATTCATGCTTTATAACGCCGTGGGAGGCATCATCTGGATTTTTTTACTGGTGCATCTCGGCTACTATTTTGGCTCGCTGATACCCAACCCGCAGCAATACTTGCATTATATTGTGTTTGCGCTTGTTTTCGGTACGTCTATGCCGTTTTTGGTGTCGTTTTTGCGCAAAAAAAAGCAGGGATAATGGCAAAATACGGCAAACTGTTTTTGATACCCAATGTGCTGGCAGACGAAACTGCCCTGCAAATAATGGGCAAACAAATTGTAGATGTGGTAAACCACACACGGTTTTACATAGCCGAACACGCCAAGGTAGCCCGCCATTACCTCAAAGCGTTGGGCATTGTGCAGCCGCTGCCGAGCCTACAAATAGTGGAGCTAAACCAGCACACGGCGGCGGCAGAGGCACAAAACTTTTTGCAGCCCGCCCTGCAAGGCTACGATGTGGGGCTGATAAGCGATGCTGGCTGCCCCGCCGTAGCCGACCCAGGCGCACTCATGGTAGCCAAAGCCCACCAACTGGGCATTGAGGTGGTGCCGCTTGTGGGTCCGTCGTCTATTATTATGGCGCTCATGGCTTCGGGTGCTAACGGGCAGCAATTTGCTTTTTGTGGGTATTTGCCCATCGAAAAAATTGCCCAAAAAAAACGCCTTTTGGAGCTGCAAACCATGGCTGAAAAGTACAAACAATCGCAAATTTTTATAGAAACGCCCTACCGAAACAACCAACTTATGGAGCATATACTGCAAACGTGTAAGCCCCAAACGATGCTGTGCGTAGCCGCCAACCTGACTGCGCCCAACCAATTTGTGCAGAGCCAAACCATAGCCCACTGGAAAGCCAACAAACCCGACTTGCACAAGCAGCCCACGGTTTTTGTGTTGTTTTGAGGCTGTGCGGGTGTAATTTTTTGTAAAAAAATGTACCAATTAAGCTTTATTTTTAACTTTTAAAAACCCTTTAATTTTAACCCATAATTTTTTTCAAATGACTTCAAAAATCTTAGTTTTATGTGCCTTTGTGTGCTTAGGTGTGGTGGCGTGCAAGCCCAAAACCGAAACTGCCAGCGGCGACCAAGCTGCCACAGCGCAGCTCGATAGCCTAAAAATGGCGGATAGTACGCTCGCTTTTGCGCCGAGTAGTCAAGTGGTGGTAGATAAATTTGCCGATTTGCAGCTACTGCAATACGAGGTTACGAACTTTGATAAGCTCGACCTAAAAAAACGCACGCTCATTTATTACCTTGCGCAAGCATCGCTTTCGGGTAGGGACATACTTTACGACCAAAATTACCGCCACAACCTAAGCATAAGGCGCACTTTGGAGGCAATAGCCGCCAATTATTCGGGCGATAAAACGAGCGTGGACTACGCACAGTTTTTGGTTTATGCCAAGCGTGTGTGGTTTAGCAATGGCATTCACCACCATTATTCTTACAAAAAAATGATACCTGCGTGCAGCCAAGCGTATTTTGCGGAGCTGATAGCCAAAACGCCTGCGGGTTTGCCGCTGGCGCAAGGGCAAACGGTGGCGGACTTTACCAAGTTTATTTTACCGCTTGTTTTTGACCCAAAAATAGACGCAAAACGTGTGGCAAAAGATGCGGGCATGGACGTGATAGCTGGCTCGGCAAACAATTATTACAGCAAAGACATTACCCAAAAAGAAGTAGAAAACTATTATGAAAAACTAAAAAACAAGGCGGATACCACGCCCGTGATGCAGGGTTTGAATAGTAAATTGGTGAAGGAAAATGGCAAACTGGTAGAAAAAGTGTGGAAAGTGGGCGGAATGTACGGCGCAGCGATAGAAAAAATTGTGTATTGGTTGGAAAAAGCGGTGCTGGTAGCCGAAAATAACGAGCAAAAAGCGGCGTTGGAACTGCTTGTAAAGTTTTATAAAACGGGCGACCTAAAAACCTTTGACGAGTACAACATTGCGTGGGTAAAAGATGTAAATTCTGATGTGGATATTAGCAATGGTTTTATAGAAGTGTATGGCGATGCGCTGGGTTATAGGGCGGCGTATGAGTCGGTGCTGTCGTTTAGAGACGTGGCGGCGAGCAAGCGCATTTCTGCCATAGGTGCTGAGGCTCAATGGTTTGAAGACAATTCGCCGCTGATGCCAGCGCACAAAAAGAAGAAAGTAAAGGGCATTGCGGCTAAGGTAATTACGGTGGCGCTCGAGAGCGGCGATGCGGCTCCTGCCACGCCCATAGGCATAAACCTACCGAATTCCAACTGGATACGCCAAACTTATGGCTCGAAATCGGTGAGTTTGGACAACATTGTGAATGCGTACAACAAGGCTTCGTCTGGCTCGGTGATGCAGGAATTTGGCTATAACCAAGCCGAAATAGACCGTGCCAAGGCACATGGCGAGCTTTCGGGCAAGCTCCACACGGATATGCACGAGGTGATAGGGCACGCCTCGGGGCAGATAAACCCTGGCGTGGGCGAACCCAACCTCACCCTAAAAACCTACGCCTCTACCCTCGAGGAGGCAAGGGCGGATTTGGTGGCTTTGTACTACCTCATGGACAAAAAACTGGTGGATATGGGGCTGATGCCGAGCCTCGAAACGGGCAAGGCTTCCTACGATTATTACATACGCAACGGCATGATGCTGCAACTGCGCAGGCTTACTTTGGGTGATAATTTGGAGGAAGACCACATGAGAAACCGCCAGCTCATAGCCTCATGGGCGTATGAAAAGGGCAAAAAAGACAATGTGATAGAGCGCAAAACGATGAACGGCAAGACCTTTTTTGTGGTAAACGACTATGAAAAATTGCGTGTGCTATTTGGTGAGTTGTTGCGTGAAATACAACGGCTAAAATCGGAGGGCGACTATGCGGCTGCCAAGGCATTGGTGGAAAATTATGGCGTAAAAGTAGATAAAGTGCTGCACAAAGAAGTGCTGGAACGCTACGCCAAGCTAAATACTGCGCCCTACAATGGTTTTGTGCAGCCTACTTATTTGGCTATAAAAAACGAAAAAGGCGAAATAACCGACGTAAAAGTGGCTTATACCCGCAACTTTTTGGGGCAGATGCTGAACTACGGCAAAAATTATTCTTTTTTGCCCAATCAAAACTAAAAAATTTGATGGTTGAAAGGCGCAAACGTTTTTTAGCCAAAAAATTGATGTAGCCAAAAAGGCTGTCTCTCAAATGTTGGAGGCAGCCTTTTTGGCTCGATTATATGGCAAGTTTTTTGGGTTAAGGGAGCTGTTTTTTGGGTAAAATATTTTTTGGTAAAAAAAGTGTGCGTAAAATAACAAAAATTCAGGCTTTTAACAGCCATAATTTTTTGCATCATTGCCCAAAAAAATGTATCTTTGCCTTTGTTAGTTAAAGAGATGATAAAAATAAAAGATTTAAGCGAAAATTTATTAGAAACTCAACAAAAAATTGAGAAACTAATACTGCACGTAACCGAGTGCCGCATAAAAATAAAAAACCTGCAAGACGAAAACGATAAAAACACAAAAATAATACAGGACTTAAACCAAGAAATAGAGCTGCTCCAAAAAAAACAACGCCAACTCAAAATAGCGAAAAACGTAAGAGATACATATTTAGGCACAAAGGACGTGAAGCAAGAAATAGACCATTATATAAAAGAAATAGACAAATGTATAGCCCTTTTGAGTAGCTAAACAATGATAACCGTAAAAATAAAAATAGGTAGCGCACCCGAAATAATACTGAGCGCCACCGATACCGAGCAAGAAACAAGAATGCGCTCGGTAGAAAAAAAACTAAACCAATACTACAAGCAACTAAAAACAACTTATTCGATAGATGAAACCAACCAAATACTGGCGATGCTCGCCATTTATTTGGGCTTAGAAAACGTAGGCTTGCAACAAGACCTAATGAAACAAGATAGCAACGCCCTTTCGGTGCTGAACGACATAAATACGAGCTTAGATAATTTTTTGCCCAAAGAAGGACAAAGCTAAACAAACCAAAAATATTCGACTTATCAAACATAAATAATACAAAAAAATGACCACAACCACCATAATAACCGCCGTAATAACCCTAATAGCAGGCATAGCTATAGGTAGGCTGCTGCTGCAACAAGTGCTAAAAAGCCAGCAGGTGTCGGCAGAGAGCAAGGCACAAAGTATATTGAAGGAGGCGCAACTGGAAGCAAGTAGCGTAGTAAAAAATGCCGAAAGTAAGGTGCAAGCCAGCATAAAAGAGCAGGAGCTGAAAAATAGAGAGCGTTTTTTGGAGCTGAAACGAGACCACGACAGGGAAATAAATGAGCGCAACCGCAAAATGATAGAAAGTGAAACACGTGCAAAAGACGGCGAAAACCGCATTAGGCAAAAAGAACAGTCTCTTACCCAGCGCAGCGAGCAAATAACCAAGCAGCTAACGGAAACAGAAGAACTGAAAACCAGCCTAAACAAGCAATCAGAAACGCTGAAAATAAAACAAACGGAGTTGCAAAAAGTGGAGCTGCAAGCCATAGAAAAACTAGAAAAAGTAGCTGGACTATCTGCCGAAGAAGCCCGCACGCAGCTCATCGATAGCCTAAAAAGCGAAGCCCGCACTCGAGCCGCCGCCCAGCTCCGAGAAATTGTGGAGCAAGCCAAACTCGATGCCAACCGTGAAGCCAAAAAAGTAATTATTCAAGCCATACAACGCACAGCATCGGAAAACGCCATAGAAAACTCTATATCGGTGTTTAACATAAAAAGCGACGATGTAAAAGGGCAAATCATAGGGCGAGAAGGGCGCAACATCAGAGCCTTGGAAGCCGCCACGGGCGTAGAGTTTATTGTAGATGACACCCCCGAAGCCATTTTGCTGTCTTGCTTCGACCCGCTGCGCCGAGAAATAGCCCGCCTCTCGCTACACCGATTGGTAGCCGACGGGCGCATACACCCAGCACGCATAGAGGAAGTGGTGAACAAAATAAAAAAAGACATAGAGGACGAAATAGCCAACATCGGCGAGCAAACCTGCATCGACTTGGGCATACACGGGCTACACCCCGACATGGTGCGCCTTGTGGGCAAGATGCGTTACCGCTCGTCTTACGGGCAAAACCTACTGCAACACTCCCGTGAAGTAGCCAACCTCTGCGGCACTATGGCAGCCGAACTGGGACTGAACGCAAAAATGGCAAAACGAGCTGGATTACTACACGACATAGGTAAAGTGCCAGACGACAACCCCGAAAAACCACACGCACTACTCGGTATGGAAATAGCCGAAAAATACAAAGAACACCCCGTAGTATGCAACGCCATAGGCGCACACCACGACGAAATAGAAATGACCGACAGCATATCGGCACTGGTGCAAGCCTGCGATGCCATATCGGGTGCTAGACCAGGCGCACGCCGAGAAGTAATAGAAAGCTACATAAAGCGCCTAAACGAACTCGAAAAAATGGCGGTTTCGTTCGACGGCGTGGAAAAAGCCTTCGCCATTCAGGCAGGCAGGGAGCTAAGGGTAATCGTAGAAAGCGACCGTATAAGCGACGACCAAGCCGAAGTTATTTCAGGCGAACTATCGGAGCGCATACAAAAAGAAATGCAATACCCAGGGCAAATAAAAGTAACCGTAATCCGAGAAAAAAGAGCGGTTTCTTACGCAAAATAAAATACCTCAAACATCAAAAAAGTCCTTTGCGCAGCAAAGGACTTTTTTATAGCTTGGTAAGCCGTGGCACACACCCCACAAACTAACTCGCTATGTTAAAGCCATATAGCGAACCATATACTCTTAGTTTTTGCTTCAAAATTTGGCGTGCCAAGTGTATCCTTGTTTTCACAGTACCAATCGGAATGCGAAAATGGTCGGCTATTTCTTGGTATTTATAACCATTGAAGTTCATCAAAAAAGACTCTTTCAAATCGTTGGGCAGCGCATTTATAGCACCGTTTAGGTCGTCCAGCACAAACATCGACTCCGCCTCATTGCCCAGCGAGTGCGACTCGGAGTTCAAATAAAAGCCCTCATCGGTGCTGTCCGAAAACGTATTCTGCTTCACCTTGCGCCTATAATCGTTTATAAACGTGTTTTTCATGATGGTGTAAAGCCACCCTTTGAGGTTCGTACCTTCCTGAAACTTGCCGAAGTGGCAGTACGCCTTCAACAAAGTTTCTTGCAAAAGGTCATTGGCATCTTCGCTGTTTTGTGTAAGGTAATAGGCGTAGCTTTTCAAAGAAGAGCTATGAATTTTTACACTTGCTGTATAATTAACTGCATCAGACATGATCGTTTTGTTTAATAATTTTATGCAAATGTATAAACAAAATCCGTACTTACAATGCCTTGTTGAACAATTAGCGCATATATTTTAAACAAAAATAAAATATGTCCATTTTTTTTGTGCAATTAATTGACAGTCAATTAGTTGTGCTTTTTTAAAAATAAGTTATATTTTGTTAAATATTTTTTTGTATATCGGTACACGGTACAAAAACTGCAAATACACAACTGGATACATCAAATAGTCGGTTAATTTAAGCCCAGTGGTAAAATAAATGTCGTCTATAATCTGCGATTTAGCCCCGCCCTCAACAGAATTTATGTAATGCGAATGTTGCCATTTGTGCAGAAAAAACGGCAGCTTTGTACCCACATCTACAAACAAAAAAGAGCCATTATTCTGCTCATTTTGTATAATCATGGCGTTCCACTGCAATTTAAAAACCAAAAAATTTAGGCGCACCTCCACCAAGTCGTTTACATCGCAGCCATCGAACCTAAGCAGCTCCAAAACTGGAAAAGGCGGCGCAAGTGCCAAAAACAGCGATTTGTCAAAACCCTCATATACTTTTTGCGGCGTGTTGTTCACCACCGTTTTTATGTTTATTTTCATGGCTTAGTACGTTTTTCTGCCGAGCCTAATTACAGGGTTGGGATAGTTTACGCCCAGCACCACGCCGCACTCTGCCAGCTCTTTTGTGGTGGCTATAAATGGCTCAAAAGCCAGGTTTTTGGGCAGATTTTTCAGTTCGGGCAGCCAATGTTTTGTAAAATTCGCCTGCGGGTCGTAGTCTTTTGCTTGCTTAATGGTGTTGAAATAACGGTTTTCTCTGGGGTCGTTGCCCACGCCAGCCACGTATTTCCAGTTGCCATAGTTGCTGCACGGGTCATAATCTATGAGTTTGCTTTCGAAATAAGCTGCGCCCGCATACCAGCTACATTTTAGGTCGTGTACCAAAAAACTCGCCACATTTTGCCGTCCCCTGTTGCTCATAAAACCCGTTTTGTTAAGCTCCTGCATATTGGCATCTATGAACGGAAAGCCCGTTTCGCCATTTTTCCAAGCCTCAAAAAGTGCGTTGTTTTGTTTTATAACCCTGCCATGCGGGCGATTTTCGCCATCAAAAAACAGCGAATTGCCATTTTTTAGGGCAATAAAACGAAAAAAATCACGCCAAATAAGCTCAAATATGAGCCAATACGTACTTGCATTGCTGATGCGCTGCTGTTCGTAGCGTTTTATTTCTTCGTAAATGCGGCGTGGTGAAATGCACCCCAAAGCCAGCCAAGCCGAAAATTTAGACGAATAATCTGCACCTAAAAGTCCGTTTCGGGTTTCTTTGTAGTCTTTTAGGCAGTCTGTGTCCCAAAAGTAGTGTTTTAACCGAGCTTCGGCGTGGCTTTCTCCGCCCAAAAAGTGCAGCACGCCTTTTGGTTCTGCGGCGGCAATGGGTTCGAACCCAAAACTTGCCAACGATGGTACAACGGACAAAGGCAGGTCGGCAGGCACGGTTATTTTGGTGGGTGCGCTAAAAGTACTGCGCACTCGGTTCGTGATTTCGCAGGCTTTTCTAAAATTCATAAACACATCGGGCATACGTGCCACGCTAAACGGCAAGTCGGCTAAGTGGTAGAGCGTGCTGCCCCAAAAAGACTCCGTTTTGATGCCCGAGCCAGCCAAGTTTTTTTCCAAAGCCGCCTCCACTTTTGTTTCTTCGGCGGTAACTTCTTTGTGGTAAAACACGCTGCTTACCTTGTATTTTACAGCCAACTCGGCGATGACTTGCTCTGGTTTGCCCGTGGCTATGTGCAGTTTGCCGCCTTTTGCTTCTATGTTTTTGGCAAGGTTTTCCACCGATTCTATCAAAAACTGCCAACGAATTGCGTCGGTTTTTCTGAATTTATGGCTCGTAAGGGCTATTTGGCGTGTGTCAAAGCAAAAAACTGGAATTATTTGCGTTGATTTTTGGCAGGCTTTGTAGAGGGCTTCATGGTCCAGCAGCCGTAAATCGTTGCGAAACCAAACTAAAATTGTATTCATGCAGTAGAAACAAGCGAAAATGCCAAAAGTTTTGGCGATTTTTGCCATTACTACAATCCTTTTTTGTAAATTTGTGGCTCTAACTAAATAAACTAAAATGCACTCAATACACAATTGGGAGAAACAAAGCCTGCTTGTAAAATACCACAACTTCAAAATTTGCTACCACAGTTTTGGCGATAGCAAAGAGGCGATACTGATTTTGCACGGGCTTTGGCAATCGTCGTGGCATTGGCAAGAAATCATAGAGGCACTGAGCGCAAAATACACGGTTTTAAGTTTTGATTTTATAGGCAGCGGACTTTCGGCGAAACCAGCCATATACGATTACAACATAGATGTACAATCGGATATTGCCGAGGATTTGCTGCGTTTGTTGAGCATAGAAAAAGTACACATTATAGGGCATGACATGGGCGCTATTGTGGCGCAAGACATGGTAAAACGTGCCGATATGCGCCGAAAAATGGGCAGAAACATAGGTACGCCCATAGCCAGCGTGAGTTTTTTGAATGGTGCTGTGGGGCTAAATGATTTTACATGGTCGGGCGGATTTAAGTTGTTTGCGGCAAAATTACTTAAAAATAAGTGGATAAACAGCCTTTTTGGAAAAACCGATTTTATAGATGCCATTGTAAAATATTGGGGTAACAACCCTTTGCCAAGCCAAAATTTGCTCAATGCCACGGCTGAATTGATAGATGCCAAAGATGGCTTCCGTGCTTTTTATCAAATGATGTCGCCAGTTTTGGAGCGAGATTACCACCAGCCAGGGCGCAACAAGGCGCTAAAAGCCACCAATGTGCCGCACCAGCTCGTGGCGGGCGACACCAATGTGCGCTACCCAAATGCTGCGGCGCAGTACCAAAGCTACTTCCATAAAGGAAAACTCGTAGCCTTAGAAGGCGTGGGCTATCACCCACATTTGGAGCAGCCCAAGGCGGTGATACAGCACATTTTAGATTTTATAAAAGACAAGTAAGCACTCGTTTTAGCCCAAATACTGGCGCAATATTGGATTGTTTGATAAACCGAAACCACTAAAAATGAAAAAAATACTATTTTGCTTTGCCCTACTCGTAGCTGTTACGGCTTGTAAATGGGGTACCGATGCCTTGGCTACCAAGTACAAACTCACCTACGGCAAGTGGCGTGGCGTGCTAAAAACGGCGGTTGGAGGCGATTTGCCATTCGAGTTTGCCCTAAAAATGGAGGGCGATAGTAGCCTAATTTTTACGCTTTTTAATGGCGGAGAAAACATAGAAACCAGAGATTTTGAAATCGGGGGCGACTCGCTTATTGTGCAGCTACCCGTGTATGAGTCGGTGCTGATAGCCAAAATTGTGGGCAAAAACTACGATACGCTTCGGGGCTACTGGATAAAAACCAAGTTTGATGCCGACAGCAAACTGCCTTTTTCGGCTGTGGCTGGTGGCAAGTACAAGTTTGCCGCCAAAAGCCGCACCATGCCAGCCAGCATAGCTGGTTTGTGGGCTACCACATTTGCGCCCAACACCGCCGATGCCGAGGCTGCCATAGGCAATTTTTCGCAGTCGGGCATTGAACTTAGCGGCACTTTTCTTACACCCAGCGGCGACTACCGCTACCTCACGGGCATTGCCGACGGCGATAGTGTGTTTTTGTCGGGTTTTGATGGCGCAAGTGCCGTGCTGGTAAAAGCCAAGCACAGAGCCGATAGTTTGTTTGGCGACTTGTACACCGCAAAAAGCAAAACGTCTTTTGTGGCTAAGTTTGATGCCAATGCCAAGCTACCAAACGCAAACGACCTTACTTTTTTGAAAAAGGGCTATAATTCCATCAATTTTTCTTACCCCAACGAAAATGGAAAAACAATAAGCCTAAGCGATAGCAACTATAAAAACAAGGTGGTAATTGTGCAAATATTGGGTACTTGGTGCCACAATTGCAGCGATGAAACAGCTTATTTAGCCAATTTATCCAAAAAAAATAAAAACATAGCCATTGTTGGGCTTGCTTTTGAGGCTACAAATATGCCCGAAAAAGCCGCTGATAACATAAAACGATTGAAAAAACGCTACAACGTAGGCTACGAAATACTGCACGCAGGCGCACCCACGCCCGAAAGCCTCGCCAAGGCATTGCCACAAATTGATAAAATAATGAGCTACCCAACCACCATTGTGCTAAACAAAAAAGGTGCGGTGTGCCGCATACACACAGGTTTTTCGGGACCAAGCACGGGCGCATATTACACGCAATATTGCGAGGAGTTTGAGCGTTTTATTGCCACAGTTTCGGAATAACAAAGCCATGAAATGACCAAAAACACAGGAATAATCGCATTGGTAGTAGCGGCAATGGCTATGCTTTTTGCCCAAAAAACGCAGGCGCAAAACATACAAACGGTTCAGTTGTTTTTGAAGGGAAACGAGTTTTCTGAACCTGTGTATGACCTTTCGCAGCCCGCCGCTACGCTTTTGTTGCAGTTTGATGAGCTAAATTCGCCGTACAAATATTATTTTTATACCGTTCAGCATTGCGGTAGCAACTGGCAAAACTCTCGCATTTTTGAAAACGACTATTTGAGCGGTTTTTTTGAGCAACCCATTACCACGTACAACCAAAGTGTGAATGCGCACCAGAAATATATGCACTACACCGCCGAGCTGCCCAACGAAAATTTTAAAATAACCAAAACGGGCAATTATAAGCTCATTGTGTATGAAGATGGCAACAGGGAAAACCCGATTATTACCCGAAAATTTTATGTAACCAGCCAGCAAGTGCCTATACTGGCGCAAGCCGCCCGACCCACGCAAGCCAGCAAGGCTTTTGTGGCGCAGGAGCTAAGTGTGGAAATAAATGCGGCTGCGCTGCCGCTGAACAATGCTTTTGATGAAATAACGGTGGTGATACAGCAAAATAACCGCACGGATAACATGATAACGCTGACCCAACCCGTTTTTATAGCCGAAAAACGACTTAGCTACACCCTACCAAACGATGTGCAGTTTGAGGCGGGCAATGAGTTTAGGCTGCTGGACTTGCGCACCTTTGATTTTAGAACCGCAGCCGTAAAAGAAATTAACACCCAAAACGACCTCGTGGAAATTACGCTGCACCCCGACAACGTGCGCAAAAACAGGTATTTGTTTTATTTAGATGCCGACGGGCGGTATTTTACTGGGCTGATAGATAAGTTTTCGCCGAACGACCCCGACTATTGTTACGTAAAATTTTCGCTGCCTACAACCGATAGTTTGGCGAAAACCAACCAAGTGTATTTGCTCGGCGATATGTGCAACTGGCAGCTAAATACCAAAAGTGAGCTGCATTACAACGCCCAAAATGCCCAGTACGAAACCACATTGCTGCTAAAACAGGGTTTTTACAACTACCAATACGCCACCAAAACCGCCGACGGCAAGGTATCGGTGGGGCAGTACGAGGGCAATTTTTTCAATGCCCAAAACACCTACTGCATCTATGTTTACTACAAACCGCTGGCGGCTCGCTACCAATCGCTGGTGGGGTTCACCAAAATACAATCGCTCAGATGACGGACAAAGTTCGCCCTAAAAAACAGCTTGGGCAGCATTTTCTCACGCACTTGCCCACGGCACAAAAAATTGTAGATGCGCTTACTGGCTACGGCGGCTACACCCAGGTTTTGGAGGTGGGTGCGGGCATGGGCGTGCTTACCAAGTTTTTGCTGCAAAAGCCCGAATTTAAGGTTTCGGTAGCCGAAATAGACCAAGAATCGGTGCAGTATTTGCAAAAAAACTTTGTGGAGTTACCCATTTTGCAAGGCGATTTTTTAAAAATGGATTTAACCAACTTTGCGCCCAACTTTGGGGTCATTGGTAATTTTCCGTACAATATTTCTTCGCAAATTGTGTTTAAAATCATAGACAACCGAACGCAAATACCCGAAATGGTGGGTATGTTTCAGCGTGAAATGGCGCAGCGCATCGCCGAGCCGCCAGGCACAAAAACCTACGGCATTATAAGTGTGCTTACCCAAGCATTTTATGAGGTGGAGTACCTTTTTACGGTTTCGGAGGGCGTTTTTAATCCGCCGCCAAAGGTAAAAAGTGCGGTAATTCGCTTAAAAAGAAAAGAAATTGAACCCGATTGCGACCTAAATTTGTTTCGTTTGGTGGTGAAAACAGCCTTTAACCAACGCCGCAAAATGCTTAGTAATTCGTTGAAAGTGTATATGCCCGATGTGCCTTCTAAGTTTTTGAACGAACGACCCGAGCAGCTTAGTTTGGCGCAATTTGTGGAGATAGTAAAGTGTATTTCTGCTGCAAAAGCGATACAAAACGCTTAATTTATTGGTAAATTGCCATGAAAATACTGATTATCGACGACATTCACCCTGATTTTTTGAAGGCATTTGCCCATAAAAAAAGTGTGGAATTGGTGTATTTGCCCAAAATTACAAAAGATGAGCTGCCCAAATACCTCGCAGATGCGCAGGGTTTGGTGGTGCGGAGTAAGGTTTTTATAAATGCCGATTTTTTGGAGCTTGCGCCCAACTTGTGCTTTGTGGCACGGGCGGGCGCAGGTGTGGACAACATAGACGAGGCGGCTACGGCTGCCCGAAATATTTTGGTTTTTAATGCGCCCGAGGGCAACCGAAATGCCGTAGCCGAGCATACCGTGGCGATGCTGCTCATGCTGCTGAACAAGCTACACATAGCCAACGAGCAGGTGCGCCAAGGTTTGTGGCTGCGTGAGGCAAATAGGGGCGAGGAGCTGGCTGGAAAAACGGTGGCGATAGTCGGTTTTGGGAACAATGGCAGGGCTTTTGCCCAAAAATTGAGTGGCTTTGGCGTGCGGGTGCTGGCTTACGACAAATACAAAACTGGCTTTGGCTCAGAGATTGCGTTGGAGGTGGACATGAACCAAATTTTTGAGCAGGCGGACGTGTTGAGCTTGCACATTCCGCTGACATACGAAACGCAAAACCTTGTAAATGATGCTTATATCCAAAGGTTTAAAAAGCCATTTTACCTTATAAATGTGGCTCGTGGGCAAATTGCAAACCTTGCGCACATAGCCGATGCGGTAGAAAATATGAAAATTTTGGGTGCGTGCCTCGATGTGTTGCCCAACGAAAACTTGGGTAGCTACTCCGCCGACGAGCAGCGCACATTTGAGCGGCTGATAACGAGCAATAAAGTGGTTTTTTCGCCGCATATTGCTGGCTGGACGCACCAAAGCTACCAAAAAATAGCGGAGGTTTTGGCGGAAAAGATTTTAAAAATTATTGAACCTTAGAAGTTTAGCCCCAAACTTAGCGTGCCTCTAAATCCGCCCAAAAGCCTGTTGGCGAGTACGGTAGTGGACCTAAAAGTAAGCGAGCGACCCAAAAAGTTGGCTCTTACACCACCCGTAACGATGCCGTAAAACGGTCCGTTTTCGCCGATGGTAAAGCCTGGTATTTTGTAATAATCCAACCCAATGCCCGCAAATGCGCCCACTGGGGCATCTACAAAGCGGTTGGCGAAATGCCCCACCGAAATTTCGGCGGTAACTGGCACGTCTATGGCTATGTAGCTGCCGCCCTGCTGGGGGCTTAGTTGCAAGCCTATGTTTAGTGGTATGGCTATGTCTATGCTGGCTACTTTGGCTTCGCCGAGGTTTAGTAAGTTTAGCCTTGGGGTGTAGTTTAAGCCCCGAATAAAAATGCCGCCTTGCCCCAAAGCGCCTAAAACGTTGAAGCCGTAGCCAAAACTTTGGTTGAATTGGTTGCGGAAGCTGAATTTTTTTTCAAATTTGATTTTTTCTTTTTCCTGAGCTTGTGCGTTTGTGGCTGCGAAGTAAAAAAGTGCGAGTAGTATAAAGGCTGTTTTCTTTGTCATTTTGAGTGGTTTGTGCTGTAAGCTGTTGGTGGTGTTTTAGGTTATTCAAATTTCACGCCAAGTTTTGTGGATTGATGCGAAACAAAAAAATTACCAGCGAATAAGTGCCGATGCCCACGTAAATCCGCTGCCGAATGCGGCTAAACAGATTAAATCGTTTTGTTTTATGCGCCCTGTTTGTAGGGCTTCGCTGAGGGCTATGGGTATGGAGGCGGCGGTGGTGTTGCCGTAGTTTTGTATGTTTACCATTATTTTTTCGGTGGGTATTTGCATACTTTGTTGTATGTATTGGGCTATGCGCAGGTTGGCTTGGTGCGGCACGAGCAGGTCTAAGTCTTGGGTGGTGTAGCCGTGGGCGTGCAGGGCTTCGTTTATTACTTCGGGGAAACGGGTTACGGCGTGTTTGAACACAAAATTTCCGTTCATGTGCGGGTAAATGCCGTCGGTTTCTATGAGGTCGGGGTAGTGGAGCGTGCCTCGCCCCATGCCTGGGTCCCGCACATAGAGCTGCTCGGCGTGTGCGCCCTCGGCGTGGAGGTGCGTAGAAAGTATGCCCTTGCTCGGGTCGGTGGTGGGTTGTAGCACCACTGCGCCAGCGCCATCGCCAAAAATCACCGAAACGCCCCGCCCCTTGGTGGTTTTGTCTAAGCCATAGCTGTGGATTTCGGCACCAACCACCAGCACGTTTTTGTACGTACCCGTTTTTACAAACTTATCGGCTACTGCCAGCGCATACACAAAGCCCGAGCATTGGTTTCTTACATCGAGCGCACCTATTTCTTTGATGCCCAGCATTTTTTGTAGCGTAACGCCCGCACCAGGGAAATAATAATCGGGGCTTAGGGTGGCAAAAACGATAAAATCAATGTCGGCGGGCTGCAGCCCTGCGTTTTCTATGGCTATTTTGGAGGCTTCGAACGCCAAGCCCGAGGTAGTATGCTCGCCCGAGGTAGCCCAGTGCCGTTGTTTTATGCCCGTGCGCTCCTGTATCCACTCGTCGTTGGTATCCATTATTTGGGCAAGGTCGTGGTTCGTAACCACATTTGGGGGAACAAAATGCCCCACGCCCGCAATTTTTGAATTAAGCATTAGTTAGTAGTTGATATTTTTTACAAATATAAAACAATTAGATATTAAATCAAAAAATTAAATTTGGGTAGAGAAAACCACAACCAAAAATTTCAGTTTCCTAAAATTGCCATGATTTAGATTGAGCGCATTTGGCTATATGAGGGTTCTTAGTTCGTTTAATTCTAACCGTTTAGATTTTGCAAACTGTCCCGTATTACATTAAAAATATTTGATTTACCAATGTGATAGCAAGAATTGGTAGCCAAACTGCCATATTTTGTCCAATCTACGTTTTCCAACAACGACTTAATTTTTAGTTTTTGCGCATCGTCCTTGCACGTCAATACAATGGCTACACCCGATTTGTATTTCACCTCTTCAAATGTATTTACAATCGAAATATGCGTATGAAATGTGGACGAAATATAATAATCCGCCTTTTCTTCAAAAATCCACCTTTTGCCGCATTCTCTTTTTTTTGCCAACGAAACCGTATAAAGTTTTATGAGGTCGCTAAACGGCTCATTTTTGGCATTTTTATACCAACTAAATTCTTCGGTATCGTTTTTGTGGTTTTTGCTCCAAATCTGAAATACGCATTTCACATCTACGTTTTTGTTATTAACGGGCGAAAAGAACGAATTTTCCCTCAATCTTTCCGAATGAATTAGGTTAAAGCCCTTTACCCTGTACTTTATCGAGCCTTTTCCTTGGCTTTCAAAAAACATGGGCAGTATAAAACATACGTAGTCCGCATTGCTCGAATGGTTGATAAAATTTAGAGCCATAACGCCCCGATGCCCAAACGGAGGGTTGCCGATGACAATATTTTTCTTGTTTTTGGGCAAGGTGTATTGCAAATAGTCGGAGGCTACAATTTCGTCATTTAAGGGGTTTATATCTATCCCAATTCTGTTGTTTTGGGGCAATAAATTAAAAAATGTGCCGTTTCCTGCGCTTGGCTCAATCCATTGAAAATCGGTTATGGCATTTTCAAGTTTTGAAATCACCGCACAACTTTTTTCGTACAACTCAGCAGCCACTTCTGTTTTTGTAAAATATTGGTCCAGCACATTGTCGGCATTTATTTTCATAGCATTGCCATTGACATATTTTAGCTTAGATGTCAAATGCGGGCTACTGATATTGTCATTGCTATTAAAAAAGTCTTCAAATAGTTTCATAAACTGTACATATACGTTTTTGTCTGTTTGTGGGGTTGGTTGCCTTCACCACCGAAGTACAAAACTAAACAAAAATGGCGGCAAATCAAGCTGTGTGCAAAATTTTAGTTGTGGGCTGCGGCAGTTAGCTTGTTCCTGTTTTTTAAAATTTAATGCCTGCCAAAATACCAAAATTTGAACTTTTAAAAGTTTTATCGCCAATGCCCGACACTTCGCCCCTTCTGCTATCTGTTTCATATTCAAGCCCAATGGTCAGCATCGTTCTGCCTGCGCCAATCGGAAAATCATACCCGAGCCCAAACGCAACACCATTGCCAATGGCGAACTGGTGGTTAAATTCTAAATTGGCGGTATTCCTATATTTTTGGGTAAATTGTGTAACAAAAAAATAATCGGCTTGCAAATAAATTCCTTTCTGCGCCGTTCTGTCAAGTGGAAAACATTTTGTGGAAACGGCTGCCCCCCAATAATTAAAAAACATCTCTTGTCCATTGTCGCCCTCTGCGGGTGCGCCACCCAAAGACTTATATTTTATGCCGAAATTGAAGTAATTAATTTTTTCAAACTTTCTATACAACGCCAAAGAGGCAAGCCCACCACCCGATGTTGAAAAATTACCCGCATCATATTTTTCTTTTAACCCTTCGCCAAAAGAATTAACGCCATATCCACCCCTGAACTCCCCATAAGTAAAGGCAGTTTTTTCATTTTCGGTCTGTGCAAACAAATTACTACCGAGTAATAAAAGTGTTGCGACTACAATTGAGATTTTTTTCATTTTACCATATTTGAAATTGTGCTGCAAAGATGGCAGATAAGCGAAACCCAAACCATTGACTTGGGTTAAGAAATTATTTTGCGTCTAAAATTCTTTTTCTAATTCTGCTCAAAGACTCTGGCTTTACACCAAGATAGGAGGCAATATAATGCTGGGGTATTTTTTCCACAACGTCTGGGCGTTGCTTCATAAGGTTCAAATAGCGTTGCTGCGGCTCTTCGTTGGTTAGCATTTGGTTGAGTCGTGATAGAGAAAGGAAAGCATTTTCAGCCAAAACTCTTCCTGCTTTTTCAAAAACTGGGAACCTGTTATACAATTTATAAAGGTCATCTTTTTTAAACTGCACCACTTCGCAAGGCTCGAGGGCTTGCATATTTTCTATGGTTGGTTTTCCCGTCAAAAAACTTGCATAGTCGGTGTACCAACTGTCGCCAAAAAAAAACTGAATTGTGTTTTCTACGCCGTCCACATTATAGAAAAGACGCATACAACCATTGTTTACAAACGAAACATTGGTGCAAATTTTTCCTTCTTGCAATAAAAATTCCTTCTTTTTAAATTGTTTTGTCGTCAAAATGCTTGCAAACGCCCTTTCTTCGTCCTCATTTAAACCAACAATTGATTTAATGCTTTGCATAATTTGTGATGCCATTTCTATCGTTGGAATTATTGCTAAAAGGCAGCGTTTTACATGGTTTTTTATAAACCCTCAATGTTTTTACCCTGTGTTTTAGGGCGGAGGCAGCAGTTTGTATTTTTTAATTGCCCACTAATCAACAGAACAATTCAAGCAAATACAAGCCGCTACCCCAACCCAAATCAGTTAGTTATTACTCGTTACCACCTCAAAACTTTGTGGCGCAAGGTTTAGCTCAATGCCTTTGGTGGCGGCTGTGGCTTTTTGCCCAAAATTGGCTTTAAAGTTTTTTATATCCAGCACCATTTCGGGTACAAAAGTAAAGTTGGTGGGTTTCGTACTTTTATTGATGGCTACCAGCGCCCATTGCCCAAAATATTTGCGCAAATACACAACCACATCGTCGGTGGAAGCCAGCACGTAGGTATCGCCGTAAATGAGTGCAAGGTTGTTTTTGCGGAGCATCGCCAGTTGGGCTACTTGGTTTTTTAGGCGGTTTTGAGCTGTATTCAAGCCCTCAAACACCATAAGGCGGCGGCTATCTGGGTCGTTTGCGCCTGGCATTCCTATTTCGTCGCCATAATAAATAATCGGAATGCCAGGCATGGTGGCTATAAATGCGGTGTGCATCGCTACCTTTTTGTAGGCTGTGGTGTCTTTTACCTGTATGTTTCGTTTCCAGCCCGCAAGTTTTGTGTCTTCGCCTGGGTTTACGCTACCGTCGGCAAAAGAAATAATGCGTGGGCGGTCTTGGTTGCCCGTAATTGCGCCCATGAGGTGGTGCGAGCCATAATATTTGCCGCTTTCTTGCACGGTATTAGCCAAGTTTTTGCACGATTGGTTAAAAATAAATGCGCCAGAAGTGGCATCGGTCAAATTAAAATCAAACTGTCCGTCCATCTGCCCCGAGCTTACATACGCCGAAATCAGCTCTGGGCTGCCGTAGGTTTCCCCAATTTGATACACGCTCCGTTTTTGTGGAATGATAATTTGGTTTTTGGTTTTTTGGGTCAAAGCCCTCCAAAACTGCTCGGGAACGTGCTTGGTGGCATCGTGCCTAAAACCATCAATGTCGTAGTTTTTTAGCCAATAAACTGCGGTATCGGTCATGGTATTTACCACCTCTGGCTTAAAATAATTAAACGTGGGCAAAAAATCATCGAACCAAGTCGTGAGGCGTTGGTCGTCCCAGCGCTCGGTATTTTTAGTGCCGTCGGGCAAATAAAGGTTGGTGTACCAGTCGGGGTGTTGCTTAAAAAACGGGTGATTTACGTGGATATGATGTCCCACATAGTCCACCAAAACGTTCATATTGTTGCTGTGCGCCACACTAAGCAGCTCTTTAAACTCGGCATCGGTGCCAAAACGGGTATCTATTTTGGTAAGTGCTATGGGCCAGTAGCCGTGGTAGCCCGAAAACTTAGTGCCAGGTTTAGGCACGTAGCCCCACGCATCGGTTGGGTTTTGTACCACTGGCGACACCCACACGGTGTTTATGCCCAGTTTCTGAAAAAAGCCGTCTTTTATTTTTTGGGTAATGCCCGCTATGTCGCCGCCAAAATAATTTACCTTGGGTAGCACACGTGCGTCTATCAGCGGTTTGTCGTTGGTGGTGTTGCCGTTGTAAAAACGGTCAATCATAATGTTGTACACAAAATAAGCGTGTTTATCCGTGCGTTTTATTTGGGCTATGTTGTCCAACACCTTGCCGTTTTGCAGCGGAATAAGCAAATCGTTGGTTATTTGTGTTCCATTGTGCGCCAAAACCCGTATAAAACTGCGCTCCACGCCTTGGGCTATTTTGGGTATGGTTATGGTGGCGGTTTTGCCGCTGGTCTTGTGTGCTATTTTTTGGTTTTGCCACAGCACAAGGTACTCAAACACGCCATTTGCCGAAATTTCTATGCCCTCGCCCGAAAAACTTTGGGCAAAAAGCATCGGCTGCACGCCCTCGTCTTTTAGTTTTAGCACGTTGTTAAACGCCCCAAAACCGTTGCTCACGCTGTCTTTGCTATCGGGGTCGCTGGCTTCTTTGCCATTAAGCACCAGTTTGTATTGGTGGTTGCTTGGGTTCACAAAAGTGCTAAACTCATAGTTTCCGCTCGGTTGCAGCGCAAAGTTGCCTTTGTTTGCGTTCCAGTTGTTAAATCCGCCCTTAATTTGCACGCTTGTATAAGTTTTTCCTGCGGCATTAAAGCTAAATTTGTGTTTTATTTTGCAGTTTTTCTTTATTACAATCGTGTAAGGCGTTCCCTTGCTTATCACCGTAAGCTCCGACAGCGGGCTTTTTACATCGCCAAAAATGCGCAAAGAATCGCCCATGCGCACCATTTTCAGTTCTTTGTTCGGCACCAAACTATCTATGGTTTTTATGTCCGAAAAATAATCGGTGAGGTAAACCGTGGTGCTATCGGGCATGAGCTGTATGGCGGTAGCCAGCCCTACTATGGGTTCGTCGGCTTGCATGGCTACGTCGGTTTTTGGTGCGCTGCAAGCGGCTACAACAAGCACTATTGCGGCAAAAAGGGCGTTTTTCAAAGTATTTTAGGTTATAATGTGGGTTGTATAAAGGCTAATTTTTTAGGTTTGTAAAGCAGCTTTCGAACATCGGCGAAATTTTTATAAACGTTTCTTGCTTGTGTTTCTCGAACCATTTGGTGAGTTCGGCGGTTTTTTTGCGCTCGGTCGCAATGCTTTGAATGCGGTTGTAATCGTTTTTTAGGTTGGCTTGGTGGGGCGTGGTGCGGTTTTTTAGGTAGTATATGCGGTAGCCCTTGCCATCTTCGGAGCTAAACAGCGAAGCGGGCGAAAATTCGCCTATTTTTAGCTTATCTACATAAAAAAACGCCTCTTGCGAGGTCTCGCCAAGTTCGCCAGCCGTAAACCTATTTGTGCCATTTTTGCCGTTGTACAGCATTCCGCCGTTGCTCTTAATTTCGTCCTCAGCCGAGTAGTCTTTCACCGCTTTTTCGAAAGTAATGCCACTGGTAGCCAATAGGTTGCGTATGCTATCGGCTTTTTGGTGGGCTTTTTCGAGTTGCGCACTGCTGGCGGGCAGGCGTATAAGTATGTGCCTTGCGTGCACTCGGTCGCCTTTGCGCTCTATGGTTTGCAGTATGTGGTAGCCAAATTTGGTTTTTATCACCTGCGAAATCTCGTTATTTTTCAGTTTAAATGCGCTTGCCTCAAACTCGGGCACCATCATGCCACGCCCAAAAGTACCCAAATCGCCGCCCTCCCTCGCCGAGCCAGGGTCTTCGGAGTAGGAGGCAGCCAAGGTCTCAAAATTTTCGCCGTTTATTACACGCTTGCGAATGCCCTCTATTTTATCGAGCGCATATTGCTTTTGCGCCTGCGATACCTCTGGCAAAATGCTGATAACGCCCACTTCCAGCTCGGCATCGTAGTAGGTGAGGCTGTCGGCGGGTATCGACTCAAAAAACGCACGTGTTTCGGCGGGCGTAATGCCGATGGTCGCCGTAATTTTTTCCCGCATTTTATCCGTCAAAAGTTGCTCTTTTATCGGCTCACGAAACTCCTCTTTTATCTCCAAAACGGTTTTTCCGTAAAACTCTTCCAGTTTTTCTTGCCCGCCCGCCATTTGCATAAAATAATTCATTCTATTGCCCAGTTGGCGCTCTATTTCGTCGTCTTTTACCACCAAACTATCCAGCTCCGCCTGGCGCAGCAGGAGTTTAGATGTAATTATTTGGTTTAGTATCTCGCACCTTACCGTAAAATTTTCGGGTTTTCCGCCCGATAAATACTGCAAATATTCTTGCTCCAACTCCGAGCGCAGCACCATTTTATCGCCTACAATGGCGGCTACGCCATCTACATTTATGGGTTGGGCTTGGGCAGCACCGTAAAACAAAGCAAGCAGCAGACCCACTGCCATACATTTTTTTAAATTCATTATAGTCTTAGTTGTGTGTTGGTTATCAACAGAAAAACGCACGCTGCGCCATATTCGTTGCTTATTTGGGTTGCAATATCTCAAATTTTTTGTCGGTTACTGCTTTGTTGTACAAATCTTGGTAGTATTTATTCAAAAAAAGCTGCTTGCGCTTCAAAAAAATGATGTCTCTAATGTTTTCATGCTCAAACTCTATGGGCGAAGCCTCGCCAGCCGATTTGTAGCTGTTTATATATACATAATAATTGTATAGGCTGTCCGAAACTTGCGTATTTATTGCGCCCGTGGGCAGCTTTTTTTGCAAGTCGGCGGGCAATGCTTGCAGCAGTTCATCTAAGCTCGACCAATTGTTGTCGTTGAAGTTGTAATCTGCGCCATTTTGCACGCAATAATCCTCCAAAATAGCCAAATTCTTGTTGTCCTTCGCATTTATATTGCTACTTATGGTGTTTTGGTTGGGTATTTTTTTCGAAATTCTCACCGTTTTTCCCTTTGCTATCGGACTTTGTAGCTCAAACTGCGTGCGGTTTTGTGCAAAAAAACCTTGTATTTCCTGCTCCGAAACGCTGCTATCTATGTTCGTGGCTACCAAATTTTCTTCGAGGGCGTGCGTGAGCAGGCTTTCTCTGTATTTTTCTATGGCATAATCAAAATCTTGGTTTTGTAGCGGAACTATTTTTTCGGCTTCCTGCACTATTATTTGCGCCCTCACCCAATCATCTACAAAAGATTGCACAATCCGCTGGCTATCTGGTGCAGAGGTATTGGCGGGTATAATGCCCTGTAAATCATACATATACAAAACCTTATCGCCCATTTTGGCTATCGGCGTAGTGTTTTGGGGTGTTTCGGTTATTTTACCGTTTATAAAATCGCAAGAGCAGGCAGAGCCAAGTATTAAGGCAAACAACAGTATTTTTAGGCGCATTATGGGCAGGTTTTGTGGTACAAAAATACGTTATTTGGGCTGTTTTTTACGATTTATTTTTGGTGGGCGCACCACCCAAAAAAACCAGCCATTTCCGCAAGGAAATGGCTGGTTTTACATATTTTTAGTTAGCTCGCAGAAATTTGGTTTTGCACCATTTTTTTTATCTCCATCATAAAAAACTCGTCGGTGTTTTTGTTCTTGCAGTTGCATTTTAGCGCAAATTTTAGTGCCTCATGCCTGCGAAACTCCTCGAGGCACTGCACGCACTCGGTTAGGTGTTTTACAAAGCACCCACACTCCTGCGCCGATAGCTCGCCATCGATAAATAGAACCAACTTGTTTTTTAGTTCTGTGCAGCACGGGTGTTCTACATGGAGCATGGTACAAAATTTTTTAGGCGGCGTGGTACCCTACCGAGCGGGCGTAGTTTTGTAGGCTTTCTTTGAGCAATATTCTGGCACGGTGCAGCCTCGAGCGCACAGTTCCGATGGGTATATTTATTATCTTGGCTATTTCTTCGTACGTAAATCCCTCCACATCGCACAGCAAAATGATGAGCCTATAATCCACTGGCAGGCTGTTTAGCGCATCGCTTACCTCATCGCCCAGCATATTGCCAAACATTTCGGTGCGCAAATCGGCGGCTTGGCTGTACCCCGCATCTTCGGCGTTGTAGGCTTGCTCTATTTCTTCATAATCTACTTTGTTCGGCTCTTTCGATATTTTTCTATAATCGTTTATAAAACTATTTTTCAATATCCGAAACAGCCACGCCTTGGCATTTGTGCCCTCGTGGTATGAATTTATAAACCTAAATGCCTTCAAATAAGTTTCTTGTACCAAATCTTTTGCGTCGTCTTCGTCCAAAGTAAGCCGATACGCAAAGTTGTAGAGTGCGTCTATGAGCGGATAAAATTCACGCTCAAATAGTTTTTGCTGCTGAGTGATTTGTATCATTGGTTCGTTTTTCGGTTTTTATACGGCTTTTCATATATTTAGTAGCAAAATTACACAAAAAATTACTACATTTATACTTTAATTTGTGTTTTTATTAAACCATGCAAAAACGTGTCCAAAACCCCTAATTGTTTGAGTATTGTAATTATAACCTACAATGAGGTAAAAAACCTGACAAATTGTCTGCACTCCGCCCTACAAATAGCCGACGAAGTGCTGGTTATAGATGCGTTTAGCACCGATGATACCCCAAAAATAGCCGCTCATTTTGGTGTGCGTTTTGAGCAAAGGCAATGGAAAAATTTTTCCGATGCCAAAAACTACGGCAATTCGCTGGCTACCTATCCCTGGATTTTATCGCTCGATGCCGACGAAGTGCTGTCCGATGCGCTTGTTAGCAGCATCAGGGCGTTGAAAGAAACGGGTTTTTCGGGCGTGTATAGTTTGGATAGATGGAACAATTATTACGGGCATTTTTTAAAGCACTCGGGCGTATATCCAGATTATAAGCCCCGTTTGTTTCATAAAAATGAGGCGCATTGGCACGGCGATTTTGTGCATGAAACCCTAAAAACCAACCAAAAACCCCAAAAAATCAAGGGCGCATTGCTCCATTATTCCATAAAAGACGTGGGCGACCATTTGCTGCGGCTATACAAATACTCCGATTTGGAGGCGGATATGTTGTTCTTGAAAGGAAAAAAATCGGGCGTTTTGCCCATTATTTTTGCGCCAATCGTCAAGTTTTTGAAGACCTATTTTTGGCACTTGGGCATTTTAGATGGCGTTTCGGGCTTGGTAGTAAGCGTTATGGTGGCTTACGGGCGGTTTTTGCGCTATGCCAAGCTCTATTACAAATGGCAAAACGGCGGCGACAAGCCTTAGTTTACCAGTTTTAGGTTGTCTATAAACACGCTGTCGTTTCTTGCGCCCGATTCGCTGTGTATGGTGCTAAATATAATTTTGTAGCGTGCGTTGGTCGGTTGGGCATTTACTACTGGGGTTAGGTTCACGTATATTTTCTTCCAAATGAGCTTGTTTAAGGTGTCCACGCTGCTTTTTAGGCTTAGGTAAGGTATGTTTTGGGTTACGCTGCCCGAGAGTATTTGTGCGCCTATGTTCAGTGTGGCGTTGCTTTTGTAGTTTATTTCCAAAAAATTCGGTTTGTTGCGCACTATCGCAAAGCTCTCGCTGGTTTCGGCTTGCCATATACGGTTGGCTTGGGTAGCCACGCCGAGCATGGCTTGTGTGCCTTCAAATGCCTGATTGGTGCGCAGTACTTCGCTTGCGCTGGTGGGGGAGCGCAGCAGCGAAATGCCCACTTTGTCAAAATCCTCGAGCCACGCAAAGTTGATGGGCGTGGTGTAGGTTAGGCTCGGTATGAGGGTATCGGTGCGGGCGGGTATTAGGTTGCGGATTGCGGTGTAGTTCGTAAAAAAATTGTTTATGGCACGTGTGCTGCTTATTCCGTTGAGCATAATGCCTGGGCTTATCGTAATTTTTGTGCTGCCGCTACCGATGATGGGTACCAGTGCAGGCAGCTCAAATGCGCCCACCAGCGCATCGTTGGCAAACACCCACACATCGGTGATGCGTGCGCTGCTCGTGCCTTGGGTTTGGTAGTTGGCGGTAAATGTGGTTTCGGGTATGTAAATATAGGCTGGTACGGGTTCGGCTGGGTTTATGAGGTTGCAGGCACTAAGGCACGCACAACTCAACGCCGCCAATACCACTTTTTGTAAAAACATCATTGTATCGTTATTTGGCTGCTAAACTGCGTTTTTTTCCCGTAAAAAAGGCTTTGCGTGCCTTCTGTTTTTAGGGTTTTGAGCGGCAGGTAGGTTATTTTTTTAGACGAGGTATAAAGCGGATTTTCTATCAGCGTTTGTATTTCCACCGATATTACTTGGTCTTTTTGGCGGACTACGGTCAGTTTTTGGGTGTTCAGGCTGGGTTTAAGTGCGGTATATGAGGTCGTTTCTAAGTCGTTTTGGGTGCTGCGTGTGGTTTTGTAGTTGCTCACAAAAGCAGGCTTATTTATGTCCGCACTGGCTAAGGCTTGCAGCTCTTGTTTCCAGTCTATGGTGGCGTTTTGCAGGGTGTCGGTTAGCTCGTTTAGCTGCACTATTTTGGTGGCTTTTTTTGTTTTATTTTGGGTCAATAAGCCCGTTTGGCTGGTTACAAACTTGGTTAAACTAAAAAATACTTGGGTTGGCTGGCTGGCTTTTGGTGGCGAACACGCCGCTGCGAGTATTGCCATGAGGGCTGCGGCTATGAGTTTTTGTTTCATTAAAAATTAATTATTTGAGTACCAGCAGGCTTTGGGCGGTCATTTCGTCTGGTTTGGCTATGCCCATCAGCTCCAAAATGGTGGGTGCTATGTTTGCCAGTTTTCCGTTGCGCAGTTGGTAGTTTTGTACATTGTTCCCAACCAAAAAAAGCGGCACTTGGTTCAGGCTGTGCGCCGTGTTTGGCGTGCCGTCGTCGTTGCGGGCTTGGTCGGCGTTGCCGTGGTCGGCGGTTACCAGCACGGTGTAGCCCTGCGCCAGCGCCTGCTCGCATATCCGCTGTACGCACGCATCTACGGTTTCGCAGGCGGTTACTATCGCCCCAAAAACGCCCGTATGTCCCACCATATCGGGGTTTGCAAAGTTAATGCACAAAAAATCGGGGCTTTTCGTTTCCATTGCGTCCAGTATGCCTTGGGTCAGTTCCAATGCGCTCATTTCGGGCTGCATATCGTAAGTGGCTACCTTGGGCGAGCTTGCCATCACCCGCATTTCGCCTTCGTAGGGAGCTTCTCTTCCGCCCGAAAAAAAGAACGTAACGTGCGGATATTTTTCGGTTTCGGCGGCTCTAAGCTGTGTTTTATTTGCCTTGGCTATGGTTTCGCCCAGCGTATTTTCCAAGTTATCTTTGCTAAAAAGCACCGCTATGTTTTTATAGCTCTGGTTGTAATTGGTCATCGTTACGTAGTGCAGCCCCAGCTTGTGCATATTCAGCTCGTGCATATCGGTTTGGCTCAATACCTCCGTGAGTTCCCGCCCTCGGTCGGTTCTAAAATTAAAAAACAGCACCACATCGCCCTCGGTTATCAAGCCCGATTTTTCCAGCAAAATGGGCATTATAAACTCATCTGTAACGCCGTTTTCATAGCTTTTTTTCACCGCACTTTCGGCATTTTTGCTCACTTCGCCCACGCCATTTACCAGCAGGTCGTAGGCTATTTTTATGCGCTCCCAGCGTTTGTCTCTATCCATGGCGTAGTATCTGCCGCAGAGCGAGGCTAACTTTACATATTTTCCGTCTATGTTTTGCATCAATTCCTGCACAAAACCCAAGCCGCTTTTGGGGTCGGTATCTCGCCCATCGCTAAAAGCGTGAATATACACATTCGGTATTTTTTTGGCTGCAAGCTCCGCCGCAATGCCCAGCAAGTGCGCCATCGAGCTATGCACGCCGCCATCGGAAAGCAAGCCCAGCAAGTGTATTTTTTTTTGGTTGGTTTGGGCATAATTTATGGCATTTAGCCACACTTCGCTCCCAAACATTTCGCCCTCGGCAATGCTTTTGTTTATCCGCACCAGCTCCTGGTACACCACCCTGCCTGCGCCCAAGTTCAAATGCCCCACTTCCGAGTTGCCCATTTGCCCTTCGGGCAGCCCCACCGCTTCGCCGCAGGCTGCCATTTCGGCGTGCGGATAGGCTTGTAGGCTATCTATAAAAGGCGTTTTGGAGGCGGCTACTGCGTCGGTAAAATCTTTTTTTCCGATGCCCCACCCGTCCATAATTATGAGGGCTACTTTGTTGGTCATGTATTGCTTGGGTTTGGTGTTGTTTGGGTTTTTGGGGGAGATTTTTGGTTAAGGCGTTTGCTCCTGCCTCGAGTTGTTGGGTAGCCATTGGGCATTAAAATCGCTGGAATTTACCTGCGCATCCATGTTAAAGTCCGCTTGGCGGTTGTAGTTGTATATTTGTCCGTTTTGGGGCAACCAAAAAGCGTTAAAGTCCGTGGAATTTACTTGCTTGTCTTTGTTTGCATCGCCCGATACGAGTACGTATTGCCCGCCCATAAGGTTTTGGGCATTGGTGCCGTGTGTAGCCGTCCCCGACCTAAAATTTACACTTACCGCATTGCTGCTCAATGCCATACTGCTGGCGGTACACGCACCCAAATGGTTTCGGTGGCGCACCTGCACCCGATAGTTGCCTGCGTTCATAAAACTAAACTGTACGGGCGATGTGCCGTCTAAATCCACCACATTGCCGTTTCGTAGCAGCAATGCGCTGCGTGTAGCCACTATTGCGCTTGGGTTTGCGGCATCTCTGAGCAGCACCTGCACCCAGTCCACTATGGCGTTGCTACCGCTGATGGTGAGTAGGCTGGCGTTTATTTTTTCGTTGTTTGTGCCCATTTGCACAAAACCCAAAGCCGTATAAGGTTGAGCAGTAGGTACATAGCCGCCCGCCCGCAGTTGGTCGTTCATCAAACCTGTGGAGGCATTGTAGCAGCCTTGGAGTGCCATTTTGGGGCTAATGCGCACGTTGTTGCCGCCGCTTACCACAATGCGCAGCCTATAATCGAAGGCTTCGGCTACCCAGCTTCCGTTTATAAAACTAAACGAATTGCCGCTGCCGCCATCGGTATCTGCCCGTAAACCAAAAACATCGGCTGCACCAGCAAGCGAAATCACTATAAAATAATTTTGGGCGGCTTGTACCGAGTAGCCATTTTTGTAAATGTGGTAAAAATTCCAGGTAAAAGTAGAAAGCTGGCTGGCGGCTATTTTGGTGGAGCTACCCAAAGGTAGTGCGGGCAGCCCGCCTGTTTCGCCAAAAAGCTGCACGCTTATAGAGTCCGAGAGCGTGGGGTTTAGCAGAGCCGTTTTATAAAAAATGCCCGTAACGTCGCCGTTTTGGCTGGGCGAAAACCGAACCGCTATTTTTTGCGTGCCGTTGATGCTTTTTTCAGTTTCGGTGCTTTGCCCCAGCATGGCATCGTTGTTTATGATGGTTCTGCTCTGGGTGGTGGAGGCATTTATCATTTTTGCCATCATTTTGTAGGCATCAAACTTGCCATAACCCCAAGTGGCACTCGGCGTGGTTAGGCTACCCGTGGCTGCATCTTTATAGCTGTTGTTTTGTATCAGGGCAATGGCTTGCAGCGCAGTTAGGCTGGGGTTTTGTTGGAGCAGCAGTGCCATACCGCCCGTTACGGTGGGGCAGGCGTAGCTTGTGGCGTGGCGTGAAAGGTGTTTTTTTTGGGGCAATGTAGAATTTGGGTTGGGTGCGCTTTGTTTTGTAGCGGCGGTAAACTGCCTGTAACCCACGGCGGCTAAGTTTGGTTTTGGGTTGCCGTTTCGCAGCGGACCTCGGCTGCTGTTTATCCATATTGGTCCGGCTTCGTTGGCAGAGCCTGGGTTTTGGCTGCCTGTGTAGGTGGTGTAGCTGTCTCGTTGCATAAATGCGCCCACGGCGATGGCGTGCGCACAGGTAGCGGGCGAGGCTATGCTGTAATCGCCGTTGCCACCCACCAGCGCAAAGCCCGATATGCTATTAGACGATTCGCTGCGGAACACGTGGTAGTTTAGGTTGCCGCTACCGCCGCTCACATTGTTGAGTGTAAACAGCCAGTCGCCTACGGCTATCGTTTGTGGTGCGCCAGGCAGGCTGTCGTCTATACTCACCGTAATGTAGCGTTGGTTTAGGTTGGGGTGTACCAGGTTTTCTATGTAAATGCGCCCGTCGGCTTTGTTGGTATAAAAGCCATAACCGTTTGCATTCATGGTGTATGTAATGCCCGTGGGCGAGGTTACGGTGGCGTTTACCAAGTCGGCATTGTCGAACCAAGCCTGAAAAAGCACAAAATTATCGCTTACATAAATGCTCGGCGTGTAGTTGGGTTGGGTAAATGTAATGGTGTTGCTTGTGTTTTCGTTTAGCGTGCCTTGTGCGTGAATGCCGTTGTTGTTGCTGCCCGAATTGCCAGCGGCGGCTACCACCAGCCTGCCCGCTTTTAGCCCATTGTTCGTAAAAATGCTCACGGCGGTATCCAGGCTGCCTGCGCCCTCATGCCCGCCAAACTGCGTACCCAAGCTCATGTTCACCACCAGCGGCTTGCCTGCGGTGGTGGCTTTTTTGTCCAAATATTGCAGTGCGTCTATAATGTCGCTGTCGTAAAAAGAGGTGCTTACCATAATTATTTCGGCGTTTGGTGCGCCGCCTATGTACTTATTTTTGTTGATGGAGGCGGCTCCGTTGCCAGTGGCTATGCCCGAAACGCCCGTGCCATGCCCCGCATAGTCTATATGCCGCACAAAACCAGTGGGCGTGCCGTCCAGCTCGTTGTTTAGCTCGGTGTTGGTGTATTCCACGCCGTAGTTGTAGGGCATTGCCACGCCATAGCGGTTAAATGGCGTTTTTTCTGCGCCCGTTTTCACCAAATTTTGGTCCCAGATAGCCAAAAGCCTTGTACTCGAGTCGTTTTTATTCCTAAAATCGAGGTGCGTAAAATCTATGCCGCTGTCTATCAAACCCACAATTGTTCCGCTGCCGTCGTAGTTTGTGTTGTTTAGCAGTCCTTTTTGCAGCAAGTCCACGCCCGACCAGCCATTGGCTTCGTCGTCCAGTATTTCTATTTTTTGGGCGGCTACTATGTAGCGTGCGCAGTTTTTTTCGGCACAATTTTTTAGCCCTTCCGCCGTAACCAAAGCGGCTGCAAACCTGTTTTGGTGTACGCTACGCAGCTCCACGCCAGGCTCTTGCCGCATTAGCTCCGATATATTGCTGCCATAAATGAGTACCCGATACCATTTTTGGTTGTTTTTGTCGGTGGTGTAAATGGTGGGGCGGGGCGCATTGGCTTTGCCCAAGTTGGGGTAAGCATCAAATACCACGGCTTGCAGCGAGGGGCTGAGTTTTTGAAAGCCAGCAGCCTCTTGGGCGTGGGTACGCAGCGCACAAAGCGCAAATAGTAAAACTATAAAATATTTTTTCATGGTATATGGTTTATTGCCCAAAAACGACATACAAATATAACGCAATCATTTGGATATGCGTTGTATTTATTTGGGCATTGATTTTTGGGGTAATTTGGTTTGTAAATTCGTTTATTGGTAGCGCACCATAAAATATGGGTCGCTGGCTATCATTTTTAATCCTTGCTCAAAAAACGGCTGGCAGCGCACCAGTTCCAGGCTGCCGTTGCCCACCATTACCTCCTCGAGCAGCCCAAGCGATTGCAGATGGGCTTTGAGCCGCTTGCCGTCCGTTACCACATTTTGGTTTAGGTGGCGCACATTGTACTGCGTGGCGGTGTGGTAGCTCGTGCCGTGCTGGGTTATTACCTCGCCCTCAAATGTTTTTAGGTAGCGGTAAGGCACGCCCGCCATGTACTCTATGTGGTGAAAAAACGTGCAGTGGTCGTAAAATTCTGCGCCAAACATCAGCACTTTGGCATTTAGCCGACGCAGCACCCCAAATATAGACGATTCGTCGAAGGTGTTGCTGCCTATTTTATGTATTTCATCTTGGTTTTTGCCCCACGCCGCCACCGAAAACAGCGGCTGCTCGTTGCGTGTTACCTCGGGTTGTTTCCTAAAAAACTCGCTTAGGCTGCCCACCGTGCTTTTGCTTTTTAGTACATCGTAAGGCTCGTTTTTGGTAAAACTGTACGTAAATGTAGGCATAATGAGCGTGCCTTGCGCACCTACTGCGCCTTGCAAAAGGGTTAAAACGGCTTGCAGCAGCTCCTTTTTTGGGTTGGGTGCCAGGCTACCAAAGTGCATGAGGCTGCTGTGTACAAAAATGGTATCGCCTGCTGCTACGCCCACTTGCCGCAATGCTTGGGCTATTTGCTCGGCTGTTATGGGCGTGTTTTGGTGTATAAATAAATTCAATTGTTGGGCTTGGTTACCTTGTATTTGGGTGTGGCGTACAAAAACCCGAACGCCTCGCCGTTTTCTTTGTTTTGGTGTTTGTGGTGCAGCTTGTGCGCCCTTATGAGCCTATTTATGTACAAATTTTTGAAGTTGTACTTCATTTTTATGCGCCTGTGTATAATTACATCGTGAAAAATAAAGTAAAACAAGCCATAAGCCGAAATGCCAAAACCCACGGCTGCCGTGTTGTATGCCTTGCTTTCTAAGCCAAAATAAACCAAAACAGCCGCAATTACGGCATAAACGATGCCCACCAAGTCGTTTATTTCAAAAATTCCTTGGCGTGGCGTGTGGTGGCTTTTGTGCATAAACCACAAAAATCCGTGCAAAACATACTTGTGTATCAGCCAAGAGGCGCACTCCATAGCCACAAAAGTGAGGACAAATACCAATATTGCGTTTAAAATCATGCTATAATGTTGTGTTTTAGATGCAAATATAACGCTATTTTTAAAAATATGTTTGTGTTTTTAAGTTGTGGTACTAATTCTTGTTTGCAGCATCAGTTTGGAGTTGGGGCGGGGCTTGCTCGGTTAGTGAGGCGTTGGTGTGAGCCGCAGAGCCAAAGGCTGGGTTTTTTGTATTGGTTTGTGGCAGATGGGTTGCGTAGGCAAAAAAGCTGTAATTGAAAAAATAAAACTTAAAAAATTTGCAGATTACGAAAAAATAGTTTAGATTTTTGGGGTGGCATCTATACTAAAACATTCTGTATAAAAATTAGATTCAAAAAATGAAATTATAACAATATTTTCTTTAAATTTATTAGAAACTAAAAGTTAAACTCCCTAACTTTGCGAGATGTTTTACAGAAGAAAAATAATAATGGGATTATTACAACTTTTTGAAGGACAGATTGATAAAATCAGTCTGCAAAAGTTGTTGTTTTTATTTACTCAACGACAAGTCAAAGCCGAATATGATTTTATTCCATATCTATATGGTTGTTATTCATTTTCTGCAAATGCTGATTTAACAGCTATGGTTGGTAAAGAAATGTTGTCTGAAACAAAAACCCACTTTACAAGTAATGACAAATCTGATTACTTTAAAGCACTTAAAGAACCTGATAAAAAATTGATGTTGGAAATTAAGGCACTTTATGGGAGAATGAATGCAGACTCTTTAATGAGGCATACTTACTTAAATTTTCCATATTGGGCAATAAATAGTGTAAAAGCAAATGAAATTTTATCGATTGAACAACTTAAAAAAGTTAAAAATAGTCGTCCCAAAAATAACGAAGTAATATTATTTACTATTGGATATGAAGGAATTTCATTGGAAGAATATTTAAACCGATTGCTTAAAAATGATGTGAAAATATTAGTTGATGTTCGTAACAATGCGTTAAGTATGAAATACGGATTTAGCAAAAGTCAATTACAACGTTACTGTAACAGTTTGGGCATAGAATATTTGCATTTCCCAGAAGTTGGCATAAAATCTGAACAACGTCAGGAATTAAAAACTCAAAGTGATTATGATAGTTTATTTTCCGTCTATTGCGAAAATAATCTTAAAAAAACAACTACTTCGCAGTTGAAAATTTTAGACTTGCTAGAAAAAAATCATAGAGTTGCATTGACTTGTTTTGAAGCTAACATCTGTCAATGCCACAGAAAACATTTATCAGAAGCAATTCAAAAGTTGCCAAATTTTAAATACCAAGTGAAACATATTTAGAATGGCAAAGACAAAAGTATTAATCACGGTAAAAACATATCCTGCTATTTCAGCAAAATATGACGAATTAGTATGTACAGCAGGTTTGCTTGAAAATGGAACTTGGATTAGAATTTACCCAATTCAGTTTAGAAAAAAATCATTTGAAGAGCAGTACAAAAAATACGATTGGATTGAAATTGACCTTGTGAAAAACAAAAGTGATTTCAGAAAAGAAAGTTTTAGACCAGTTTCCTATGATACTGAAATAACTATTTTAGACCACTTAGATACAAAAAGTAACTGGTTTTTGCGAAAAGAAATTGTATTCAAAAATAAGGTTTATAATGACATTGAAGAACTAATTTCAGAAGCAAAAAATAGGGATATAATGACTTCACTTGCTGTATTTAAACCGACAGAAATTATCAATTTCACAATTGAAGAGGTAGAAAGAGAATGGGACAAAAACAAACTTGAAAAACTTAAACAAGATAGAAGTAGTAACTTATTTGCCCAAGAAGATGAAGACTTATTTGAAGTAGTTAGGAAATTACCTTATAAATTTTCGTATGTTTTACGAGATTGTAATGGCAAACAAAGTAAAATGATGATAGAAGATTGGGAAATAGGACAACTTTATTGGAATTGTCTTGCCCGATACGAAGGAAATGAAGCAAAAGCAGTTGAAGACGTTAAGAAAAAGTATTTTGATGACTTTGCAAAAACAAAAGATTTGCATTTATTTTTAGGTACTTCTCAAGTTCATCACTTGATAGGAAAAAATCCATTTATGATTATTGGAACCTTTCATCCAAAAATAGAAACACAACAGGCATTATTTTAATAATAAAAAGAAACTACAGCCACCAACACAAGTATCGGCAAAAAAGAGCAGGCAATGACACTCAGTTTTTTTGCTCTACCGTACTTCATTTCAGGCTTTATAAGCATCGCCAAACATCGGTAACAAACTTGTAAATTTGTTTTCAATCGGCAGCGGTTAAGAACATACCCACGCCCAACCTAATTTACGCCCGCATTTGGGCGTGTTTTTGTTTTATTTTGAAACAATTTTGCCCAAAAAAATGTACTCTACTAAAAACAAGCAAAAAACCATGCAAAGAGTAGTAGTGGGGCTTTCGGGGGGCGTAGATTCGAGCGTGGCTGCATATATGTTGCAGCAGGCGGGCTACGAGGTGATAGGGCTTTTTATGAAAAACTGGCACGACGAAACCGTAACCCTCAGCAGCGAATGTCCTTGGATAGACGATAGCAACGATGCGTTGCTGGTAGCCGAAAAACTGGGCATTCCGTTTCAGGCAATAGACCTTAGTGCCGAATACCGCAGTAGGGTGGTGGATTATATGTTCGCCGAGTACGAGCGGGGGCGCACGCCCAACCCCGATGTGCTTTGCAACCGTGAAATAAAATTTGATATTTTTTTGAAAACGGCTTTGTCCCTCGGCGCAGATTTTGTGGCTACGGGGCATTATTGCCAAAAAAACGAAACTACCCACGGCGATAAAACCACCTACCACCTGCTGGCGGGTGCCGATGCGGGCAAGGACCAAAGTTACTTTTTGTGCCAGCTCTCGCAGGCGCAGCTCGCTCAGTCGCTGTTTCCGATTGGGCATTTACAAAAAAAAGAAGTGCGCACCATCGCCGCCGAGCTTGGGTTGGTTACCGCCAACAAAAAAGACTCGCAGGGCATTTGTTTTGTGGGCAAGGTGAGTTTGCCCGTTTTTTTGCAGCAGCAACTGGCTATAAAACACGGCAATGCGGTGGAAATAAGCGAAAACGCCGATGTTTTTCTGCCCCAACCCAGCCCCAGCCTCGAGCTCCGCTGCGCTCCGCACGCCTTAGTACCCGAGGCGGGCAAGCTGCGAGGCACGCACCAAGGAGCGCATTTTTACACCGTGGGGCAGCGCCGTGGGCTGCAAATTGGCGGCTCGCCCCTGCCACTTTTTGTGCTGGGTACCGATGTACACCAAAACATAGTGTATGTGGGGCAGGGCGAAAACCACCCTGGGCTGTACCGCTCGGGGCTAAAAATAGAAAACAGCGAAATCCACTGGCTCAACCCCAACCAACGGCTAAAAAACGGCGAAACCGCCCGCTACCATGTGCGCATACGCTACCGCCAAAGCCTCGAGCCTGCGCTCTTGCACCAAACCGAAAACGGGCTTTATATCTGTTTTGACGAGCCGCAAAGGGGCATCGCCGCTGGGCAGTTTGCCGCTTGGTACACCCAAAACGAACTCATAGGCTCGGGTGCCATCAGTGCCTAACTTGGCATAAAACCAACCCAAAATGATACAAAAAAATCAACCGCTAAAACACTTTAATACCTTTGGGTTAGATGCCACCGCCGCCTACTATGCGCCCGTAACCAGCCACAGCGAGCTGTTGGAGGCACTGGCGTTTGCGCAAACCCAAAACCTGCCCATTCAGGTGTTGGGCGGAGGCAGCAATGTGCTTTTTCAGTCAGCGTTTTTAAATGTGGTGCTGATACATATTTTATTCAAAAAAATAGAAATTACCGCCCAAACCCACCAAAAAGTGTGGTTAAACGTAGGCGCAGGCGAAAACTGGCACGAGTTTGTGTGCCACTGCATTGCTCAAAACTGGGCAAATACCGAAAACTTAGCCCTAATACCAGGCACCGTGGGCGCAGCACCCATACAAAACATCGGGGCTTACGGCATGGAACTCAAAGACATTTGCCACCAAGTTACGGGCTATAACTTAGATACCAAACGCCTCGAAACCATCGCCGCCCCAGCTTGCGCCTTTGGCTACCGCAGCAGCATTTTTAAGACTGACCTAAAAAATAAATTTATCATCACCCAAGTTGGTTTTGAGCTGCAAAAACCGCCGCACCAGCCCCAAACCCAATACGCAGGCATAGCCGAATACCTGCACGCCCAAGGCATGGCCCAGCCCAGCATAGCCCAAGTGGCGGCAGCCGTGGTGGCGGTGCGCCAAGCCAAGCTCCCCAACCCAGCCGTGGTGGGCAATGCGGGCAGTTTTTTCAAAAATCCTGTGGTGGCGCAAGTCGTATTTGACGCCCTAAAAGCCAGCTATCCCAGCATTTCGGGCTATAAAAACGGCGAAAACGACATGAAACTATCCGCAGCTTGGCTCATAGACCAATGCGGCTACAAAGGCAAAAGAAGCGGCGAAACGGGTACTTACCGCAACCATGCGCTGGTTCTTGTAAACTACGGGCAAGCCACGGGCGCACAAATTTGGGATTTTGCCCAAGAAATTCGTACCGCCGTAACCCAAAAGTTCGGTATAGATTTAGAGCCAGAGGTAAACTTAGTTAGGTAGTTCAGCCAGCGCATCTACTCGGTTTTCTACCTGTTGTTTTCTAAAAATGGCGTTGTAATAACCCTTGGCAGCCACCAAACTTTGGTGCGAACCCTGCTCCGCAACCACGCCATCGTTTAGCACAATGATGTGGTCGGCAGCCATCACCGACGAAATTCTGTGGCTAATAATCACTGTCGTTGTGTTTTCCGACAGTTTTTTTAGGTTGTTTAGCACTTCTCTCTCGGTGTTTGTATCCAATGCGCCGAGGCAATCGTCGAAAATAAATATTTTCGGTTGCCGAACAATGGCTCTGGCTATGGCTACACGCTGTTTTTGTCCGCCCGAAAGCGTAATGCCTCGCTCACCCAAAATGGTGTTGAAGCCATGCTCAAACTGCAAAATATTGTCGTACACCGATGCCTGCTGGGCGGCGGTTTCTATTTGGGCTTGGGTTGTTTCGGTAGCCCCAAAAGCAATGTTGTTGGCTATTGTATCCGAAAACAAAAACACATCTTGCGGCACATAGCCTATCTGCGCCCGCAGGCTCACGGGGTTAATGGCTTGTATATCGTGTTCGTCTATTTGTATTTTGCCGCTGCTGGCATCGTAGAGGCGTGCCAGTAGTGCGGCTATGGTACTTTTGCCGCTGCCTGTTTTGCCTACTATGCCTATGGTTTCGCCCTTTTTTATCGAAAAACTCACATTTTTTAAAGCCTCAATGCCCGAATCCTGATACACAAACGATACATTATCAAAGGCTATATCGCCGTTTATTTCCATTACTTTGCCTGCGGTTTTGTCTATTTCGGGTTTTGTTTCCAAAAACTCATTGATGCGTGCCTGCGATGCCGCCGCCTGCTGAATCATAGATGCCACCCAACCAACGCTGGTAACGGGAAAACCCAGTAGGTTTACGTATATCACAAACTCCGCTATGTTCCCCGCCGAAACTGTACCCTCCGTCAGTTTTAAGCCACCTATATACACCGTAAGTATGGTGCTAATGCCCATCAGTGCCATAATTAACGGAAAAAACAAGGCATCTACCCGAACCATAGCCAGCGTTCTTTGCTTAAAAACATCGAGCTCGTGCGAGAACAAATTGCTAAAAATGCCCTCACGCCCATAGCCTTTTATCACCCGAATGCCCGAGTACGCCTCTTGGCTAAAACTATTTATGGTGGCGAGCTGCTCTTGTATTTTTTTGCTGCGGCGCAGTATAATGTTGTTTACATAAAAAACAGCCACCGAAAGCAGCGGCAGCGGCAAAAGTACGTACATGGTCAGTTCGGCATTTACCCGAAGCATGGTATAAATCGTAAAAACGAGCATAATCACCATATTCACCGAGTACATCACGCCTGGTCCTATGTACATACGCACCTTGCCCACGTCTTCGCTGATGCGTGCCATGAGGTCGCCCGTTTTGTTGCGCCGAAAAAAAGAAATACTTAGTTCTTGGTATTTGGCGTACAATTCATTTTTTAGGTCAAACTCCACTTCACGGCTCATTACGATAAGCGTTTGGCGCATGAGGTATAAAAAAAAGCCCTTTATGAGCGTAAGCACCAGCACCACCAGCGCAAATATGAGCAGGTAATGTGTAAAAAGGCTATATACTTCGTTTTGTAGTTTGGTGTGGTTGAAGGTATTAAAAATATGAATACTTTCGGTAATAAGGTCGATGGAATACCTAAAAACGGGCGGATACATCACCCCAAATATGTTGGAAACCACCACGGCGATTAAACCGCCCGCCAGAAGTAATTTGTACTTAAAAAAAAATTTATTGAGGTACTTTAAATGTTTCATTGAAAATAATGCGTAACGGGCAAAAGTGCGGAATGGCACAGCTAACCAAACATAAAAAATGTGGGTTATGGTTCGGTTTTGGGCATATTTTTATTTTGGGAGGTTTTATTATTTAAAACAAATCTAAATAGTGTGGATTGGTAAAACAGGCGACGTTAAATGTTTTGAAAATTACGTATTTGGGCGTACTTTTGTGCTTTAAAAGTATAAAAATAAAAACCAAAAGCAGTTGTATTTGTTTATAGCTGTGAAGTACGAACATAACTTGAATTAGAAATGAGCAAATTTTTGAAAAAAGTCCTTTTTATCGGAGCATTTTCGCTTTTTATGAACCAAACTGCCGAGGCAAGCTCGCTGTTGGCTGCTGCATCGGTGCCGCTAACGACCATATTTTTGTATATCTTGGCGTTTTCGCTGCTGGGTGCGGTGCTTTTGATGTCGCTTAGGCTGCTAAACAACGTATATAAAACCAAAGGCGAGCGTGTACTCAACTGGAATGCGATAAACGGCGCATTGTTTTTGGTGTTTGGCGTGTTGTTTTTTGGCTACGTTTTTTGGCAGATAATGGAATACGGCACGCTATCCATGACTACGGCGGGCTCGCAGCACGCCGCTGTGGTAGATGAGCTGTTTATGGTTACATTTTACATCACATTTGCGGTATTTATAGCCACGCACGTATTGCTATTTTGGTTTGCTTATAAGTACAGAGCCAGAAAAGGACATACCGCCCTTTATTACCCCGATAACCACACCTTAGAGTTTGTATGGACGGTGATTCCAGGCGTGGTGCTACTCGGTTTGGTGGTTTATGGGCTAAAAGTTTGGTCGGCTATTACGCAGCACCCGCCCGAGGGCGCAAAGGTGAATACCGTGGAGCTGTACGCCTACCAGTTTGGGTGGAAAGCTCGCTATGCAGGCGCAGATGCCACACTTGGCAAGCACAACTACAAGCTCATAGGCGGCACAAACGACATGGGTATAGATAGCAAAGACCCCAATACAAAAGACGATTTTAAGGCAGATGTAATTTATTTGCCTGTGAATGAACCCGTAATGTTTCGGCTTAGGGCGCAAGATGTAATACACAGCGCATACATACCCGATTTCAGAATGCAAATGAACGTAGTGCCAGGTATGCCCACGCAGTTTTACCTCACACCCATTTATACAACCGACGAAATGCGTCAGATACGCAACGATTATGACTTTGACTACCTCCTTTTTTGTAATAAAATATGCGGCTCGGCGCACTTTAACATGAAAAGGCTGATAAAAGTAGTAACCCGCCCCGAGTACGACAAGTGGTTGCAGGCGCAAACGCCCTCTTTCAATGAAGCACCAAAAGCGCAGGTAGCGCTCAACTAAAACGAAAATAAACACCTTAAAGTTATTTATAAAAATGGCAAACCAACACGAACACCACCACAAAGAAACGTTTATAACCAAGTACGTTTTTTCGCAAGACCACAAAATGATAGCCAAGCAGTTTTTGATTACGGGCATAAGCATGGGCGTAATCGGAATGCTAATTTCATTGCTGTTTAGGGTACAGCTTGGGTGGCCCAACGCCGAGCTGCCTTGGCTCGAAAGTATTATAGGCAAATGGGGCAAGGGCGGCAAATTAGACCCACAGTTTTACTTGGCATTGGTAACGATGCACGGCACAATCATGGTATTTTTTGTACTCACGGCTGGGCTAAGTGGCACATTTAGCAATTTACTAATTCCCCTCCAACTGGGTGCAAGAGATATGGCTGCGCCATTTATCAATATGCTTTCGTATTGGTTTTTCTTTTGCTCATCGGTGGTAATGCTCGCCTCGTTTTTTATAGAAACAGGACCCGCCTCGGGCGGCTGGACGGTTTACCCACCACTAAGTGCCTTGCCACAAGCCATGAGCGGCTCGGGTTTGGGCATGACGCTTTGGCTGGTTTCGATGGTACTTTTTATAGGCTCATCGCTTATGGGCGGTATAAACTACATCGCTACCGTAATAAACCTGCGCACCACAGGCATGAAAATGACCCGTATGCCACTAACCATTTGGGCGTTCTTTTGCACCGCAATTTTGGGCGTGCTATCGTTCCCAGTGTTGCTTTCGGCGGCGTTTTTATTGGTTTTTGATAGGAGCTTCGGCACCAGTTTTTACCTAAACGAAATTTACATCGGCGGCGAAGCCTTAGCCAGAGCGGGCGGCAGCCCAGTGCTTTACCAGCACCTTTTTTGGTTCTTGGGGCACCCCGAGGTATATATCATTTTGATGCCAGCCTTGGGTTTGTCCTCCGAAATTATAGCCACCAACGCACGCAAGCCCATATTTGGTTACCGTGCCATGATTGGTTCGCTGCTCGGCATATCGTTCCTGTCGTTTATTGTGTGGGGACACCACATGTTTATTACGGGCATGAACCCATTTTTGGGCAATATTTTCATGGCAATGACCCTTGCAGTAGCCATACCATCTGCCATAAAAACGTTTAATTATTTGGCTACCCTTTGGCGTGGAAACATACGCTTTACGCCTGCCATGCTTTTCGCCATCGGTTTGGTATCGATGTTTATCAGCGGCGGACTTACGGGCATTTATTTGGGCAGCGCAGCCTTGGATATAAACCTACACGATACCTACTTTGTGGTGGCGCACTTTCACTTGGTGATGGGCAGTTCGGCTATATTTGGTATGTTGGCGGGCATTTACCACTGGTTTCCGAAAATGTTTGGCAGAATGCTCGACAAAAAACTGGGCTACATACACTTTTGGCTCACGTTTGCGGCTGCATATTTGGTGTTTTTCCCGATGCACTTTATGGGTATAGATGGCGTGCCACGCCGCTATTACGCATTTAGCGCCATATTTGGCGAAAACAACAACTGGGTAGAAGTAAACCAACTCATAAGCCTTGCCGCCATGATGGCTGGTTTGGCACAGTTTATATTCTTGTACAATTTCTTTAACAGTATATTTAGGGGCGCAAAAGCCACCCAAAACCCTTGGGAATCCAACACAATGGAGTGGACCACGCCTGTGGAGCATATACACGGCAACTGGCCTGGCGAAATACCAGCCGTACACCGCTGGCCTTATGATTATAGCAAGCCCGGTGCCGAAAAAGATTTTATTTTGCAAACCACACCCGATGAAATGGGAACAGACGAGATGGCAGGCAGCCCAAAACAGCAGCCAGTACCCGCAGAGACCATTTTAGACAAAGCAGAAGTGTTTTTATTTACACGATTGCTGCCGTTTTTGGGTATAAAAAGCAAGTAAATCACATAAAACTGCATAGCGTTAGGGCTGCTTCATATTTTGAAGCAGCCCTAATTTTTTTGAGTTATAAAAATAATGTGTATATTTGTGGAGGGGGGGAACTCTACCAACTCCGCCGTAAATTTAAAAGCACGGCGATAAATCAAAATACTTTTTGTACTTTTGCAACAAGGAAAGCCAAATGAACAGATTACAAAACTACAATTCAGAAATTTCAAAACTTTGTGAGCGCCACAAGGTGAAGACTTTGTATGCCTTTGGTTCGGTACTCACGGGTAAATTTAATGGACAAAGCGACATTGATTTAATCGTTGATTTTTATCCATTGGACGTTTTGGATTATGCCGACAATTATTTTGACCTAAAATTTTCGTTGGAAGACATTTTAAAAAGACCCATTGACTTGCTGGAAGACAAAGCGATTAAAAACCCTTATTTCCGACAAACCATAACTCAACAAAGACAACTGGTTTATGGACAATGATATAAAAGCGTGGCTTTACGACATTTTGAACGCCACAAATGAAATTGAAAGTTTTTTTGTTGGTAATCCAAAAGAGTTTTTGAATTACCAAAACGACCTGAGAACAAAACGGGCAGTTGAGCGAAATATAGAAATTATTGGCGAGGCTATGAGCCGAATTTTAAAGCAAACTGAAAGTATTGAAATTACAAATTCGAGAAAGTTAGTAGATGTAAGAAATAGAATTATTCACGGCTACGACTCGGTTTCGGACGATGTTATTTGGGGTATTGTAATAAGACATTTACCACTTTTACAGTCAGAGGTAAAACAGCTTTTGGGCGAGTGAAATCACCGCACGTAATACGGTTTTTTATTTACACGTTTGCTGCCGTTTTTGGGTATAAAAAGCAAGTAAACCACATAAAACTGCATAGCGTTAGGGCTGTTTCATTCATATTGAAGCAGCCCTAATTTTTTTGAGTTATAAAAATAATGTGTATATTTGTGGGGGGGGGGGCAAGCGGAAAAAACCAACCCAAATCAACAACCTTACCATTTTTAACCTATTGACTTATTAAATGATGTCAGACAAAAAATCATTCTTTGAATATTTAGGAATTGCAGATATTGAACGAATTCATTCACAGGTTTTCGCTTGGCTTTTTTCAAACGATTGTACGGCATTGAACTCAAGACAAAGAAATCAACTTATAAAGGAAATCTTCAAGCTCGAGAATATTGGTAACATTTTAAACACTCAAACTGAACGAGGAAAAATTGATATTTTAATTCAAACGGACAAGGAAATAATTGTAATTGAAAACAAAATCAAATCTTCGCAACATTCTGACCAATTACATACCTATAAAAATTATTGTGAAGAAGAATTTCGAGGCTATACCAAACACTTTTACTTTTTGACTTTAATTGGAGAAAAAACCAATCACAACGACAATTATTGGAACAGAATAACATATACTGATGTTTACAAAGCCCTAAAATTAGTTGAACTAAATAATAATGACACTCATTCAGTAATTATTACTGAGTACGTTAATCTTTTGGAAAGACTTACATCAGTTTTAGAGGACTTTACCAAGAATGTAAAAGATTATGATATGGTTTTCCAAGATGGGGGTAAGACAAAAGGTGAAAAGATTAATGTGAGTTATGAAAACCCTAACAAGCAATTTATAGCGGACAATCAACTCGAAACTATTTTACAAAAAACATATTTGGCATCAATAGTAGAGAAAATTGGAACAGGACGTATCACAGAAACAAGAGGCGATGCGTTGATAGATTTTCCATTAACAGAACATATTGAATATCAGGGCAATAAATATTCAACCATGTTGGAAATTCAAGGAGATAATCTTAAATTTGCTTTTATGATTATGGATAATTATCCACAATCCGACAAAAAGTGGATAGCGGACATTATTCCTATGATGGAGAAACTTTTGGAAATAGAAAATAAAGCAGGTTTCGTAAAACTGAATAAACCTAAAAGCAAGGCGTATGTATCAATATCTAAAAAACTAAAAACTCCTTATTGGCGCATGGAAATGGACAAACTAATTGAATTTATTAAGACTGAAATTGCCAATGGACAAAACCTAACAGACAAATTACTCGAATTAATTGCGCTTGAACAATGATAGACAAACAAATGTCACTACCAATACGGATTTTACAAAATTGATTATTTCGGCAGGTGTAATGTATGTTCCTTGCTTTCTTTCGTCCTCCCTCCAGCTTTTTAAAACACGTTAAACAACACCCAAAATGTATATTCCGCCCCAGTTCAAAAACGATAATTTAGAGAACATATACGAGTTTGTAGAAAAAAATGGTTTCGGTATTTTGATAAACCACTCGGACAACAAACTGCTGGCTACGCACATTCCGCTGATGCTCGGCGAAGATGAGGCGGGCAACGACGTTTTGCTGGGGCATATTTCGAGGGGCAACCCGCAATGGAAAAACTTTGGGGAAAACGATGCGGTGCTGGTGATTTTTCAGGGGGCGCACAGCTATATTTCGTCGTCGTGGTACGACCACGAAAACGTACCAACTTGGAACTACATCGCCGTACATATTTATGGAAGGATAAAAGTGGTGGCGGGCGAGCGGCTTCTTGCCTCTTTGACGAAGCTGGTGGATAAGTACGAAAAATCGTCGGAGAACCCCGTTTCGGTGGGTACTATGTCCGAAAAAATGCTAAAAAAAGACCTAAAAGGCATCATCGGTTTTGAGATAACGATAGACGAAATACACTCGGCGGCTAAACTTTCGCAGAACAGAGACGAAAAAAACTTGGTGAACATAACCAAAGAGCTTAGGCGCATTGGCACTGAAAATGCGCAAAATGTAGCCGATGCCATGGAAAAACACAAGCGACCCTAAAAAATGGGTTGCTATCTGGCTCAAAATGCGGGTATTTGTGTTTTTAAAACCCGTTTTGGCGGCTGGGCGAACTTAATTTTATGAAACCTGCCAATATTTGGGCATATTTTTGTACTTTTGTAGCCATTGTATCAAAAAAATAAGAGTTAATGCTTTCTACGAAATACGAACCAAACGACACCGAAAATAAATGGTATGCGCAGTGGCTGGAACACAAGTGTTTTGCATCTGTGCCCGACCACCGAACGCCGTACACCGTGGTAATTCCGCCGCCCAACGTTACGGGCGTGCTGCACATGGGGCACATGCTAAACAATACGATACAAGATGTGCTGGTGCGTAGGGCGAGAATGAAGGGTTTTAACGCCTGCTGGGTGCCAGGAACCGACCATGCAAGCATTGCCACCGAAGCCAAAGTGGTGCAACTGCTGGCGACCCAAGGCATTGCAAAAAAGGACATTAGCCGTGAGGCGTTTTTGCAGCACGCATTTGAATGGAAGCAAAAATATGGCGACATAATACTGTCGCAATTGCAAAAAATAGGAATTTCTGCCGACTGGGACAGAACCCGTTTTACGATGGAACCCAAGCTATCGCAGGCGGTTACGAAGGTTTTTGTGGATTTGTACCAAAAAAACCACATTTACAAAGGCGTGCGCATGATAAACTGGGACCCGCAGGGCAAAACTGCGCTCTCGGACGAGGAGGTGATTTTTACGGAGGAGCAAAGCAAACTTTATTACGTAAAATACCAGATTTCGCAAGCCGAAAACGAGTACATAGTGGTGGCTACCGCCCGCCCCGAAACCATTATGGGCGATGTGGCGATTTGCGTACACCCCGACGACCCTCGCTACCAGCATTTGGTGGGCAAAACCTGCATTGTGCCGCTTATAAACCGTGAAATTCCGATTATTGCCGACGAATACATTACCATGGATTTTGGTACTGGCTGCCTAAAAGTAACGCCTGCCCACGATATAAACGACTATAATTTGGGGCTGAAACACAAGTTAGCCGTGATAGATACCCTAAACGACGACGGCACAATGAGCAAAGCCGCCCAAATTTATGTGGGGGAAGACCGTTTTGTGGTGCGAAAAAAAATAGCCAAAGAGCTGCAAACCAATGGATTGATAGAAAAAATAGAAGACTACCAAAACAAAGTGGGTAGGTCGGAGCGCACCAACGCAGTGGTAGAGCCACGGCTGAGTTTGCAGTGGTTTTTGAAAATGGAGGCGTTAGCCAAGCCCGCACTCGATGCGGTAATGAACGACGAAATTCGGCTGCACCCCGCAAAGTTTAAAAATACCTACAAACACTGGCTCGAAAACGTAAGAGACTGGTGCATAAGCCGCCAACTGTGGTGGGGGCAGCAAATACCCGCTTATTACCTGCCAAATGGCGAAATAATAGTAGCCGAAACCAAAGAAATAGCCCTCGGGATAGCCAACCAAAATGCCGACCCAAAATACACGGAGCAAGACCTAACCCAAGACCCCGACGTGGTGGATACTTGGTTTAGCTCTTGGTTATGGCCTATTTCGGTTTTTGACGGTTTTGGGCAGGCAGCACCCAACGAGCCGCTAAAAGCCGACGGCGCAGAGCTTAATTATTACTACCCGACCCAAGATTTGGTTACGGCACCCGAAATTTTGTTTTTTTGGGTGGCACGCATGGTCATAGCAGGCTACGAATATACGGGCAAAAAACCGTTTGAAAACGTGTATTTGACGGGCATAGTGCGTGATAAACTGGGGCGAAAAATGAGCAAATCGCTGGGCAACTCGCCCGACCCTTTGGAGCTGATACAAAAATATGGTGCCGACGGCGTGCGCCTCGGTATGCTTATATGCTCGCCAGCGGGCAACGATCTGCCCTTTGACCAAAGCTACTGCGAGCAAGGGCGCAATTTTGCAAACAAGCTCTGGAACGCATTTAGGCTCGTAAAAAACTGGCAAATCATAGACGGAGAAAGCCCCCAAAACAACATTGCCATAGCTTATATGCGCAACAGAATGGCGCAGGTGATAGCCCAAACCGAAGCTGATTATGCCCAATACCGCCTTTCGGAGGCACTTATGAACGTGTATAAATTGATATGGGACGACTATTGCGCCAATTATTTGGAAATGATAAAGCCCGCTTACGAGCAGCCAATAGACCGAGCCACGTACCAAGCAACCATCGATATTTTTGAGCAATTGCTCAAAATACTGCACCCGTTTATGCCTTTTATTACCGAGGAACTGTGGCAAAACACAAACGAGCGCAAAAATGGTGAGTTTTTGATGCTCGAGCCTTACCCCAAAACAGAAAGCTACGACAAAAATTTGATAGACGAGACCAACCAAGTGTTGGAACTCATAAGCAGTATTAGAAACCTGCGGGCGCAAAAGCAAATTTCGCCCAAAGAAGCCCTAAATTTACAGATTGATGCCGAGGAAAATGGCGTGTTTGACCGTTTTAGCGGCATAATATCCAAACTTGCACACATATCGGAGTTTACGCTGGGGGCGCAAGTGCCGAGCGGCTACACAAAATTTATGGTAAATACCTACGAATGCTACTTAGATTTGGGCAATAAAATAGATGTAGCCGCCGAAAAAGAGCGTTTACAAAAAGAAATAGAATACCAAAAAGGTTTTTTGGAGAGCGTGGAGCGTAAATTGAGCAACGAAAAATTTGTGGGTAACGCACCCGACAGCGTGCTGCAAAACGAGCGCAACAAGCAAGCCGATGCGCAGCACAAAATAAAAGCCTTAGAAATAGCCTTGCAAAACCTACTATAACAGCTATGCAAGATATTTATAAAAATATGGTGGCTGGTACGGCTGCCCAAAAAAAGCGGCTTGCCATACTCATAGACCCCGACAAACCTGCGCACTTGCCACAGATTTTGGCGGCGGTAAAAGGGCTGCATATCGGCTACTTTTTTGTGGGCGGCAGCTTGGTTTCGGTGCCGCACATAGCCGATGTGGTGGCTAAAATAAAGCAAGCCACGGACATTCCAGTGGTGATTTTCCCGGGTAGCCCCGCCCAAATTACGCCCAACGCCGACGGTATTTTGCTGCTTTCGCTCATTTCGGGGCGCAACGCCGAGCTGCTCATCGGCAGCCACGTAGTAGCGGCACCCATGCTCAAACAAAGCGGCTTAGAAATTTTGCCCACGGGCTATATGCTCATCGATGGCGGCAAGCCCACCACGGTTTCGTACATAAGCAACACCCAGCCGATACCCGCCAACAAGCCCGAAATAGCGGCTTGCACGGCTATGGCGGGCGAAATGCTGGGGCTAAAAATCATTTATTTAGATGCGGGCAGCGGCGCACAAAACCACGTATCGGTAGCCATGATAGAGGCGGTGCGCCAGCAAGTAAGCCTACCAATCATCGTGGGCGGAGGCATTACTTCGCCAGCCATAGCCCAAGAGCTGTACCGTGCGGGTGCAGATATTTTGGTAGTGGGCAATGTACTGGAAAAATCGCCAGAGCTTTTGCAGCAATTTAGCGATGTATTAAAAGCGTTTTTGTAGCAAACGCAGCCAAAATGCTTGGCAAGAAACTTTAACAGTTATCATTATTTTGTTTAACTTTGTATTTTAATAAAAAGGAAAATTTGTGCATATTCTCGTAGTTCCATCTTGGTATAAATCGCCGCAAACGCCCGTGTATGGCTCTTTTTTTGAGGAGCAAGCCCGAGCCTTACAGCTCTTGGGGCATGAGGTAAGGGTGCTTTACCCAGTTTTATTGCCATTTAATTTTATAAAAAAAAACAATAGCGTAACCCAAATAAACGACGACGGTTTGCTTACTTTTAATGTCTATTGGAGCCCATACCAGCCAAGACTTAGGCAATTGTCGTATTATTTATTCTCAAAATTTGTGGGCAAATGGTTTGAGGGCTACATAAAACAGTTCGGAAAACCAGACGTGATACACGCACATTGCGTGTTTTATGCGGGCATAGCAGCCCAATACCTCGCTCAAAAACACAACATTCCGCTGGTATTGAGCGAACACAACACGGATTTTATAACCGAAAAAAACGGCAACGCCATCATAAACAAAACGGAATTGCGCACAGCCAAAAAAGTGCTGGAAAACGCCCAAAAATCGCTCGTGGTAAGTTCGCAGTTTGCCGCAGATTTGACTAAAAAGCTACAACTTGCGCCCCAAGTTTTGGGTGTGATGCCGAATATGGTAAAGGACGATTTTTTGAACATTCCGATTTTGGACTTGCCCCCCAAAACCGAAAGTTTTACTTTTTTGAGCATTAGTTTTATTTATTGGCGCAAAAACATTCAGTTGCTCATAGATGCTTTTGCGAAAATTCATAGCCAAATACCCAGTGCAAAACTGGCGATAGGCGGCGAGGGCGAAGACCTTGCGAGCCTAAAAGAATACGTGGCGCAGCTCGGACTGAGCCATAAAATTGCTTTTTTGGGCTACCTCGATAGGGCGCAAGTGGCGGCGCAAATGCAGCAGTGCCAAGTATATGCGTTTACCAGTTTTTACGAGAGTTTTGGCGTGGTGCTTATAGAGGCGCTGGCGGCGGGCAAGCCGCTCATATCCACCAACAGTGCGGGTCCGCAGGACATTGTTACGCCACAAAACGGCATTTTGGTGCCAGATTTTGAGGTAGAAACCTTTGCAAATGCCATGCTGGAAATGTACCAAAACTACCACAAATACGACCCCATTGCCCTAAGAAATGATGCCAAAAATAGGTTTTCGGCAAATACAATTATGCTAAAAACACTCGATATTTATACAGAAGTAATAAAAATAAAATGACTAAAAAATTAGAACAAAATCCAGGATTTACCCGACGAATAAAAGACAAACTTATGTTTGAGTTGTCGCCGTATTTTTACCCGCAGTACAACTATTCTAGGATTATAACCCGCTTTTTTAAAGGGCTGAACAAGCCGCTTACCATCATAGATGCTGGCTGTGGCTGGGGCGAAACGAGTGCGAATTTTGCCAAGATACCGAATACGCAAATCGTTGGTTATGAGTTAGATGCGGACTGCATAGAGCGAGCCAAAGAAAATTTTAAGCAGTTTGATAACCTGCGCTTTGAGGTGCGAAATATCCACGAAATTTTGCCTGCAAACTATCCGTTTGATGTTTTTTGTATGATTTGTGTGCTGACCGTAATTACGAACCAAGACGAGCTACTGGCGCAAATACACAAAAATTTGCCCGACGACGGCTGGCTCGTGGTCGTAAACCCCAACCCCGACACGGAGGACTATCGCATTTTTCAGCAGTTAGAACCCAACATCAACCAGTTTGTAATTCGTCCGCAGGAGTACCAGAGCTATTTTGCGGCACGAGGCTTTGAGCTAAAACACCTAAAACCCACGGCTTTTGTGCGCCGCACGGGGCGGGTGGAAGAAAAATACCTAAAAATTGTGTTGCCTTTTTACCTTCATTGCCAAGATTTTTTTTACAAGCGTTTGGGCTTGGGTACGCCGATTTGCCACGTAGCTTTTTTGCAAAAAAAAGCCGCATAGTAACCAACAGCGTTTAAAACGACCAAAAAAACCGAAACAAAGTCATAAATTTGGGGAAATTTACCCGAAAAAACACAAAAATGCTTTATTACAAGAAAAAATATGTAATTTGGCAGCCCATAAAAAATAAATGTACATGAATTTAATCCGTGGAATTGTAGGACTTATAGCCCTTTTAGCCATTTGCTATGCGTTTAGCAACAACCGCCGTGCGATAGACTGGAAATTAGTCGGCGTGGGCGTTTTTGCCCAAATTATGTTTGCGCTGGGCATTTTAAATCCGCTGCCGTTTTGGGTTGTTTTGGCGGTTATTTTTGTTTACATCACGGTCAGAAAAGAAATTGCGAAAACTGCCTCCCTGCGCTCGAGGCTTATTTCGGCGGGCGTGCTGCTGGTTTCGGTGGGCGTGATTTTGGGCTGGATACCCAAAAATAGTTTTAAAATGATTATAGAGTCGGCTTCCAATGTGTTTGTATCCATGATAAATCTTTCGCACCAAGGAACGGAGTTTATATTCGGAAACTTGGCGGATTTTAAGCAAAATTGGGGCTATGTGTTTGCTATTCAGGTATTACCGAATATTATATTTTTTGCGGCTGCTTCGTCTTTGTTGTATTATTTGGGCGTTTTGCAGGTTATTGTAAAGTTTTTTTCGTGGCTTTTGAGCAAAATAATGAACCTATCGGGTGCCGAAAGTTTATCTACGGCAGCCAACATTTTTTTGGGTCAGACCGAAGCGCCGCTCATGGTGCGACCGTACTTGGCGGGCATGAGCAAGTCCGAAATTTTGTGCGTGATGGTGGGCGGCATGGCGAATACGGCTGGCAGCGTGCTGGCGGCGTATGTGGGTATGCTGGGCGGCAGCGACCCTGCGCAGCAGCAGTTTTTTGCGCTGCATTTGCTTTCGCAGAGCATTATGAGTGCGCCCGCTGCCATTGTGTGTAGTAAAATTCTTTTTCCCCAAACCGAAAAAGTGGAGGCTTATGTGCCTATCCCCAAAGAAAATATAGGCGACAACGCCCTCGATGCCATAAGCAACGGCACGACTGACGGGCTAAAACTGGCTGCCAATGTGGCGGCGATGCTGGTGGTTTTTACGGCATTGATGGCTGTGGCGAACGCCATGCTGGGTTGGTTTGGCGGCATAAACCATATTTTTGGGCTGTCGTTTACCTCCCTAAACGACCTTATAGCCCAAGGCACAAACGGGCAATACACCGAGTTTTCGTTCAAAATGGTGTTTGGTTATGTGTTTGCGCCGCTGGCGTGGCTCATAGGCACGCACCCAAAAGACATACTGAATGTGGGGCAGCTCTTGGGCGAAAAAACGATTATAAACGAGTTTTATGCCTACGGTAGCCTCGCCAAAATGCGTGCGGCAGGCATTGTGTTCGACCCCAAATCGTTGCTCATCGTTACGTATGCGCTGAGTGGTTTTGCCAATTTTGCTAGCATCGGCATACAAATAGGCGGCATCAGCCAGCTTGCACCCACGCAGCGGCGCAACCTCACCGAGCTGGGCATAAAAGCCCTCATCGGCGGCACGGTGGCTTGCTTAATGTGCGCCTGTGTGGCTGGTATGCTGTACTAAAATGCCCTGCAAAAGTGCCGTAATTTGGGCATAATGCTCGGGGTTGTGCAGCAGGTCTAAGTCGGTGGCGTTTACCAAAACGCACGGAAAACCGTGGTGCAACTGCAAAAAATCGTGGTATCCTTGCTCTATAATAGACAAATAATCGGGGGTGATGTACTGCTCGTAAGCCCTGTTGCGCTGGTGTATGTTTTGCAGCAAGTTGGTGGGGCTGCGGGTGATGTAAATGAGCAGGTCGGGCTTGGGCAGGCGGGTATTTATAACCTCGAAGAGGCTGCGAAACAGCTCGTACTCGAGCGCAGGCAGGGTTTTTTGGGCAAAAATGAGCGATTTCCAAAAGCAAAAATCGGCGATTATCGGCTTGTTTTGCTCGCTTAGGCGTTGGTATTGGTTCTGAATTTGGTTGTAACGCTGTATCAAAAAATGGGTTTCGGTCGTAAATGCGTGTTGGGTCGGGTTTTTGTAAAAATCGGCTAAAAACGGGTTGTCCTCGAATTGTTCCAATAAAATTTCGGCTTGGAAGTCGGCGGCTAATTTGTATGCCAGCGAGGTTTTTCCAGCACCTATGTTGCCTTCTATGGCGATGAGTTTTTGCATTCAGTTTTGTGGTAATTGCTTTGGGTTGTTATTTATAGGGTATGGTATTGGAAGTACAGATGTAATACGTACTGAGTTTGCTTAAGTATCCGCTCGTTATTGGAGTCGTTTGTTGTTTTTAAATATGGTTAAATTTTTCTTCTAATGCAGTTATTAATTTTTCAATATCAGCTTTGTAAAATCCCGCACTATTTACACAATTAATTTCAACTATTTTCCAGCCCTCATTCGTCAAGCAAATATCCATCACAAAAGCATCTGCTACTTCATATATTTTTGCCATTTTTTCTGCAAAATTTATTCCGTTAATGCCTACATTTTCTTCAAACTCAATATTGCCATGAAAAAGATAATATGAACTTGTAACTACTTTTCCATCAACTATCCAAATTCTGGCTTCCTTGTAAATTCGTTTTGGTTGAGTAATTTGAATTTTAGTATCTTTGTTTAAAGGGATTTTTTCTTTGTTATTTAGCGTTTGTTCAACAAAATCATTCCATTTTATTTCGGTGAATTTCTTTCCTGTAAAAACTTTTGCGTCTTGGCTTGGTCGTATAAATTTTTCTTCTCCAATTTCCCATTTCAATTTTTTTCCAAACTCGGAGATTTCACTATCAAAGTTTAATAAATTTTCACCATAATATTTTGAGTATATTTCAAATGAATGGTTGCCTCCATAAAAAGAACCTGGTTTAAATTTATATTGTTGTGCCAACTTTGCCAGTTTCACCGAACCATATACAAATACATTTTCTAAATCAGTTTTAAAAGCAAAATTTTCCATAAATGGTTCTATTTTTACAATTTCAAATGACAAATGCAGTTTTTCTAAAACCAAAAAAATGTTGTCATAATTTGGTTCTCTAAAAATATTTTCTTGAATTATATAATACACTATTTTATGTTTTAACTTTGGTCTGTAAGGGCTTATCTATAATTTTATCCAATATGCTAATTTGGTTCTGCGTGTTGTTGTTTGATGTTTTTTACTTCGCTTTACTTTTTATTGTATTTATTGTGTTTCCATTTGTTGGTTTGGGCGGCACTATCTGTAATAAGTTCGCTCAGGCGTTTAATTTTGGTTGCTTCCTGTTTTGCGTTCATTACCCAATTCAGCGAGGGCTTTCTATACGTTGGCGCAAGGGTTTGAAAATACGCCCACGCAATTTTATTTTGCTTAAATTGTTGCTCAAATTCTGCCGTCAATTTTACCTCTTCATTTTCAAAAGCATATATTCTCGACTTGTTTTCTGTTCGGTGTTCGTAAATATCAAGTCCTGCGCTGTGCATAAGCCCCTGCGCTGTCAAATGCTCAATTTTTGCAATATTTACAGCACTCCAAATGCTCGTATTTTTTCTGGGTGTAAACCGAATACAATAACTTTCTTTGTCAATAGATTTTCTCACGCCGTCAATCCAACCAAAACAAAGGGCTTCGTCCACCGACTGCGACCAATTCATACAAGGTTTTTTGGTATTTATTTTGTAAAAACCAACGATTAGCTCGGTTTCGGTTCTATGGTTTTTTTCTAACCATTCTCTAAATTCCAATTGAGTTTCAAAAAATATCGGGTTCATGTTTCGTCTAATTGTCGTTACAGGCTTATTATCTTGTCGGCTTCACGCAATCCGCTCAAATATGCGCCGTGAACCGTGCCTCTGTATGCTTTTTCGGTGTGTTCGCCAGCAAAAAACAGTTTATTGCTCACTTCGCTTGCCAGTGTATCAAAATCGGAGGACGTTGAGCCATTTGTGGCATAAGAATAAGCACCGTAAGCATTTAGGTTTTGCCCCCATTTTGTTCTCAAAAAATTGGTGGGACTGGCAATGCCGCTGCCATAAATGCTTTTTAAATGGAGCATTATTTCGTTTATAATTTCGCTGTCGGTCATGCTTTCGGTTGCCGTGGCATAGTCGCCAAAAGCAAAAGTCATTAGTGCATTTGATGCGCTAAATTTTTTAAGATTAAGAAAATAATTAAACTTTCCCTTTGTATCGGGCGTGTAGCCTATGTATTGCAGGTTGGTATCCCAAAACGGCGTATCCCAAACCAGCAAAAATTTGTTCACATTGCCCATGTTTGTGTCGTTGATGGCACTAATTTTACTTGTGGGCAATGCAGGCGTAAAAGCAATGGCATTGTTTTTTAGCACACCCAGCGGAACGGAAACGATTACATAATCAGCCTCTATGTTGCTGGCGTTGGTAGATATATTTACCCTTGCGTTTGCATAATTGATGCCCGAAACTCGTGTATTTAGCCTAATATCCAAATCCGTGGCTAAAAAGTTGGTTAGTTTGTCGTAGCCATTTGTAACAATCACGTCTGCGCCGTTAAATTCGTCGTCGTCGTCAAAAAACTTTGAGGACAATTTTGAAATATCTGCGCCCGTATTAAACTCCAAATAAGCAGAAAGCATGTACTTCCAAAGCCTGTCGTTGGTTTGTGCTGGGTAAAGTGAATTGAATATGGTCTGAAAACTTTGGGTTTGCGTTCCTGCACTTCTAACCGCATTTAAAGCGTTGTTAAACTGATTTTCGGCATTGGTCAAAACCGTGTCTGGGTAGGCTGTTCCGTTGTTGTCAAAAACTACCACGTTGTCGTCAGCAGTCAGAAAAGTATTTGCCCCCGATTGTGCAGCCAAACTTTTAATTGGGTTGCCGTTTGGTCCGTGTATCCAGCTCGCACCCTCGTCAAAAGCCACGCCGAGGCTTCGGTCGGTGCGTATTCGTCCGCCTACTTTTTCTTGTGCCTCCAAAACGACGACGGTAAAGCCCTTTTCTTTGAGTTTTTTAGCCGCAGCAAGCCCCGAAATTCCGCCGCCGATTACCGCCACCGTTTTGCCGTTGGGCGCAACATTACCCTTGCCACAGCTCGCCAAAAGTGTAGGCGTGAAAAATAGCAAGGGTAGCCCCGTTATCGTATCTTTTAAAAACTTTCTTCTTTGCATTTTTATCGTCTTGTTGTCGTTTCGTAGCTGGTCGGTTTAGTTGTTTGGAGTTAGAGGTAGAAATATTAAAATTGGCGTAAAGTTCAGTCTAATGTTAATTAGAGCCATGACATTTTTAGTTTTTTAACACCATTGTTTGCTCTCCTGTATATTCGTAAAACTCAAAGCCTAAGTTTTCCATGTCGGGGTTACTCATTTTAAAGCCTTCGGGATAAAAACTTAGAAGTCGGTTAAAAGCTGTTGTTGCACTTAAAATTATAGGAGAAGCCGATTGTTTGTTGAAATAGCAACAACGCTTTACAACTTTAAGATTTAGGTAGCTAATAATTTCAGGCACTGCTAAAATTGTGTTAAGCGACGAAATAAGTTGTTTTTTAGCTTCTTTTCTAACATTCTTTTGTGTGTTTTGATTAAGCACAGACCTGTCTTTAATTTCGCCCAAAATAAAATACCTATCTGTATTGCAAGTTACAAGTATATCGCATCTTTTTCTACCACTTTTAAAAACTTCATCAGGTATTGATGTTATAAACCCGTCGTAATTGATGATGGTAAGTTCAAGCGTATCTTGGTTCGAAAATTTTGCCATTCCTGCACCTCTACTTGTATGCAGTTGAATTTCTCCTGCATTTGTATCTTCAACCTCAAAATATCGCTCTTGTGTTTTTATTGCCCAATTTGTTGTTGGTAGAGGAATATTATAGTGCGAAACGAAATTATTTGTAAGTAAATTTTCCATATTGCTATAACTGTGCATATTGGTCATAAATATTATTGATGGTGTCCGAAAGCGGATTTGTGTTTATTATTCGCTCATTTTGAACCATCAAGTTTTCTATTTTTCCCTCTTCAACCTGATAAACCGCCAAGTTTTCAAATGAAATTTTAGCACCATCAATTAGTTTATTGCTATCATTTGCCTTAATTAATAAATTCAAATGATTTATGATATATGGGCTATGTGTCGAGAAAATCAGTTCAATTTCATTTGTATTTTTAATGAAACATTTTGAAATTAAATCACTTACAAGTTCACATTGCGCATCTGGGTACAAACTTAATTCAGGCTCTTCAATGTGTATATAAAGTTTTTTTTGAATGTCCCCTAAGTTTTTTACAGGTTTAAAATCTGTAATATTATCTGTCTGACTCAAAAACTTCAAAAGAGTTCGGTTAAAGGCATCTTCGAAGTCAAAATGATTGGAAAAATGTTCAGCAACCAATGAAACGGGTATCGCATTTTGTGTCCCCGACGAACTATTCTTAAAATCAATTTCATACTTGTTTGTTTTACCCTGAATTAGGTATTTTTTTTCAGATTGTACTCTTTTGACAGATAATTTTAAGTCTAAATACGAAACATCTAATTCCTTTAAACTTTCCGAAGCCAAAACAAAGTCATTATATACTTCGTGAAAATAAAATCCTAAATATCCGCCCGATAAAGACGCACCCTTATCAGCCCACAAAGGAATGACATTTCTTGTTTCAGAAATAAAACTTAATTTGCTGTATTGCAAATCAGTTGATTGTACTAAGTCTTTATCACTTGTTCCCGTCAATTTGTTATTTGCAAATTTGATTGTGTATGTATTTCCATTTTCAAATTTAACGGTATAGATTATCTCTGGGTTGTATTTTAAATACTGGTCAAAGCCACAATTTTTAAAATAAGTATCCATTCTAAACCTAAATGGGCTTTTTGAAACTTTACTTCTTTTGAGATACGAGCGAATATTGTGCATTTTGTATAGCCACCTAAAAAGTGCTATTGCTTTCATCAGGGTACTTTTTCCGCTCCCCGACTCTCCAATTAAAACTGTGATAGGCTTTATATCTTCAATAAAAATATCTTTTATCGGACCTAAATTTTTTATATGTATAGATTCTTTCATTATTTTTCAAATTTTGCCTACAAAGGTAGATATTTCTCATTAAGTCTGTACAGTTTTACCAGTTAGCGTAGCACAAAGCCCCACCTTCCCTCACCTCACCCTCGCATCAGTTGCTCTATGTGGGCTGTTTCTATGGGTATGTGGCTCATTAGGTCTATGGGCTGCTGGTCTGTGATGAGTATGTCGTTTTCGAGGCGTATGCCCAACCCTTCTTCGGGTATGTAAATGCCTGGTTCACAGGTTATTACCATATTCGGTTGTAGCTTTTGGTATCTTGCGCCTATGTCGTGTACATCTATGCCCAAAAAATGCCCCGTGCCGTGCATAAAATATTTTTTATAGGCGGGGTTCTCGGGGTCTTGTTTGTTTATTTGGTCTTGGGTAATTAAGCCGAGGCTTAGTAGCTCGGTTTCCATAATTTTGGCGGCTTGCGTGTTGTACTCGTGCAGGCTGTTTTGGGTGGTGAGTAGCTGTGTGGCTTGGCGCATTACGTTGAGTACGGCGTTGTATATTTGTTTTTGGCGTGGGCTAAATGTGCCGTTTACGGGTGCGCAGCGGGTCATATCGGCGGCGTAGTAGCCATAATCCGCCCCAAAATCCATGAGTATCAGGTCGCCGCTCTGGCACAGTTGGTTGTTGTCGGTGTAGTGCAGTATGCAGGCGTTTTTTCCGCTGGCTATTATCGGGTCAAACGAAAACCCGTTGGCTCTATTGCCAATAAAAGTGCGTGAAAGCTCGGCTTCTATTTCGTATTCGGCGGTTTGGGGTTTTATCATTTTTAGTATATTTTCCAAGCCTCGGTGCGTAATGTCTATGGCGGTTTTTACCACATCGAGTTCCAGCGGGTGGCGCACGGCTCGGAGCTGCCGCAAAATGGGTGCGCTGCGCAGGTAGCTGTGCAGCGGAAACTGGCTTTGCAGCTCACGTGCAAATTTGAGTTCTGCCGTGGCTACGTGCGTGTGCGCACGGTCGTTTTCGTTCAGGTTTAGGTAGCAATGGTCCGCAAATTTTATGAGGTTGTGCAGCGTGCCTTCAAACGCACTATGCCATTTTATGTTGGCTATCCCAGTTTGGTTTTTGGCTTCGGCTATGGTAAATTTATGCCCTTCCCACACGGCTATGGTATCGCTGGTGGGGCGCAAAAACAGCATTTCTCGCTGCTCGGGCAGCGGTGCATCGGGGTACAAAATCAGGTAGGTTTCCTCTTGGGCAATGCCCGTGAGCCAGTAAAGCTCCGTATTTTGCCTAAATTTATAGTGCGCATCGCCGTTGCGTGGCATCACATCGTTGCTCACAAACACCGCTATGGCGTTGGGCTGCATCTGAGCCACAAATTTGGCTCTATTGTCTATAAAAAGTTGCTTGTCTATCGGTAGGTGGCGCATATTGGTGGGTTTGGGTCGGTGTTTTGGGGCATGATGCCTTTGCAGGCACTTATATTTTACAAAGCTACAAAAAAAATGCGTTGAAATGCACACCGTTTGTCCATTTGGGCTAAAAAAACCCGCTCAAATTTAATATTTTTTGTACTTTTGTACCAAAGCAACCACAAAATGACCTCTACCGAAATTCGTTTACATTTTCTAAAATTTTTTGAATCCAAGCAGCACCTCATCGTGCCGCCTGCGCCCGTAGTAAACAAAAACGACCCCACGCTCATGTTTACAAACGCAGGCATGAACCAGTTTAAAGATTATTTTTTGGGCAATGCCATACCGCCCGCCACCCGAATTGCCGACAGCCAGCCCTGCCTGCGGGTTTCGGGCAAGCACAACGACCTCGAAGACGTGGGCTACGACACCTACCACCACACCCTGTTTGAGATGCTGGGCAACTGGTCGTTTGGCGATTATTTTAAGAGCGAAGCCATCACTTGGGCGTGGGAGCTGCTCACCGAAGTATATAAAATCCCCAAAGAAAAACTGTACGTAACCGTGTTTGAGGGCGACGAAAAAGAGGGCATTCCTGCCTCCACCATCGCCCTTGCCTGCTGGCAAAAACTCGTAGAGCCGAGCCACATAGTGTATGGAAACAAAAAGGATAATTTTTGGGAAATGGGCGATACCGGACCCTGCGGACCCTGCACCGAAATTCACATAGATTGCCGCACCCAGCCCGAAATAGAGGCGGTGCACGGCAGCCTTTTGGTGAACAAAGACCACCCGCAAGTGATAGAAATTTGGAACAACGTTTTTATACAATACAACCGCCTAAAAAACGGCAATTTAGAGCCACTCAAACAAACCCACGTGGATACAGGCATGGGATTTGAGCGGTTGGTTAGGGTGCTGCAACACAAACAATCGAACTACGATACCGACGTTTTTGTGCCAATTATAGATAAAATACAGGCACTTTCGGGCATAAAATACAATTATAACACCGATAGCCAGCTAAAAACCGACGTAGCCATGCGTGTAATCGCCGACCACATACGGGCGGTTTCGTTTATCATAGCCGACGGGCAGCTACCCAGCGCCAACGGCGCTGGGTACGTGTGCAGGCGCATTCTGCGCCGAGCAGTGCGCTACGGCTATACTTTTTTGGGCTTTAAAGAGCCTTTTATGCACGAAATCGTCGCCGTTTTAGCCACACAGTTCGAGGGCGTTTTTTTAAATTTGGTAGCCCAAAAAGACTTTGTAGCCAAAATTATAAAACAAGAAGAAGAGGCATTTTTGCGCACACTTGCCAACGGTTTAAAGCGGCTCGATGCCGTAATAAAAGAAGCCAAAACCGAAAATGTAGGCAGCCTTTTGAGCGGTAAAGTGGCTTTTGAGCTGTACGATACCTTCGGTTTTCCGCTGGACTTGACCAGCCTCATAGCCAAAGAAAACGAGCTGGAAATAGACACAGCAGCCTTCGATGCCGAAATGCAAGCCCAAAAACAGCGTGCCAGAGCCGCCTCCGTGATAGATGCCCAAGATTGGGTGGAGGTGCAGCAAGGCGTAGAAAAAATAGATTTTGTGGGCTACGACCTGCACCGAGTGCAAACCGAAATAGTAAAGTACCGAAAAGTAACCGCCAAGGGCAAGGAGCTGGTGCAGCTCGTGATAACGCCCACGCCTTTTTACGCCGAAAGTGGCGGGCAAGTGGGCGATACGGGCATTTTGTTCAACCAAAATGAAACCATACAGGTGCTGGATACCCAAAAGGAAAACAACCTCATTATTCACCTCATAGACAAGCTGCCGCAGCACCCCGAAGCCAGTTTTACCGCCGAAATAAATACCGCCAACCGTTCCCTCACCCAAAAAAACCACAGCAGCACGCACTTGCTACAAGCTGCCCTGCGCCAGGTACTGGGCACGCACGTGGAGCAGCGAGGCTCGCTGGTGAACCCCGAGCTGCTGCGCTTTGATTTTGCGCATTTTGGTAAAACCACCGACGACGAAATGCAAGCCATAGAAACCATGGTGAACCAAAAAATAAGCCAAGCCATAACCGTACACACCGCCGTGGATACGCCCATAGCCGAAGCCAAAAAAATGGGGGCGATGGCACTTTTTGGCGAAAAATACACCGAAAAAGTGCGGGTAGTAATCATAGACCCACAGTTTTCGGTGGAGCTTTGTGGGGGCATACACGTAAAAAATACTGCTGAAATTGGCTTTTTTAAGCTCATAAGCGAGAGCAGCGTGTCGGCGGGCGTGCGGCGCATCGAAGCCATAACTGCCCAGCGTGCCTTGGACTATGTAAACCAAAAACTGCAACTGCTACACCAGCTACAAACCACGCTCGGCAACCCAAAAGATGCCGTAGCTGCACTGCAAAAAATGGCAGACGACAACCAAAACCTACGCAAAACCATAGACAAAATAGAAGACGAAAAACTGCACGCCCTCGCCCAAACATTGCTGCAAAACGCCACCAAAATAAATGGCAAAAACTGCATAGCCACCACCGTGGACGTACCCAGCGCCGACGCACTCAAAAAGTTAGCCAGCGACCTAAAACAGCGCTTTGGGCAAAATGCCTGCATTGTACTCGGTGCTGAAATAGCGGGCAAAGCCAGCCTTGCCATAGCCCTCACCGACGACCTCGTGGCGCAAAACCTAAGTGCCACCAACCTCATAAAGCACGCCAGCACGCACATTGGCGGCGGCGGCGGCGGTCAGGCATTTTTGGCTACGGCGGGCGGCACCCAGCCCGCAGGCTTACAAAACGCCTACGATGCCATAATCAAAAACCTATAAAAAACACCCAAAATGACCCCCGAAACCACACCCGAAAAAAGCCGAGAAGCCCAATTGGTCATCGTAGTAGGCTTGCTGCTGCTCTCGCTCATATTCAAAATACCGCTGCTCACCAAAATTACCACGGCACTCGGGCTGATTTTTGTGTTCGTTCCCTTCCTCACAAAATACATCGTACAGGGCTGGTTTGCGCTCTCACACGCCCTGGGTTGGTTCAACAGCCGTGTGCTGCTCACGGTGGCATACTTCGTTTTTTTGGTGCCGTTCGCATTTTTGGCACGCATATTTGGTAAAGGCAGCCTACAATTAAAAGACGACAAACCCACCGTTTTTACCGACCGCAATCATTTATACACCAAAAAAGATTTAGAAAACATTTGGTAGCCGAACGCCAAACTTGCACCCAAAACCACAACTAAAAACTCAATGCCAAAAATATTATTACTCACACTCGCAATTTTGTTTTGCGTAAACAAAAAAAGCGCCTTCGCCCAGCAATACATTACCGCTGCTGGCTTGCGCATCAGCAACAACCACATTGGGCTTAGTTTGCAGCAAAGGATTTTGCCTAAAACCACCTTGGAAGCCATAGCCGCCCTAAATTTAAGGGGCGTGCGAGCCACCGTTTTGCTCGAAAAACACTTTCCGCTGGCGACCGACAACCTCAACTTTTATGCGGGCGGCGGGCTGCACACGGGCTACGACCTAAGCGCAGGGCGCTATGCGGGAGCCGACGGCATAGCAGGCATCGAGTTTAAACTGCCAGCCGCAAAGTGGCTCGTTTCGTTGGATATAAACCCCGCACTGCACTTTGGCTACACCCGAGTAGTGGATATGCGCACCGCCATATCCGTGCGGAAAATACTGGTGGGCGAGCCAGTTTTTAAGAACAAAGCCCTGAAAAATTTATTTAAAAAAAATAAAAAACAAAGGCAGTAACGCGCCAAAAAAACCCTCATAAAAAGTGATACGCACAAAATATTGCTTTTTAGCAAATTTTCACGCACACACACTTTTTATCCAAAATACATGGCTAAGGGCTTTTTATTTTTAACCATTTCTATACTCAATGCCGCCAATTTGCTTGCCCAAGCAAAATCCAATTGGAGCAGCCACTACCAGTTTTTGTTCAGCGTAAGCAATGCACAGTTTAGCAAATACCAAACTGGCGGCGGGCAAAACAACATCACCTTTGGTACGATTGTGGACCTAACCGCCACCCGCAAAACGGAGCTTTCTATCTGGGACAACAACCTTATTTTTGCCATTGGGCTGAGTAGGCTGGGCAGCGCAAAAACCGATAGGTTTCGCAAGTCGGACGATAGGTTTGCGATAAACACCAAATTTACCAGCAAAATAAACGAGCATTTGGGCTACACCGCCCTTGCAGATTTTCGCAGCCAGAGCCTGCCAGGTGTGGAGTTTATAGACGATAAACCTGTTCGCATTTCCAATATTTTTGCGCCCGCCTACCTCGAGCTGGGCGTGGGTGCTACCTACTCCAACCCAACCCTAAAAATAAATGCGTCGCCGCTCGGGTCTAAGTTTACGTTTGTGCTGGATACCGCACTATCCAACGCAGGTAAGTTTGGGGTAGAAGCCACAAAAAAATTTAGGGGCGAGCTGGGCGCAAGGGTGGAAATGAACCTGAACAAAAAGGTAAACGACAACCTGACCGTAAAAGCAAAAAGCACTTTGTTTATGGATTATAAAAACCCTAAATACATAGATGTAAATGCCAGCATGGTAGCCACCCTAAAAGCGACGAAACACATAAAAGTAATTTTTGCGGCGAACTATACCTACGACCACGACATAAAATTTAGCATAACCGACATCGATGGCAACAAGCTCGGATACGAAGCGCCACGCAGCCAGTTTAACAATATGCTGACCATCGGTTTAGAGTATCTTATAGATAAAAACAACTGACGTTAGCACGAAATCAAATTCGTCGACAAAAGTGCGTAATTCGTCTATTTTTTAATTTTAAAAATTGTAACTATTTCATTACCAAATAGTTGTGAAAATTTTTGGCACGTTTTTTGAAATGTGCTAAACTACCATTCACATTAAACAAATTAAAACAAAAAAATGGAAAATTTCACAACGTATTTCTCAGGCGCTATTTCTAACTTTACCGCCTTTTTGCCCAGCTTAGTGGGCGCACTCGTTATTTTTGTAATTGGTTTTATTATAGCCAAAATTTTGCGCTCGGTTATAACCAAGGTACTTACAAAAATAAATGTAAAAAACCTAACGCAACAAGTAGGCATAGAGCCGATGCTAAAAAACGCAAATACCTCTACGCCCGAAATTGCAGGTGGCTTTGTTTATTGGACAATTTTACTTTTTACGCTGGTAGCCGTTTTTTCGAAACTGGGTTTGCCTGCCGTAGCCAATTTGCTAAACCAAGGCATTGCCCTAATACCAAACATTATCGTGGCTTTGGTGCTGGTAGTGGTGGGTTTGTTTTTGGGTAATTTGGTAAAGGACATGATACGCAAAAGTATGGCTGCCTCTGGCAACAGCAGCAGCGAACTTATCGGCGATGTGGCACGTGGCTTTGTGTTGTTCATTGTGTTTTCTATGGCACTGGCGCAGGTAGGCATCGGCGGCGGCATTATCGAGAGCTTGGTACAAATCGTATTTGGCGCATTGGGCTTGGGTTTGGCACTTGCACTGGGCATCTCGTTTGGTGTGGGCGGACAAGAAAAAGCCAAACAAATTATTAACAAATACCTATAAATAGCGGTAGAATACGTAGCTTTGGCTAAGTTTTTGATAAGGACTTAGCCAGACTACAATTTTAAATAATTAAACTTAAAACAACAAAAAACAATGAGAAAATTAGTACTAACGGTATGTGTAGCACTTTTGGCAGTGGCAGCCCAAGCACAAGCCACAAAAACGGAGGGTTGGAAAATTATTTCTAACTACAACCTGAATTTTGCAAATGCAGCTTTTTCGACCTATCAGGCTGCAGGCGGGCAAAACAACATAACCGTGGCTGGTTTAATAGATGTGAACGCCACAAAACCCATCGGCAAAGGCAAATGGGACAACGCCCTTACGCTTGCTTACGGCGCAAACCGCATTGGTAGCGTGGTATCTGGTGCGGCTTTTCGTAAAATAGACGACCGTATTTTGTTTACAAGTGCTTACACCCAAAAACTCAAAGAAAACTGGGGGCTAACCGCAGGCGGTTTGTTCCGTAGCCAGTTTGCCGACGGTTTTGAGTTTCCAAAAGCGGGCGGTTCTAACCTCATTTCTACCCTTTTTTCGCCTGCTTACATTGAGGCTGGCATAGGCGCTACCTACACCAAACCCGATTATACGGTTACTGTTTCGCCCATTGCCTACAAAGCAACGATCGTAAACAACGCCGCCATTGTGGCTTTGGCAAAGTACATACCCGCCGACAAAGGCACTAACTTCCGTAGCCAAATAGGTGCGAGCATAGACGCTAATTATGTAAAGGCTTTTGCCGAAAACATTGGCTTTAAATCGCACGCACGTTTGTTTATGGACTACACCACGCCTACAAAAGTGGACGTAAACGTGGAGGCATTGCTAAACTTTAAGGTGAACAAGTTCATTGCCGTAGGTTTGGGCGCTGCCTACATCTACGACGACGATATAAAATTCAATATTTTGAAGGCAGACGGCACGCCAGCGGGCTACAAGGGAACAAGGGGTCAGTTTAGCAACATACTTACGGTGGGCGTAACTTATCAGTTGAAAAACTACGAATAAACCATGTTGCAAGCCATCGTTTTTTTTGACGACAAGTGCAACTTATGTAGCACTATGGTACAATTTATCATAAAAAACGACCCAAAAAAAAGACTAAAATTCGCATCACTACACACTATATTTGTTCAACAACAAGCCGCCTCCGAATTTGCTTTCGCAAATTCGGAGGTTTTTTTGGCTGTTGCGCAGCTTCTTTCAACCCAAAAAAAAGTGCTATCCATGGATACCGTGGTTTTTTATGATGGCAAAACAATACATACAAAATCGGCTGCTGCCCTAAAAATAGCCAAAAACCTAAGCTACGGCTGGTCGTTGTTTTACGTATTTATACTTGTGCCGCCCTTTATCCGAAATTTTGTGTATGAACTCGTAGCCAAAAATAGGTACAAATGGTTTGGGCAAAAAACCGAGTGCTGGCTACCAAACGACGACATTAAAAGCCGTTTTTTGGGGTGATACCAACTATTTTTGGGTTATCTTTACACCCAAAACAGCCAAATGCAAGATATTCGCACACTTACCCTGCCCGAGCTTACCGCAGCTATGGTAACGCTAAACGAAAAACCTTTTAGGGCAAAGCAAATTTATGAGTGGCTTTGGCAAAAATCGGCTCGTAGTTTCGAGGAAATGACCAACCTATCGAAGCAGCTACGAACGGTTTTGCAAGAAAATTTTGCGCTAAATGCCATCATCACCGACCATAGCCAGTACAGCACCGACGGCACTATAAAAAATCGGTTTAAGCTCTACGACAATTTTTTTGTGGAGGGCGTGCTAATACCCACCGAAAACCGCACCACTGCCTGTGTAAGCTCGCAAGTGGGCTGCAGCCTCACCTGTAAGTTTTGTGCCACGGGCAAGCTCAAGCGTGAGCGCAACCTTACCGCCGCCGAAATTTACGACCAAGTAGCCATTATAAAGCACCAAAGCGAAACCAGCCACGAGCGCAACCTGAGCAATATTGTGTATATGGGCATGGGCGAGCCGCTGCTGAACTACAAAAATGTGCTGCAAAGCATAGATAGAATTACGGCAGCCGACGGGCTGGGTATGTCGCCGCAGCGCATTACGGTAAGCACCGCAGGCATTGCCAAAATGATAAAACAACTGGCGGACGACCAAGTAAAGTTCAACCTTGCGCTGTCGCTGCACGCCGCAAACGACGAAAAACGCAACCAAATTATGCCCATAAACGAAAGCAATACCTTGGAAGCCTTGGCGGAAGCGCTCATTTATTTTTACGAAAAAACCCGCACCAGGGTTACTTACGAGTACATTGTGTTCAAAAACTTCAACGATGGGCTGGCAGATGCGCAGGAACTTGCGGCTTTTTGCAGGCATATTCCTTGCAAAGTAAACCTAATAGAATACAACAGCATAGGCGATGGCGAGTTTGAAAATACCGCCGCCGACAGGCTCGAGCAGTTCGCCGATTACCTCACCCAACGCAACATTATAGTGAACATAAGGCGCAGCCGAGGCAAAGACATAGACGCAGCCTGCGGGCAGCTTGCCAACAAAGGCGAAACGCCCACCGCCACCATTTAGCCTATTAGTTGTAGCCCGCAAGAAGTGCCTATGCGGCTGGCACCTGCTGCTATGAGCCTCTGGGCTTGGTCTTTGGTTTTGATGCCGCCCGAGGCTTTTAGTTTGATGGTTTCGGGTAGCAAAAGCCTGAGCTGGCGCACCGAGGCTACATCGGCACCCGTGGGCGCAAAACCAGTGGAGGTTTTTACAAAATCCACGCCCGTTTTTATGCAAATTTCGGTGAGCGGCGCATAGTCTGCTTGGGTCAAATAAGCGGTTTCTATGATAATTTTGATGATTTTTCCTTGAAAATGGCAGGTATTCGTCATGCTTTCCAGCTCGTTGGTTAGCGTGCGCCAGTCGCCGTTCGCCAAAGCAGCCAAATTAATTACGGCATCTATTTCTTGTGCGCCGTCGTCTAAGGCTTTTTTTATTTCTGTTATTTTGGCGGCTATGGTGCTATAACCCAGCGGAAAACCCACCACGGTGCAGGTTTTTACGGTTGTTTGTGCCAGCAATTTATGGCATTGCGCCACAAAATAGGGCGGTATGCACACCGCCGCAAAGTTATTTTCGGCGGCTTCTTGGCAGAGTTGCGCTACTTCTGCTCGGGTGAGGTGTGCGCCCAGCTTGGTGTGGTCTATAAAATTGTTTAGGTTCATATTTTTTGTGTTTTGAATAATGGATTTTTGGGCAATGCCTCGGTTTGGCTATTTTTATGTTTTGGGTAATGAAAACGCCCAAATGAAATAATAAACGGCTAACTGCTCGGCGATTTGGCGCAATGGGGCAAATGAGTGATTACCTAACCAAATTTTTTTTGGGTTGGTTGCAAACAATGCGCCAAAATACCAATGTATAACCGTTTTGGGCATAAATTTAGTACCTTTGTGGTGTAGAAATATCAAACACCACCAAACGAATGGCAGAAAAGATAAAAGTTACGGCATACCAAATTTATGATTTATTGCTGAACGAGTTCAAAATAAAAGAACAAATCGGGAGTATTGAAATTAGGCTTGGTGGCATTTCTGCAAAATACAACGGAAAAGACGCAATTGGCGACCTGTTGCAAGAATGGCTTGGCGAATGGCTGAAACAAAAGAATTTCTATTTTAGGCAACCGACAAATACCCAAGAGTTTCCAGATTTTTTACTTGACGAAAATGACAAAAAGGGCTTTTTAGAAATCAAAACCTTCAACGCAGACGCTACGCCAGCATTTGACATCGCAAATTTTGATTCTTACAACAAATCGCTTCTTCTCAAACCTGAAAGACTTGACGCAGATTATTTGATTTTTGGTTACAAAATGGTTGATTCTGTTTTGAGTGTGGACAATTTATGGCTTATGAAAGTTTGGGAAATGGCAGGAACTTCGGGCGCAAATCCTGTGTATGTGCAAACTAAAAACAGTCAGCCCTATAATTTAAGACCAGTAAAGTGGTATGCTAAAAGCCCCAAAAACAAACCATTCGCAGACAAGCTAAGTTTTTTGAACGCCATTGCTGAAACACTCGAAAAATATGCGCATAGCACAGACAGCTACAGCGAAAATTGGTTGGAAAAAGTAAAATCTCAATACTTGAAAAACACAGGAATTACGCTGTAATTCCTGTGTTTTCGGTTTCTAAAACTTCGTATTCTGGCATCTGAATTGCATCTAAAATCCTTTCTGCAACGGCTTTTATAACAGAAACAACCACTGTATTGCCCAGTAAATCAAAGGCTAAACTCTCTTTTACGGGAATATCGTAGTTTTCGGGATAACCAAAAATGCGCAATCCTTCTCTTATCGTTAGTTTTCTAATTCCTTTACCATCGGGTACAACAATTTTTACCATATCAGTTGCTACCAAAGTAGGTGCAATTTCAAACGGATTTAGTATTTTATTGACCTCAAAACTTAAATTTCCAGTTACAATATTGTAGCCCTTGGGTTTGGTTTCGTCATAAATACGAGCGGTAATTATACCATTTTCGGTAATTTCATTAACCAACTTTTTTGGGTGTTCAAATTTTATGTATCCTTTTTCTACCAAATCGTCTAAAAGTATTTTTACATCGATGTTTTCAAACAAATTATTCGTAGGAAAAAACGACTGAATTTGGCTTAAAGTCAGCGGCATTCCGTCCATCCAATCAATGCCGATTTCACTCGCCCATTGCTTTTTTCTGCGTTCTCTAAACAACTGATTTAACAAATTAATTTGGTCTTTTGAGCATTCGCCCTTAATGCCAATATCCCAACTATGAATGTTATTTTCGCCTCCACGTTTATCTTTGATGGATTTTCCGTAAAGCTCCTCAACCGTAAAATACGAAAGCAATTTTTTAGTAAACGCCGTATTCATCGTTGGTTTTCCTTTTTCTAAAACGTCATTTAGCACTTTGTAAGTTGGCTCAAAATTTTCTAACGATACTTTTTCGTTTTTTGTACCTACAATAAAAACCCGTTTTCGAGATTGTGGAACGCCAAAATGAACACTGTCTAAAACTTTCCAAGAAACTTGATAATCCAGTTCTTTTTCAAGTTTATGCAAAATCGTTTGTAGCGTTCTACCTATCGCATCGTGTTTATTTTCCAAATCGTGTTTGACCAAACCCTCCACATTTTCGAGGATAAAACCCTGTGGCTGGTGGTATTTGATAATGCGTTCTATTTCAAAAAACAAAGTTCCTCGTGTGTCCGCAAAGCCATTTCTTTTGCCGCTTGCACTAAATGGCTGGCAAGGAAAACCGCCGAACAAGAAGTCAAAGGGCGGAATATCCTCGTTTTTGACTTGAAAAATATCGCCAACAAAATTTTCGTGGTGATGGTTGTGTTTGAGCGTTTGAACCGCATAAGGCTTGATTTCAGAAGTTAAAACACATTCAGTTTCGATGCCACGCTCTTTGCAAGCCTGCTCAAAACCCAAACGAATGCCGCCAAGACCCGCAAATAAATCTATGAATTTCAATTTAGTGTTCATTTTCAACGGTTTTATATTCAACATTGTGTTCGGCAACCATCAAATTTGAAGGTTCAGAAACTAAAAAGGTAGAACGATATTCTTCTATCTCAATTTTTGTGCAGCCAATCACAAACAGCGATTGCATAAAAAAAGATGCACTAAAAGTACCCCGACTAATTTTACTATCAACGCTCGACTTGGTTTCTGAGCAACCATTTTCATTCAATAAAAGGGTTAAATCTTCGGTGGACAAACCTCTTTTTATCAACTCCGATTTGAGCATTCGTTTGACTTTGTTATTCCATTCAGACATATTGCATCTTAATTTATTTGCAAATATGCGAATAAAAATCTAAATATGCAAAAAAATGGATAAAAAAAAGTAAAATAAATCCTAATTGACAACAATACACAACTAAAATTTTGCACAGTGCTTGGCGTGGTCTATAAAATTGTTCAGGTTCACATCATTTGGGTTTTGAATAAAGGATTTTGGGCATAAATTTAGTACCTTTGTGGTGTAGAAAACAATTATGAATCACAAAACAAACTTGCTTATAGCCGTATTTCTCCTCCTTTTTTTGGGGTTAAATGCGCAAAATACCGTTACCATTTCGGGCAATGTAAAAGAATCGGTGGGCAAAACAGCCATCGCTTTTGCCAATGTGGTGCTAAAAACGGAGAAAGACAGCAGTTTTGTGGGCGGAACCGCCACAGCCGAAGATGGTTATTTTAGCTTGGCAAATGTAAAACCTGGGAGATATGTATTGCAGTTTTCTTATGTGGGCTACAAAACCCAAATGCAGGCGTTGTTTGTGGGCAAGCTCTCACCTTTTTTGAATTTGGGTAGCACGGAGCTGGTGCAAAAAAACACGCTCGGTGAGCTTTTAATCGTGGCAAAGCAAGACGAAGTAAGCGAAAAAATGGACAAAAAAACTTTTTTGCTCAAAGATAATATTAGCCAAACGGGCGGCTCGGTGCTGCAAGCCATGCAAAACCTGCCTGGCGTGGCGGTACAAAGTGGCAAGGTGCAGCTCCGTGGCAGCGACAAAGTAGTGGTGCTGATAGACGGCAAGCAAACGGCGCTCACGGGCTTTGGCAGCCAGTCGGGCTTGGACAACATACCCGCCTCCGCCATAGAAAAAATAGAGATTATAAACAATCCGTCGGCGAAGTACGATGCCAATGGCAACGCAGGAATTATAAATATTGTGTATAAAACGAACAAAAAGCAGGGTTTTAACGGCAAAATAGGCATGACCACGGGCGCAGGTGCGCTTTGGGTGCGCCAGCCAAATTTGCCTACCATCACGCCCCAATACGCCAGAACGCCAAAGCTAAACCCCAACATTTCGCTGAATTATTTGAGGGGAAAGCTCAATGTTTTTTTTCAGGGCGATTATTTATACACCGAAACCCTGAACAAAAACGAGTTTGTAAAAAGAACCTACGACAACGGCGATGTAATAAACCAGCAACTGAAAAGGAACAGAAACACCCATTTTACGACCCTAAAATCGGGTGTGGATTATGTGTTCGATGCCCAAAATAGCATTACGGTTTCGGGTTTGTGGGGCAGCGAAAAAATTATAGATAGGGGCGACCAGCCGTTTTTTTATGGCGGATTGACCGAAAGAATAAGGCTATGGCAGTTTTTGGAGGACGAGCTAAAAACGACTTTTATGGGCAGCACCAGCTATCAGCACAAGTTTAAGGGTGCGGGCAATGTGTTGAATGTTGGGCTTAATTATACATTTCATAGAGAAAACGAGAAGTATTTTTACGACAATATTTTGCCCAATTCGCTTGGTAAAGATGCGTTTAAGCTGCTATCGGACGAGCAAGTGTACGATTTTACGCTGGATTACGTAAAGCCCTTGAAGTTTGGGAGGCTGGAAACGGGCGTGAAGCTGCGCAAAAGGGACATACCCACCAATATGCAGTTTATGCCTGGCGCAAACTCGGTGATAGACAGCACGGCGGGCGGCAAGGCTACGTACAGCGAGTGGATACCAGCGGCGTATGGCAACTATGTGTTTGAAACCAAAAACTGGGAGGCGGAGCTGGGTTTGCGCATGGAGTACGTGAAAATAAACTATGAGGTAGCCCCAAACCACCCAACCTACAAGAGCGATGGCTACAATTACACGCAACCATTCCCGAATGTGCGGCTGGCTTACAAGCTAAATGAGGAAAATAAGGTGTCGTTTTTTTACAACAGGCGTGTGGACAGACCGAACGAGGTGGACATTCGGATTTTTCCGAAGTACGACGATGCCGAAATAATAAAGGTGGGCAACCCTGCGCTCCGACCGCAGTTTACGAACAATGTGGAGCTTGGGTACAAAAAAAGTGGGGACAAGGGCAGTTTTTTTGCGGCGTTTTACCACAAGTTTTCGCAGGGTACGATTACCCGAATTTCGAGCATTGCGCCAGGCAGCAATTTGATTTATGCCGTTTTTCAGAATGCGGGCAAGAGCTACAACACGGGCGTGGAAATGGTTTGGGCGCAAGAGCCATCTAAAATGTACGGGTTTAGCCTGAACCTGAATGCGTACCGCAACCAAATAAATGCTTTTTCGGTGGAGAACAAATACCCTGTGCCGCAGGTTTTTAGTGCGGCGCAACAAAAAATATTTTCGGGCAATGTGAAGCTAAACAATACCTTTTATTTTGCTGGCAAGGTGCAGGGGCAACTTTCGGCGGTGTATTATGCGCCCGATATTAGCCCGCAGGGCGTGGTGGCGCAGCGTTTTTCGTTGGATTTGGGCTTGAAAAAGGTGGTGCAGGCTGGCAAGGGCGAGCTGTTTTTTAATGCCACGGATTTACTAAATACCATGGTTTTGAAAAAAACGGTTGTCGGGCGTGGTTTTTCTTATACCAGCAGCGATTATTACGAAACGCAGGTGTTGCGCTTCGGTTACAGTTATAAGTTTTAGGTTTTTTTTGCGAAAAAATCATTTTTATTTGCGTAACAAAAAACATTTTTATACATTTACAATTCAATACAGGCTATGTACGCTATCATTCGTTTTTTTCTTTTTTTGTTGCCTGCCGAAATGGCGCACAATTTTTCGCTTTCTGCCCTAAATTTTGTGGCTGGCAATGCGCTGGGCGGTTTTTTGCTGGATTGGCTGCACCCTACTGTGCCTGCCGATGCGGCGGTGGTGGCTGGTTTGCGCTTCGAAAACAGGGTGGGCGTGGCGGCTGGGCTGGACAAAAATGCCCGCTATTACGCTGCGCTGTGGCGGCTGGGCTTTGGTTTTGTGGAGATAGGCACGGTAACGCCCATGCCGCAAATGGGCAATGCGCAGCCACGTTTGTTTAGGCTGCGGGCAGATGGTGCGATTATAAACCGCATGGGTTTTAACAATGAGGGTGTAGATGTGGCGGCGGCGAGGCTGCGCAACCGACCCAAGGGCTTGATAATTGGCGGAAACATAGGCAAAAACAAGGATACGCCCAACGATAGGGCGTTGCGGGATTACGAAATTTGTTTTGAGCGGCTGTTCGATGTCGTGGATTATTTTACGGTGAATGTAAGCTCGCCCAACACGCCCAATTTGCGGGAGCTGCAAGAAAAAGATGCCTTGGAGGGGATTTTGGTGGGTTTGCAGGCGATAAACCAAAGCAAACCAAAACCAAAGCCGATTTTTTTGAAAATAGCCCCCGATTTGAACGACGAACAACTGAACGACGTGGTTTATTTGGTGCAAAAAACCCAAATTGCGGGCGTGGTGGCTACCAATACCACCGTAGCCCGAGCGGGCTTGCGTACCACCGCCGCCCGAGTGGCGCAAATGGGTGCGGGCGGGCTTAGCGGGCTACCCCTGAGCGGGCGCAGCACGGAAGTGGTGGCGTTTTTGCGCAAAAACCTGCCCCAAACATACGCCATAATCGGCGTAGGTGGCATTTTTTCGGCACAAGATGCCGCCCAAAAAATAGATGCTGGTGCCGATTTGGTGCAACTTTACACAGGTTTTGTGTATAAAGGCTCGCCATTGGTACAAAACATAAAAAAAATGCTACGAACACAAAAAGTTTAATTTATACCCAACGTTTTTGTGGCGTGGGCGTAGTTCGTTTCCGTTTTAATGGTTGCCGATTGTTTCAAAATTTGGTGGCTTTTCCAAAATGCGCTCAAATAGTTGAAAAGGATTTGCATTTTACTTGTTTTTTTCTTAATTTTGGGCATTAAAACGGCTACAAATTAGGTTTTTGGGCATGATTACGAACACAAAAAACACAGAAAAGTATTTAACAACAATAGCGAAATGTACGAATTACTAAAAAAAATGTGCGGCATATATGCGCCCGCTGGCGAAGAAATTCAGATGACTAATTTTATATTAGACTACGTAAACGAACACAAATCAAGCTGGAAAACCCAACCCATAATACACGCTGGCAACGGCTTTCAAGAGAACATCATACTCGTTTTTGGCAAGCCACGCACCGCCGTTTTTGCGCACATAGATAGCATTGGGTTTACGGTGCGCTACAACAACGAACTGGTAAAACTGGGCGGTCCACGCCTGAACCAAGGCATAGAGCTATACGGCTACGACAGCCAAAACAACCTCGTGGAAGGCACATTGCAGGTGCAAGAGGCGCAAAACAACGAGCCAGCCAAAATTACTTTAAAATCAAAAAAGAACGTAGAGCCAGGCACAAACTTGGTGTATAAACAACAGTTTATAGAAGACGAAAAGTACATACAAAGCTGCTATTTGGACAACAGGCTGGGCGTGCTAAATGCACTGAAACTGTGCGAAACGCTGGAAAACGGCATCGTCGTTTTTTCTACCTTAGAAGAAGTAAGCGGCGCATCGCCTCGGCATTTGGGCAGGTTTATATATGAGAACTACCACGTAAGCCAAGCCCTCATATCCGACATTACTTGGGTAACGCAAGGGGTGCAGCACGGCAAGGGCGTAGCCATTTCTATGAGGGATAGCGGCATACCACGCCGTATTTATGTGCGAAAAATCGTGGAAATAGCCCAAAAACACAACATTCCGTACCAAATAGAGGTAGAAAGCAGCGGCGGCAGCGATGGCAACCACATTCAAAAATCGGGCTACCCCATCGACTGGTGCTTTGTGGGCGCACCCGAGGATTTTGTGCATACCCCAAACGAAAAAGTACACAAAAAAGACTTCGAAGCCATGCTCAAACTCTACCAGTTGCTCATGCAAGAACTCTAACATGAAAATACTCATTGTAACCACACGCATACCGTTTCCGCTCAAAGATGGCGGCGCTATACAAGGCTACACCAACGCAATGGGCTACGTGCAGCAGCAACACCAAGTAACCATGTTTGCCCTCGCCACGCCAAAACACGGCATAAACCCAGCGGAACTGCCCACCGAATTTACCCAAAACATAGCGCTGCACACCACAGCCGTAAACACAAATGTGCGCCTTTTGCCAGCGTTTTTCAACCTGTTTACAAAAAAATCGTACAACATAACACGTTTTTTTAGCCCAGAAGCCAACGCCAAGCTCCAAAAATTGCTGCAAACCCAAACCTTCGACATCATACACCTCGAGTCGCCGTACATAGCCGATTATTTGCCCACAATACAAAAACATTCCCACGCCAAAATTATACTCAGGGCGCACAATGTAGAGCATATTATTTGGAAAAGAATGGCAGAAAAAGCCTCAAACCTAGCCCTAAAATGGTACTTTAAACTCTGCGCCCGCCGACTGCACGTCTATGAAAAAAACCTTTTGAACCAAGTAGATGCCGTAGTAGCCATTACGTCAAACGACCAAAAAATGTTTGTGGAAATGGGCTGCAAAAAGCCCATTTTTGTGTCCTCGGGCGGTGCCAACATCGGTAGCCCGCCCAACTTTTCGCTGCCACAAAACCACGCCATTTGCTTCATCGCTTCCTTAGATTGGCTGCCAAACATCGAGGGTTTGAACTGGTTTTTGGAGCAAGTATTGCCCAAAATCATAGAAAAAAATCCGCACGTGGTTGTAAACATTGCGGGCAGAAATATGCCCCAAAAAATAGCACAGCAAGCCAGCAAAAACATAAAAATATGGGGCGAAATAGACCACGCCCAAACCTATATGCAACAAAACGGCATACTCATAGTGCCGTTGCTTTCGGGGAGCGGAATGCGCATAAAACTGGTGGAAGCCATGGCGCTCGGCAAGGCAATCGTAAGCACCAGCGTGGGGGCGGAGGGCGTTTGTGGCACGCACCTCGAGCATTATTACATAGCCGACACGCCCCAAACATTTGCCGATGCCTGCCTAAAACTGCTGCAAAACCCCGAAATATGCACAAATTTGGGCAAAAATGCGTATTTTTTAGCCAAAACCCACTACGACAACCAAAAAATAAACGCCGAACTATGCCAGTTTTACGCCACATTGTAGCAGCCCAACCTAAGCATTTTTTTCGTATTTTTACACCCAACATCACCAATCCATCACCCTTTTTTTTTAAGCAATTTTTTTTCATGACTGATATAGGTACAAAAGCAAAAAACGCAACGCTTGAGTCGTTGGGCTTACAAAGCGTTTTGCACGCCCACTGGAACTTAACCGCCGACGAACTCATACAAAAAAGCATCGATTTGAACGAAGGCGTAATCGCCAGCAACGGTGCTTTGGCTATAAATACTGGAAAGTTTACGGGCAGGTCGCCCAAAGATAGGTTTGTGGTAGAAGACGAAAACACCGCCAAAACCGTGTGGTGGGGAAGGGTAAACATTGCTTTTTCGCCCGAAAACTTCGATAAACTGCACCAAAAAATGGCGGCGCACCTGAGTAATAAATCCGTTTTTGTGCGGGATTGCTACGCCTGCGCCGATGCCAACTACCGCCTAAATGTGCGGGTAGTAACCGAAACCGCCTACGCCAATTTGTTTGCGTACAATATGTTTTTGCGCCCCACAAATGCCGAGGTTTTAGAAATGGATATGCCCGATTGGAGCGTGGTAAACGCCCCCAGTTTTGAAGCCGACCCCGAAACAGACGGCACAAGGCAAGCTAACTTTGCCATCATAAATTTTACCAAAAAAATTATATTAATCGGTGGAACTGCCTACACTGGCGAAATAAAAAAGGGCATTTTTTCGGTTTTAAACTACGTTTTGCCCCATGAACGCAACACACTATCCATGCACTGCTCCGCAAATGAGGGCAAAAATGGCGATACCGCCGTGTTTTTTGGCTTGTCGGGTACTGGAAAAACAACCCTAAGCGCCGACCCCAACCGTGCGCTCATAGGCGACGACGAACACGGCTGGGGCGAAAGTTCAGTTTTTAACTTTGAGGGCGGTTGCTATGCCAAAACCATAGATTTAACCTCTGAAAAAGAACCCGAAATTTTTGCGGCTATAAAACACGGCGCAATTTTGGAAAATATCGGCTTTGAGCCAGGCACAAACACGCCCAACTACGCCGACAACAGCCTGACCGAAAACACCAGGGTTTCGTACCCAATCCATTTTATACAAAACGCCAAACCCGTTTCGGTGGGTGGTAGTCCAAAAAATATTTTTTTCCTTACCTGCGATGCCTTTGGGGTGCTGCCTCCCATCTCAAAATTGAGTACTGGGCAGGCGATGTATCATTTTATTTCGGGCTACACCGCCAAGGTAGCGGGTACAGAGGTAGGAGTAAAAGAACCGCAAACTACCTTTTCGGCTTGCTTTGGTGCGGCATTTTTGCCGCTGCACCCCACGCAATACGCCGAGCTTTTGGGCAAAAAAATGCGTGAAAACAACGTAAATGTTTGGCTCATAAACACAGGCTGGAGCGGCGGCGGCTACGGCGTGGGCAAGCGCATGAACCTAAAATACACCCGTGCCATGATCACAGCGGCACTCGACGGCTTGTTGGACAACGAAACCTACCACACGCACCCCATTTTTGGTGTAGCCATACCCAAAAACTGCCCCGATGTGCCAGCCCAAATTTTAGACCCAAGGCTCACCTGGAGAAATGCCCACGAATACGACCAAAAAGCCACGGAACTGGCGCAGGCATTCAACCAAAATTTTGAAGAATACGCCAGCCAAGCATCGCCCGAAATTTTAGCAGCAGCACCCAAAATGGGATAAAGCCGTTTTTTACATTTACCACCCAAACAACCATGAACCGCATCGTTCAGCTCGATTTTTTGCGAATTTTTGCCAACTTTGCCCGTTGTTTTATCCACGCTGCTGTGCCGTACATGGTTACATTTGCGCCAGTTTGGTCCATCAATGAGCAAAATGGCGCATGGTTTTTCGATTTTTCGGTGTTTGAGCTACACCTTTTCGTCATGGAGTTGTTCTTTGTGCTTTCGGGTTTTATGTTTGCTATGCAGCTCCAAAAAAAAACGGTTTCACAAATCATCAGCGACCGATTGCGCCGTATTTTAGTGCCTTTTGTACTGGGTTTGGTGGTTTTTGTACCCATTATTATTGCATTTTTTTATTTAAACAAGCTCCAAAATTATAGCTGGCTGCAAGCCGAGGCAATCAAAAACGCTTATTTGGGTGGCTGGCTTTTTGCCTCCAACCATTTTTTTCCTACGGGGCATTTGTGGTTTTTGTATTATTTGCTCATTTTTTATGCGTTTGTACTCGCTTTTAGGTTTGGGCTACCCAAGCCATTCCACGCCATTTTTGGCTTGCCCATAAAGTATTTTATTGCCGTGGCTATGGCAGCCTCCGTGGCAGCCATGTACGCCATGCCCCGCTGGATAGTGGATAATCCGCTGGGTTTGCGCCCCGAATTGCCATCTTTGGTGCATTATTTTTCGTTTTTTTTGCTCGGCATTGGCATATACAAAGCCGAGCTTTGGGCTAATTTGATGACTAAAAATTACAAAATATTTTTGGGCATCGGCATCGTTTTGGGGTTGGTGGCACTTGCGCCGCAGTTGTATTTTACCAAAACCGAGTTGCCGTATTATTTTTACATAAAAATGGCGGCGGTGCTAAGTGCCACGAGCGCTACTTATTTTTTGGTGATGGGTATTTGGGGCTTTTTTGCACAAATAAAAGCGCAAACCTCGCCGCTGGTGCGCTACCTATCCGATGCTTCGTACTCGGTTTATCTAACCAATATGCCCACCGTAATGGCTGTGCAGCTATGCCTTATGCCTCTGAATATTGGGTTTTACCTCAAATTTATCATTGCGGTTGTGTTGGCTTTTGTGCTAAATATTGGGTTTTACCATTTTTTTGGGCGAAACAATGTTTTAAAAAAACTGGGTAATAAATTGAATTTTCCCTCCAAAAACCCAAAAAAATACGCAAATGATTGATATTTGGAAAAAAACGGCTGAAATACTCGCCTACAAAGGCTACCGACAAATGGTAAGGCGTACTTTTTTGCTGCCCAATGAGCGCACGGCGGAGTACGACATTATGATTTCCAGACCGTTTGTGTCGGTGGCTGCGCTGACTACAAACAACGAATTGATTATGGTTCGGCAGTTTCGCCCCGGACCCGAGCGGGTTTTGCTGGGCTTTGTAGATGGGCAAATAGACGACAACGAGCTGCCCGTAGCCACGGCGCACCGTGAACTTTTGGAGGAAACGGGCTATAAATGCGCCAGTATGCGGCACGTAAAAACGGTTTTGGACGCTTATACAAACCTAAGCAAGCATATTTTTATTGCTTTGGATTGCGAGCTGGTAGCCACGCCAAAATACGACGAAAACGAATTTTTGGAAACCATACTCATGCCCATAGCTGCGTTTGAAGCCGTGCTTTTTGATGCCCAAAACGATGAAATAACGCACCCAGATGTGGGGCTTTTTTTGCTTAACTACCTAAAAAAATAAATTATAAATAAAATGCTTACCAGAACCTCGATAACAGAAATGCCTTCGTTTTTTATGCCTTACGCAAGTTTAGTGCCTGATAATGTAATGGTTACAGATGCGCTGCGTACTTATGGAGGCATTAAAACACTCGAAAAAGAACTGCCCAGGCTCGAAAAAATGGGCGATTTTGTTTATGCCGAGGGCAAATGGACTGCCAAACAAATGCTGCAACACATTATAGATGGCGAGCGGGTGTTTGCGTACAGAGCCATGCGCATAGCACGCCGTGATGCCACGCCCTTGGCGGGCTTTAATGAGAACCACTACGTGGAAAACGCCGACGTTTCGGGGCGTAGCGTAGCAGATTTGGTGCAGGAGTTTGGGCTGCTACGCCAGGTAAATGTGGTGCTTTTCCACCATTTGAGCGCAGAAAACCTGTGCTGGGCTGGCACCAGCTCCAACCATAAAATATGCGCACTTGCACTCGGGTTTATTATGTGCGGTCATGTGATGCACCACCTCACGGTGTTGGAGCAGCGTTATTATTCGGCGTTGGGGCTGGTGTAAAAAATTAGTAGAATAAAAAATAAATTAGGGCTAACTTTGTAGATTAACCATTTTTTGATGATGCAAGCGCAAATACAACAATTATTAGAAGAAATAGAGCAGTACAATGCCAGTGATGCCGAGCAGTTTAGGCTAAAATATTTGAGCAAAAAGGGCTCGATAGCCGACCTCATGGAGCTGTTTAAACAGGTTTCGGGCGACGAAAAACGTTTGGTGGGGCAGCTCCTAAATGGCTTAAAACAAGCGGCGGAAGCCAAGCACGCACTTTTGAAGGAGCGCAGCATGCCCGCCCAAGCAAGCGGTGAGCCCACGCCCGACCTTACTTTGCCCCCGCCCGCACAGGCAAGCGGCGGGCGGCACCCGTTGCAGCTCGTGCGCAGCCAAATCACCGATATTTTCGAGCGTTTGGGCTTTAACATCTCCGAAGGACCCGAAATAACCGACGACTGGCACAATTTTGAGGCACTCAATTTTGAGCCGCACCACCCCGCCCGAGATATGCAAGATACTTTTTTTGTGAGCCAAGCCGCCAAAGTGCTGCTGCGCACGCACACCTCATCGGTGCAGGTAAAAGAAATGCAAAAAGGGCTGCTGCCCATTCGCACCATTTCGCCAGGTAGGGTCTATCGCAACGAAACCATTTCGGCACGGGCGCACTGCCTTTTTCACCAAGTGGAGGGCTTGTACGTAGCCCACGACGCATCTTTTGTGCAGCTCAAACAAACGCTCTACCATTTTGTAAAAGAAATGTTTGGCGCAGACATTGAGGTGCGCTTCCGCCCATCGTACTTTCCGTTTACAGAGCCAAGCGCCGAAATGGACATAACCTGCCTCATTTGCAGCAGCAAAGGCTGCAACGTGTGCAAAAACTCGGGCTGGGTAGAAATATTGGGCTGCGGCATGGTAAACCCAAAAGTGCTGCAAAACTGCGGCATAGACACCGAAATATACAACGGTTACGCCTTTGGCATGGGCATAGAGCGCATTACGATGCTAAAATACCAAATAAACGACCTACGGCTTTTTTACGAAAACGACCTGCGCTTTTTACAACAATTCGCCTAAAACACAACCAAATGTACCTTAAAATAGCCCTCATTTTTTGCCTTTTTTTAGTAAAAACGAGCTTGTGCGCCCAAGGTTTTGAGGCAAAAACCACCACAAAAAACCTAAAAAAACATATAGCGTACTTAGCCAGCGATGCCCTCGAGGGTCGTAGCCCAAACACGGCGGGCGCAAACTTGGCGGCGCAGTATCTGGTGGCGCAGTTTGCCGAAATAGGCTTGTCGCCACAGGGCGATGCGGTAAATAGCTATTTGCAAAACTTTCAGTTCTCCCTAAAAAAATCGCCGCACGATACCGCCAACATACAAAAAATGCTCGCCGACTCCGTGCAAAAAGGCAAAGCCCAAAACGTGGTGGGCTACCTAAACAACCAAGCCAAACACACCATTATAATAGGTGCGCACTACGACCACCTCGGCTACGGAAACGCTGGCTCGCTGTTTACGCCCAAAAACAATGAGCCGCCCCAAATACACAATGGTGCCGACGACAACGCCAGCGGCACAGCCGCACTCATAGAAATAGCCCGAAATATAGCCCAAAACCCCACGCCATACCGCAATTACAATTATTTGTTTATTGCTTTTTCGGGCGAAGAAATGGGGCTTTATGGCTCTAAGTTTTTTTCGAACAATCCGACCATTCCGCTAAGTTCCGTAAATTGTATGCTGAATATGGATATGATAGGCAGGCTAAACAAAGAAAATGTGCTGATTGTAAACGGCGTGGGTACTTCCACCGATTGGGCGGCAGTGATGGATACCGCCGCTTGGCAAAAAAAACTTAGGTTTAAAACCACCAGCTCGGGCATCGGACCCTCGGACCATACGTCTTTTTACCTAAAAGACATACCCGTGCTGCATTTTTTTACGGGCATACACACCCAATACCACAAACCAACCGACGACATTAAGTACATAAACTACAAAGGCGAAGCCACCATTATAAACTATATGCTCGCCCTGATACAAAAACTGAACGACCAAACCAAAATAAATTTTAGTAAAACCAAAGAGGAAGCCAGCCAAGATACGCCACGCTTTATGGTAACGATGGGCATATTGCCCGACTATACCTATGAGGGCGAAGGGCTAAAAATAGACGGCGTAACCGACGGAAAACCCGCCGAAAAAGCAGGTTTGAAAGCCAACGACATCATTGTAGCACTGGGTAGCACACCCATAAACGACATGATGGCGTACATGAAAGCCCTGAGTACACAAACCAAAGGCGTAGCCACCACCGTAACTATACTGCGAAATAAAACCAAAATGGTGCTTCCGCTCACATTTTAAAACCGACAACGCATGAAAAAAATAATATTTAGTCCGCTTGCGCCCGCACCCATCGGACCGTATAGCCAAGCCGTAGCCGCACAGGGTTTTGTGTATGTATCGGGGCAAATAGCCTTAAATGCCCAAACGGGAACTATGCAGCAAAACGACATACGCACCGAAACGCATCAGGTAATGAAAAACCTGCAAGTGATACTGGTGGCAGCGGATACAGAGCTGAAAAATGTGGTGAAAACCACCATTTATTTGATGGATATGAGCGATTTTGCGGCGGTGAATGAGGTGTACGCCACTTACTTTTTTGATGCGCCGCCCGCCCGAGAAACCGTGCAAGTAAGCCAGTTGCCGCTGGGCGCAAACGTAGAAATATCGGTGGTAGCCCTGCAAAACAACCCATAAAACGGGCTTGGTTTGTGTTTTATTCAACAATAGCTGTATTACCATGCTCCATTTTTTTGAACAATTGCATTATTTGTGGCTTATAATTGGGCTAATTGTGGTGGCTTTTGCTTTTTTTAGGTATCAAAAATGGCGAAATGCAGTGGTTTCACGCATTAATCCTGCGCTTTGGCAATCGGTTTTTACCCAAAAAAACAACCCTAAGCGGTATGTATATATTTTTGTGGCACAAATGGTTTGTTTGGCGGCAATGGTGGTGGCATTGTGCAACCCGCAGTGGGGCGCAGCCACCAAAAAAGTGCTGCGAAACGGCGTGGACATTGTGTTTGTGGTAGATGCCTCGGGCAGTATGATGGCTACCGACGTGCAGCCCAACCGCTTGGATTTGGCAAAAAAAATAATGCGCCAAGCCGTGAGCCAGCTCCAAAACAACAGGTTTGGCATCGTGCTTTACGCTGGCGACGCATACCCGCAACTGCCGCTCACCAGTGATTTGGGGGCTGCCCAGCTTTTGATAGACGAAATAACCACCCAAGCGCCGCCCACGCAGGGCAGTTATAGCAGCCGAGCCATAGAGCTTGCCACCGATTTTTTTGAGCGGCAAGCGGACAATACAAAACTCAAAAACCGCATTATTTTTTTAATCAGTGACGGCGAAGATTTGCAGGGCGATGCCCAAACGGCGGCTAAAAATGCGCTCGAAAAAAACATTTTTGTGCATACCATCGGCATCGGAACGGAGCAAGGCAGCAAACTTTTTACGGATAGCACACGCACCGAATTTAAAAAAAATGAGGCGGGCGAGCTGGTGCTAACAAAGCTAAACAGCCGCTTGCTGGCGCAGGTAGCCACCAGCGGCGGCGGTAGTTATTTGCACGCCACGGACGTGGGGCAGGCGCAGTCGTTTATACAAAACAACCTACAAAGCCTGCAAAAAAAAGCCTACGAAGCCACCATCAGCACCGCTACCAACCCGAAGTTTCAGTTTTTTTTGGGCGTAGCGATGCTCATTTTGGTGCTTATTTGTGTGGTTTAATCCAACTCCGCCAATGTTTCTTTAATGGCTTCGAAGTTTGGTAAGTCGCCCGCCGAGCTTAGTACTTCGGCATAGGCTATTTTGCCCGTTTTATCTATCACAAAAGCCGAGCGTTTGGCTACGCCACGCATACCCAGCACAAATTCGGCATAGAGGCAGCCGTAAGCCTCGGCGGCTTCTTTGTTAAAGTCGGATAGCAGCGGAAAGTTGATGTTTTGTTCGGCTTTGAATTTTTCGAGGGTAAAAAGTGAGTCCACCGAAATGCCTACTACGCTGGCACTCATTTGGTTGTAAAAAGCAAGGTCGTCTCGCACACTGCAAAGCTCTGTGGTGCATACGCCCGTAAATGCGAGCGGAAAGAACAGAACCACGAGGTTTTTGCCCGAAAAATCGTTTAAATCCACAATTTGTTTGTCGCTGTCGTGTAGCCTAAAATGTGGTGCTTGGTCGCCTTTTTGTAAGTAAATAGAAGTCATTGGTTGGGTATAATTATTGTTTTAGATTGAAAATGGTTGTTATTTGAGTTTGAATCCGATGCAAAAGCCAGAGGTAATAATGGGTTCTACGGCTTTATAGCCAAAACTTCCGTTTGCGGGTAAGCCGTTTACCGTTTCGCCAAATGCGGCTTGTTTGCTGTTTATGCGCCTTAGCCCGAAGCCCAAATAATTGTCGAAAGTGAGCGAGCCTGTTTGGGTGGTAACCCCAATGTTGAACGCAAAATTTTGGGTATTGAGCCTTTGCGTCAGGCGGTTGGTTTCGTCGAAGGCGAAGCCCGTGGGGTTGGTGTTGCTGCGCCCCGCAAAGGTTGCGGTGCTCGATTTGTAGTTTCTAAAATCGGCGGTGAGGGCTATGTAGCTGGCGTTGTCGGTGTATTTTGTGAAATAATACCGCCCCGAAACAGAGGCAAAAACGCCCAAACTGCTCACGGGCGATACGATTTGGTTGTTTCTACCAAACTCTGCAATGGGCAGGTCGCTTTGTGCCACATTCCACACCACATCGCTTATGCCGCTGCTGTTAGGATAAATAGAACCAAAATTACCTTGATACTCCGTACCAAACAAAAAGTTTTGGGTAGTGATGCCCAGCCCAACTTCGTAGGCTAAATGCTTGGTTTGTACTACCTCAAGGTAAATGGGTACTTTGCCCGTGATGATGGAAAAAGGGCGCATTTTCAAAAAATACTGCGGATAAGCCACGTATTTTTCTTTTCTTTGCAACACACTGGCGGCATCTTTGTCGTCGTCTATAAAAATAATTTGGGTGCGGCTCTGCGCCTTATTTTTCAGCGTATCGGTTTTTAGGGTTTGGCACACAGCCGTTTGGCTGCACAAAAAAACGGCGCAAATACCCAAACATTTAAGCATTTTATAAAGGTTTATCATTTAACTTTGGGGTTTTATTTTTAATCTTTAAAACTGTATCAAAGATGCTAATTTTTTTCCGAAATACAACATTTTTAATCGTCTTTTTTTTCGGCACTGCCTTTGCCCAAAAAGTAACCAGCCAATGGTCGGTAGCGACGCCCTTTAACCCGTTTCGGGAGTCGGTAACAAATGTGCTGCAAGGCGATAACTCGGGCATTTACATACTAAAAAACGTGTATAGTGGCGGGCTTTTGAACCGCAAAGTTACCCCAATTTTGCAAAAGTTTGACGATAAAATGAACCTTGCATTTACCCAAGATTACAGCCTTAGCACCACCGACGACAGCAAATATGCGCTCGATGAGTTTGTGTATATGAAAAAAGGATTTTTGATGTTTACCTCCAAATACGAGCGCAGCAGCCGCACCCAAACCGTGTACGGCATCGCCATAGCCCCAAATGGCAAGGTGGACGGCAAGCCCAAAAGCCTGCTCAGTTATGATTTTGAGCAGCGTGCCGACCGTGCCAACATAAACATAACCACCAGCGAAGATACGACCAAGGCACTGGTTTATTTTGAGGTGGAGCGCTACGAAAAAGCAGAAAAAGACAAATTGGCATTTGGTGTGTACGACTACAACCTAAACGAAATATGGAGCAAAAGCATTGTGATGCCGTACAGCGCACGCAAGCTCGACATTATAAACTGCTCCGTGGACAACAACGGCGATGTGTTTGTGCTATGCAAGCTATACGAACAGGAAATGCGCCAAGAAACCAAACGCAGAGACGACGGTAAAAGAGAATCGGGCTTTAAATATGTATTGCTGCAATACAACGCCACCGAAAAAATACCGAAAGAATACGAAATTTCATTGCCCAAAAAGCAGATAGTAAACCTAAAATACAAGCTAACCAGCAAAAACGAAGTGGTGGTGGCGGGCTTTTATGCCGACGAAACCAGTAAGGCACGGGGCATTGTGGGCGCACTGGGCGGGCAGGGGCTAACGGGCATTTTTTATGCGCTCATAGATGGCAACACCAAGCAAACCAAGGCGGTAAGCCTAAAACCGTTCGATACCAATTTTGAGCAGGAGCTAAAACAACGCAACGGCACGCTAAAAACCAAAGATGGCGGCTTGGCGGTCAGCCCTTATTTTGAGCCACGCAAGTTTATTTTGAGAGACGATGGCGGTTTGGTCATCATTTCGGAATTTATAAATGTTTATACCGTTCAAACCCGTGATGCCAACGGCATTATACACACCACAACCTACTACAATTATTTGGACTTGATAGTAACCTCCGTAAGCCCAAAAGGCGACATAGAATGGAGCAGCGTGATACCCAAATACCAAACCAGCGTGAACGATGGCGGCTACCAATCGTCGTATTCGCTGATGGTACACGACAGCAAGCTGCACTTTATTTTCAACGACAATCCACGAAATTTTGAGCAGAACAGCCGAGGGTTTTACAACATAAGCCGCAATCCGCAGCGCAATGTGGTAGCCATAGCCTCGGTAGATGCGGCTGGCTCGGTAACCAAAAAAATCCTTTTTTCGAACAAAGACAAAAAAAGCTATTTGCAGCCCAACCGTGGCAAGCAAATAAACGCCAACGAAATGGTGATTTACAGCAGCAAGAATGCCAGTCGGTTTTTGGGTATAAAACTAAGCTCGGATACATATAGCCTGTGCAAGCTGCGTTTCGAGTAGGTTTTTGGGCATAAACCGCTCATTTTTAGGTTTATGTTGGGTTAGAGCCGTAGAAATAATAATTTTTAACTTGTAAAGTCCAGCGAAAACCCTGAACTTTGTACAAATATTTTACATCAAACAAAAAAACCATGATGGGATTAGGCACACAAGAGGTAATAATTATATTGCTCATTGTACTTTTATTTTTTGGGGGAAAAAAACTCCCAGAACTTGCTCGTGGCTTAGGCAAAGGCATACGTGAGTTCAAAGACGCATCGGCGGGTGTAAAGCGTGACATAGAAAGCGAAATAAACAACGCTGACCCAAAAAAATAAAGGTTTTGGGGCTGAGGTACACCGAGTTAGCGCACATACAAGCCGACATTAAGCAAGGGAAAACCTCTTGCGAGGCACTTGTGTTGCATTATTTGGCGCAAATTAGCGCAAAAAACGCAGAGATAAACGCATTTTTGGAGGTTTACACCGACGAAGCCCTGGCGCAAGCCAAACTAATAGATGCCAAAATAGCGGCTGGCACGGCGGGCAGTTTGGCTGGCTTGGTTTTGGGTATAAAAGACCTTTTTTTGTACAAAGGACACGTGTGCAGCGCAGGCTCTAAAATGCTCGAGCATTTTGTGGCAATGCACACTTCTACGGCTTTGCAGCGTTTGCTGGACCAAGATGCCATCGTTATCGGCAGACAAAACTGCGACGAGTTTGCGATGGGTAGCAGCAACGAAAATTCGGCTTTTGGTACCGTGCGCAACCCTTACGATACGCAGCGTGTGGCTGGCGGCTCGTCGGGCGGCTCCGCCGCCGCCGTAGCCGCCGATTTTTGTTTTGCCTCCATAGCCACCGATACGGGCGGCAGCATACGCCAGCCCGCCGCTTTTTGTGGTTTGGTGGGGCTAAAACCAACCTACGGCAGGGTTTCGAGGTATGGCGTGGTGGCTTACGCTTCCAGCCTCGACCAAGTGGGTACGATCACCCACACAGTGCAAGATGCCGCACTGCTTTTTAGCATTATGGCGGGCAAAGACCCGCTCGATGCCACCACCGCCACCCACGCCGTACCCACCGCCACCCAAATAAATGCCACGCAGGCAAGCCGCCAAACCATAGCCGTGCTGGCGCAGGTAGCCGACCAAAAACAAGCCATACACCCCGAAGTGTGGCAGGCTTACGAGCAAACCATCGAAAAACTAAAAGCCCAAAACCACACCATCATCACCGTGGATTTTGATTACCTGAAATACGCCGTAGCCACTTACTATTTGCTCACCACCGCCGAAAGTTCCTCGAACTTGGCTCGGTACAGCGGCGTGCTTTTTGGGCACCGCAGCCCGCACGCCCAAACCCTAAGCCAAACCTACCTGCAATCCCGCACCGAGGGTTTTGGGGCAGAAGTAAAGCGGCGCATCATGCTCGGAAACTACGTACTAAGCGCCGATTATTACCAAGCCTACTACACCAAAGCCCAGCAGGTGCGCAGGCTAATCCACGACCAAATCAACCAAATTTTTGCGCAGGCGCACTGTATATTGATGCCCGTAACGCCCACGCCAGCTTTTGAAATAGGTCAGAAAACAAAAGACCCCATTCAAATGTATTTAGAAGATATATTTACCGTAACCGCCAACCTCGCAGGCGTGGCAGCCATTGCTTTTCCCGCCAAAAAATCCGCCCAAAACCTACCAATAGGTATGCAACTGCTCGCGCCAGCCTTCGCCGAAGCGCAAATGATAGCCCTCGCCAAACAGCTTTAAACACAAACAAAATGCCGACCATAGAAGAACTACAACAAGAAATAATAGCCGATTTTGAGCTATTGGAGCAATGGGAAGACAAATACAACTACATCATTGATTTGGGCAAAACCCTCGAGCCCATACAACCCCAATACAAAACCGACCAATACCGCATAAAAGGCTGCCAAGCCCAAGTGTGGCTTTGGGCGGAGCTGCAACCAGATGGCAAGCTGCATTTTTCTGCCGACAGCGATGCCATTATTACCAAAGGGCTGATAGCCATGCTCATAAATTTGCTCAACCAGCAAACGCCCAAAGACGTACACCACGCCCAACTTTTTTTTATAGAAACAATAGGCTTGCACCAGCACCTTTCGCCGTCTCGCTCCAACGGTTTTGCGGGCATGGTACAGCAAATGAAGCAATACGCCCACGTTTTTTTACAAAAACAACTGGCTGGCAATGTAGTCGGCGAGTAGCTTGCCTTCGGTACTAAGTGCTATCTTTTTTGGTGTGCTTTCGAGCCAGTTTTTGTCCAAATTTTGCATTTCGGTGTGCAGGTGCGCCAAATTTTTTGCGCCAAAAAGCAAGCCAAACTCCTCCAAAACAATGCCGCCGCTGGTGCGCAAACGGGTGAGAATGTACTCATTTGCCTTGTCGGTGGGGCTTAGTATTTCTACGGTCGCCGCACCGCCGTTTGCCAAAGATTTTACGTATTTCAGGTTGCTGCTCACGTTCCACTGCCTGCTATCGCCGTTGTAGCTGTGCGCCGACGGACCCACGCCCAAGTAAGGGCGGTTTTGCCAGTAGCTGCTGTTGTGTACCGCATAGTCGCCGTGCTTGGCATAGCTGGATATTTCGTATTGCTCAAACCCATGCTTTTGTAAATGCGCCAACGCCAACAAAAAATGCTGGCTCGCCGCATCGTCGGCTTGCGGCATTACCAAGCCTTTTTGCACCATTTTATACAGCGCAGTGCCTTGCTCTATGGTAAGCCCATAAACCGAAATGTGGCTGGTATTCAGTGCCACGGCTTGTTGCAGGGTTTCTATCCAGAGCTGGTTGGTCATTTTGGGCAATGCAAAAATAAGGTCGATACTCAGCCGCTCAAAACCCGCATCTTGCGCCGTTTTTACGCAGGTTTTGGCTTGCTCGGCATTGTGCGCCCTGTTCATGAGTTTGAGCTGCGCATCGTCAAAAGACTGTATGCCTATGCTCAATCGGTTTATGGGCGTGGTGCGCAGCAGTTTTATTTTTTCTATATTAAGGTCGTCGGGGTTGGCTTCTAAGGTAATTTCGGCGTTTGGGGCAATGGTAAAATGTTTGTGTATTGCCTCAAAAAGTTGGTTTAGCTCCGCCGCATTCAGCAGCGAGGGCGTGCCGCCGCCAAAATAAATGCTACGCAGCGGCAGCTCGGGCAGGTAGCCACGCCGCAAACCTATTTCGGTGGCTATGGCATTTATGGTGGGTTTTCGGGTGCTATCCGAGGTAGAAAAATGAAAATCGCAGTAGTGGCACGCCTGCCTGCAAAAAGGAATGTGTATGTATAAAGCCGACATTTAAAGCACTTTTTTGGGTGAGCAACAACGCCAAAGGTACAAAAAAATAACCCAAATGCGGGCGCAAAAACGCTCCAAAAAAATAAAATCCTCCGTTTGTAGGGATTTATTTCGTAAAAAATAAGTTCGTTTGAGCCACTGCCTCGCCGTTTTTGCCATAAAACCCCCAAATTATCGACACATTATGTTAGTGTTACATGGTTTAAATTGTGGTATTTTATCGATGAAAATGCCATTATGTAAGAAAAATGACATATTTTAGTTAAATTCCATCTTTTTTGACGAAAACTTAAAAAAAATCTTGCACAGATAAAAATATATTACTAAATTGCAACCCCAAACAAGTATATAAATCAACTTCGGTTTGCCGTCGTTTTGTATTGGTATAATTGTTTGCAAACTATCAAATTATTTTCGACACACACATAACTTAAATTAATCATGATGAGAAAACTACACTTACTAACAACCCTGTTGTTTAGTATGCTGATGAGCAGTATGGTTTACGCCACTACTTGCCCCAACGCCCAAGCCATACCTGGCTTTGTAACCACGCCTACTGCGGTAGCGTGCGGAGCTACGGCGGGTGCAGCAGGCGGTCCGTTTGGTACAGTAAATGAACTTACCACCGCCAATGTGCCTACAAGTTGCGCAAACCCAGATGCTAGCGCGCTCCAATATTTTGCAGGCTTTGAGGCGTTGTACACCTTTACACCCACCGTTACTGGTTCGGTGGATATTAGGCTTACAGGCACCGTAACCTGGACGGGTATTATGGTTTACAACGGTTGCCCTACTAGTGCAGGTACTACTTGTCTTGGTGCAGTAAGCAGCAGCGTGTCAGCCAAAACGCTTTCGGTAAACATGACCGCAGGCACACAGTACTACATTATGTTCGATACCTGGCCCACACCCGATAGCCCTTGTGGTGCGCTATACACCATAGCACCCACACCTGCTCCTGGCTGTACCACCAACTCATCACCAGCCGCTGCGGCTACTGGGCAATCCACCACGCCTACGTTGTCTTGGGCAGTTCCTGCGCTATCTGCTACGGCAGGTACGCCCAGCAGCTACGATATTTATCTTGGCACTACCTTACCAGGTGTGCTTATAGGTAACTCTGCTACCACTACATTTACAGTACCTGCCAGCGCAGGTCTTACTTTTGCAACCTCATACACTTGGTACGTAGTACCCAAAAATGCCACAGGCGCAGCCGTAGGTTGTAGTGCCAACAATACCACTTTTACGACCACAAACACCACGCCAGCGTGTCCTGTTCTTAGCGCACCAGTAGCCAATTCTACAACTGTAATCCGCCAGCCCACGCTCACTTGGGCAGCAGCCGCAGGTGCTAGTAGCTACCAAGTATTTGTAGGTACGACCAACCCACCTACAGCGGGTACTATCGCAGGCGTTACGTTTCCTGTAAGCACTACTTCACTTAGCTATGTAGTTCCGTCAAATACCCTTACAAATGGTGTTGCCTATTTTTGGGCTATTGTACCCGTAAACGGTTTGGGTGCAAGCACAGCTTGTCAGTCATCTACTGCCAGAGGTTTTACGGTAACAGCGGCTACTTCGCCCGCTGCTCCCGCCAACGATGAGCCTTGCTTTGCAGCAATGCTACCCATAAACCCATCTGGTGCGCCATGCGCCAGCACAGTAGCAGGTACTACACTCAATGCCACCAATACAGTTCCTGGTAGTTTTGGTACTACGAACCCAATATGCGGGCTTACTACTGGTACACCCAAAGACGTTTGGTACTATGTAACCACTGGTGCCATAGGTAACCTAAACCTAAAACTTACCCAAGGCACTGCGGGCGGTGCAGCCAGTGGCTCTATCGCTGTATATAGCATAAGCGGTGCTGGTTGCGGCAGACCAATTGGCTCTACCGCTCCGACGAGCAGCAACCCTACGCTCACAGCACTATGTAGTGCTGTTACTCCCGTAGCACCTACTACCTCAGCACAGCAAAGTACTACGGCGTTTCCTACTACACCCGTAAACATAAACGCAGCACTTAGCCCCAACACTACTTACCTTGTACGTGTAGGACCCAACGGAAGTACTGATGCAGGTGGTGCATTTACGCTGTGTGCAACCGAAATTTTGCCTCCGCCAAACGACCGTTGCGCAGATGCAGTAGATTTGCCCGTGGACATAAACTGTACCACAATAACCCAAACCATAAATGCGTTCGCCAACGATGAGGGCGATGCTACTTGTGGTGCAGGTGCGCAAAAAACAATATTTTATAAATTTACAGCCGCTTCTTCCAACATGACCGTGGTGGTAGATGGCGGTGCCGATTTTCGTCCAGTATCTGCGGTGCTAAGTAGCTGCGGAGGCGCACCCGTTGCGGGTGGTGCTTGCGCATCAGCAGCAGCCAACGACGGACAAAATACATCTAACGTAACTGGGCTTACGCCTGGTAGTATATACTTTATACGCATATACGACTTTGATGGTACAGGTGGTACGTTTACCGTATGCGCCAAACCAACGCAAACTCCTCCCGTAAACGACGACCAATGTGCAGCCATAGCCCTTACAGTAGCCAATGCTTGTAGCTATGGTACGTATGTAAATACCGATGGCTCGCTCACGGCTGCTACACCTGGCACAAGCTGCACCGCCACTGGCGATGCCGATGTGTGGTTTACGGCTACCGTGCCTGCATCTGGTTTGTTGAGCATAGATTTGAATGTATCTACAGCCGTAGGTGCTAACATAACTGATGCAGCCATACAAGTTTATGCCGCAACAGGCACAACAGGTTGCGCCATATTTACTGGCTGGACAAACGTAGCTTGCGCCGACAATGCGGGTGCAGACCTTATGCCCACCGCCAACCTTTCTGCACTTACGCCAGGTACACTGGTATATATTAGGGTGTGGGGAAAATCGGGTGCAACAGGTAGTTTTAGCATCTGTGTAACCGACCCAATACCGCCCGCAAACGACGAACCCTGTAACGCCGTGGCTTTAAGCGCCCCAGTTGCTTGCACCAGTACTACTGGTACAACTTACGTAGCTACAAGCAGCACGAGCATAGCCGCTCCTGCATCTACTTGCGGTACATACAGCGGTGCCGATGTGTGGTACAGCGTAGTAGTGCCAGCAAGTGGCATTATGAAAATAGCCACTACGGCTGGTCTAATGACAGATGCCGCAATGGAAGTTTATACAGGCAGTTGCACAGCAATGACAGCCATAGCCTGTAACGACAATGGCACTTCGCCAGCATCTGCCATGCCAAACCTAATAATAGCCACCCAGCCTGCTGGCACGCAGTTGTACATAAGGGTTTACCCCAATGGCACAGCTACCACAGGAAGTTTTGGTATATGCGCCACAGAAATAGTGCCTGCACCCTGCGTAAATTCAGGTGGTACGGCATCGCAATTTCCTTCTGCGATAGCCAACCCTACACCAGGAGCTGCAACAATTATTGCAACTAATAATTGGAAATCAGAATACTCTGTAATGACACTAACGGCTGGCGTAACCTATCGTATGGGTAACTGCACCGAGCCTGCTACGGCTACCATGCCAGCACTTGCTGGCGTAAATGGTGGTGGTACAGGAACAACCATTACACTTACCGATGCCGCAGGCTTGGCACTTAGCCCTCCTGTATTTTCGGCGGCTTATGGTGCTGGTACTTGCGTAACATTTACGCCTACTGTAACTGGTAACTACCGTATGTACATAGCCGACTATCCTTGTGCAACAAGTGGAGCTGTGAGCAACACTACCGTAGTAGCAGCCGAATGTATTACACCTTCTGTACCTACGGTAACTGCTACCGTACAGCGTTGCGGTGCAGGTACAGTAAACCTTACAGGTACAGCTTGTACTACGGGTACGCTTACTTGGTATAGTAATGCCGCACTCACCACAGTACTCGGTACGGGTGTTTCGTTTACCACCGCAAGTTTGGCGGCGGGTACTTATACTTATTACGGCGTATGCCAAATAGCTGCTACGTGTAAAAGTGCTGGTGCGCCAGTTACCATAACCGTAAAAGCCGCTGCCCCAGTGGTTACAGCTTCATTGACAGATGTAACTTGCTCTGGTCCAGTAGCCAACAGCGATGGAACAATTACATTGAGTGGCTTTGGTGCTACCGATTTCTATCAATATTCTACGGGTTCTACCTTTGATGCTGCAAGTGCGGTGCCAGCCACGGCTGCTGCCGTACCAACTGGCGGCGTGATTGTAAATAACTTGGCAAACCCAAGTGCATCTCAGCCATATACCATAAGAATAACTTCTGCAAGTGGCGCTGGCTGTTTTATAGACGTTACCGTAACCCAAGCAGTAGTAAACTGTGCGGCTGCGTGCGTTAATCCAGCAGCACCTACCAATCCAGTAAACCAAAGTATATGCGTAGGTGCTAACACCCTCGCTGCTCCTTTGGCGGTAGATGCACCTGGTACAGGCTTTGTAACCAATTGGTATCAGAGCAGCACAGGCGGTATTGCACTGGCTACTGCCACCAATACCTTCGCACCTTCGCCGCTACCAAGCGTAACTACTACGTATTATGCCGAAACACAAGCCACGGGTTATAGCCCAGCTTGCGTAAGCACCACACGTACAGCCGTAACGCTTACCCGTGCGCCACTACCTACATTAAGCATAACGAACCCTGCGCCAGTTTGTAGCCCAGCTACCGTGGACATTACAGCAGCGGCAGTAACCGCAGGCTCTAACCTACAAGGCGGCATATTGGCTTACTTTACTACCGCAGCAGCTACTACGGTATATGCTACGCCTACGGCGGCTACTGCTGGTACTTACTACATAAAAGTAACATCAACCGCTGGTTGTACTGCTATATCACCTGTAACCGTAACCATAACTGCGCCTGGCACAGCACCTACGGTAACCAGTTATACCATTTGCCAAAACGCACCCGTGCCTACGGGCGGTGGCGTGCGTGCAGCCAGTTGTACCCGACAAGTAGTATTACCGCTGAACATAGTAGCCCAACCTACGGAGGTAAACGCAGCACCAGGCAACGTGTTTGCCAGTGTTTCTTTGGCGAGCTTGCCAGCAGGTACTACACTTAGCGGTATTAACATAAACATACCAGGCATTACGGTGCTCGGTGGCTCATGGCAAGTGGATATGCGCATCGGTTTAGCAAATGCCCTCACAGGTGCAGCCGCTTCTGGTATTGGCGCTTTGAGTAATGCTACATCGCCATTTACGTACAACCAAACATTTACGGCTGCTGCGGGTCTTACACCTGTAACTTCTACCTTAGATTTTGTGTATTGGGATAATTTCGATGACAATGCTGCTGATGAAGCAATATTCCCTCTTGGACCAAATGCGGGTACGATAACCCTTACCTACAACGACCCAGCCGATATAAAATGGTACGCTGCCGCTACTGGCGGAACATCATTTGGAAGCGGAACACCATTTAATCCAGTAGGTGTAACAGGCTCTGGCATAACCAGCACCAGCACACCAGGTACTACCACGCTATACGCAAGTTGCGAAACAGGTGGTTGCCCCGGACCAAGAACAGCAGTAGATTTTATAGTAGCGCCCACCCCTGTGGTAGTTACCAATGCGATAACTGCTTGTGGTACTTCTGCTGACTTAACCGCAGCCGCAGTAACTGCTGGTACTACGCTACCCACAGGTGCTACATTTAGCTATTGGGCAGATGCCGCTGGCACTACGCCGATACCTGCAAGTGCTGGCACACAAACTGCTATTACAGTAGGTGGTACTTATTACATAAAAGCAACTACACCATCGGGCTGTACGGATATAAAACCCGTAACTGTAACCATAACTGCACCGCCTGCATACACAGCTGGTACTACGGCGGTTACTTGTACTGGTCTTACTGCGAACAGCGATGGTAAAATAACGCTATCTGGCTTTGCGGCTGGAAATACCTATCAGTACTCAGTGGGTGGCACTTTTGATGCTGCTACGGCTATACCTGCTACTGCTACTGCCATACCAACTGGCGGCATGATAGCAAGTACTTTGGCTAACCCTGCTACCACACAAACCTACACAGTACGTGTATTTAGTTCTGCAACTTGCTTTACAGATGCTACGGTAACCCTAAGCAATGTAAACTGTGCTGCAACTTGTACACCACCAGCCGCACCAACGGGTGCTTCGGGCGCAAGTATTTGCGCTGGCTCTAATGTGCCACCTGCTGTGGCAGTAGATGCTCCTGGTGCTGGAAAGCAAATTAACTGGTACGATGCTGCCACAGGCGGTACATTGCTACAAAGCAATAGCGAAGTATATTCACTGACTACCGTGCCTACGGCTACTACTACATACTACGCAGAAACCGAAGCCACTGGCTACTCAAGTGCCTGCGTAAGTACTACACGTACAGCAGTAACGGTAACTGTAAACCCAGTACCAATGCTCACAACTACTGCACCTGCTGCGGTATGTACGCCTGCTACTGTAAACCTAACTGCACCTGCTGTAACGGCTGGTAGCACTGCTGGAACTACACTTACTTACTGGATAGATGCGGCTGCTACGGCAAATCCCGTATCCAATCCTGCGCAAGTTCCAGTAGGCGGTACTTACTACATTAGGTCGGAAGATGCTGCAAGTGGTTGTTTTATTATAAAATCGGTGCAAGTAACCATAAATACTGCGCCTGTGGCACCTGCTATGACTAATTATACCATTTGCCAAGGTGCTGCTGTACCTGCTGGTGCTGGTATGAACAGTACATCTTGCCTAACGCCATCGGGTCCAGTGGTAGTAATACCAATAGACATTGCTGCACAACCAGTGGAGGTAAACACATTGCCTGGCAACGTGCTAACTTCATTTACACTACCAGCTACACCAGCTGGAACGGTAATAGGTAGCATAACCATAAACATACCAGGCATACAAGCCTTGGGAGGTTCTTGGATGTCGGAAGTAAGGCTTGGATTAAGCGGCGGCGTAACCAACGCAGCAGCTACCAGCCCTGGTTCTGCCAACACTGCGGGTACATTTACCTACAACAGAGCGGCAACCATCAATGGTTTGCCAAGTGGTTCTGCTGTAAATATACTATACTGGAACTCAAGTAACGACAATACTGGCGCAGACGATACCTTTATTACGGGTACTGGCGTAGGTACTGTAAGCGTACAATACGTACAAAGTGGCATTACATGGTACACTGCCTCTACGGGCGGAACTGCCATAGCTACTGGTGCGGTACTGAACCCTGTGGGTGTAGCTGGCTCAGGCTTGGCAAACACCAATACAGCAGGCGTTACTACCTATTATGCTTCATGTAACAATGGCTCTTGCGAAGGCGCACGTGCTTCGGTTACGTTTACCATAAACCCAACACCAAACTTGGTTACAAACCCAATTTCGGTTTGTTTGCCATCTTCGGCTAACCTAACCGCAGCAACTGTAACGACTGGTAGCACATTGCCCACGGGTACTGTATTAACCTATTGGTCTAATGCAGCAGCTACTACGGCGATACCTGCAAGCTCTGGTACTTCATCTGCCATTACGGTAGCTGGAAAATACTATATAAAAGCTACCTTAGGAAGCTGTACTGACATAGACTCGGTAGTAGTTATGATAAACCCGTTGCCTGCATATACTGCCATAGCTACGGACATAACTTGTAACGGACCTACTTCGCCCAATGCTGATGGTACAATAACACTATCTGGCTTTGGAGCTACGGATACTTACCAGTATTCATTGGGTAGTACCTTTGCTGCTGGCAGTGCTACTGCTGCTGCTACCATACCAAGTGGTGGTATTATAGTAAGCAATTTGAGCAATCCTGTGGGTTCACAAGCTTATACAGTGCGTGTGTTCGGAGCTGGTGGTTGCTTTACCGATAGAACGGTAAGTTTAAACAACGTAGATTGCGCTGCGGCTTGTACCCCACCTGCTGCACCTGCTACGCCTGTGAACCAAACCATTTGCGCCAATGTAACCGCACTTGCTACGCCGCTTTCGGTGGCTGCTGCTGGTGCTGGTTTTGCAATAGACTGGTATAGCGCTGCTACTGGTGGTACATTGTTGGCATCAAACATCAACACATATACCCCATCGCCGCTACCTACGGCTACTACTACCTATTATGCCGAAACTCGTGCTGTGGGTTATAGCCCAGCGTGTGTAAGTGATACCCGTACAGCGGTAATGCTAACCATAGCACCACTACCTGAACTAACGATAACGAACCCAGCGAGTGCCTGCGCACCTGCAACGGTAGATATGACCGCAGCAGCTGTAACGGCTGGTAGCACATTGCCTACGGGTACTGTACTTAGCTACTGGGCTAACGCAGCGGCTACTACGGCGATACCTGCGGCATCTGGTACGCCAGCGGCTATTACAGTAGGTGGAACTTACTACATAAAAGCCACTTCGCCTGCACCTGCTAACTGTGTGGACATAAAAGCGGTAACGGTAAGCATAAATACTGTACCAGGCGCACCTACGGTGGCAAACTTTAATATTTGCCAAGGCGGAACGCCACTTGCTGGTCAGGGAATGGGTGCCAACGGATGCGCTGCATCGGTGGTACTACCAATTACGATTGCTGCCCAGCCTGCTGGCGAAGTAGCAAGCCCAGTAACTACGGTAACTGTAAGCGGTGTACCTGCTGGTAGCATTGTTACAAGTGCGACCATAGCCATAAACGGTATGGTAAGTACCTGCACGGGAACGTTTGCAAGTGAATGTGGTTTGTCGGTAACTGGCGGCTTAACCATAGCCAATGGCAATGGTAATACTGCTGCTTCGGTAACTGGTCCGTATAACTACTCGAGAACAATTACATTGCCTGCGGGAACTGTACTAACAAGTAATACTTTAAACTTGCTTTACACTGAGGGCGCATCTGGCGACTGTACTGGCAACGATGCAATCTTCCCGATTGGAAGTGTGGGTACGGTTACCTTGAACTACCAAGCGGCACCTGTATGGTACGCAGCCTCAACGGGCGGAACAAGCGTAGGCTCAGGCACGCCATTTAACCCAATAGGTGTGGCTGGAACTGGTGTAGCAAACACCAACACGCCAGGAACTACTACGCTTTATGCGGCTTGTACTTCAAGTGGGTGCGAAGGACCAAGGGTAGCCGTAAACTTTACGGTAGATGCACCAAGTGCTGGACCAACAATACCAAATATTACTGTTTGTGAAGGTTCGCCAATAAGTGCGCTAAACTTTACGCCTTGCGAAAACGACACGGTAAGTGCTTCGGTTACAGCAAGCCCGATTACTTCGGACGGATTGAATACGCCGCTGAACTATACGATAACGCTACCTGCGCTACCTGCTTACGCTACGGTAGTAAGTGCCAACTTGGTGATGACAAACGTTGTACCTGCTGGTGGTGTTTGGCTAAGTGAGCTAAGGGCAGCAGTAAGTGGTGCAGCTACTTTGGCTACTACCGCATACTCTACTACCAATAGCACTACTGCACTGGCTTCGGTGAGCATTCCGATAACTATAAGTAATGCGGGTAGCACGGCTACTGTGGCATTGTCGCAGACATTTAATGGAAGTGCAAGCCCAGATGCTACTTATGGTGGTGTGAAAATAGAGATTGTTTACAACCAACCGCTAAACTGGTACGATGCCGCTACTGGCGGAACGCAACTGGCTACGGGTGCTGCAAGCTGTAACTTTACACCTGCCAACCAGCCGCTAACCAACGCAGGCTCGCCATACACATACTATGCGCAATACACCAATGCGCAAGGATGCCAATCGGCTCGTGCGCCATGGACGGTAACTGTAACGCCAAACTCGAGTATGTCTTTGGCTGGAACAAGTACACCGAATGTATCGGTATGCGACCCAGGTGGCATAAACCACAACGACGATGGTAACTACACATATACTACTCCGAGCTGTGAGCGTATAGCTACCGTGGACGACAACGCTGGTGGTAACATACTTGGTATGACCAATGCTTGCGTTACGGTACAAAGTGGTACACCTACTGCACCAAGCGGACAGCCTTATTTGCCACGTAGTTTCCAAATTACGCCTACAAACAACGGACCAGCTACTGTAACATTGTATATGCTACAAAGTGAATTAGATGCCTTAGTAGGTAGCTCGGCTATAAATGCTGCAAGCAACCCGACTAGATTTGGTGCCATAACACCTGGCAGCTATGCCAACATGTGTATATACAAATATAGTGGAGGTTCGCAATCGCCTGGAAGCTTTACAAGCCAAAGTGTGATAGGAGCTTACCCAAGTGGTGTAACTGTAAGTGCCGTACCTGGCACCAGCCCTGTACAATACAGCGTAACGTTCCCTGTTACTGGTTTCTCTGGTTTCTATTGTGCGGCTTGTAACCCGAACGCATCTTTGTTGCCAGTAGATTTATTGAGCTTCACGGGTAGAACTGCCAACAACATTAATATACTAAACTGGGCTACTGCCACAGAGCTAAACAACGCTAAGTTTGAAATAGAACGCAGCTTAGATGGCATTAACTTTGAGTATATTGGTGAAATGAAAGGTGCTGGAACTACAAATGCACGCAGAGACTATGTTTTTGCAGACAACCAACCGCTATCTGGTTCTAACTTCTATCGCTTGCGCCAAGTGGATTTGGACGGTAAGTTCAATTACAGCAAAACAATATTGCTGAACTTGCGCATAGACAAATTGAGTATCGGAACGATAGTGCCGAACCCTACAAGCGGTCAGCTCGGATACACAGTTTATAGCCCAACAGTAGAAAATGCTACTTTGACGGTTAGAAATGTGTTGGGTCAGGTGGTGTATAGCAATAGCAATACGCTAAAAGCAGGTAACAATGCTTTGGACTTTGATGCTACAAACTTGGCTGCTGGCTCGTACATGATATTTGTACAAGACGCAAAAGGTAGAATAGCCCAAAAACAGTTTATAAAAATAGATAGGTAATCGTTTTTTGGACTGAATAATTGAGAACAAAACGAGCTGCGGTGAAACCGCAGCTCGTTTTGTTTTTCACAATGTTTTGGAATGTGTAAAGAAATGATTAATTTAGCAACCTAAACTAAATTCAAGCACCTTGGGAGAGAAAAAACAAAATGTATCGGTAGTCGGTGGGGGCATAGCTGGCATTGCCGTAGCCATTCGCGTGGCTTTAAAGGGCTACCAAACGGCATTATACGAAAGTAACCCTTATTTGGGAGGGAAAATTGCGGAGGTGCGGGGCGGCGGTTTTCGGTTTGATGCCGGACCATCGCTGTTTACGATGCCTGATTTAATAGACGAACTTTTTGAGTTGGCGGGCAAAAACCCACGTGATTATTTTGATTATGAGCAGCTACCAATTATTACCAAGTATTTTTATGAAGATGAAACGGTGATAAATGGCTACTCGAACGCCCAAAAGTTTGCGTTGGAACTGAATTATAAAACCCAAACGCCGACGGAAGATACCATGAATTTTTTGGAGGATTGTAAGCAGCGTTATGAACTTACCGAAGATGTTTTTTTGAATAAGCCGATTAATATTGGTGGTTCTTTTTTGAGCGGTTCGGGCTTAAAGTCCATATTTGGTATGGGAAAATTAAAGGCATTTACGACCATGCACGACGAAAATGCCAAAAGGTTTAAGAACGAAAAGGTGGTGCAGCTCTTTGATAGGTACGCCACTTACAATGGGTCTAATCCGTTTAAAGCACCCGCCACGCTTAACTTAATTGCGCATTTGGAGCATAATTTGGGTGCTTTTTTGCCAGTGGGGGGTATGTATAGCATCGTAAATGCGCTTGAAAAACTGTTGTATGAAGTTGGGGTAACGGTGCATAAAAATTCGCCAGTTTCCGAAATAATCGTGTCGAATTATCAGGTGAAGGGCGTAAACTCAAACGGTTTTGGGCATTTGAGCAACATTGTGATAAGTAATTTAGATGTGGCGGTTACGTATAAAAACCTGCTGCGCAAAGCGGATATGCCGATAATGCGGGTGGGTGGCGGCAAAGAAAAATCGACTTCTGCTATTATATTTTATTGGGGCATAAAAGGCAAGTTTAAGCACTTGGACGTACACAACATACTTTTTGGTAAGAGCTACGAAAAGGAGTTTAAGTACCTTTTTGATTATAAAGGCGTGTACCACGACCCCACGGTTTACATTTACATTAGCAGCAAAAACAACGCCTCGGACGCACCCGAAGACCACGAAAACTGGTTTACGATGATAAATGTGCCGCACAACAAAGGGCAAGATTGGGATAAAATAATAGAAGAAGCCAGAGAAAATATTTTGGATAAGATAGAGCGGACGCTCAAAATAGACATTCGCTCGCACATTGTTTTTGAGGAAATACTGGACCCACGCACCATCGAGAGCCGCACGGGCTCGTACCTTGGTGCGCTGTACGGCGACAGCTCCAACGACAAAATGGCGGCTTTTGGGCGGCACCCCAACCACAGCGACCAAGTGCGTGGCTTGTACTTTTGTGGGGGCAGCGTGCACCCAGGCGGCGGCATACCGCTTTGTTTGAAATCGGCAAAAATAGTGGCTGACCTGCTACCCAACTCAAAATAAACGACAATCAAACACCAGTTTTTAAAAACAGCGCATCATTTTTGGTTTTTTGAGCAGCTAATCTTTAAACCTTATACCGCCTTGGTGGTTTGGCTGCATTTTGGCAAAATACAAGTGGTGAACCAGCCCGAAATAGCACCAAATACCAGCCTTTTGGTGGTGTGCAACCATATAAGTTGGTGGGACGGAATGCTTTTGTACGAAATAAATAGGCGGTATTTCAAAAAAAGGTTTCATGCCTTGGCGGGCATTCAGCAGCTAAAAAAATCGGTTGTTATAAACCTGATAGGCGTATTTGGTTTGGATAAAACATCGGTAAAAGACCTGTGGCGCAGCCTGAAATACAGTGCCAGTTTGCTCAATAGTCCCAAAAATATGCTTTTGATTTATCCGCAGGGGCAAATTCAGTCGCCGCTCAACCCCAAATTTACCGTAAATATGGGCGTGTATAAAATATGGCTTGAAACAAAAGCAGATACGCAAATGTTGTTTGTTTTTTTAATTATAGAACACGATGCCCAAAAACCAACTTGTTATTTTTACAGTGAAAAAAGCCATTTAAGCAAGACAAGCGATTTTAAAACGTTTGAAAATACTTATTTAACCTTTGTAGAAAATGCAAAAAACGAACACATTACAACCATAGAAAAAAAACACGCTGTATAAAATGCTACAAATTTTGGCGGAAATAAATTATTGGTTGCTGGTGGGTTTTGCGCTCATCAGGCTTGTGATTACGCTCATAAATTATGTGAGCAAGCCGTTGTTGCCGTTTGCCGCAGAAAAAGATGCCGATTTTGAGTTTGTTTCCGTGCTTATACCAGCCCGCAACGAGGCAAACAACATAAAACAAGTACTCGATAGCTTGGCTGAACAAGAATATAGGTTTATAGAAGTGGTGGTGCTGGACGATGGCTCTACCGACGGTACTTTTGAGGTGGCAAATGCGATAACATCGAAGTATTTTTTTTGGAAGACCGTGCGTGGGCTGCCGTTGCCCAAAGGCTGGCTGGGCAAGAACTGGGCTTGCCACCAGCTCTCGAAGCGGGCTGTGGGTAAGTATTATTTGTTTATGGACGCAGACGTAATTTTGCAGGCAAATGCCATTAATTCGGCTTTGCAAGAGCTGAAAAAGCGCAATTTGGCGTTGCTATCTGTGTTCCCCGACCAAAAAATGGGTACGTTTGGCGAGCAAACCGTAGTGCCGCTCATGCACAATATATTGCTTACGATGCTGCCGCTAAGGGCTATTTTATATTCCACAAAAATACCAGAAATAGCTGCTGCAAATGGGCAGTTTATGCTTTTTGATGCGTATAAATACAAGCAAAATAGCTGGCATTATTGGGCAAAAAACCAAATTACGGAGGATATTGAGATAATGAAGGCGGTGAAACGAACTGGAAACTTGGGTATGTCGTACATTGCCAACAAGCTGGTTTTTTGTAGAATGTACAGCGGATATAAGGACGCTATTTTGGGGTTTTCTAAAAATATTTTGGCTGGGTTCGGCGGCTCTTTTTTTGCTTTGGTTGTTTATTTGTGGATTGTCATCGGCATTTATTTTTGGCTTTATTTTATGGGTTATGCCACCAAATTGTTTTTACCTTTGTGCATCGTTTTTGTTTGTAGGGCTATGGTTAGCACCATGAGCAATCAGTCGGTGCTAAAAAACTGGCTGCTTCACCCGTTTCAAATCAGTAATTTAGCCTTGTTGGCGTTCATTTCTATCGTAAAAAATTTATTAAAGACAAACAGTTGGAAAGGCAGAATTATATCTTAGCCCGTGCGCTTGTGCAGGTGTATGCGAGCGGCATTGTTTTTTTGGGTTGGGCGCAGAGCCGTGCCATTTTTTTGTGGTTTACGCCGTTTACCTTGCTGGCTTGCTCGGGGCTGCTGCTGTACAACGAGCAGAAAAAAAGCCGTAGTTTGTGCCTCTACGTGGCTTTGGTGTATGCGGGCGGCTTTGCGTTGGAGGCGCTGGGCGTGGCTACGGGCAAGGTTTTTGGTGCATACCATTACACGCAGGTGCTGGGCTGGGGCGTGCTGAACGTGCCTTTGGTCATCGGGCTAAACTGGGCGGTGCTGATATACGCCGCTTGTTTGTTCGTGGATTTGCACCTGCGCACGCAGCACATTTTCATAAAAAGCGCACTTGTTGGCTTGCTCTTGGTTTCGTTGGATTGGCTGATAGAGCCTGTGGCTATTGCGCTAAACTTTTGGCAATGGCATAGCACGCAAGTGCCGCTACAAAATTATGTGGTTTGGTTTTGCTATTCGGCGTTGGCGGCGGCGGCGTTTTTTGGGCTTAAAATTTGCGCCAAAAACAAACTTGCGGGCTTGTTTTTGGCGGTCAATTTCGTGTTTTTTGGTGCGCTCAGGGTGTTTTTTACCCTATAAATTTACTTTGGGTTTGTGGGCAGCGTTTTTTGGGGTATGTAGTCTATCAGGTTTTTGGCATTTGCCACACGGGTTTTGAGCAGAGCTATGTCCAGCACCTGCATCATGTTTTCTACGTAGTGAAACTTCAGCCCAGCGATGTATTGCTCCTCTATTTCCAAAATGTCTTTGCGGTTGCGCTCCGAGAGCAAAATTTCTTTGATGCCCGCACGCTTGGCTGCCAATATTTTTTCTTTGATGCCGCCCACGGGCAGCACTTTTCCACGCAGGGTTATTTCGCCCGTCATAGCCAAGTGCGGTTTTATTTTGCTTTGGGTAAACGACGAAACCAGCGACGTGAGCATGGTTACGCCCGCCGAAGGTCCGTCTTTGGGCGTAGCGCCCTCTGGCACGTGAATGTTTATGTCCACGCTGTCGAACAGCTCGTGTTTTATGTCCAAAATATCGCTGTTTGCCCTAATATAAGCCAGCGCAATGGTGGCACTTTCTTTCATTACTTCGCCCAAGTTGCCAGTTATAACCACCCTGCCTTTGCCTCGGCTGAGGCTGCTTTCTATAAATAATATTTCGCCGCCCACCGATGTCCACGCCAAACCAGTAACCACGCCCGCCACGTCGTTGCCCTGGTAGGCATCTTTTTCCACCTTTTTTGCGCCCAAAACCTGTATTACCATGGCTTCGTCTATGGTTTTGGTGTAAGGTTCGTCGAGTACCTTCATTTTGGCAATGCCTCGGCACAGTGCGGCTATTTGTTTTTCGAGGTTGCGCACGCCCGCCTCACGGGTGTAGCCTTCTATGAGGCACTCTATGGCTTTTAGGTTCAGTTTTAGGTCTTTTGTGGTTAGCCCGTGTTCCTTTATTTGTTTGGGGAGGAGGTGGCGTTTGGCTATTTCTATTTTCTCTTCCAAGGTATAACCTGAGAGCTGTATGATTTCCATACGGTCCAGCAGGGCGGGCTGCACGTGCGATAGGGCGTTGGCGGTCGCCACAAACATTACCCGAGAAAGGTCGTAATCTGCCTCGAGGTAGTGGTCGTTGAAGGCATAGTTTTGTTCGGGGTCCAGCACCTCGAGCAGTGCCGACGACACATCGCCCCTAACATCAGAGCCAGCCTTGTCTATTTCGTCCAGCAAAAAAACTGGGTTGTTGCTCTGCGCTTTTTTCAGGCTCTGAATCACCCTGCCAGGCATTGCGCCTATATAGGTTTTTCGGTGTCCCCGAATGGCGGCTTCGTCGTGTACGCCGCCCAAGCTCATGCGCACGTACTTGCGCCCGAGCGCCTTGGCTATGGATTTTCCGAGCGAGGTTTTGCCCACGCCTGGCGGGCCCACCAAGCAAAGTATGGGCGAGCGCATATCGTTTTTTAGCTTAATTACAGCCAAATACTCGAGTATCCGTTTTTTTATTTTTTGTAAGCCGTAATGGTCGCCGTTTAGTATTTTTTCGGCACGTTTCAGGTCAAAATTATCTTTTGTAAACTCGTTCCACGGCAGCTCGAGCATCAGTTCCAAGTGGTTTACCACCACCGAATAATCGGGCGAAGCGGGGTTTATGCGGTGCAGGCGCAGCAGTTCCTTGTTAAAGTACGCAGCCGTTTCGGCGTTCCACTTCATTTTAGCCGCACGTTCCTTTATATCCTTGGCATCGGCTTCGGGGGTAATGCCGCCCAGTTCCTCCTGTATCGTTTTGAGCTGTTGGTTTAGGTAGTACTCACGTTGCTGCTTGTCCATGTCGCCACGTGCCTTGCTTTGTATTTGCGTTTTTAGTTCGGCTACTTGCAGGTCTTTCGATAGCAACACCAGCACTTCCTTTGCCCGCTCTTTCAGGTCTGTAATTTCGAGTATCCGCTGTTTGTCGGCGGTTTCGCAGCTAAGGTTCGAAGCCACAAAATTTATCAAAAAATTAGCACTCGTTATGTTGTGTATCGCCAGCGCAGCCTCGGGCTGAATGGTGCTCGAGAGCTGAATTACACCTATTGCAGTTTCTTTGAGCGATGCAATGATCGCCTTCATTTCCTTGTCGTTTTTTTGTTTGGCATCGGTCAGCGGCAGCGTTTTTACCACCAAATAAGGCGTATCGCTCACCGATTCGCCGATATAAAACCGCTTTTTGCCCTGCACCATCGCCGTTATGTTGCCGTCGGGCATACGCACCAGCCTCAAAATTTCGGCAGCCGTAGCTATCGGGCTAAGGTCGGCGAGGCTCGGGTCTTCCACCGACACATCTTTTTGCGACACCACACCAATCAACTTTTTTTGCTTTTTGGCATCTTTTATCAGTTGTATCGACTTGCTGCGCCCCACCGTAATGGGTATAACCACCCCAGGAAAAAGAACCGTATTGCGCAGCGGAAGCAGCGCAAGCATTTCGGGCAATTGTTTGAAATCAGCCTCATCGGTTTCGTGTATCGTAATAATGGGCAGCAGCGTGCCTTCGCTCTCGTCTTCGTCTTGTTGGTTAAATTCCAAACGTTTTCTCATATCTTTGTAGTAAAATGATACTATTTTTTTAATGCCTTAAATCTTCAAAAATGACATTTTGGCAGCTATGTGTTTTAATAAAAAAAAATTAAAACACCCACCAAATCATTTCTTCAACCATTTAAAAACCTCAGTTAGTTTTGCAATTTAAGTGCCAAATTTATTTTTCGGTACTTTTGTCAGTTTATGGGTGTAAAATTATTACTTTTCCACCAAGATTTTCATTAATTCCTTCCAATCTAAATGTATAAACGCCATTTGGTAGAAATTGTGTATTAATTCTGGTATTTTGTGGGTCGTTTATGGGCATTTGCAGCCATTTTTTGCCGCTTATGTCATACAAACTTAGCTCCACCCTTTGCTGACCGCTGCTATAAAACTGCAAGTTAAACGCCTCGTTTGCAGGCTGCGGATACACCACATAAGGCTGCGTACCACGGTTTTGGTTTTTTAGCACAAAAATATTGGATACGCTGCTGCCCGCCGCCGTCAATCGGTAGTATTCCGTGGGTAGCGTGGCTGGGTTTAGGTGCGTAAAACTATACGCTTGTTCCTTATCGGCATTGCCGCACACGCCATTTTGTATAAAAACGGTAGAAAAACCCAAAAGCGTATCGCTGCTGTGCTGCACCTCTATGTTGGTGCAGGTAAAACCCGCCTCGGTAGCCCATTGCAGCAGCACCAAATTGCCAAAACGCTCCGCACCCAAATTCACAAATTGGGCGTGGGCGGTAAATAGCAAGAGCCAGCAGCTTATCAAAAGCAAAAAATGTTTCATTATTTGTAGTCGTATCGTATTTATATTTACCAAATCTCCAAGATTTTGTAAATATACTACATAAAAAAAATACGCCGTTTAAAAATAATTTTTAAACGGCGCATTTTTAGAGCAAATATTTTAGTTTGTTTTTACAAAACGCACTTGCGCCGTGGCATTGTTGGTTTTTAGTTGTACCAAATAAACGCCTTCTTGCACATTGTTCAGTTGCAATGGTAGCTTGTTGCTGCCTTCAAAAAACTGTGCATTTTGCTCCAATACAAGCCTACCCAAGGCATCAAATATGCGTATTTGCGCATTGTTTGCGGCTGTGGCATCAAAGTTCAGTACAAAAACGCCGTTGTTTGGGTTTGGCAAAATGCCAAGGCTCGCCGATAGCAGCTCTTGCTCGGCGTTAGCCAGCGCAATGTTGTTGTTGGTAGCCACAAAATTTAGGTTGTTCGTATTCGGGTTTGCCGCCGTAATGTTTACATTGTACTGCGCCGAAGGCATTCCAGGTATTTCTACCATTGCTTTGTACGAGCCATAATCCAAACTTGGCAGCGAAAAACTACCGTTTGCATTGGTGAGCGTGTGCTTGCAAGCGGTGGTAATGCCGCCATTTGTGTTCATCAGTATCACCGACAAACCAGCCATGCTATGCCCTGCTGGCATATAGCCCGCATTGGCTACATTGCCCCAAAGGTTGCCCGCACCAGGGCGTAGTACCACAGGCACTAAGTTTATGGTCGCCAAAAGTACGCCGTTTAGCGGGTTGTAGGCTATGGCATTTTGCCAGTTTACCACATCGCCATAATAGGTGGGCATGTGCGTATTAAAGAGCGCAGTGCCAGCGAGCGGCGCAGCTTTTATGAAATAAGTTGCGGTGGCTTGTGGCATAAAGTAAAACAAACCCGAGCTGTTGGTATTCATGGTATCTACCACGGTCATGGTGTTTAGCAGGCTATCGTAGGCTATGAGGTACACCGTGGCGTTGGGTGTGGGTATGCTATCCGCCATTACGATGCCTATGGCGAGGCTTCCGCCGCCGCCAATGCTACCCACGCCCACGGCAGCACATAGCTGGTTCGAGCAGTTTATGGTAGCGTCGTTTAGGCTTAGGCAAACGGTGTAAGTGCCTGCTTGGGCGTATTGGTGCGTTACTGTGCCTGTTTGGGTAGATACATTGCCATCGCCAAAATCCCAGAGGTAATTGGCAGCGGGCGTTCCTGTGTTGGTGTATGAGTTGTCTATAAATGTAACCGACAAGCCGTTGGGAGCTACTGAGTAGCTGGGCTGGCAGTTTACAGATTGTTGCAAAAACACGCCTGTGCTGGTTATGCTCGTGCAGTTGTTCATGCTATCGGTAAAGGTTAGCTGCACGTGGTAAAATCCAGTTGGGTTCGGATTGGTGTAGGTGTGTATGGCGGTGTCTTGCGTGCTTATTGGGCTTCCGTCGCCAAAATCCCAGGCAAAGCTAAAGCCAAGTGAGTTTGCGCTGTTGGTTGTAAAGCTCACGGTGTTGCTGCCAGGTATGGTATTTTGTATGATGTAGGTATTGCTGCACGGAGGGAAAAAATACACATTGCTGTAAGCAACAGCCGAGCAGTTGTTCACGCTATCGCTCACATCTAACCTAACGAGGAATATTGCGCCAGGAGGTACATTGGTGTAAGTATGTACTGGTGCGGGTTGGGTTGAGGTAGTGCCGTCGCCAAAATCCCAGTTGTAGGTTGCGGTCGTTGAGGTAGTTGCTGTACCAAATGCAATGGTGTTGCCCGTTACTTGTTGGGTTATGTACAGGTTGGCGCAGGGCGAGTTTTGCATACTTATTTGCTCGCAGTAGGTATTGTTGCAGTTGCTTGCCGAGTCGGTGATTGTAAGGCACACGTTGTAGCTTGCGGTGCTGCTGGCGTATTGGTGCGTGGGGTTTTGTAGGGTAGAGGTAGAGCCATCGCCAAAATCCCAGCTATATGTATAGTTTGCAGGAATGCCCCAGTTAGCCGACATATCTACGAATCGGTAGCTGTTGGGTAGCGTGGAGGTATCGGGGTAGGCATAAAAATATGCTTGGCAGGTGGGCGTAACAACAATGGTGGTGGTGCGCACCGAGTCGCAAAATGTGCTAACGCAGCCCGTGGGGTTGGTGGCGGTAAGGCAGGCGTAGTAGCTACCTGCGGCTGGATATGTGTGCGTAGTTGGCGTTGCGCCTGTGTATGTAGTTCCGTCGCCAAAATCCCAGTTGTATGTGGTGTTTATGGCAGATGCGCTGGCATTATAAAAATCTACGCTGTTGGGTACGCCGTTCCAAGTAGGAAAACTAATAAATTGTGCATTGCACCCAAACCAATAGTTACTGTCTATAAAAGTTGGTTCGCAGTAGCTATCGGTGCAGTTTATGGCTGCATCGGTGTAGGTAAGGCATACATTGTAGGTGCTTGCGCCGCCTGGGTTTGCAAAGTTGTGCGTGGGCGTGGCTTGGGTAGAGGTAGTGCCATCGCCAAAATCCCAGAGGTATGTGCCAGTGCCACCAAAACTAACATTTGGGGCTAAAAAACTCATGTTGTTGGGTATGGTGTCGGGGAAGCTAAAAAACTGTGCGCTACACACGGGCGATACAATGATGCTCGTGGTGTCGCAGATGCTAAAATCGGCTACTGCCGAGTTGGTAGTTCCTTGGTTGTTGCTAAAAGAGGAATATATAAAACTCGAGCTACAATCCACCAGGCCCGTTATAAAAATAATGTTTGGACCAGGTGCAGCACCGTTGGGTATTACTTGCGAATAATAGCCCAGGTTGTTGGTTGTGGTGCTGTAAAAAACTGGATTTGGTGTACCTGCCACCATGCTGCTATCGAAGGTGTAAACTGGCACGTTGGGTAGTGGCAATCCGTTTAGGTTGGTTACGGTGCCCGTAACTGTAAAGTTTTGTGCCTGAATAGCCATGCTTAGTAGCATGAACACTCCAAGGAAAAACCTTTTTTTGAAATGTTGTAGTTGTTTCATTGTATTGTTTTGGGTGATGTTTTGAGCGTTTTATGTTTTAATTGTAGTTAGTCCTGTATTACGGCACTTTGTTTTTCAGGGTTGGGTTGCGCCGTTTTTATTTTAAACAAAATCAGGTTGCAAACTTTCTTTGCAACCTGATTTTGTGTGAGTTCTACTAATAGCGGTATTTTTTCTTTTTGTCTTTGTCTTTAAATTCCTTGTATCCGCCGCCGCCGCTGCTTTTGCCTTTTGAGCCACCTTTGTATTTTCCGCCGCCGCCGCCGCCGTCCATTGCGCCTGCGTCTTCTATGCGTATGGGGCGGTCGCCGTACCATTTGTCGTGGAGGTGCGTGCGTACTTTGTCGGTGAATTCGGCATCTACCTCAAAAAACGAGTAAGCGCCCTTCATCTCTATTCTGTTAATGTTGCGGCGAGGCACATTGGCTTTTTCGCTGATGAGTGCGAGCAAGTCCATTTTTTCTAAGCCGTCCATTTTTCCTAAGCTAATAAACAACCTTGTACCGCTTGGGTAACGCTCGCTGCCGCTATCCCAGTCGTCTCTTTTGGTTTTGCTGCCTGCGGCTACCACCGAGTTCAGGTCCATAGAGTTGCGGTAATAATCCAAAAATTGGTTGAACTCCAACGACACAAATTTTGCGATTACTTCTTCTTTCGGCGTATTTTCCAGCGATTGGTTCAATATTGCCAAAAAAGGAGCTATTTCCGCCGTATTTATTTGTACATTTTGTAATTTAGTAATTACCTCGAGCATCTTGCTGTGGCATATTTCTTTTCCAGTAGGTACTGGCACTTGCTCAAAGCGTAGTTTTAGGTGTTTTTCTATTTGGCGCAGTTTAAATTGCTCTTTGTGCGTAATAAGTGCCATAGAAATCCCTTTTTTGCCCGCTCTGGCGGTACGCCCCGAGCGGTGCGTATAATATTCCAGTTCGTCGGGCAGGTTTAGGTGCAGCACGTGGCTCACGTCGGTTACATCTATGCCTCGGGCGGCTACGTCGGTAGCTACCAGCACTTGCAGGTTTTTGTTCCTAAAATTATTCAGCACCTTGTCCCTTTGCGCTTGGCTAAGGTCGCCGTGCAGCGCATCGGCGTTGTAGCCGTCGGTCATTAGCTTGTCCGAAATATTCTGGGTTTCTATTTTTGTCCTACAAAACACCACGGCGTATATGTCCGTATTGATGTCAATCACCCTTTTTAGGGCTTGATAGCGGTCTCTTTCGCCAGCCACCAGCACAAACTGGTGCGCTATGTTTTCGTTTCCTTGGTTTTTATTGCCTACCGAAACCTCAATTGGGTTGCTCATATAGGCTTTGGCTATCCTGCTTATTTCGGCGGGCATGGTAGCCGAAAACAACCAAACGCTTTTTTTATCGTTGGTGTGCTGCAAAATGGTATCTATGGCTTCCTGAAAACCCATTTTTAGCATTTCGTCGGCTTCGTCCAACACAAAATAATTTATTTGGTCTAAATGAATGGCTTTGCGCTCTAATAAATCTATAAGCCTGCCAGGCGTGGCTACTATAATTTGGCTGCCTTGTTTTATTTTGCGTATTTGGTCTTGTATGCTCGCTCCGCCATATACCGCCGTAATGTTTAGGCTTTTTACGTTTTTGGCGTAGGCATTAAAGTCGGAGGTAATTTGCACGCAAAGCTCACGTGTGGGTGCCAGCACCAAGGCTTGCGGTTGGCGGTCGTTTTCGTTTACCAGCTCAATAAGTGGCAACCCGAAGGCGGCTGTTTTTCCCGTACCAGTTTGGGCTAAGGCTACTAAGTCTTGCTTGCCGCTGAGTAAAATCGGAATAACTTCTTGCTGAATAACGGTGGGGGCTTGATAGCCTAACTCAATAATGTTGGCTAATGAGGATTGTGATAACCCTAAGTTTTGAAATGAAAGCATTTATATAAATGAAAAATGAAAAGATACAAAAAACGGCATTTCAAGGCTCGTTTTTTGGGTACAATATAGCTTAGTTCGTAATTTAATTACAAAACTGAACTATCGGTATTGCCTCTTATCAAACTACTTACTTTCGCTAAAACGCTGCAAAGGTACGCAATTTATTTGAATAATTGTCGTTTTATGTTCCAAATTATTAAACGCAGCTTGGTTTTTTGGCTTTTATAAAAAATTTCCATCGCCAGTTTCTGGTTTATTTCCGCTTTTAATGGGTGAATAATAGGCGTTTCCAGCCTTTGGGCGGGGTTTTGGGTGTGTGTGCGGTTTTTGTTTTGGGTGTGCGTGGCTGTTTCATCAAAACCGATGTTTTGCACCAAGTTTTTTTTGGGAACGATGCACAAACCGCCGTTTTTTAGCTGTGTAAACGTCCAGCTATACGCCCAAGAGTTGTTTTTTTTGTGCGCCGTTTGCCAAAACTTTTGCTTTAAATATTCGGCAGCCATCGTGGGTAGCCACCCAAAGTTTATGGGCGTTTGCGCCAATGTTTCGGGGGTAATGGGCGTAAACTGCGCCCACGCCCTGCGCCACGTAGCCCAGCCCCACACCAGCGGAATGTTGGTGTAAAAATAGCTCTGGGGCGGCTCCGTGCTTTTTAGTGGGTTGTAGCCAGCTATGTGGGTTATTTGTGGGTTGTGTTGGTGGTGGTGCAGCAGCTCCTCACAAAAACCAAAAAAACTCGGGTGCGGCATACAATCGTCCTCGAGTACAATGCCGTGCGGCTCGTGCGTAAAAAACCAGTTTAGGGCTTGGGTTACGGCGGTTTTGCAGCCCAAGTTTTGGGTGTGGTACAGCGTTTTTACTTCGCACTGCCACGGTATATTGCTCAGAACCTGCTTTACTGCTGCGCAATTTAGCTCGTCGGTGGGGTGGGTGGGGCGTGCGCCGTCGGCGGCTAAGTACAGGCGTGTGGGCTGTACGTGGTGCAGCACTTCCAGCACTTTTTGGGTGTGCGCTGGGCGGTTAAATGCCAGCAAAAGTACGGCGGTGTGTAACATTAGGCTTGGTTTTCGGCGGTTAAAATGGCTTGTTGCTCCACTTTTTTTAGGCTACTGAACACAAGACTGTACGAGTGGTCTATCCAGCCCAAAACCTCGGGCAGGGGCATACCGCCCCGCAGGTTTATGGTGTTCCAGTGTTTTTTGTTGAGGTGGTAGCCCGCCCTTACGGCATCGGGGTATTGCGCCCGCAAGTTTTGCGCCAGCTCGGGGTCGCATTTTAGGCTTATTTCCTCAAAGTGCTCTATGTTTGTAATCAAAAATATTTTGTTGCCCACCTTAAACACCAGGGTTTCTATGTCAAAGGGCGTGCTTTCGGTGCAGCCAGCCTTGCTTAGGCAGTACTGGCGCAGTTCGGTGATGTAAAACATACTAAATTTATTTTGGGGTAAAACTATATCTTTTTTAGGTAAATATAAGGCAGCAGCAGCGAAACTAACATTAAAAAAAACGCGGGCAGCGCAAAATACCTGTACAGCTCCGTGGTGCTGGTGTATTTTTTTGTGGGCAGCTTGCTTTTTTCCAATGCGTCTATTTCGGCATAAACATTGAGGAGTTCTTGGGTGTTTTGCGCCCTAAAATACCGCCCGTTGGTGCGTAGCGCAATGGTTTTTAGCAGGTCTTCGTCTATATTGCTTTGGGTGGTTTTGGTTACATCGTCGCCATAAATATTTTTTTGGGTGGTGGTGCTTGCGCCCACGCCGCCCACGCCTATGGTATATACCCGCACTTGGTTGTCGGCGGCGAGCTGCGTGGCTTGGCTCGGCGAAATGGCGTAACCGTTGTCTATGCCGTCGGTGAGCAGTATCACCACTTTGGTTTTTACATTTGGGTTCGTGAGCTTGGTTACCGCCGTACCCAGCCCCACGCCTATGGCTGTGCCGTCCATTATCAGCTCAAAATTTAGGTTTCTTATGGCATCTATCACCAAAAAATGGTTGGTTGTAAGCGGTATTTGCCCAAAGGCTTCGCCTGCAAAAATCACCAGACCAATTCTATCGTTTTGGCACAAATTAACGAACGAAATTGCGCTGCTTTTGGCTGCCTCGAGGCGGTTTGGGCTAAGGTCTTCGGTGCGCATACTGCTCGATACATCTATGGCGAGTACAATGTCGATGCCGTTGGTGGTGTCGGCTTGGGCTTGCACCGCAAACCGCTGCGGGCGTGCCAGTGCGCAGGTGAGCAGCACAAAAGCTAGTATTTGTAGCAAAAAAGGTAGGTATATCAGCCGTGCTTTATGCCCCCCAAACAGGCTGCTATCTAAGCCCGAGCTACGCAGGCTCGGCTGTTTGGGGTTGTTTTTTTTTAGCACCCAATAAACCCAAAAGGGTATGAGCGCCAGCAACCAAAAAAAGTGGGCATCTAAAAACACCATGGTTTATTGCCCCTGTGCCAGCGAATAACCCGCTTTTCCGTTGTAATTATACAGGTTTTCGGTTTTTATAAAATCTATGCCTTGTATTTGTAGCAGTTGTAGCTGGGCTATGATTTGGGTGTGGCTTATGCCGTTTTTGGTATCGGTAGCCACAAACCTACACCGCCACATATTGGTACAAAAAATGTCTTTTATCGCATTTGGATAGACTTTTACGCCCCTGTTGCTTATCATTTGTAGTTTTAAACCAGGAATGGTTACGGCTTCTAATTTGCTGCCCAAGTCGTCGGGGCTGATGTCTTCGCAATCCAAAAATATATCCGACCCCACCAAGGTTTTGTCCTCGTGTATTACCGTGGTTAGTTCGTAGTGCGTGGGTACTGGTTTGGCGTTTGGGTTGTAGGTAGCCACCGTTAGTGTGGCGGGTACTTGCCCCAAGCGGCTGATGATGGCTTGCGTAAATTCCGTTGTGCCTACTTTGCGCTCGTTGGCGTTGCCTGTGCTGTGTATGTCGCCTGTGTGTATGCCGTCTTCGAGGGTTTTGAGCCACGCATTTTTTATTTTTGCGCCTATGGCGGGCTGCCCTATGTGTTCCAGCATCATAATCGCCGAAAGCAGTAAGCCCGATGGGTTGGCGAGGTCTTTGCCCGAAATATCGGGGGCAGAGCCGTGTATGGCTTCAAACATGGCGCATTTTTCGCCTATGTTCGAAGAGCCGCCGATGCCCACCGAACCCGAAATTTGGGCTGCAATGTCCGAAATAATGTCGCCGTACAGGTTGGAGGTAACGATTACATCAAAAATTTCGGGGCTATCTGCCAAGCGGGCTGCGCCAATGTCTATGATGTAGCTGTTTTTTTCTATTTCGGGGTATTCCACGCCCACTTCGTCAAACACTTGGTGAAAAATACCGTCCGAGAGTTTCATTATATTGTCTTTTATAAAGCAACTTACCTTTTTTCGTCCGTTTTGGCGGGCGTACTCAAATGCGTAGCGCACTATTTTTTCGGAGCCAGGTCTGGAAATCAATTTTAGGCTCTCGAACACATCTTGTGTCAGCCTATACTCGATGCCAGCGTAGAGGTCTTCTTCGTTTTCACGCACGATTACCACGTCCATTTTCGGAAACCGAGACGGCACAAACGGCGTGTAGGCTTGGCATGGGCGCACGTTGGCGTACAGCCCCAGGGTTTTGCGCACGGTTACATTTAGGCTTTTGTAGCCGCCACCAAAGGGGGTGGTAATCGGCGATTTCAAAAAAACCTTTGTGCGCTGCAAGCTCTCCCAAGCCTCTGGTTTTATGCCCGAGGTATTGCCGCTCAAATACACTTTTTCGCCTATTTCTATCGTTTCTATGGCAAGCTGTGCGCCAGCCGCCTTCAATATTTCGAGGGTTGCGGTCATTATTTCTGGTCCGATGCCATCGCCATAAGCTACTGTAATTGGGGTCATGTTTTTATTGTTTTATGAAAGGGAAAGTTTTTTGTGCCGTGTTTTTGTGTTTTTGTTTTCGTAAAAACGAGCGCTATGCAGCCCAGCGCATATTTTGTGCGGTTCTAAGGCTCACAAAGTTACAAAATAAATGCCTTACCACCAAGTATTTTGGTTTTGGGCGTTTGTTAAATCATTTTTGGAGTTTTGTGGGTTTTTTCCACGCACCACAAATATTTTTGGTCAGATGTATTTGTTGTTGCATTTTTTTTATCTTTGTAGCACGGTTTTGGGCGGTTGCGAAAATGGCTTTTGCCCAAAATTGGTCTTTAATAATTTTATTTTCACCTAAAAAAACACAAAAATGGCATCTTGCAGCCCAATAAAATTTATCGATGTTACCACGGAGGTTTTGATGGTTTTGAACCAAAAAACCGAGAAATTCGGCTATAAAATCACTGATTATAAGGGTTCAGCCACCATTCACACGCCCGTAACCATTTCGTTTGACTACGAATACACGCCCGAAACCTGCGAGCTGGTGATACAAATTACGGACAAACCCTTTTTTGTGGGCTGCGGCATGATAGCCGAAGTGCTTACCAAGCAAATAGATGCGTG